>PBSL01000005.1 GCA_002726205.1 Planctomycetaceae bacterium | reverse complement strand
GACTTGCCACGATCCCTGTACATTCCGTGGGCGATCTTGGGACTGGACTTGCCACGATCCCTGTACATTCCGTGGGCGATCTTGGGACTGGACTTGTCGAGAGGTCCGGCCACTTGGAGGGATTTGTTGCCGCTCCAGTCGTTGTAGTGAGGAAAGGCATGTGCGGTCTGGGTGGCCACGCTGGCAGTGATGGCGACGACCAGGCCTCCCGAAAACAGTGCCTTGGCAGTATTTGAAACCAATCCATTGATTGTTGATTGCGAGAGTCTCATGGGTTTCCTTTTTGATTGGGGTTCGTGATTACCCCTCAGGTCTTTGCATGTCCTGTGCCAATCGGCACTAAACACATTTGGAGCCTGTTTTCGCGGGTCGGCGCTGCAAAACTGGCCGTACCAGCGGGTCGACCGGGTGCGTCGTTTCGCAACAGGTCCGGGCCCGGGCGGCGCAATTTGCCTCAGGCGAACGGGCTAATCGCTTCAGGCGATGCCCGAATACAGCACGTCCATCACCTTGCCCTTGTTCAGATGAACCGGGCGATTCAGGCGATCGCTAAGCATCGTGGCGGGATCGACGCCGAGGGCCTCGTAGATGGTCGCCCCCATGTCGTTGGGGTGATAGGGCGTCGTGATCGGCTGACCGCCAACCTTGTCGCTGGCACCGATGACCTGACCACGTTTTATTCCTCCACCGGCGAAAACGGCCGTGTAGACCGGAGCCCAGTGGTGGCGGCCGGGGACCTTCTGGCCGGCCAGGGGCGAGATGGTCGGTGTTCGGCCGAATTCGCCGACACAGACGATCAGCGTTGTTTCCAGCAATCCACGTTCCTCGAGGTCATCGATCAGGGCACTCAGGCCGGTGTCGAGTGCGGGCAACATGGTCCGCAGGCGGGGGAAGTGATTGACGTGGGTATCCCACATCTGCACATGGCCCATGTTGGCCTGGATCACCGGCATTTCCTGTTCGACCAACCGTCGTGCCAGCAGCAGCGTTTGACCGTACTTGTGTCGACCGTACCGGTCCCGTTTCTTGGCACTCTCGGCGTTGATGTCCAACGCGCCCTTGAGTTTTGAGGAGGTCAGCATCGAGAAGGCGGTTTGTTGTTCGTTGGTGTACTTGATGCCCGGCAGCGATTCCTCGAGCGCGATCTGCCGGCGATCGATGTTCGAGAGCAGCTTGCGGCGGTCATCGAGGCGTCCGACGCTTATTCCGTCGATCAGCGTCAGTCCCTTGATCTTGTAGTCCTTCTTGTTGGGATCGTCCCTGAGCACGAACGGGTCGTACTTGGGCCCCAGGAAGCCGGCGTGTTGCCCCGGCCAGACCAGTACACCCTCGATCAGGGGATTGGGAATCGTGACCTGGCTTGGCAGGCCGTCTGATCGCGGGCGCAGCAGCGAGATGCCGCCCCCGTAGTTGGGCCAGTCCGATCGTTTCAGGGACTTGGCCTCGTTGGAGCCTCCGGTGAACGGTTGCACGTAACCGGTCAGTGCATTGTGCGTGCCCGAGAGGTGACGGTTGTCGCCGTGATGCATCGAGCGGACGATGGCCAGCTTGTCGGCGCGGGCGGCCATCATCGGCATCTTGTCGGAGAACTGAACCCCCGGCAGGCTGGTGGCGATCGGCTCGAATTCGCCCTTGGCTGCCGACGCCGTTGGCTTGGGGTCCCACATGTCGATGTGGCTGCCGCCGCCGGGCAGGAACACCAGCACGACCGACTTGACCCGCGGCTCTTGTTGTGCCGCGACCGCCTGTTGCTGCAGGACACTCGAGAGCCCCAGTCCAAAGAAGGACGAGCAACCGATCTGCAACATCTCGCGTCTTTGGAGCATGGTCTGCTTTCCCTGAGACGGGTGTGTTCGATCCGTGAACACCGACATCATCGATGGATCAGCCGAAGTTGATCCAATCCATTATTGTCTGAATCGAACCGCTGAGGCAATGGGAGCCAGTTTTGTTGGCCGGAATTCCTCTCCGACGGCGAGATGTCTTCAGGGAGCCAGGCAGAACAGCCATTCCTGCCGTTTGCCGTCAGTTCGGGTCGCGACGCGGTGGTAGATGCGTCCCCCGCAGATGGCCATCGATGCCATCGATTCGTTCCCCAGTTGGTTTTGGGCCACGATCTTCAGACCGCCGCGATCGGCCTTGAACACGGTGGTCTTGCCGGTTTCGTCGGTGGCGTAGATGTTGTCTGCGGCGAGGACGAGCGAGGAAGTGAAAACGCCCCCCAGCCGTTTTTTCCAGAGCGTCTTGCCGGTGGCGGTGTCCCAGGCGGTGGCGATTCCCGCGTCGAGCACGGCGTAGAGTGTTCCCTGGCGGACCAGCATCGACGGCACGTAGACCCGCTGCTTGTTGGCCCAGACCGTGCGGCCGGATCCATCGGCCAGGATCGCCGAGACGTGGTTACGAGGATAGCCGCCGCTGGTGATGACCCGGGTGCCATCGGTCACGACCGAGGTCACGCACTCGGTCGTCGCCCCTTCGATTTCCCAGAGTTTCTTCCCACTGAGCGGGTCGAACGACGAGACCAGGTTGGTCCCGACCATCACGGCCTGGTCTCGTCCCGAGACTTTGAACACGATTGGCGAGGTGTAGTTGGCCTTGCTGGGCCGGGATTGTGTCCAGACGATCCGGCCGGTCGCTCGCGACAACGCTGCGACGGCTCCGCCGGCACGATTGTCGGCCGAAACCAGTACCAGCGGGCCGAAGAGGCAGGGGGAGGAACTGAAACCCTGGTGTGTCTGGTACCGGGTGATGCGAGTCTGCCAGCTGATGCGGCCGTCGAGATCCAGGGCTGACGTGATGACGGCGCCTTTGCTGAGAAAGTTGACATAGACTTTCTGGCCATCGCAGGCGGGCGAGCAACTGGCCAGGGAACTCTTCTTGTTCCCCCGGGTTTCCAACGGACCACGGTGCACGACCGTCTTCCACAATGTCTTGCCCGTCTTGCGGTCAAGGCAGAGTACCACCTGAGTCTGGGTGCCGCGGTCGGCCGTTGCCAGGAAGATTCGCGAACCGACGACCGTCGGTGATCCGTGCCCACGTCCGGGGATGGCGGCCTTCCAGGCGACGCTGTCTGTTTCGCTCCAACGTGTCGGGGCCGGTTTTCCGTCGGCGGCGATGCCATCGCGACCGGTCCCGCGCCACCAGGGCCAATCACCGCTGGCGACGGTGATCGGCGCGACCTTGGCCGGCCGTTCGCCGGCGGCAAGCGGCTGGGAGACGATCAGCAGGGTTGGCAACAACAAAACGCGGAGCATGATGATCTCGTCGTGTCAGGGAATGTCGGCGAAGTGTTCGTCGTAGACCGCGCGGCAGGCTCGTGATTCCTCCTCGGAAAATCCGAGGTAGGGGGGCAACAGGCGGTTGGGGAACGATGGGTCACGCAGCCACAGGAAGGTCTTGTCGTAGGATCCGTCGATCATCTCCCGCTGGCACCCGGCAAACAGCAATTCGCCGACATCACGAAACAGGCGAGTGATCCGGAAGAGTTCCTCGAGGTTCCTGGTCTTTCCGGCCTCGAAGAATTGCCAGGTTGTCTTGGGGAACAACGCGTCGAAGCTGCACAACAACGAGCACTCGCCCAGTGTACAGCCCATGGCAAAGTTGCCCTCGAGCAGGAAGTGCTGCAACTCGGGTGAATGTGTCAGCAGGTCGGCGGTGCGGGCGTAATCGGTGGAACTGTTCTTGGTGGCGACCAGGTTGGGTACCGCCTCGCCGATCCGGTGATACTCGCGTCCCTGGATGATTCGTCCGGCCCGTGGCAGGTTGTAGTGCAGGAATCGGCAATCGGGGAACCGGCCGCAGACGGTCTGGAAAAAGAGCATCGTCTCGGACTCGTCGAGCGTCCCCCAACTGGGCAGCGAGATCTGGAACATGCGGATGCCGTGATCGTAGGCGGTTTGCAGTCGGCCCAGCGACTGTTCCATCGAGGTGCCGATCACACCGATCTGGGGATCGATTCCATCGCGGACGGTCAGCCCGGCAAAGATCTCGACCACCTGTTCAAACCTCGCCGTATCGAGGGCGTAACCCTCGCCGGCGGTTCCCATCAGGTACAGGCAGGTGAAACCGTCGTCGAGAGTGGCCTGGATGTGGCGTTCGAAGACATCCACGTCGAGCCGAAAATCCTCGGTCCACGGCAGCATGCACGCGGCGAGGTTGTTTTGTGGGTAGCGTGGCATCAGGCAAACAACCCCGGAATCGGATCGGCCTGGTAGGCCCGGTAGGGCCGGTTGGCGGCATCGAACCAGAAGGCGTCACGGGGAATCCCCAGCGCATGGTAGATGGTCGCCGCAAAGTTCTCGGGCGTTTGTGGATCCGAGAGTGGGTAGGCCCCGTTGGCATCCGACGAACCAATCACCCGGCCGCCGGCGACGCCACCGCCGGCCACCAGCACGCTCTGGCAGGGTCCCCAGTGTCCGCGACCGACGGTCTTGTAGACCTTGGGAGCCCCGTTGAAGACTTTCGGCGTTCGCCCGAATTCACCGGCCACGATCACCATCGTGTCCTCGAGCATGCCACTTTGATCGAGATCCGTCAGCAGGGCCGAGACAGCCTGATCGGTCGGAGGGAACAGGAAGTCCTTTGCCAACGGGAAGGCGTTGCCATGCAGGTCCCAGGTGCCCATGTTTCCCAGGTTGACCTGGATCATGTTGACACCCAGGGCGACCAGTCGCCGGGCCATCAGCAGCGACCAGCCAAACGAGTTGTCGCCGTAACGGGAGAGGATTTTCGGGTCGGCCTTGCGGACATCAAAAGCCTGTCGGATCCGCGGGTCGGCCAGCAGAGACACGACGCTTTGCCGGGCCCGGTCGTATTTCTCGGCCTGGACTGACGCGGGGGCCTCGCCGAGCTGGCGTTGCTGCCTGTCGACGATTTTCAGCAGGTCGATCCGGTTGCGGAAGCGCTTGGCCAGCACCCCCTCGGGCAACGAGATGTTGGGGACCTCGAATCGCCAGTCCTGGCGGTCGGAGTGATTGCCGCGGTGGAGGTTGTAGAGGTACTTGGGGAACGCACCGGAGAAGGAATGGTAGCCGTGGGGCTTGTCGGTCATGTCCAGGAACCACGGTTCGTGGCGAGGACCAAGCAGGCCGGCGAATTGTCCGGGAAACATGCCTTGCGTGGAGTGCTTGATTTTCTCAGGCAAAACGATGCTGGTCGCCAGGTCGCTGCGGGGCGTTGAGATCGCGCCGGCGACGGCGGCGATCGACGGCCAGTCACCGGAGTGGGGTTTGCTGGACCGAAACGGTGTCCGGTCGCGCCGCCCGGTCAACATGACGTAGGTGCCCGACTGGTGGCCATTGTCGGGATGGGAGAGCGATCGCACGAGGCTCCACAGGTTGGCCTGGCGGGCCAGCCGCGGCAGGTGCTCGCAGATCTGGATTCCGGGTTGATTGGTTGCGATCGGTGAGAATTCACCGCGGTACTCGCTGGGCCCGTTGGGCTTCATGTCGAACGTGTCGTGCTGCGACGGCCCCCCGGTCAGGAAAACGAAAATGACCGACTTGGGTTTTGTTGCCGACGAGTCGGCCGGGCAACGGGATCGCATCACGTCGGACATGCCCAGTCCGAGCAGTCCGATCGATCCGGCCTGGAGAACCTGCCGTCGCGTGGAAAGATGGGACATTGTCAGCGGCTGATCAGACATGTTCGTGCTTTCCATGTTTGACTTACATCAGACCAAGATACCGCAACGATGTTGGGTTGAACACCGCGTTCTTGTTCCCGGCGACACGTCAGCGGATCCGGGCGTGGGCGACTTTGGCTGGCGAGTCGACGACCCGGATGGCACTATGGGTTCGATGGAGTGTCTCGATCCGGGAGCCAGGCAATGACTCGATGTGTTTTGCAGTTTCTATTTGTTTTTTCCCTGACACTGGGATGCGGGCAGGCCCGGGCCGCTGAACCGGTCTTTGAGAAACAGGTCCTGTTCCGTTCAGGGACCGAGAAGACTCACACCTTCAGGATCCCCGCCTTATTGCTGACCGGCAAGGGGGCGCTGCTGGCGTTGTGCGAGGCACGTCGCGAAAACGGCAGCGATCACAGCAACATCGATCTCGTGCTCAAGCGGAGCGATGACGGAGGACGGACCTGGGGCAAACTGCAGGTCCTGGCCGATGATGGGTCACACACGATGGGCAATCCCTGCCCGGTGGTTGACCACAGGACAGGGACGATCTGGCTGCCGTTCTCCTGGAACAACAAGCGGGTGTTGTTGATCAAGAGCACCGATGACGGCAGGACCTGGTCGAAACCGGTTGATATTACCGCCGGTGTCCTGCCGTCGAAGTGGGGCTGGGTTGGTCCTGGACCGGGACACGGAATCCAGTTGCGGCACGGACGCCACGCGGGCCGGTTGGTGATCCCAGCCTGGGCGGGCGTCGAGAAGAACATCTCGTTCGGAAAGACCCAGCTTTCGTATGCCTTCTACAGCGATGACGGCGGTAAGACCTGGCAACACGGGAAGGCGGCCACGATCAATCACTCCGACGAGTGCGAGATCGAAGAACTGGCCGACGGTCGATTGTACATGAACGCCCGCAGTCGCATGGGCAAGCGTCGTCGGGCCTACTGCTACAGCAACGACGGCGGTACGACATGGTCGGCGATCAGGAACCATCCGGGCATGCCCGAACGGTCGTGCCAGGGCAGCGTGATCCGTGTCGGCAAGGACGGGATCCTGGTCGCGCACCCGGTCGACGAAAAGTCGCGGCGACTGTTGACGGTGCGGCTGAGCCGGGATGAAACCAGGACCTGGCCGATTTCCCGGCTGGTCGAACAGGGGCCGGCGGCTTATTCCGACCTGGCGGTCAACCGTCGCGGCGAGGTGCTGTTGGCCTACGAGGGGGATTCCTACCGGACGATCAAGCTGGCCCGGTTCAATCTCGCCTGGGTTCTCGCCAAACGCCGCTAGGCTCTCCGAATCAGAGCAACTCGCGGATCAGTTTGCGGTCTTCGAGTACGACGCGGGGGCGTCCGGCCGGGTCGGGGAATGTCAGCGACGGATCGATACCGAGGTGCCGGTAGATCATCGCCTGGACGTTGTTGGGGCCGTAAGGAGCGGCGACCGGGTGGCCGCCCTTGGTGTCGGAGGCTCCGACGACCTGGCCGACTTGCAGGCCGCCACCGGAGATCAGGACCGTCATCACCGCACCCCAGTGATCACGGCCGGCCTCGCTGTTGACTTTCGGCGTTCGGCCGAACTCGCCCATGCAGACCAGCAGGATGTTCTGGTCCTGGCCGCGACGGTAGAGATCGGTGACCAGCCCGGCGACGCCGCGGTCGAAGTTCGGACCCCGCTTGTTGAGGCTCTGCTCGAGCGTGAACCCGCAGACTTTTTGCCCGTGGTTGTCCCAACCGCCGGCACGGACCGTCACGAACGGGACGCCGCGTTCTGCCAGGCGGCGGGCCAGCAGCATCCCTTGTCCGAATTCGTTGTTTCCGTACAGCTTCCGGGTCGCCGGGTCTTCGCGACTGAGATCGAAGGCGTCGCGGACCGCGTTGGTCGTGACCATCTGGTAGGCCTGGCGAGTGAAACTGTCCTGGGCCGTTGCGAAACCGCGGTTGTCGAGAATCTGTCGGGAGGCGTCAAAACTGGCCAGCAGGCGTCGACGATCGTTCAGACGACTGGTCGTGATGCCGGAGATCAACTCGAGGTTGGGCACCTTGAAGTTCTTCGAGGTGAGATTGCCGCCGGTTTCGAAGGGGTTGTACGATTTGCCCAGCCAGGCCGCGCGACCGAAACGCATTCGTGACGGGATCGAAACAAACGGTGGCATCGACGGCAGATTGGCCCCGCGGATCTTGGCGACCAGCGAGCCCATGCACGGCATGTCGTTGTCGCCGTTCTGGCTGTTGCGGAGATAGTACCCGGTCTGGACCAGGTGGCTGCCGATCGTGTGGCTGCCGGTCTTGTGATGGACCGAACGTACAAGAGCCACACGGTCGTTGACCCTGGCCTGTTCGACCATCAACTCGCTGAATTGAACGCCTGGCAGCCGCGTGTCGATCACGCCAAAGGGGCCGCGGTACTCGCTGGGGGCCGATGGCTTGGGATCGTAGGTTTCGTGTTGGGTCGGTCCGCCGGCCATCTCGACGAAGATCACTGCGTTGTTGCCACGATCACCCAGGACGGTTCCGGATGCCGCCTGCAGTCGAGTGATGCCGGCCAGTGACAGGGCACCGGTTGCACCGATTCCGGCCCGGATCATGTCCCGGCGGGTCACCCCATCACGGAATTTCGAGTGGCGGCGCGTCATGGGCGGGTACTTTCACGACAACCGAAGGTGATTATCACGATGCTGATTATATCGGCATTTCCTCATGTAACAAACATCGTCTCCACAGCAACGCCCCCGCGGTTGGGTCAGCGTGTCCGGACAATTCCCAGGGGTTCGGCTGGCCTGGGGACCCAGAATCCCGCGTCACGGGTTGCGGCTTTGTCGGGTGGCGACCACTGGCGGGCGTGAAAAATGCCGACCCCCTTGATGATCCGGTGTGAGACCGACACCAGTCGATCGCCGGGCAGCAGGACCGTACTGGCGTACTGGCAATTCCGACCCAGTTGAAAGATGGTGCGACTCCAACTGTGTCCCTGGTCGTAACTGACCATGAACCTTTGTCCTGATCCGTCGGTCTTGTGTCCGAAGACCAGCAGGATCGCCTTGTCGGGCAGCTGCACCAGACAGGCCGTCTGTTCGTCGAATCCGGTGACCAGCCGCGGTGTGCTCCAGGTCTTGCCACCGTCATCGGAGTGCAGGACGGCCGTGTTGCGAACGACCAGTCCCTTGCCGAGTTGTCTGCTTTTGGTGAAGGGGGGCTTGTCGGAGCGGAGCAGGTGAGGCGATGCCAGTGATTCGGGGTCGCCGGGCAGCTTGTGCCGCTGGTACCGGACCGTCGCCAGCAGTCGACCCGAAGACAGGGCGAGAACGTCCGGCTCGGCTCCGTGTCGGCACATCGGCCGGGCATCACGCTGCCAGGTCTTGCCGTCGTCGGTGGATCGCCAGAGGAAGGCCTGGCCAAACTGCCTGGCCTTGGGCAGGGGGCCTCGCTCGGACTGGAACCAGGCTCCCATGGCCAGCACGACGCTGCCGTTGGGGAGAGTCGTGAAGCGGCAGCGGTGGGCACCCGCATTTTCCTTCGGGCCGCGGTTGAGTTGAACCGGGGTTTCCCACGTGGCCCCGTTGTCGGTGGAGCGCGTGACGTAAAGGTCGGTGTGATAACTGGGATCGGAATATCCCACGTAGGGGCCGCCGTCGTTGTATTGCACCGTGAGATGGGCCAGCAGTGTGCCTCGTGCCGTGATGCCACAGCCGTCGAAACTGTTGCTGAGCACCTTGCTCCCGGCCGGGGTCCGCAATCCACGTGGCGGTGAGCCCAGGCTGGTCCAACTCGAACCCCCATCGGTCGAGCGGGCGATGCTCGACCAGCAATGCGCGATCAATTGGTTCTTGGGACCGCGGACGAGCGTGGGTTGTGAGGCGGCGAACCTGGTGGGGATTTCTTTCGAAGGCCAGGGCCGAAAGCGGTCCTGACGGTGTTGCCTGCCCGCGACCGAGAAAGGGCGTCCGAAAAGTGCCAGGAGTTCTGGATGCCCCTCCGCCCAGGTTGTCGTGTCTCCCGGCGTGTCGGCGGCACGGCAGTGGATCTTTTCCGACGAACAGGCCAGCCCGATGATCGCCAGAAACACCGGCAGGACCGGGTGTGGGGACAGGGTTGATCGTCGCTTCAGTACGCTCATGGAAACGCCTCGCCAATTCGGTGTGGTTGGCTGCAGGGCACTGTAGATTCGTCACCGGTGCCGTTCAAGCAATCCGGCGGCAAGGTCGTTCGGATCAAACATACGTGGAAATGACAACGTGGCGTCACGATTTGGCCAGGCGGTCGAGTGCCTGCAGGTTCAGCATCATCCGGCGAAGCGGGTGGTAATTGTCCTGGCGAGTGCTGCGAGGCACGAACCGGAACTGCCGGTCGGTGGCCAGGCGATAACTGGCCTGCCGGTGGGCTCGGCGGGAAAAGTGTCGGTCGGCGATGTCCTGTGCCATCGTGAAGTAGCGAGCGGCCCACCGGGCCCTGGTCGATTCGTAGGCGACCAGCGTTGCCACCAGCACTTCGTTGAGTGCCCAGAAGGACTTCACGTAGTTGTACTCGCCTTTCATCTTCAGAGGGATTGTCTGGCTGCCGAGTTTCTGCGGACCCCATTCGTAGTCGAACTGTCCCACGTTGACCCACTCGCACAGTCCGCCGTGCACGTGATCCCATCCGATGTCGAGGTGTCGACGGATCCGCTCGTGGCAGGTCCGCTCGATGCCACGGTCGCCGCGACGACGGGCCTCCTTGACGACGTGCCAGAGTCCCTGCAGACAATGGCCGACCAGGCAGCGATTGGCCTCTTCGGGGATCCGGCCGAAATCGTGGTCCAGGAATTCGTTGTTGAGCCCGATGTCGGGATTGTGGTGATGTTCCAGCAAGGCTTCGACGCAGGTGTCGGCCATGCTTCTTAGTGACTTGTCGTCCCAACGAGCCAGCATCTGCGTGCAGCAGTTGAGCACGTAGATCCAGATGCCCTGGACGCGCCAGCCCGGCTTCTTGGCATAGGGGTCGTGGTAGTTCCGGCGGGTGACCTGGCCGTAGGCCTGTTTGAGCCAACGGAACGACTGGTCTCGCAGTGCGTCGTCGTCGGTGGCGAACGCCAGTTCCTGGCAGCCTTCGATCGTGGTGAACGCACTGTAGACGTCGCCCCGGAAGGCCTGGAGCACGCGGCCGTCGCGGCTGAGCAGTTCGGGCCACCAGCCCCGACTGTCGGGGCCATGCTTCAGCCAGAAGTCGGCCGCCTTGCGGGCGATGGACAACGTCCGCTGGTGTTGTCCGCCGGGCAGTCGATCCTTGAAGTGGTTGTACAGGTAGCTGTAGACCCAGATGCCACGGCCCTGGTACCAGTGGAACTTGTTGGAATCGACTTGTCGCCCGTCGTAGTCCAGGGCGCACTGGAAACCGCCCCGCTGGTGGTCGATGCCGTGGCGGTCCCAGAACGGCAGGGCGTGTGCGAAGAGTTCTTCGGCATAGTGGTCTCGCCACCGGGCCAGGGCTTTCGGCTCCAGCGGTGGTTTGCCGATCGGGTCGGCCGCGAGGCAGGTGGCCGATCCCAGCAGGCTGCCCCCGATGGTCTTCAACCAGGATCGACGGTCGTAGCGGATGCTGCTGGTCACGCCATTGCCTGGATGGGAGATGGCCTGCGCTACCGGGATCTAGACGAAGAGATCATCGATGGGTGTGCCCGAGTCGACGATGAACCGCGGCCGGCCGGCCGCGTCGACGTAGGTGGTCTCGAGGGGAATTCCGAGATGGCGGTAGATGGTCGCGGCGATGTCCGCCGGGCCCACCTTCTGCGACGTGATGCTTCCGCCCTGGCGGTCGGTGCTGCCGATGGTCCGGCCGTGTGACAATCCGCCACCGGCCAGAACGCCTCCACCGACGGCCGGCCAGTGATCGCGACCGGTGTTCTTGTTGATCCGCGGGCTGCGACCGAATTCTCCCAGGGCGACGACGAGCGTGTTGTCCAGCAAACCTCGCTCGTCCAGGTCGTCCACCAGTGTGGTCAGCAGGTGGTCGAACGGGGCCAGCAGGGGTTTCAGTCCCGTTTCCACACCGCCGTAAGCCGTCTTGACCGGGTTGCCGTGGATGTCCCAGGTGGCCGAGTTTCCGCTGGCACTGAGCACGACGGTGACAAAGGGCACTCCGTGTTCGACCAGTCGGCGGGCCTGCAGCACCTGGTCGTTCATCTTGCCGGTTCGGCCGAACTGGTCGATCCAGGGCACACGGTTGTAGCGGAGACGCACGGATTCGGGTTCGGCATCCAGGTCGAAGGCCGACCGGGCACGTCCGCCCAGCACGACCTCGAGCGCCTGGTCCCGCAACCGTGACACGCTGTCGGTCGAGCCCGCCAGGTCGGGTCCACCCGTGTAGCGGTCGAGTTTCTTCAGGAGTCCCTGTCGCCGTTTCAGCACGCCGTCGGTCAGCCGTTCGGTTCGCTGGAACGGGCCGGCCCCCAGGTTGCCGTGGAACGGATCGTGTTGTCGGCCCAGGGCGCCGCCGCGGGCGATGGACCCCTCGGTGACGTGGAAGGTGACATAGGCGGGAAGCCCCGGCCGATTCGGGCCGCGAAACCGTGAGACCACCGATCCCATTGCCGGGATCCGGTTGGCGCGCGGGTTGGTCTTCCTGGCCTCGCCGTTGCCCGTCTGCATCACCGTGTTCGGATCGTGTTCACAGTCGGAACAGTCGATCGAACGCAGCAGGGTCAACTTCTCAAGCAATCGCGCGTGACCGGGCAGGTGTTCGGACACCTGGATTCCCGGTTGCGACGTGACAATCGGGGTGAAGGGGCCACGGATTTCGGCAGGGGCCGACGGCTTGGGGTCCCACATGTCGATGTGGCTCGGGCCGCCGTTCATCCACAGGAAGATCACGCTCTTGTTCGAACGACGCTGGTCCCCGGACGCCGCACAGGTCAGCCTGGACGAACCGATTGAGACGGCCGATCCGAGTGTGCCCTGCAGAAACAGGCGGCGGTGGAGGGTGACGGGGTGCATGTCGACGAGAATTTCCCGAGTCGTTTGTTCTCGTGTTCTCGAGGTTGTCCATTGTATCGGCATTCAGTCGCGTCACCAACACCGCCCCGCGGGATGTCGTTCGTCTGTTTTGAGGAGCGTCGCTGACGTTCCGGTCGGGCGAGCTGCTGGGCGAGAGATCGTCACGGAGCTTTGGGTTTCAGGGGCGTGTCGAAGCGATTGGTGATCGGCCAGACATGTGGTTCGGCATGGGCCGAGTCGTTGATTCGCGTCTTCATCGGTTCCGGGGCGATTTCACCGATGGCGACACGGGCGCCACGGATCGCTCCCAGGAGAACATAGATCTGTGCCTCACCAAAGACCGGCCACTCTCCCCCCGAGACAGCCTGCCTGCGGGCGAGAAATTCGATCGCCTGGTTGATCTTCTTGGCATCGGAACGGACACGGTCGGCCTGTTGGGACCGCGTGGGATGGCCCGTTGAAAGGCGGGCCAGGCACAGTGGTGTCGCGCGTCGAGCCGCTTCAAACCTGTGACGACGAGGTTCGGAACCGACACCCTTGAGCGAACGTGGTCCGCCCAGCCACCCGGAGAGGGTCTTGGCGAGTTTGCGGGCCTCGAGGTCGGTGTCCAGGAAACGCACGGCCCCGTGATGCCCGCCAGGAAAGACGGAAAACGGTTGGGTGGTTTGCTCTCCTCACCGGGAGACGCATTCTCTGATGCACAGCAATCCGGAACTGGCGTTTGACCGATCTCTTGTGAGGGGCAAGGTTCTCATCTCGCGAGTCTGCACCAGGCGTTTCGCGACCTGAAACCCGGCGTTGCCACGAGAGGGCTTCGTGAATCGGGTTCCCTTGTTGGAGTCGATCACGAGGTTGGATATGCTGGGAACGATTGCCTGTGGTCACGCCCCCCCGGAACGACCCTACATGTTCTCCATTCCCGGTCGATCACTGCGAACCTGCGAGGGGCTGTCGCGACGCGAATGGCTTCGGCTCGGAGGCCTCTCGTCGATGGGACTGGGCCTGGATGGTTTGCTGGCCGGGCGTGCCGAGGCAGATTCGCGTGCCGTGACGGGGTCGTCGTCATTTGGTCGAGCCAAGTCGTGCATCGTGCTGTTTATGTTCGGGGCGCCGGCTCACCAGGACAGCTGGGACATGAAGCCCGCAGCTCCCTCGGAGGTGCGGAGCGAGTTTTCCTCGATTCCCTCGGCCGTGGCAGGCATCTCGGTCTGCGAGCATCTGCCGCTGTTGGCTCGCCATACCGGCCAACTGGCCCAGCTTCGCTCGGTCACCCATCCCGACAACACGCACACCGTGGCGATGCACTACATGCTGACCGGCGTCCGGCACCGTCGGCCCCGGACCAATCCCCAGAACGCTTCGGACGACTTTCCCTGTTTCGGAGCGGTCGTCAATCACGTGGCCGACGGTCTGGCAGGCGACGGACTGCCACAAGGCATCAGTCTCAACGCCCCCGCCAACCAGGTCTCGGCAAACAACCACATCTTTCCCGGGTTCTTTGGCGGATTTCTCGGTCCCGGCACCGATCCGCTGTTCATCTCTCAGCACCCCAATGACAAGTCGTTTTCGCCGTTTCCCCCGGTGGATCGACCCAGCCGACTGCTCGATCGTCAACGACTGCTCGCTCGCCTCGACAGCCAGGCCCGCCTTGTCGAGCGTTCGTCACGAGTCAGGAATCTGGGCGAGTACTACCAGCAGGCGATGACCCTGTTGACCTCTCCACGGGCTCGCCGGGCATTTGATCTGGGGACCGAAGCCCCGGCGTTGCGAGATCGCTACGGGCAGACTCCCTTTGGCCAGGGGTGTTTGTTGGCGCGACGGCTGGTCGAATCGGGCGTGCGGCTGGTGACGGTCAACTGGGAACGCGACGACGCCTACTGGGACACTCATGCCGACAACTTCAACAAGCACCGAAAGTCGTTGCTGCCCAACCTCGACCGTGGCTTCTCGGCGTTGTTGGAGGACATGCAAACCCGTGGTCTGCTCGACGAGACGTTGATCGTGTGGCTGGCCGAGTTCGGTCGGACCCCGAAAATCAATGCCAAGGCCGGCCGCGATCACTGGGCGGCCTGCAACACGGTCTTGCTGGCCGGCGCGGGAATTCCCGGTGGGCAGGTCTACGGGGCCTCGGACCGCCAGGCCGCCTATCCGGCGCGTGACCCGGTGGCACCGGAGGACCTGTCGGCGACGATCTATCACCTGTTGGGGATTGACCCTCGCCAGGCGGTCCGCTCGCCGGAAGACCGTCCCGTGCCGCTTTCCACTGGCCAGGTACTCTCGCGGGTGATTTGAACTTTAGCTGTCGCGTGTCGATGAACACTGGGGAGGCCAATCGTGAGAATTGCGCTGGGGGAAATTGTTCAGGAAACCGGGACGTTTACTCCCAGTCGCATGGGCCGCGACGCGTTCGAGGCCTACGGGCTCTACCAGGGTGCGGAACTGCTCGAGAAGCTCCCCGGCGTGGGGCCTCCGGGTGGTTTCCTGAAGGTCGCCAGCGAGCAGGATGAGCCGATCGAGGTGGTGCCACTGGCCCGGGCATGGGCCGGAGCCGGTGCCAAGATCCTCGACGCGACCTACGACGAACTGCTCGAGATGCTGTTGGCGCCGTTGCGCGAAGCCGGGGAACTGGACGCGGTGTTCCTGTCGCTGCACGGTGCGGCCAGCATCGATCGGGACGACGACCTCGAGGGGGCGGTTCTCGAAGCGGTTCGCGAAGTGATCGGACCCGAGATCCCGCTGGCGTGTCCGCTGGACCACCATGCCAATATCACCGCCCGGATGGTCGCCTGCGCCGACCTGCTGGTCGGCCACGAGACCCAGCCCCACGATCCGCTGGGCACGGGTGTGAAGACCGCAAGGTTGCTCTTCGAATGGCTCGGGACCGGTCGCAAACCGGCGATCGGCTGGCGGAAAATCCCGATGATCACTCCCCAGGACCAGTTCCTGACTTCGGCAGGACCAATGAAGGCATGGTTTGACCATGCCCGGGCACTCGAACAACGCGAAGGTGTACTCGATGTTTCGCCCTACCCGATGCAACCCTGGCTCGACGTGGCCGAAGGTGGCTGGGCGGTCGTGGTTCACACCGACGGCGACGCGGAACTGGCCGATACGCTGGCCGCCGAGATGGGGGCGATGGCCTGGGAATCGCGCGAGGAATTCTGGAAGTCCGAGCGGGTGGAGGTTTCCGAGGCCGTACGACGGGCCTATCGCCATGGCGACGGACTGTTGATCCTCTCCGACACCGGTGACTCGGTTTACGGAGGAGCACCCGGTGACAGCACGTGGCTGCTAAGGGAATTGTTGGCCCAGGCCGCTGACCAGCCCGATTCGGACCGGTTGATGCTGGTGCCGATCGTCGATCCGGACGCGGTCGACGTGGCGTTCGCGGCAGGTGTTGGCTGCGAAGTGACGGTGTCGCTGGGCGGGAAGATCGACAACCAGTTCAGCCAGCCGGTCGAAACGACCGCGCGAGTGATGGCGGTGTCGGAACAGCACGAGGCCGATGCGGGAGAACGCGGGCGGGTGGAGATCGGTCGGGTGGTGTTGTTGAGGGCGGGGCCGGTTCATATCGTCGTGATGGCCGCGGCCGGTTTCGCGATCAGTCATCCCATGCTCTACGAACACCTCGGGCTGGAAATCGGCCAGGCCCGGGCGGTGGTCGTCAAGACCGCCAGCAACTTCCAGTTCTTCGACGACTGGCGCCGCGAGTTGATCCGGGCCGACACCCCGGGAATGACCCAGTCGGATCTGGCGGCTTTCGACTGGACCCGGGTTCCGCGGCCGATCTATCCACTGGATTCCGAGGTTGTCTGGAACGGCTAACGAGAGCCGGGGCCTGCCTGCTTGCCTGGCCGTGCTGGGCGACCGGCGGCGAGCCGTCGGTCGGGGGAGATTTCTCTCAGGGGACCCCATTCCCCGTCGTCGTTGCGAATGCGGCAAAGAACGAGTGTGCCGGTCGTGATCGACAACGGACCCTCGTAGAGTCTCGCGGTCTTGTTCAACTCGCCGCCGAATCGCCTGGGGTCCTGGTTGTTTGTCGTGTAGTAGATTTTCGACTCGCCTGCCTTGAGCTCCAGTCGGCTGCCGTTGCTGGTAGCCGGAACCAGGCGAGCGGCGATCTCGGGAAGATCCGGGTAAAGGCCGCGGCCGAAGAACTGATTGATGATGATCCGGGTCCGGTTGGGAATGTACTTCGTTCTTGTCCGTTCGATTTCCTGGAACCAGGCCTGGTATTTTGCGAGACCGGAGTCGCTTGGTCTGGGCGGGGCGGTTGATCCGCTCAGGACCGACTCGAAGGTCTTGCGGGGATTGCCCCACCGCGCGGCCTCGGCGAACAGGCCGCCCTTGATTTCGTTGATTCGCCGGTCGAACAGGGGCAGCACCCTGCCGGGCGTAAGGACCCCGTCGCGGAACAGGTGCCTGGCAATGCGATCGGCGAGCAGGACGCGGAATTCTCTGTTGTCGAGTAACCGCTGGTACAACCAGTGAGGATTGCTGCGGTCGGGAGTCTTCCCGAGCGGGAAGGGGCCGAGCCGGTCTTCTTCAACGTCGAGCAACGTGTGCTCGGAGTCCCAGATGATAAAGCGAAATCCCTGGCTCTGCTTGCGATTGATCAGCCCGTGCCAGTTGTTTCCGCCACGATTGTTGCCGAACCAGCTGATCGGGGCGTCGAGGTTGCCGCCGTAGAAGATCACCAGCATGTAGTCGATGAGATTGATCGGGTCGAGCAGCCGTGGGGACTTGAGGTCTGGGCTGCCGTCGGTCTTGACTCCGATCATCTGGCAATAGGCCTCCAGGCCGCTCAGGTCGCGCTGCGAGAGTTCATCGAGCCGTGACCAGAGGTCCATGTTTCCGTCGGTGGGGAAAACCTGGTAGGCGCGGCGTGCGCCCTCTGAATAACCGCCCTGGATCTTGACGACATCAAAATCCTCTTTCTTGCCGCCGATGTAGAATTCTCCGAACAATGCCTTCGGGCGTTCGCACGTGTTGTAGAGTCCCCAGTAGTGCCCGTTGACATAGACGTGACGAAAGTTGCCTCGCGGGGACGGGTGGCCCATGGCGAACTGCAGGTCGCGATTGAGTTGGTCGCGGATGTAGAGAGCATTCGAACTGAAGCCGTGATGCCAGGCGTAGTTCTGGCTGCAGCGCAGGTCGAAATGAGTGCATTCCCGGGCAGCCTTGCCACCGAACAGGTTGTACTTGAGCCGTTCGGTTCCGTACCGGTGGCGGAAGAAGAAGCGGAACCCGTGCTTGGGGACGCTGGGTCGGCGGCTGAAGCCACCACGCATGCGGATACCGCATTCAGCCTGGAAACCCGGTTCGTTGGGACCCGCGGGGAGTAGTTCAAGTGAACACGCGCGTTCGGCTCCTCGACCGTGCCAGCCTGCGTGGGCATAGATTCCCGTCTCGTTGCTGAAAAGGTTGTCGGCTTCGGTCACGATCGAGAAGCTGGGCAGGGCATGCAGTGCGGCGAGGATGGTCTTGCGATGCCGGGGGTCTCCGATGATCGTGCTGTCCATCCCGTAATGCGCTTTCCCGGCCCCCCACCGGTAGGGGTACCCAGCCGGGGGCAAACCGTCGGCCGAATCGTCGAGTCGATCGGCGGGAAAAATGTAGCTGCGGGTGACGACCGGTGTCGGGGCGTGGCCTGTTCGGTAGCCCCGGATCCTGATGACGGTCGTGTTCTTGATCTCCAGTGGCCCCTCGAGCACGCGACTGGTTTCGTTGGGCCGGCTGCCGTCGAGCGTGTACCTGATGGTCACACCGCGATCGGCGGCCCGGGCTTCCAGAGAAAATGGTGTCTGGAACAGNCCGTGCGGTTCAGAGAGCGTGACCGTCGAGAGCTTTCCGCTTCGCATGGTCACGTTTTTCCTGCCGGGGGTTGGAAAGGCAAGAAAGCGGAAGATCCGGCGTGCCTCCCCAACAGGGTGGCCAAATGAGATATCGGTCAGTTGTTCCGGATACCTCGGATCGAAAGCATCGATCCTCTCGCCGATCGAGTTGGTCAGGGAGAGGTATTCACCAGTCTTGCTGAGTTTGAAGTTGGTGTGCAGCGGACGTCCGGGCCGTCTTCTGTCCTTCCCGGAAGCAAAGACGACCAGGTACTCGTCGGCTTTCAGGCGGACATCGGGAAACGACCATTTCCCGGGATCGATGCCGTCATCGGTAAGAGACCAGCCGGCCAGGTTCTGCTCGGTGCGAGAGTGGTTGTGGACCTCGATCCAGTCGCTGGTGTCGCCGTCCTCGTCGGCCAACCCCGTCTGGTTCTCTGCACAGAATTCCGTCAGTCGAATCTGAGCCAGGACCGGCGACGGCAACGCACAGAAGAGGACGCAGGAGCAAAGTGAAAGGAACTTCATTGTTTTCTCGACGTGATCATCGGCAGGGCGGTCCACGTGGTCGTGATCGGCAACCGGGCGTCAGGGCCCGGTTGGCTTCTTGCTGCTGGGCGGCTTGACCGGAGCGGTCTTTCTTCGGGCGATCGCGGTCCTGGCTTCCTTGAGTTCCTTTGCGTCAAGACGGCCGTTGTTGTCCTTGTCGAATTCTGCCAGGACATGGCCCCGCGGCCTTCCTCGCCGGCCACGGCCGGCCCGTTCGATGCTGCCGCGGATCCATCCGAAAAGATCGGGTGGAAAGTCCTCGATCTTTCCTGCTCTTGCGTCGCTCTCCATCTTCCTGAGATTCTTGACAACGGGCTGATCTTTCTCGAACGCTTGGTAGACGCCGACCAGTTTTCCCCAGGTTGCTGACAGGGCGGCCTGGGCCGACCGGGATTCTCTCTCGTCAAGTTTGCCGTCGCCGTCCTTGTCGTGTTTCTTGACCGTGGCCGGATCAAAACGTCGCCGCCCCCTTCGTGGTCGTTTTTTTGCGAACGGACTGCCCGCCTTTTGCAGAACCTCGCGTTCGCTGGCGTTCAGTCGTCCGTCACCGTCGGTGTCGTATTCTGCAAGGACCCGCTGACGCAACGTGACGTTGCTCTTGTCCTTGGTCACGGGAGCAATCCCGATCAGAAGGCCCAGCACGATAGGGACACTCATCGACAACTCCGTTCACTCGCGTTTCGTGACAATGATCGGTCGGACAGCGTGAAGACGACCAGGTCCGCTACCGGTGTTCCTATTGCACACGGCTTTCCTTCGCCAGGCAACCATGGTCTCCGCGTTCAGCGGGGCTCGTTGCCGAATTCCGTCAGGAGTCATCTTGCCGCAACGTGTTCCCGATCCGGGAACCAGAGCCGCGAGGCATTGGCTCCCGCGATAGCCGGGATCGCTTCGGAGGGAATTGGCAGACGGCCATCAAGCAGTAACCGCAACTCGGTCCGATAGTCCTCGGCCGTGCCGACCACCGGGTAGTTGGAGCCCCAGGTCATGCGGGTTGGTCCGACGGCCTCGAACATCACGCCGACCAGGTCGTGAAGGGCGGCGTGCGGAAACCGGGTCGTCATTTCCATACCCGAGAGTTGGATGACCAGTGTCTCGGCCGACAGCAGTTGGAAGACTCCGGCTTGTCGAAACTCCTGCAATGGATCGGCCTGCTGTTGGGTCGGGTTGCCCAGGTGCGAGACCACGATCTTTCCGGACGGATGCGCTTCGAGCAGCCGATCCATCGTGGCGACACAAGCGGCGATCGATTCGGGGAAGTAGGCGACGGCGACCAGTCCCAGTTCCAGTGTGCGGCCGACAAGCTCGTGGTTGTCCATCCCGGGGGCGATGGGCCAGCGCACGCCCTGGCAGGATGATGAACCGGCCAGTTCCTCCAGGATCGATTCAGCCGAATCCGCTTGGTGGTCGACCAGACAGACTCCGGCATAGCGGTCCGGGTTTGCGGCGACGACGCCGCGGAGATAGCTGTTGTCGAACTCGCCGAGGTGCTGGGCGAGTACCGCGCGATCGACACCGGCGTGGTCCATTGTCGCCGAGACATCCGCGACCGGCAGGTACTTGCTGATGCCACAGTGCGTGTAGGCATCGACGGTCGAGAATTGTACGTCGGACATGGTTGTCGCCACTTTCCGGGTCGGGGAATCCGTTCTCTTGTCGGTTCCGTCGATCGAAGTTGCAAGCTCGTGAAGATCCCTGGATTTTTCCTGGCATCAATGTCGCGAAAAGGAACAGCTGCCGCGACAAAAACCGGTCCCCTCGTGGCCGGGAATTCGATATAGTACGGAAGGCAGTCAACCAGGGAGCCGAACAGATGCTGAAAGTACTGGGTCGTGCCAAGACGCTTTGTGACGGGGTGAGCCGTCGCGAGTTGATGCAGGTTGGTGGATTGTCGCTGTTTGGCGGCATGACGCTGCCACGGATGCTGCGGGCAGCCGGTGAAACCGGGGCGAATGGTCGTGCCCGTTCGGTGCTGCTGTTCAACCTGCTCGGCGGTCCGTCACAGATGGACATGTTCGACATGAAGCCGGCCGCCCCCAAGGAGGTCCGTGGCCAGTTCAAACCGATCGCGACCTCGCTGCCGGGAGCGCAGATCTGCGAGCACATGCCCAACATTGCCCGCTGGATGCACCGGGCCACGCTGATCCGGACCGTCACCCACAAGTACAATTCGCACGATCCCACGGCGATCATGACCGGTTGGGATGGCGGCAATGCGCGGTTGCCGGCTCAGCCGACCGATCCACCCGATATCGGGGCAATCTGCGAGTATCTCGGCCGTGGTTCGAATGACATGCCGGCGGCCATCTGCCTGCCGAATTTTCCCGGCGAGGGACAGAAATATCGCCGCGGTGGTCCCTACGGCGGATTTCTGGGTAGTCAGTACGATCCGCTGTTTTCCGTCTGTGACCCGAAATTCGGACGCGAGCCGACCCAGAAGGATTACTACCCGGTGATGCCAATCGGTGATCCGATGATGCCGGCGCTGGATTCCCTGCCGTCGATGACAGCCGATCGTCTGGACCGACGGAAGTCGATTCTCGATCAACTCGACCGGGAGTTCGAGACGGTTCGGACCAGCACCGCCGTGGAACGGCTCGACGGGTTCCAGCGACGAGCCTTCGACATGCTCTGTTCGAGCAAGACCCGTGACGCGTTTGATCTTTCCGGTGAATCCAAGGCGACCCGCGATCGGTACGGCCGACATCTCTGGGGGTCGACGATGCTGGTGGCCCGTCGTCTGCTGGAACATCGTGTTCCCTTCATCAGCGTGCACCAGGACATCTACAAGCACTACGGGCACGCCTACGACATGCACGCCAACAACTTCGGCATGCTGAAGGACCACAACCTGCCGATTCTCGACAGGGTGATCCCGGCCCTGCTCGAAGATCTCGATTCGCGAGGATTGCTCGATTCGACCCTGGTCATCGTGATGGGCGAGATGGGGCGAACGCCGCGAATCAACGCCAAGGCCGGCCGCGACCACTGGCCGCAGTGCGGTTTCAGCTTGATGATCGGTGGCGGTGTCAAGGAAGGCCACGTGCACGGCAAGACCGACAAGCAGGCGGCCTATCCGGTGACTCACCCGGTCAAGGTGGCCGACTTCGTCGCCACGATCTACCAGTTGATGGGAATCGATCCGCACATGACCGTCAACGACCGTCGGGGCCGACCGGTCCGGGTGGCCCATGGTGGCGACCCGGTCTTCGAGGTCATCTCCTGACCGTCGCGGCCCGGCTTTCGGGAGACGGCTAGCTGGCGGCGATGCCCGTGCCGACCTCGCCGACGGTGATGATCTCCTCGATCGGCTCGAGCATCGGGGTGCGGTCTTCCCGTGACATCAGCGGGGCCAGTCGGCCCAGCAAACGATCGTATTCCCGATGGTAGAACTCGGGTAACTCGGTCGATTCGCCCGTGTGATAGGCGTGAAACGACGGGTCGGTCTTCAATTGGTGAAGGATCTGTCGGTAGGTTTTCAGCACCGAGCGGGCGTAGATCGTGCGGACGGTGTGCAGCAGCCGGCCCGTCCACTGGGATGTGGCGGCCCAGCGGCGTCGCAGCATGTTCATCGTGGCACTGTGCTGGAACATCTCGATCAGCAACTCGTAGTACTCGATCGGGTCATAGTGTTTGAGGGTGATGACCAGGTAGGGCGCGTAATAGAAGGTGAAGGGCATTCCCGGCAGGATGCGTTCGGCCGCGTACCAGTCGTCAAACAGCGGCGTGCCACCGAAGGGGACGGGGATGTTGATCGTCGGCCAGGCGAACGGGGTGCGGTCCATGAACTCCTTGGTCAGATCGACCGGTTCGCGGCCCCGGTCGCTATCGAGACCGAAGATCAGATTGCCCTGCAGGCCGGGGACGTGCTCGTGCAACGCCGTGAAATGATCGGCGACCTGGAGCATTTTTTTCCGACCATCATGACCCTGGCTGGCCGACTTGCCCGAGTAGTCGTTCCACGACTCGATTCCCGGTGCCGTGTAGATACAGTTGGTTTCGGCCAACTCGGTCAGTCGGTCGTCCTTCAGGATGCTCAGTGAACTTTCCATGATGTAGGGTGGCCGCTCGGCGGCCGGCAGCGTTTTCAACGCCTGCATGACCTCGTCAAACTTGACCGCGAAGTTGGGGTCGTGGAACGAGATGTATCCACCCCGTAGCGTTCGAGTGGGCATCTGACGAGCGATGAACTGCAGGTCGGCGGCCAACTGGCCGCCGTTGAGATTGCGGTAGGGGTTGTCCCAGTCGATGCAGAAGTTGCAGGTGTAGGGACAGCCGAGGCTGGCAAGCATTGGAATGTTGGTGAAGGGTGTTCGCCAACGCCCCATCGCCAACGCGGCGCGACGGATTTCAGGCCACCGTTGCTGGGCCGAGGGGATCGCCTGCAGCAGGCCACCGCTGCGGATGATCTGACCGGAATCGAAGCGGCCCTCGAGGATCTCGGCAATCAGGTTCTGATCGCACTCGGTGACGACCAGGTCGAAGAACCGTGAACAGTCGCGAGAAAAGGCCTTCGCATGCGGTCCGCCGATGACCGTCAGTGTGCCACGGTTGCGATACAGCTTGGCGAGGGCGTAGGCCAGGGCACTGCCCTGGCTGTGACCGGAGACAAACAGCACGTCGAGATCGGAAGGCAGTTTCCGGGTGATGGACCCGAGACCATAGTAGGCGGTGTAGGTGACATCGTGACCCAGTTCGCGACACCAGGCCGAAACCGCCTGGGGCATCACGCTGGCATACTGCTTGGTCAAGCTGACCTTGATCGGAATCTCACCCCATCGTCGCGACGGCAGGTCGAGAATGTCGAGTACGGCAATCCGCACGATGGCCCTCTCTAAGAACCCCCACTACAACCAAGGGCGAAGATGGGCGGCAAATATCACTCGCGGCAGAAAAAAATCAGCCCGGGCGAGTGTGGTTATCGGCTTCCACCACCGCAGTCAACGTACCTGACCTTCGGGTGCAGTTGCCAGTGTACGGTCGATCTTCTCTCTGATTTCAACCGCGGGAAGAGATCGTGTGGGAAATCTGGTAAAAGGACCAACGCCACAGGGAGAAAATGATGAATCTTCGAGAGCTGGGAACCACCGGGCTGAAAGTCAGTTCGATCGGACTGGGGTGTGTGACTTTCGGTCGCGAGATCGACAAGGCCACATCGTTCAATATCCTCGATCACGCCCTGGATCGCGGGATCAATCTGCTGGACACCGCCGAGGCCTATGCGGCTGGCGAATCCGAGCGAGTTGTCGGCGAGTGGATCGCCGATCGCGGTGTGCGGGATCGCGTTGTGCTGGCCACGAAGGTCGCCGGATCGCTGACGAGAGACCGGGTGATCGAATCGGCCGACGAGAGCCTGCAACGACTGGGGGTCGATGTGATCGACCTCTTCCAACTGCACGTCTGGGATGACGAGACCCCGGTCGAAGAGACGCTCGATGCGCTCGAGACGCTTGTTCAGCAGGGCAAGGTCCAGCATATCGGTTGCAGCAACTGGTCAGCCTGGCAACTGGCCAAGGCACTGTTGCTGGCCAGGGACAGCGGGGCAGCCCGGATGCAGTCGGTCCAGCCACCTTACAACCTGGTGCAGCGGGAGATCGAGGCCGACTTGTTGCCGTTGTGTCGGGATCAACAAGTCGGCGTGTTGAGTTACAGCCCGCTGGGTGCCGGATTCCTGACAGGCAAGTATCGACCCGAGCAGGAGATTCCGGGGGGGACACGGTTCGACGTGATGCCCGGGCACCAGCCGATCTACTTCCATGACCACGGCTGGGCCACGCTCGAAAGGCTCGATGCGGTCTCGGCCGAAACCGGCCGTTCGCTGGTCCAACTGTCGCTTTCCTGGGCAATTGTTCAGCCGGGGGTCACGTCGGTCCTGATCGGCTGCCGCAACACATCGCAGGTCGACCAGGCGTTCGAGGCCGAGGCGGCTGGCCTGGCCGACGACCTGGTCTCGCGTCTGGCCGGCGACGCCGGATAATCAGGCCCGACGGAGCTCCCGGGCAGACCGTCCCTGGGTCGGCAGCGGTGAATCGCCTGGCTGACGGGTCAACGGCGAGATTCGAGTTTTTCCCAGCGGGCGATTTTCTCGGGCAACAGGGAATGGATTTCCTCGAGTCGCCCCGTCGCCAGTCCAATTTCGGCACCATCCCGCTTGAAGAACCCGGGATCGGACATCGTTGTATTCAGCGACGCCTGTTCGGATTCCAACATCTCGATTTCGGCAAACAACGCTTCGGCCTCGCGGCATTCCTTGAATGACAACTTTGCCGGAGCGAGTTGTTTGGTGGAGGGGGGGAGATCCGGGGAAGGGCTTGCGGTGGTCGGTGCCGCGGTGGTTTCGGCCTGTTTCCGCTGGCGAAGGTAATCATCGTAGCCGCCGTCATATTCCTTCAACCGTCCGTTGCCCTCGAAGACCAGCGTGCTGGTAACGAGGTTGTTGAGGAACGCCCGGTCGTGGCTGACCAACAGCAGGGTGCCCTTGTAGTTGGCGATCAGTTCTTCGAGGAGTTCGAGCGACTCGGCATCGAGATCGTTTGTTGGCTCATCAAGCACCATCATGTTCGAGGCACGCTTGAGGATGCGTGCGAGCATCAACCGGTTGCGTTCACCGCCGGAGAGGAAACGGGCGGGCCGGCGGGCGCGTTCGGGAGTGAACAGGAAATCCTGCAGGTAACCGTAGATGTTGCGGGGTTGCCCGTCGATCACCAGTGTCTCCTGCCCCTCGCCGACATTCTCGACGACAGTCTTTTCCTCGTCGATCTGTTCCCGGAGTTGATCGAAGTAAATCGTCTCGAGTCGCGTTCCGTGCCGGATCGATCCGGTCGTCGGTTGCAGTTGTCCCAGCAGGAGTTTGAGCAGGGTGGTCTTCCCCGAACCATTGGGTCCGATGATCCCGATACGTTCGCCCCGGGAGATCAACAGCGAGAGATCATCGACGATGGCCTGGTCGTCATAGGCGAACCCGATCCCGTTGGCTTCGATCACCAGCCGTCCCGACCGTTCGGCGGCCGTCGCCTCGATCTGGAGATCGCCGACTTTCTGACGCCGATTTTGTCGCTCGTCGCGCATTCGCTTGAGTGACCGCACACGGCCCTCGTTGCGGGTTCGCCTGGCCTTGATCCCGGTGCGGATCCATCGCTCTTCTTCGGCCAGCTTGCGGTCAAATGCGGCCTCCTGTTTGTCCTGGGCTTCCAGGGTGGCCCGGCGACGGTCCAGGAAGGTCTGGAAGTCGCATTCCCAGTCGAGTAGTTGTCCCCGGTCGATTTCGATGATCCGGGTGGCCAGGGACTGGAGAAAAACGCGATCGTGGGTGACGAAAATCAGCGTGCCGTCATAGACACTGAGAAACTGCTCGAGCCAGGTGATCGAATCGATGTCGAGATGATTGGTGGGTTCATCCAGCAGCAGCAGGTCGGGTTCATGGACCAGGGCACGGCCGAGCAGGACCCGTCTTTTCATTCCGGACGAGAGTGTGGCGAAAGAGGCATTGCCATCGAGTGCCATCCGCGAGAGCACTCGGGCGACGGCTTGTTCGAGTTGCCATTGCTCGGGCCGCTCGTCTTCGGTCGTTGCCGCAGCGGCGATCATCTCGGCAACGGTCTGATCGGTTCCCTCCGGGACGTCCTGGACCAGCCGCGCGACCCTGGTCCCCGTCTCGCACAGCACTTCGCCCTCGTCGGCGTCGAGTTCGCCGGCGATCAGTTTCATCAGTGTTGACTTGCCGCTGCCGTTGCGGCCGAGCAGCCCGATCCGTTCGCCACGGACCACCTCCAGGTCGATGCCGTCGATCAGGGGTTCGCCACCGTAGGTGAAACCGAGGCCGCGAAGACTCAGCAGAGACATTGGGGGTTCTCGCGCCGAGGTTCTGCCACCGCCTCACAGCCCGGTCGATCGCCGGCGTTGACTGTCTCGAGGATGCCTGCGGCGGTCATTTGATCGTCGGCTTTCCCTGGAAGTATCCGGGGTTGTTGCAGGAAACTCCGCGGTCAACTGTCCAGTGGACGTTGGTCCGGGTAGCCTGTGGAGGTTGTGGGAATGACTGGGGCAGAGGCCCGGCTGATGTCTGACGATAAGCCTCCTTACCGTAAATGCCAAGGATGGGTTGGTTGCTTGTCCTCGATGATGGTGATGTTATGGCTTGCTGTCGCAGGGGCACACGCGGCAGCCGACGAGCCGGGTCGGAGCGGTTCGTGGGATGCCAGCCTGTTGCCCGGCAAGGCCAGCCCGGCGTGGCGAAAGACGTCCGGCACGGCCAGCGAGTCGATCGAAAACGGGCGATGGGTGGTCCGGCGGCCCGTTGATTTCTGCCGTCGACTGGGGTTGGGTACTCATGGGCAGACCCAGGGACAGCACAACGAGGTTCGCTTCGAATGGGGAACTGATTGTTCCGACAACTCGCGTGCCGATGGGCTGACAATCCACACCCAGGGCCGTCGGCTGAGGCTGCATCCTCTTCACCGTGCGAACAAACCCGACCTGCTGCTGGTCGGTGTCGCCGGAGGAATGGGGCCGGATCGTCCCGACAGTGTTGTCGACCTGTCGGCGTTGGACGGCTTCGATGCGCGTCGAGTGAACCGCTTCACCGTTGGTTGGGTGACCGACGGGAATGACGACTACCGTTTCACGTTGACGATCAACGGGAAGCGGGTCGGCACGCTGAAGGGGGAACGCCGGTTTGACGGAAAGGACGTGTCGCTGTCGTTTGAGTTTCGATCGGGCAACCACACCGTCGACAGCGTGGCCTGGAACGTCAATCGCGGCGGCCGACGTGTTGTCAGCCCGTTGGCACGCGAGGCCTCGCGGCGGGTCGCGCTGGGATATCGCCAGTTGTTTCTCGACGACATCATGGTCGCAAAATCCAGTGGTCTGTCCCGGGTTCTGCACCAGCCGAAAAAATATGCTCGCAATCCCGTGGTTCGTCATCACCAGCGCCCCTGGCAGAAGTTCCGGGCCCAGTTGTACGGGACGGTCCTCTATGTCCCCGAACAGCAGCTCTTCAAGATGTGGTACCTGGCCGGGGCGCGGTTTCCCGACGAGGCGGCGATTTCGCTGGAGGGTCGGCCGCGGATCCCCAACTTCCAGATGCTTGCCTACGCCGAGAGTCGTGACGGGCTGAACTGGACGCTGCCGGACCTGGGCCTGGTCAGTTTCAACGGGTCGCGTCACAACAACCTCTGCCGTTTTTCCCGCGAGAACGCCGAGGGGGTGGCCGTCGTCCACGACCCGCGCGATCCCGACCCGCGTCGCCGCTACAAGGCCTTTTACTGGGAACACTCTGTTCGCAGCCCGCACAACATCCCCGTGGCGGTCGACATCAGCGCCATGTCCGTCAGTTTTTCTTCCGACGGTAAGACCTGGACCAACCATCCGGGCAACCCGGTGATCGGCCAGGCCAGCGACACCGGCCACCAGACCCTGTGGGATCCGTTCCGCAGGATGTTTGTCGCTTACGGCCGGTTTGGAGCGGGCGGACGCCGGATCGCCCGCTCCGAAAGTCGCGACTTCATCAACTGGTCGCCCTCCCGGTTGGTCTTCGCCACCGATGCCAGGGACGGCCCCGGGACACAGTTTTACGGAATGGGGACGACCATCTACGAGGGAGTCTACGTCGGGTTGCCCTGGATGTTCCGCGAAAACGGTACCAACCGGATCGACGTGCAACTGGCAACCAGTCGTGACGGAATTCGCTGGCAGCGGGTTGCCGATCGTCGGACGTGGATCCCCAACGGACCCCGTGGCAGTTGGGATGGAGGTTGTCTCTTCACGGCATCGCAGCCGCTGCAGGTAAAGGATGATACCGTTTTCATCTTCTACTCGGCGTTGTCCTTTGATCACGAACAGCCGCGACCGAACAGACGGGAAGTTCCCGAGTACGGCGAGTCGTCGATTGGTGTCGCCACTCTCCGTCGGGACGGGTTCGTTTCAATGCACGCAGCCGACGCGACCGGTATCCTGGAAACCCAGGCCTTTCGCTGGCCCAAAGGACGTCGGTTGCACGTCAACGTGGCGGCCACGACGGGGCAGGTGAAGGTGACGGTTCTGGATCTTCAGGGAAACCCGGTCAAGGGATTCCAGGCCTCGTCGGTCGTCTCGGGAGATCAGACCGACGTCGCCGTCACCTGGCCGGGCCAGGACGGGCGTGCTCCATCGACCGAACCGATCCGTTTGCGGTTCCAGATCCACAATGCCGACTTCTTCTCGTACTGGTTGAAATGACCAACGATTCTCATCAGCCCGAATCCTCCAGCAGGATCGAGAGCGAACAGCAGCTGCGCGAATTCTATAGCGATCCGTCGTTGCTGTCGCAGCAGAAATTCTTGGCAGCGCTTGATTGCCACTGCCAGGCGATGATTGCCCGGTCGTCTTTTGTCTGCGTGGCGACTCGGAACCAGGATGGTCGCCTGGATATTTCGCCCCGCGGTGACCCACCCGGATCGGTGGTTGTGCTGGATCCGGGGAGCCTGTTGCTACCGGATCGCCGGGGCAACAACCGGCTCGACACCCTGGGCAACCTCACCGGTCAGCCCGAAATCGCACTGCTGTTTCTTGTTCCGGGAATACCCGAGACGCTTCGCGTGATGGGGACTGCCGAGTTGATTTGCGATGACCCACGGCTTGCCGCCTGCAGCATCGACGGACAGATACCCCGAGTGGGAATACTGGTGCATGTTGAACAGGCTTGCCTGCAATGCGGCAAGGCCGTCAAGCGAGGAAGACTCTGGGACGAGTCGTTTCGAGTGTCGGCCGGCGATTTGCCCAGTTTCGGGCAGATGCTCGCCGACCAGACGCAGACCGGGCAAACCGCCGAAGAACTCGATCAGTCGATCGACGAGGCCTACCGGAAGCGGCTGTACTAGTCGCGGTGATTGAACCGCTTGACGATTCGCCGCGCGTCGCCGATGTCGTAGAAGTCCACGACAACAAAATTCGGGACCCGACCGGTCCTGGCCCGGCACTGGCGGACACGCGGTCCCAGGACCGCCTCGGTGTTGGCCTGCCCGGCCAGCGTGGCGCTGCCGAAGGTCCGGGTCAGAAAGTGGTTGAGGATCAGCAGCCCGTTCGAGGAACGGCCGCGATTGCGGCGGAAGCTGAATTCCTCGGCCCGGCGAATCGAGAAATGAGTTTCCCAGCAGAACTTCCAGACGTCGTGGTAACCCGGCCACTGGCCACCGTCGCGATCGGTGAAAACCACCAGGCGTCGGTTGGCCGTGATCATCTGCTGCAGCCTCGGCCACGGCTCGGCGGCACGCTGGTGATGAAGGCTTTCGAGTAAGCCAGCCGACCGGAACGCGTGCTGTATCATCTTTCCGTCCACGTAGGATTCGAAGACGATCGTGATGACAGCCTGCGGCGAGGAATTCAGGAACTTCCCGATCTCCTTGAGACCGTCGACCAGCGGCCGCTTGCCCAGGAAGGGCTTGCCGTGGACCAGGAACGGACGACCGTCGACCAGGTGCACATCAAGCATCAGCCCCCGGACCCCGTCCTTGAGTTGACGACTCAGTCCGAAATTCTGATTAGGGAACAGCCAGCCCTGGGCACGATTGGACATCGCATTGTGCGTGACCAGGAAGCAGGTCTCGTCATAACGACGCTTGAGCAGGGTCGTGTCGTCGGCCAGTAGCAGCGTCGTTGCCTGCAGGACCAGCAGGCAAGCGGCGACCGGGATCAGGCGAAGGCGACACAGAGTCCAATGCGGCGGACGGTCACGGACAGGCATCGCGTCATCTTATCACACCGGCAAACCAGAATTGCGGTTTCCCGCGTGCACAGCGTGCCGACGCCAGTCAGGCCTGTCGAATGTGCTCATTAGGATGACAGTCGTCGATGATCTGATGACAGGACCAGGGAAAGTCGCTCTCTTTGAGGTCGGGATTTTCGCTGTCGATCGGTTTTTCCGGATCCGGAACGTGAAATGCGATCCTGGAGCAAGTGGAATTTCCTACAGACGACGAAGGAGTGAAATGATGTGGAAAATGGTGAGTCTTGGTGTCTTGTGCGCGGTTGCTCTGGAGTTGACGGGACTGCCGGTCCAGGGAGCAATTCCTCCCTCCTGGTGGCAACGTGGTGTGGGTTCGAAGTCGCCATCGCGAACAACCTTCACGGATCGATCGGGACGAACGGTCGCTCGCAGCCGGACCTCGGGGAACCGGACCCGGTTCACGGATCGATCGGGGCGCTCGACCGCCACCGTTCGCAAACAGGGAAACCGTTCGACGGTGACCGATCGCAGCGGCCGGACGGTTGGCCGCAGTGTCACATCCGGTCAGCGAACGACGTTTTATGATCGCAGCGGTCGACGAACCGGGACCAGTCGTGTGTCTGGAAACCGGACGACTTTCCATGACCGCAGTGGTCGCCGGACCGGTTACAGTCGCACGACGGGCGGACGGACCACGATCTATAATCGCACGGGACAGGTGGTCGGCCGCGGCAGAAGTTCTCGCTGAGACACGGGTTGGCCATTCTCGCCATCCGTCGGGCAGGAACTCGATGGGTCGTTCCGGCTACAATCGGCCGGTTGGATTCCAGGGTCCCGGCGGATGGATGGAGCGGTCTGATGAGACAGGGGGAGGTTTTGGGTGGATGGTTGCTGGCGATCTGCCTGGGGGTCACGACGGTTTCCGGCCAGGTTCCCAAGGCCGCTTCAGGTGATTGGCCCTGGTGGCGGGGTCCGAATTTCAACGGCGTGGCCGAGTCGGGCCAGCGGGTACCGGTCGAGTGGAGCGAGACGAAAAACGTCGCCTGGAAGACCGCGGTTCCCGGCCGTGGGCATTCCACGCCGATTGTCGTCGGTGGCCGTGTTTTTCTGCAGACGGCCGACGAGACCCTGCTGACGCAGTCGGTGCTTTGCTTCGATCGCAAGACCGGCAAGCTGCTCTGGAACCGGGAACTCAATCGCGGCAACCTGACCAAGAAGGTCAATCCGAAGAACACGCACGCCACCAGCACGATCGCCAGTGACCGGGGGCGGTTGTTTGTCCTGTTCTGCAACAACGATGCCGTCCAGCTGACCGTGCTGGATCTCGACGGCAAGACGATCTGGAAGAAGACCGCTTCGCCATTCCTGGAGAAGAAGTACTCCAATGGTTACGCGGCTTCACCGGTTCTCTGGGGGGACACGGTGATCATCGCCTGTGATTGCGAAACCGGCAGTACCGTCATGGCGTTGGATCGCGACAATGGCAAGACGATCTGGTCGACGCAGCGTCCCGCGATGTCAAATTACGCTTCACCGATCGTCGGCCGCGTGGCCGGTCGGGACCAGGTATTGATCGGGGGCTTGAAGATGGTCGCCGGCTACGATCCGGCCAATGGCAAGCTGCTCTGGAAATCACCGGCTCTCTCGATGCAGACCTCCGGAACGCCCGTCTGGGCGGGTGAGATGGTGTTTGCCGCCGGTGGGTTTCCCGAGGGCAGCACGGCGGGGGTGCGGGCCGACGGTTCAGGTGAGGTTGTCTGGAAGAACACTCACCGGATCCACGAGCAGTCGATGCTGGTCCATGATGGCCATGTCTACGCTCTCAACGACCGGGGGTTTGCCCTGTGCTGGCAGGCCGGGACTGGTAAAGAGGTCTGGCGTCATCGCCTGCGGGCACCCATCAGCGCCTCGCCCACGCTGGTCGACGGCAAGATCTACGCCATCAACGAACTCGGAACGGCGTGGGTCTACCAGGCTTCGCCGAAGGGCTTTCAGCTGGTCGCGAAGAATCAGCTGGGCACGATCGTCTTCGCCTCTCCGACGATCTGTGGTGGCGAGATCTTCTTGCGTGTCGCCGACATGGTCGAAGGCAAACGGCAGGAATCGTTGTATTGTCTCAGGCGGACCACCGGCCGGTAGCGTCACTGCCTCAGGGCCGCTTTTTCTTGCGTTTGCTCTTACGCTTGGTCTTGCGGGGTGAGGTCCGGCCGAGGTACGGGTAGCGGTCGAAGTTTTCTCCGCCGCTGGTCACCCGCGGGTCACGGGATGCCTTGAGGGCGGTGAGCAACCGGCGACTGAGTCGTGATCGGATGTCGGAGAATCCGGCCTGTGCCGCGACGTTCTTCAACTGGTGCGGGTCGTTCTGGAGGTCGTAAAGTTCCTCGGCGGGCCGCTTGGCGAAGGCCATCTCGAAGAACGGCCGAATCGCCGGCTTGTCTCTGTTCTTGAGCAGAAACGTCTTTGATGGTCCACCGTCGCAGTCGCGGTAGTTGCGGGCCGGTCCTCCCGTGGGCCAGCGGTCAACGGCGAAGTTGCGGATGTAGAGAAAACCATCGGTTCGAATGGCCCGCATGGGATAGCCTCCCGTGCTGGGAGGATCCTGGGCGACGGTGTGCCGCTCACGGCCGGTGAGCACATGGTCACGGCGGGGATTGATCCGGCCACTCTTGCCTGATCTCAGCAGGGGCACGATCGACCGGGCGGTCATTTGCTGGGGGATCGCGACGCCGGCGACATCGAGAAACGTGGGGGCCAGGTCGGCCAGGGAGACGAAGTCGGTGACGCGGCGGCCGGCCTTGGCCGATCGGCCCCAGCGGATCGCCAGCGGGACATGCGTTCCCGAATCGTAGAGATGGCACTTGTGGCGAGGGAAGGGCATGCCGTGATCACCGGTCATCACGATGATCGTGTTCTCCAGTTCCCCGGAGACCTCGAGCAACCCGATCGCCTCGGCGACATCCCGGTCGAACCGTTGAACTTCGAAATAGTAATCGGCAATGTCATTGCGAATCGTGGGATGGTTGGGCAGGTCGGCCGGGGGAACGATCGTGTCGACGGGAATACCGGAGCCCGCGCCGCTGCCGGGCTTGTAGGGTCGATGAGGATCGAAAGCGCCCAGCCAGAAACAAAACGGCTGCTTCCCCGGTCGCTTGGCAAGGAAATCTTTGAAGCCGCGATACGAAGGCCCGACCGGGTCTTCCTGGCGACCCAGGGCGCGAAAGTTGCCGGGTCCCCACGCCTTGCGCCAGTGCCCGATCGCATAACCCGCATCTCGCAACAGCAGTGGGAACACGGGGAATTTCGGGTGCAGCGTGCTCCAGAGGTTGCCGCCGTGTTCAAGACGCCAGTGATACTGGCCGGTCAACAACGCGTTGCGCGACGGCGTACAGGAGGGCGAACTGACAAAGGCGTTCTCGAACAAAACGCCCTCGCGGGCCAGGCGGTCGAAGGCCGGTGTCTTGATGACGCGGTTCCCGTAGATTCCGGCATCGGGCCAGCCCCAGTCGTCAGCGATGCAGAAGAGAATATTCGGACGTTCCGCAGCCTGTACTGCCGCTCCGGACAACCCGGCGAGGCAGAGCAGGGCAATCATCGGCAGGGGGCGGGTTGTCATGAGCATCTGACTCGTCAGGGACAGTTTATCGGGCTCGGGGGATCCGGTTGAGCGTGTAGTAACCCGCCGGGTGCAGCAACGGCAGGCCGTCGCGGCTCCGCAGACCCGGCGCATGGATCTCGTGGACGTACATCTGCCGCAATCCATCGATCTTGAGCCGGATCCGGTACCCGTCGGCCGAGACGGTTGCCGACTGAATCACCAGGTCTTTCTTCAGGATCTCGTTACTGCCGTAGGTTGCGTGGTAGGTGTAGGTGTAGCTGTTGACCGCAAACGACGATGTGTCGGCGGCCGTGGACGAATCGACCGGCTTGGTCAGCACCAGTTCAAACCCATCGGGCCGGGCCCGCAGTTCCTTGATTTCGAACGGCATCTTCCCGCTCCAGACCAATCGCTGCAGGCCGTAAGAGGCCGTGCCGAGACTGCTCCAGCCACGGTTGCTCAAGCCGGCAAACAGGCTTCCGTCGGTTCCCTGGGCCAGTCGAATCACCGCCGATGCCATCCCCTCCCGGAACGGGAAACAGGCGCCCTGGTATTGCCCGTCGATCTTCTCGAGGAAGACGCGGCTGATCGATGCCAGGGTGAATTCCCCGACGAACAACTGGCCATCAAAGGGGCCGAAACGTCCACGGCTGTTGTCCAGGACGATGTCGGTCGCAGATTGCCCAACCTTCTTGTAGGGGAACCAGACGGCGGGAGGCTTCAACGCCGGCAATCGGCGCGCGGCTTCAGGGAAGGGAAGGCCATTGGGAATTTCGGTGATGTTTCTCAACGGCGACCCCGGCAGATCCATCGAGGCCAGTGCCTCGGGATGGTGGAAAAACGCCCCGCTTCGCATGTGGTGCAACGAGTTGGTGCCAACCCAGTTGCCCTGTTGATCGGTGTAAAACATGTCGCCGGCACGGTTGGCTCCCAGTCCGCTTGGTGAACGCATGCCGGCACACACGGGGATCAGCTTTCCTTGCGGCGTGATTTTTACTCCCCAGCCTCGCCAGCGGGCCTGGGCGACGCCCAGGCCCTTGTTGCGGACCATCCGGGTCCGCTGGTCCCCCTTGAATCCCATGCCGATGTTGAGTGTCAGCCAGAGGTTGCCGTCGCGGCCGAGTTTCGGGCCATAGGCATACTCGTGGTAATTGCCGGTCACGCCCCAGCCGTTGGCGATGCTCAGGTACTCGTCGGCAACATCGTCACCGTCGATGTCTCTGAGCTTGGTCAGCTCGGTTCGCTGAGCCGTATAGAACCCGTCGCCGTGTTTGAGCAGCCCCAGCGGTTCATGCAGTGCGTGGGCAAACCGCTTGTAAGTGAGGCTGCCGGGCGGATCGTCGTAGACGCCGCCCAGGAACCAGACTTCGCCCTTGCGGATCGTTACGGCCAATCGCTTGTCATCGAGTACGGCCATGCCGCTGACCTCGAGAACCAGGTCCTTTGGTGGCGGCTTCCAGAATTTTGCCCGAGAGCCGGTCGGGGCCTTCGAAGTGATGATGCTGACCAGGCGGTAATAGTCGCGTTCGTCGGCGGCACGCGAGGAAGTTGCCAGCGTTGCCAACACCGCGGTGGATGCGACGAGATTGCGGATGAGCCGGGTGATTACCATCGGTACACGATCTCCAGTGTCTTGGATCGTGTGATCACCAGTGGGATACGCCATTCCGACTGCTGCTTGTCGTTGAGGAGACGTGCCGCGCCGGTGAGGTCACCGGGGATGCTCACGGCGAGACCTGCCTCGTTGACGTATTCTCGTCGGCCACGGGGCTTGAGTGTCTTGCCCAGGTGGGCGCGGACCCAGGCGGTCGGACGATCCGGATCGGCTGCTGCCGCGGTGGTGATTGTCAGCCGACGACGCAGGCCCCGGTTTCGTTGCGGCTCGAGCCGATCCTGGATCTGCAGGTCGCCAACGGAGTAGAGAAAGGTCGGTACGCCGGCCTTGTCGAGGCGGAACCCGCGAAAGCGGTAGAGTGTTGCGGGCGCGTCGGCGGTCGGCCAGGGATCGCCGCCGTTTTGCAGCGGCGAGACGATCAGCCCGCCGGGCAAGCCGATGATGTCCACGCCCAGGGGAGCTGCGGGCGGGATGAACCGGTTGAACCAGGTGGCGTGGGCATCCAGGAACCGGCCTCGCCACGCCTGAACGATTGTCCCTCCCCGGGCATCGAAGGCGAAGTGGATTTTCTCAGGGAAGCCCACGGCAATCGCGTGCTGACCGACCTGCTGCATGAATGTCCGCAACAGCAGGGGCCGCTTCTTGGGCACCAGTTCGTAGTTGTCGACCCGGTTTCGTACGATCTTTTCGGGCAACGGTTGGCGACCGATGTCGGCCATGTAGGCCCAGAGCGCGGCGAGTTGGCGGTCGACATTGCCTTGGAGAACGTCGGGGCTATTACTTTTTCCCTTGGGGAAGAACGTCGGCATCCGTGTGCGTGTCTTTCGGCCGGCGGGATCGAACAGAAACTCGCGCATCCAGTCGGGCTGAATCCGTTCGGTGGTCCCGGCCAGATCGATGCCGACTACGCCCGGCAGTCGTTCGCCGCGAATCGGATGGCATTGAACACAACCACGGTCGGTCAGCGTCCGTCCGGCAGCAGGCAGGTTCTTGAGGTTTCCGAAGATCCCGGCAACCGTTGTTACGGTCTTTCGGTCGGCTGACAGCAATTTCTTGGGGATCGCGACGCCGGTGTGCGCGGGAAATCGCGGCATGCGGGCAAGCATGTACGGCCGGACGTCGCCGGTTCCGTCCAGGACCTTGGACAACCAGCCGGTTTTCAGCTTGCGGCCGACGCCATCCAGCGGGGGCGGCAATCTTCCCTCGTCGCCCAGGTCAACGTGACCGGCTGTCTCGAAATACACCCGGCGACGCGGGCCGACACCGCCTTTCCTGTTGCGGACGTGACAGGCGTAGCAGTTCATCGTCAGGAAGTCTTGCTCGAGTGACACCGCCACCGGCAGGGCCGGCTTGAGCATCGCCGCCGTCAGTGCCTTGCGCTGGAACTTGTCGATCCGGTAACGAGGCTGCCGGTCCGACGGGTTGCCCAGGCAAGAACCGATGGCCTTGGGATTCAACTGCTCGAACCGCCGAGCAAAACGAGTGGCCTTGATGCCAACGCCGCCGGAATGACAGTTGGCACACTGCAGGCTGACAAACAGTCCACGGCCCCGTTCGACCAGTTCACGAGCGGGCGGGGCCGGTGCCGCTGGGGAGGGAGAGGCCGGCCGGAGATAAGCGACCAGGTCGGCCGACTCGGCCGGATCGAGTTTCAGACTCGGCATCCGACCGGCAGGACGCACGCTTTCAGGATTGAGCAGGAAATGGGCGAGTGCCTCGCGGGGGAACTTGGCAGGAAGGTCGCCGTGAGGAACCGATGCGAACGGGCGGGCGGCGGCGTCGAGGCCGAGTTCCTTGAGTTCCTCGGGGTCGAGCTGTCGCAGCAGTTTCTCCAGTTCCGAGGCCGGCTTGGGCGTGGTCCGGTAATCGCTCGCTGGTTCATGGCAGGCGACGCAACCGACCTGGTGAAACAGCACCCGGCCACGTTCTCGATCCCCCTTGTCCCAGAACCGGGGAGCGATCGGCTTGGATGCGGTCGATTTCAATGGCGGGAAAGCCTCACGGCGGGTCGACAGGAAAGCGACCAGAGCCTCGATGGTCGGGACCTTCTCGTTGGCCTTCAGCCCGTGGAGCACGTCGGGCATCGTGGTCCCCGGATCGGTCGCTGCCGGGTCGGCCAGGTAACGTGCCAGCCAGCGGTGTTGGAGTCGTCTGCCGGCGGCATCGAGTCGCGGTCCGGGTTTGGGTGCGGATTGACCTGGTCGGGAAAGATGGCAAGCCCCGCAACCCAGTTCACCGATCAGTAACCGGCCGCCCCGTTCGATCGACAGATCACCGGGACGGACAAATCGTTCGAACCCGCTGACGAACGGGTACGGGATCTCGACGGCCCGCAGGGGTTGTGGCAGCGAAAGAGTGAATGCGATCACGACCGGCAGCAGTCGGAGGAACCCCGGCTTCAGGATCGGGTGGTTCCAGGTGCAGCGGGGGAAGATCACGATCGTGGCCCGCGGAGGATCAAATCAACTCGGCAATCGGTCGGGCATCGCCCAGGATGTGGACGGGTCGGCCCTGGAAGTCGCTGAAGGCCTGGGCGTGGTCGATGCCCAGGTGCCGGTAAACCGTCGCCAGCAGGTCCTGGGGCCTGTAGGGACTCTGTGTCGGGTACTCCGACTTGCTGTTGGTTGCACCGACGACCTGTCCCATCCTCAGCGTGCCGCCGGCCAGCAGGGCCGAATACGCCTGGGGCCAGTGGTCACGACCGTAGGAGCGATTGGGAACCCCATACCGCATCACCGGTGTCCGTCCGAACTCTCCGACGACGACGACCAGGATCTGTTCCTGGAGACCCTTCTCGAAAATGTCGTCAATCAGCGTGCCCAGGGCCTGGTCCATGTAGGGCAATCGGATCTTCATGAATTTGGCGAAGTGGCCTTCTCGGCCGGCATTGCCTGGATGATCATCCCAGTTGGTGAACTCGGGACCGGTCCTGGGCGTGTTGAAGTAGATGTTGATCACCGCGCTGCCGGCCTGTGCCAACCGGCGGGCCAGCAGGCATGACTGGCCCCACAGGTTGCGGCCGTACCGGTCGCGGAGCGTGTCGGGTTCGCTGGAGATGTCAAAGGCCCGGGCGGATTCGGGACTGGTCAGCATCTCGAAGGCCAGGTCACGAAATTCATCGGTCCCGGCGAGGTTGCCGCGAAGATCCGCGGTGTGGCGGATCCGATCGAGTTGTTTGAGCAGTGATCGGCGGTCGGCCAACTTCTTGCCGTCCTGGCCGACGGCCAGACCGGCATGAGGGGCCCGAAAACCCTTGGCACTGGGGTCGCCCACCTCGAAGGCCCCGTGGTGCAGGCCGAGATAGGCGGGCCGGGTCATGTAGGGCTTCCGCGGCAGGGCCACGTAGGGCGGCATCACGTTGGGACCGGGACCCAGGGACTTGCTGGCCACCGACCCGAAGTCCGGATGGTCGCTCTTGGATTGCGACGTCGGATCGGCCACGAGCGGTCGCTTGCCGGTCAGCACGATGATGCCACCGTCGCTGTGGCTGCTCATGTCGTGATGCAGGGAACGTACGATCGAGAGCTTGTCGGCCAGTGCTGCCTGTAGCGGAAAGTGCTCGCAGAGATCCATCCCCGGGACCTTCGTCGCGATCGGTGCAAACTGGCTCCTGATCGCCGTGGGCGCGTCGGGCTTGAGGTCGTAGGTCTCGAACTGGGAGGCCCCACCATGCTGATAGAGCATGATGACGGATGTTCGCTTTGAACGGTTTCCGGAGGCTGCACGACCGGCCATTACCTGTGACAACGTCAGCCCGCCCAGCGCCAACGCACCGACCTGCATGAATTCGCGGCGGGCCAATGGCCCCTGGCAATCGACCGAATTCTTGTGCATCAGCTTCACTACCACGCGGTCTGTCAAACGTGTCCACTCTCCGTATCGGCAGTATAGCCGATCGCGGTTCCTCCCGAAATCACATTTGGAGCTGCCGATGTGTCGACGTCGCCACAGGCTGATTACCTGGCAGCCTTCTTCTGTGCGGCGAGTTTCTCGATATAGGCTTTTTCCTTGAGCTCGATGTAGTTGCGATATCCGGCCGGGTCGATGAAAGGACTGGTCCTGGCGCCTTTCTTGAATTGTTCGTATTTCGCGTGCATGCCGTAGTAGTTGCCATGAGCACCGAGGAAGTAGTCGCACTTGAGGGACTTCAGGATCCGGAATGTCGTGGCAAAGTCTCCGGCGATTTCCGGGTACGACGTGTTCTTGACCAGTTGGAAACCCGGGTTGACGTTTGGGCTGCCGACGACAACCACCTGCCGTGATGTGCCCTTGTCCTTGACCGTTGTGACCCAGGTTGTGCAACCACGGGTATGGCCGGGAGTTCGACGGGCGATCAGTGTTGTGCCGCCCAGTTTCACTTTCTGGCCGTCCTTGAGGATCTTGTCGACGGGGCAGGGGGTCCAGCGGCTGTCGGTATAAAGGTACTGTCCCTTGCCGCCCTGCGAGATCACCTTCTCGTCACCGGTCATGACGTACACCTTGGCGCCGGTCAGTTCGCGGGCCCGTGCGTGGCCGGCGACGTGGTCGGAATGCGCGTGGCTGGCCAGGATGATCTTGATGTCGCTCATCTTGAATCCCAGGGCCTGGACCGAGGCCCGGATCAGCGGGACGGTTTCTGCGAAACCCGTGTTGATCAGCATGTGACCCTTGGGCGTTGTTACCAGGTAGATCGCCAGGTCGTTGCTGCCGACGTAATAGACATTGGCGACCACCTTGTGGGGCGGAAACGGGCCGTCAGCCCGGGCCGGGATCGTCAGTGTCAGCAGCAGCAGCAGCAGTGAGCGGGTAAAAGAGATTTGCATGTGATGACTCGCTGAAACAAAGTGAGTGATTCGGCCCATCTGCAGACGATAAATTCCTGTGAGTGCGATTGTTGGCAGGGGGCGGCCCATACTACCAACAACCCGGTGCCTCAAGGAATCCGGCGACGCCGATTCCGGTTGTCGAAGGGGGGTCTTGATGGTTAATCTGTTCTCAGTAGTCGCGATCGATGAACCGGAGACCGATTCGATGGGGCACGATGACGCCATGATGGCTGAGCATCTCGACCGACGGGCGGCGTTGCAGGTGGGGACCGGCCTCTTCGGTCTCTCGCTGCCGTCTTATCTTGCCGCGGCCCGTGCCGGACAGGTTCTCCCGGATCGTCGCGAGTACTCGTGCCTCTTCCTGTTCCTGGCCGGTGGAATCAGTCATTTCGAATCGTGGGACCCCAAGCCCGACGCGCCGGTGGGAATCCGTGGCCTGTGGAATCCACAGTCGACCAACGTGCCGGGTACGTTCATCACCGAGAAGATGCCACTGCTGGCGCAGATGATGGACAAGGTGGCGATCGTTCGCTCGTGGAAGGGCAACAGCGGGAGTCACGGAGATGCGTCCAAGCATGTCATGAGTGGTGTTTCGCCGCGGGTCAGCGGGCAGCAGTTTTATCCCAACTTCGGCTGCATCGCGAGCACGCTGCTGGGCGGCCGACGGCCGGGCATTCCGTCCTATGTCGGCGTGCCGGTTGCAGCCCGCTACACGTCGCCGACCGGGTTCCTGGGACCGGCCTATGCGGCCTTCGACATCGGCGGTGACCCCAATTCGCGAGACTTCAAGATCGACGGGTTGCGTCTTCCCCGCGATCGTTTCGAGACCCGTCGCAGCCTGCTCGACCAGATCGACAATCTTGGCCGGTTGGCCGCCGAAAGCAGCACCTCGTTGACGGTCCACGACGACCTGTATCAAGAGGCGGTGACGACGCTGACCAGCGGAGCCATCCAGCGGGCAGCCAATCTCGAAGAAGAACCCCTGGCGATTCGGCAGAAATACGGGTTGAACATCTATGGCCAGCGGGCCTTGCTGGCTCGTCGTATGATCGAGGCCGGTGCGCGGTTCGTGACGGTCAATCACGCCGTCCAGGGTGGCCTTTTCGGCAAGGGCAAGACCAACGGGACCTGGGACAACCACGGCTGGCTGTTTGATTCGATGATGTCGTTCGCGTCACGTCCGGCGGCGGTTCCCAAGAAGAGTACCTGGCACAACTACAAGGGGCCGGGCAACCTGCCGCAACTGGACATGTCCCTGACCTCGCTGCTGACCGACCTCGAGGAACGCGGCCTGCTGGACACCACGCTTGTCGTGGCGATGGGCGAGTTTGGCCGGACCCCGAAGATCAACAAGACCGCCGGACGCGATCACTATCCAAGGGCCGGCAACGTGTTGCTGGCCGGGGCCGGGGTCAAAGGAGGTGTCGTGATCGGGGCGACCGACAGAAACGGAGCCGCACCGTCGACCCGGGCCTGGTCTCCCGCTGATTTCGGGGCCTCGATCTACCACGCCCTGGGAATTGACGCCGAAACCACCTTCCTGCCTCGCTTGCCCCGTCCGACGAAGCTTTCCGACGGAAAGGTGATCGACGGATTGTTTGCCTAGGCGACATTCCGGGGACGCNTGACGGCCTGCGATGATCAGTCGGCAGAGGATGTCAGCAGCGNATCTTGCTGACAACGNTTGGTGTCAATCGCTTTGCCCAGTCGCCAGGAAGGATTCGGCCGAATGTTGATGATTCTCTCGCCCGCCAAGACACTGGATTTCGAGACGGATCCGTCGACACGGCGACGCTCCACACCGGCCTGTCTCGACGAGGCGGCCGAGTTGGTCAAGATCCTGCGAGAATTCTCGACGGACGAACTTACCCGGCGGATGAAACTGAGCCCGGCCCTGGCCCAGGCAACCTGCGACCAGTACGCCAACTGGCAACGCCGGTGTTCTCCCGGCAATTCCCGGCCAGCCGTGCTCGCCTATCGCGGGAATGCCTACGTCGGGCTCGCCGCATGTGAGTTCTCAGACGATGACTTCGTCTTCGCCCAGGAGACACTCAGGATTCTCTCGGGACTCTACGGCGTGCTGCGGCCGCTTGACCTGATTCAGCCCTATCGCCTGGAAATGGCGATGAAGCTGGAAACGTCACGGGGACGAACACTTCACGATTTTTGGAAGGAACGCATCACCGGCTTGCTGAAGAAACAACTCGAACAGGCCGGTGGCGTGTTGATCAACCTGGCGTCGAAGGAGTACTTCAAGGCCATTGTTCCGGAGCATCTTGCCGCAGAGGTCCTGACCGTGTCGTTCAAGGAAGAACGCGATGGCGAACTGCGGACGATTGCCGCGTTGGCCAAGAAGGCCCGTGGATTGATGGCGTCGTTTGTCATCGGTCAGCGGTTGGTCCGGGTCGAGGATCTCAGGGAATTTGATCTCGAGGGCTATCGGTTTGACGCCGGCATGTCCTCGGCGGTCGAATATGTCTTCACGCGGACAGGCATCTAGTGATGACCGTCCGCCGAACTTCATCTCGCGGTCGGAACCCTCGCCATGACACGAACTGAATCTCCCCGTTCAACTGACTTTCTCGAGTTCATTCGCCGTTCGGCCCGGGAACTGCGGCGCGGCGAGCTGGTGCCGTCGTCGGTCGAGCAGTGGCAGCAACTGCGGGCCAGGACCCGGTCGAACCTGGTCCAGGCGCTGGGGCTCTCGACGGACAAGCCCGCCCCGGTGTCGGTTCGCAAGTCGAGACAGCAGCAGCGGGACGGCTACACGATCGAGCACCTGGTGCTGGGAACCCGGGCAACGTCGGAGGGGCCGATCGAGATGCCGGCCAACGCGTATGTGCCCGCAACCGGGGGGCGACATCCGGCGGTGCTGTGTGTCCACGGGCACTGGAGCGGAGCCAAACAGGACCCGGTTGTCCAGGCCCGTTGCATCGGCCTGGCCAGGCTCGGGTTTGTCGTGCTCTCGGTCGACGCCTTCGGGGCCGGCGAACGGGGACTGCAGCCCCCGCTGGGCGAGTATCACGGAGAGATGGTCGCTGCCACGTTGTGGCCGACGGGGACACTGCTGGCCGGCCTGCAGGTGTGGGACAACATGCGGGCGGTCGATTACCTGCAGACACGTCCCGACGTTGATCCCGGCCGGATCGGGGTCACGGGAACCTCCGGAGGCGGTAACCAGACGATTTACGTCGGGGCACTCGACGATCGCCTGAAATGCGTGGTCCCGGTCTGCTCGGTCGGAAACTACCAGGCCTACCTGGGAGCCGCGTGTTGCATGTGCGAGCTCGTACCAGGAGCCCTGACCTTCACCGAGTTGTGGCAGGTGCTGGGGCTGGTGGCGCCTCGTGGGCTGATGGCGATCAACGCGACCCGGGACGCGATTCAGTTCTCGGTGGCCGAAGCACGCAAGTCGATGACCGCCGCGCAGCGAGTGTTTGATCTCTACGATCGAGGTGATGCGATTCGCCACGTGACAGTCGAGTCCGGCCACGACTACAACAAGCCGATGCGGGAGGCGATGTACGGCTGGATGACCCGGCACCTGAAGGGGCAGGGCGACGGGGCACCGATTGCCGAGCCGAAACTGACGACTGTCGACCGCGAGTCGATCCGCGTCTGGCCCGGAAAGACTCGTCCGAAAACCCACATCACGTTGCCGCAATTTGCCCGCCAGGTCGCCGTTTCGCAGTTGAAGAAACAGGTCGTGCCCGTGCACGCCGAGCACTGGGAAGCGGAGGTCGAGTGGCGGGTGGCCCACCTGCAGCGGCTGTGTCGCCGGCCGAAACAATCCAATCGTGAAGCGTCGCCGACGGTGATCCGGAAACAGGAAGAATTGACCGGCCTGGAATTCGAGGCTGAACAGGGAGTGCGGCTGACCGGGCGATGGCGGAAGGGGGCCGGCCAGCCAAAGAAACTCGCCCTGCTGGTGGACCTGGCCGGGCTGAAATCGGCAACGGAGTCCGCCACGCATGCGGCCCTGCAGTCAGCCGGTTGGGACATCGCCACACTGACGTTGCGGGCAACCGGTGAATCCGCTCCCCGGGGCAACCGGGTTCGCCGGGCGATCGATCATAACGCCAGCCAGTGGGCGATGTGGATCGGTCGTCCATTGATGACACAGTGGGTCACCGACCTGAGACGATTTGTGGATGTGTTGGGCAAACGCATCTACGGTGGGAAATTGCCCCCTCTGTCGTTGATGGGCCTGGGCAGCGCCGGCGCGGTGGCAGTGACCACCGCGGCCGTCGAACCCCGGGTGCAGCGGGTCGTGACCGTCGGGGCGCCGGTGTCGGTCGTTTCGGACCGCCCCTTCGCGGAAGGAGCGATGGGGATCCTGTTGCCCGGAAGCCTGCAGACGATCGGCGATCTGCCCCAGGTGATGTCGCTGCTGGCACCTCGACCGTTGTCGATCATCAACCCCGTGTCGCCGACAGCCGAGGCGATCGGCAAATCCGCGGCGGCCGACGCGTTGCGGCACCCCCTGGCGACCTATCGTGTCCTGAAGTCACCACGGGCATTGAAGATCGTGACCGATGTTTCGGCGGCCAGGGCGGCTGCGGCGGCTGCGGGCTAGAGATGGCAACTGTCCAGGCCACGTTTCTCGAGATACCGCTGATGGTATTCCTCGGCGTGAAAAAACGTCGAGGTCGCCGTGATCTCGGTGACGATCGGTTGTGACACGCGGTCCTGGTTCTCGGTCAACGACGCTTCGGCGGTGGCCTGCTGCTCGTCGGAGTGAAAGAAGATCGCCGAACGGTACTGCGTGCCGGTGTCGGGGCCCTGGCGATTGAGAGTGGTCGGATCGTGGCACTTCCAGAACACCTCGAGCAGGGTTCCGAAATCGACCGACTCGGGATCGTACTCCACCTGGACCACCTCGGCATGGCCGGTGGTTCCCGTGCAGACGTCCTGGTAGGTCGGGTTTTCGAGTGAGCCGCCGAGATAGCCGACTGCCGTTTCGCGGACCCCGGCCACCTGTCGGAACGCGACTTCGACGCCCCAGAAACATCCCGCGCCGAATGTTGCCATCGCCATGTCAAACCTCTCGGTGTTGCCGTCACACTTGGACAAGAAAAACGTGGTGACTGGTTGGGAAGCCTGTCGATTGGTTTTGTTGGAATTCCCACAGGCCAGTCGGTAGGATCAGTGACGATCCAGTCGAGAGCAAGTCTCGGCAAGAAAAATTCCTCGTTGGAGTGAGTCACGATGACCGACAGGTGTGGGATGACGGTGAGAGGGGTTGCGTTGGTTGCCTTGCTGGTGGTGGGATTGGTCGGGATCGACGCCTGCCAGGCACAGAAGAAAGCCAAGAAGCCGGCCCCCCAGTACGAATTCGAAAAGACGACGATCACCGCCGCGACTGCTGCCGAACCGACGCTGCCGAAATTCTCGCTCTCGAAGGCCGTCGAGTACATCGAGCAGGGCAACCAGCTCTGGTGGAAAAAGCGCAACTGTGTCGCTTGTCACACCAACGGGATCTACGGCGTGATGCGACCCGCGTTGACGCCGTTTCTGGGCAAGCCCAAGGCCGGGACCCGCAAGTTTCTTGTTGCTGACCTGGCCAAGATGGTGGCCCAGCCCGTCGAGAGTCTCCGGACCGGAATCCGTCCGACCCAGGTGGCCTACCTGGCCGGTGGTCTTGCCGAGTGGGACCGTCATGTCACCAGAAAACTCTCTCCCGAGACCGACCAGGCCCTGCGGCTGCTGCTGAAGTTGCAGTCCGACGACGGATCGTTCTCCAATACCCAGTGCTGGCCCCCGTTCGAATCCAGCGCCTACCAGGGGACGACTGTCGCCGCCATGGCCATCATGGCCGCACCGGGATGGCTCGAGAATCTCAAGGACAAGGACCTGCAGGCCCGTGTCGAGAAGACCAGGGGCTACCTGAGGACGGCCAAGCCGCCACACGACTACGGCAAGCTGCTGCTGCTGTGGACGTCGACCCGGATGCCCGGCTTGATCGACGCCAAGCTCAAGCAGGATCTCGTTGCCAGCATCTGGAAGCACCAGCAGTCCGACGGTGGCTGGTCGATCCGGTCGTTTGCCCAGCCGGAAGCGTGGGGCAACGGCAACCGGGCGAAGAAGTTGCGGGCCGAACCGGAGTTCAAGAACCCGCCCAGTGACGGGCACCAGACCGGATTGGCGATTCTCGTGTTACGGGATGCCGGTGTGCCGGCCAAAGACAAGCGGATCGCCAAGGGGGTCAAGTGGCTGCTGAACAACCAGCGGCAGTCCGGCCGCTGGTGGACACGCTCGTTGAACACCGACAGCTACCACTTCATCACCTACAGTGGCAGTTGTTTTCCGTTGATCGCGTTGAGCAAGTGTGGCGTGCTGCCGGTCAAGCAAGCGGTCACGGCGGCTCCCTGACCGGGGCTTGCCGCATCAGAGAAACGGAGACCACCGGGACCGCTGTTGCGATCACCGGAACGGTCGCTGGTCGGAAACCGTTTTCGGTCCGAGGCCGGGATCAGACCTGGAGGGTGATTCGTCATGGCAAACGCGATGGAAACAAGTCGTCGGCGGCGGGTCACCGACCGTCTGATCACGTTCGGCCCGCTGGTCTGCCTGGTCGTGTGGTTGCTGGTATCAACGGGGGCCGCCACCGCCGCCGAACCCGACGCGGAGGTGCTGGACATCGGTTCGCGACGCGAACTGATGATTGATCACTTCCTGGTCGATCGGATGGTTGGTCGCGCCAGTCACAGATTGCATCATCCCCAGCGTCGAGAGATCGCGATCGTGCACGACGCCTCCTGGGAGGGAAACGGGGGCAACTATCACACCGTGTTCTACGACAAGGACTTCCGCGGCGGGCGGTACCGGATGTACTACCATGCCTGGCACATTCCCTCGGATGGCAACCAGTCGCACCCCCTGTATATCGCTTATGCCGAGAGCAAGGATGGCGTCCACTGGGAGAAGCCGAACCTGGGACTCTTCGAGCACAATGGGTCAAAGCAGAACAGCATCGTGCTGGCGACGATCAACGGACAACAGGGGCACGACTTGTCGGTCTTCAAGGATCCCAACCCCCGGGTGGTCAAGGGCGAGGAGTACAAGGCGGTCGGCTACGGGAGCGGTCCCGCCGGGCTTTACGCCTTCAAGTCGCCCGATGGTCTCCGCTGGACGCCCTACAACGATGGGAAGCCGGTGATGACCGGGCATGCCTTCGATACGCAGAACATCGCGTTCTGGGACCCCAACATCGGCAAGTACCGCAGCTATATCCGGGACTTCAACGGCAAGATCCGTGGAATCAAGATGGCGACGTCCGACGATTTCGTGCACTGGGGCAAGCGAACGTGGCTGGAATACCCCGGGGCACCCGTGGCGCAACTTTATACCAACCAGATCCGTCCCTACTACCGGGCACCTCACCTGTTGATCGGTTTCCCGGCCCGGTACGTGGATCGGGGCTGGTCGGACGCGACCCGTCGGCTGCCGTCGCTGAAACAGAGGAAGCAGCGGTCCAGGACCAGCAGTCGCTATGGCTCGGCTGTCACCGACTCGCTGTTGATGACAAGTCGCGACGGGCTGACGTTTCACCGTTGGAACGAGACGTTTCTGAGACCGGGGTTGCGGACCCGCCACAACTGGGCCTACGGGGACAATTATCTGGCCTGGCACGTGGTGGAAACCGATTCGACCGAGGACGATTCTCCCCGGGAACTTTCGCTCTACGCGACCGAGAGTTACTTCACGGGAAAGACATCCCGCCTGAGACGTTACGTGATGCGGATTGACGGATTCGCCTCGGTATTCGCACCGCGGGAGGGGGGAGAACTGATCACCAGGCCGTTCCGGTTCCGCGGCGACTCGCTGGCGATCAACATGGCCACTTCGACGGCTGGTTCGATCCGAGTGGAAATCCAGGATTCCCGGGGCCGACCCATCCCCGGGTTCACGCTGGCCGAATCAGCCGAGATCTTCGGGGACGCGCTGGATTATCCGGTGCAATGGAAAGAACAGTCGAATGTCAGCCGCCTGGCCGGCAAGACGATCCGTCTGCGATTTGTGATCCACGATGCCGATCTCTTTTCGCTGAAGTTCTCTGCGGAACCTGCCCCCTGATCGTGCGTCGCCAGGGGCCTTGGATTGTTGCTCACTTGATTCGTGCCTTGCCGCTGATCCGGGCGGCCTTGCCGCTGATCCGGGTCGGTCGATCCGAGCGGACTGACTCGAGCCGAATCGTCGGGACGTAATCGTCGGCCCCCTTGTCGCCGAGTGTCCCGTTGGGATTTCCTCGCTGACCGTTGATCAGCAGCTGGCCGACGTGGACGTTGCGGAGAGTGACCGAACGGACCGGCCCCTTGGGACCGTTGCCCTCGAGAGGGTCCGTACCGGCGGCAAACCCCAGGGTCATCGGACCGTCGAACCGGCCTCCTTCGACCAGGACGTTTTCGACGCCCCAGGCAATCGTCGTGCGGCCCAGGCATTGACAATCCAGCAACCGCACGTTGCGGGTCCGGATGGCCGGTCGGATGGAGGGACCGGGAACCGTGGCCACACGAAACCCGTCGCCGGCGACCCGGGAGACACGGCAGCGTCTGAAGGTCACACGGTCAACCAGTACCGGCCAACGATAGGCATGGTGCCGCACGTAGTAGCCGGTTCCGGTTCCACCGAGATTCTCGACAACGCAGTCCTCCAGCAGAATCCGCTGGGCTCCCTCCTCGATTTCCCACGCCTTGACACAACGGGACGTGTCGGTTGCGCGACAATCCAGAAAACGGATGTCGGTGCAGCCCCCGTTGATTCCCCAGCCCGACGCGCCGAAGGCATCGTGGTCCCAGTCGGTGACACGGACATCCTGGGCCAGTCCCTGCGGGTGTGGGTGGCAAAGCTGACCCCGCACCAGGCATCGCGAATTCTCAGTTGTCTGAGCGTGACGTGGCAGGCGTTCTCGACCCAGACACAGCGGGGCAGTCCACCGGCACGCTGTTGCGGTTGCTGGCGATAATTCCCGTCCAGCGTCAATCCCGAGACTTCGATGTGCTCGGCGATCGAGCGTGTCGGGCCATCACCACCGATGTGAATCAGGTGGATACGACCGGCTCCGGATTTCAGTTTCAGAGTGGCTCCCGGACCGGTCAACGTCACGTGACGGTTGCGGATACGGATCGTGCTGCCCAGCAAGTAGACCCGGCTTGAGGGAGGTACGAGAACCCGGCCACCACCGCGTCGCTGTGCCAGGCCGACGGCGGCCTGGATGGCCGGACTGTCGTCGTGTCGACCATCTCCCCGGGCTCCGAAATCACGAACGTTGATCGTCTCGAGCACGGGGACGGCAGGCTTGTCGACCGGTGCGAATGCTCCCAGTTGGCTTCCATCGGCTGCCGCGGGGGCCACCGCCGAGTCCCTGGAAATTCTCATGAACAGGGGATGCGAGGGGTCGCAGGAAAGGAAACCGGGATCAACCCGGAGATCGTGTGGTCCGGGACGGCCGTCGCTGGTGTGATTCCACCCGGGACCGTAATTGACCGCACAGTGCCAGAGCCCGTTGTGGTCGCCGTGGCCCTGGCCGCTGAGCGCGGCAATCCGGAGCGAACCCATCTGGACAACCAGTGAATTGGTCAGATGGACCCGGCCGGTGGATTCCGAAAGGAGAGCACCGTAGCGGTTCGAGGCGTAGATGGTGCAGTGATCGACATCCAGGTGTGAAACGTAGGGATGACCGGCTGCGGTGATTCCATGGAAACACTCGTAGATCACGCAGTGACGAACCGAACTGTTGGTCGTGTTCCAGGCGGCAATGCCATTGGCAAACCGGCTGTGGAGTCGACACCCGGTGATGCCGACGCGGTCGCACTGGAACAGCCGGATCGCGTTGTTGTCGCCGTTGAGGTCGCGGCCGGAAACGTGTACCGAACACCGGTCGACGGTCGACTGATTGATGCCGATCAGATCGATTCCCGGAGCGCCGTGATTTCCTTCTGCCGCGTTGCGGACTTCCAGGCCCTGCAGTACCACGTGGATCGTCGGCGGGGCCCGTCGGGCACCCAGGTGTCGAACCGGAGAGCGGTCGAAACGGGTCGAGATCAGTCGCGGGTGATGTCCCGGCGCGGGACGGTAGACGATCGGCCTGGTGGCGGTTCCTGATTGACAGAAGTGCAACGGACGGTCGGTCCAGTCACCTCCGGCAAGCAGGATCACGTCGCCCGGGGAAAACGAGAGCCCCTTGAGCAGGTCGGCATCGTAAACCCGCGTGAAGACGGGAACGTCATGCGCGAGCGGGGCCGACAGGACAAAAGACCGTTCGGTCTTCTTGAGGTAGCCGATTGTCTGTGACCCGATCCGGAGCCGGCCACTCGAGAGAAAACCCTCGGTTGAATAGACCGGAAGTGTCGTGCTTCCCTTGGTCGCGGTTTCGCCGAGCCGAGTCGGTTGACCGCGGGAAGGCGATGCCCAGGCGGTTTGGAGGGTACGACCATCTCGACGGTCGTCTCCATCGGGAGAGATCCAGTACTCGGTTGCCCACAGGGCCGGGCTGGCCAGAACATCGAGCAACAGGACGCCGAGAAGGATCCCGGGCGAGAAAATGTGCCGGATTCTCGGGATGATCCGCATCGGAATTCCCCAAGCGAGAAGACATTGGACGGGCGACGCGACGGTGGAATCTACATAATGGTCCACCGTAACAAACCGGTATTGAAGAGTAACTCCACCAGCCCGTGCGTTACCCGCACGTGACCGCAACAGTGAGGACCCTGGGATGAGATGGTTGTGGAATCTTGTCGTGTTGTGCCTGGTCCTGGGAATCGCCCGGGCCGAGTCGCCGTCAGCTTCGAAGCCACGTGTCGAGAAGACCCTGCAAGGACGCTGCCTGGCGATTCTCAAGGCCGGTTTGCAGGGTGAGGACTTCTGGCCGTCGATCCACGCGGCGGAAGGGCTGACACTTGGCGGACAACGGAAAGCGGTCATCGACTTCCTGCAACCAAAACTCGCCCAGGAAACCGACACGCAGAAACGCTGTGGGTTGGCTCGAGAACTCGTACGCGCCGGGGCTCGGAAATATATCGCCGAGATGATCCGAATTCTCAGGCACAAGGATCCTCACGGACATGTCCACGCGGCCGAAAGTCTCTACAAGGTGCACGGATGCGGGACCGGACGAGAACTGGAGAGGGCATGGAAGACAAGCGACAACATGGTCTTTCGTTTGATGGCCGCCGCCGCGTTGGTGAGGTCGGGCCGTGGTGATGCGTTGGAGTTTGTTCGAAAACAACTGGCGAATCCCGATCACAAGCTCGCGATGATCTCGGCGTGGATCATCGCTCGGGTCGGTGATCGAACCGATATCGCCCGACTGAAACGAACGGTTGGTCCGATCCAGGATCCACTGAGCCGGGCCTATTTCGATCATGCCCTGGCACTTTTGGGTGACGGCGAAGGACGCCGGGCGTTGATGCGGAACCTGAAATCCGACAGTCCCGACATCCGTACCTACGCGGCCGTGTTTGCCGGTGAAGCCCGGATGAACGAGGCGATTCCGGTCCTGGTCGGACTGCTCGACGATCCTCATCCCGATGCCCGGTACCGTTCAGCACAGGCCTTGCTGGAACTGTCCCGACCTCAACCCGCATCCCGATTTCTGCTCAGAAGAGCCCCGGTCGGTAAGCGGGGTGAACAGCCCGTCTCGGTCCGGGTCGACAACGCCCACCTGGTTCACACAACGCAGTTGCTGCCCAAGACCCGAAGCGGTGACGCGGCCGAGCAGACGCGGTCGGTCCTGAAACAACTCGATCGACTGCTGACGGAATTCCGAACGCCAAGAAGCCAACTCGTGAAGCTCAACATCTACGTGGCCAGTGCGCAGGTCCGGCAGGTAGTGGAAAAAGTGCTCGCGGTCTGGTTGCCACACGGGTGCCGGCCGGCGGTGGCGCCTGTCGAGACAGCACTGGCCGATCCGCGAGCGAAGGTTGCACTCGATGCGGTCTTTCCGGCTCACCGGGTCTCTTCCACGACCGGGGTCAGCTTGCTCAAGAAGGACCGCGCATCCCGGTTTGCCAGGGCGAGCGTTTTGCCCCGAGGCGATGCGGTCCACGTGTCAGGCCAGGCTCGACCCGGATCACTGTCGACGGCGACGACGGCGACGATGAAGGGGCTGTTTTCGACCCTGGAGTTCATGAAGGTTCGAAAGCAGGACATCGTCCAGATCAAGTGCTTCGCCACTCCGATCGCCCAGGCGACAACGATAATCAACGCCATCGCCGCGGAATTTCCAGCTGAAACGGTACCGCCGGTGACCCTGGTGGAATGGAAAAGTGGATCCCTGCCCATCGAAATCGAAGTGCTGGCCTGGCGTGCCGGTCGTCGCTCGAAGGAGAGTGTGAGTTTTTCGACGCCGCCGGGCATGTCGTCCTCGCCGGTCTTCAGTCGCGTGTCGACGATCCACAGCCGAGGACGGATTTACGTGGCCGGCCTTTTTTCCCCGGATCCGCAAGCGGATGCGGCGCAGGTGAAGACGGTATTCACGCTGTTGCAGTCTGCCCTGGGAAGGCATCGCTCCGATCTCGGCCACCTCGCAAAAGCGACGTACTATGTGAGCACGGCCGGTTCCAGCAAAGAACTGAATCGGTTGCGGCCGTCTCTTTACGATCCCAGGCGACCACCGGCAGCATCCAAGGCAATGGTCGGTGGTGTCGGGTTCGAGGGACGTACGATCTTGATCGACATGATTGCCACCGGATCGGATTCTCCTTGATCGGCATCAACTCATGAAACGAACACTCGCGCTGATGGCATTGTCCACCTGTTTGGCGACGGGGACTGATGATCTCGTCGCGGCCGACCAGGCCGGGCCGAAGCCACCGTTGCCCTTGTCTCCCGCGGCAAGTGTCCGGCACCTCCGGTTACCGGAAGGGTTCCGCATCGAGTTGGTGGCGAGCGAACCGCTGGTTGTCGAACCCTCGTGCGTTGTTTTCGATGAGCGGGGGCGGATGTTTGTCAGCGAGATTCATGGGTTCAATCTCGAAGGCGAGATCGATGTGGCGGAATTGAACAAGTCGGGGAAGATCGACCGAACGGTTCGCCGAATCCGCTGGGAACGCGTCGGTGGTCGAATTGCCGAGCAGGCCCGGCAAGGGCAATTCGGGACGGTCAAATTGCTGGTCGATTCCGACGGCGATGGCCGGATGGACAAGGCCCACGTTTGGGCCGATCGGCTGCCGCCGTGTTATGGCATGCTGCCCTCGCGAGACGGACTGGTGGTTGTTTGTGCTCCGGACATCCTGTTCCTGGCCGACCGCGATGGCGACGGCCGGGCGGAAGTTCGCGAAACACTGCTGACGGGGTTTCGACGCGAGTTCATCGAACGCGGAATCAACAACCCGCGATGGGGGCTCGACAACTGGATCTACGTGGGCTCGGGCGGTGACGGGGGAACCATCCGCGGTCCACGCCTCAAGACACCGGTCAAATTGGGCCGGACCGATTTTCGTATCAGGCCCGACGGGTCGGCGATCGAACCGGTCACCGGGACCGTGCGGACGTTCGGTTGGGGGATGAACGCGATCGGCGATCGCTTCACGACGGCCGGGGGAACTCCGGTGTCGGCCAACCTGCCGTTGCCGTATCGCTACCTGGGCCGCAATCCTTTCGTCGCGTCTCCGGCGGTGGCCTACACCGCATCAAACTACAATCGCGTGTTCGGCATCAGCCCGCCTCACCCGTGGCGAGTGGTCCGGGGACGCGACCCGAACTGGGTCAAGTTCTATGGTCGGCGGGAAACATCCGGTGGCTACTTCACCAGTGGCTGCGGCACCGAGATCTACCAGGGCCGGCTGTTTCCCCGCGAGATGGTCGGCCAGTTGTTCTGCTGTGAACCGTCCAACAATGTCATCCATCGCAGCAGCCTGACTCTCGACGGTGCTGTTTACCGGGCGCGGCGAACGGCGAGCGAGGCCCGGTCGGAATTCCTGGCCTCGACTGACCCCTGGTTTCGTCCGGTGAACCTGAGGGTCGGTCCGGACGGCGCGATGTACATCGTCGACATGTATCGCGAGATCGTCGAAGACTATTCGGCGATCCCGCGATTTCTGCAGCAACGTTATGGCCTTTCGGGAGGCCGCAAGCTGGGACGCATCTGGCGGCTGATTCCCGAGAAGACCAGGCTCCGACCCAAGATTGATTGGCAGACAGCGTCCAACAGGGTGTTGCTGGAGGCATTGCGAGACGAAAACGCCTGGCGTCGTTTCACCGCGCAACGGATGCTGATCGACCGCGGTGGTCGCACGGCTGCCGGCGGATTGGCGAAAATGGTCCGGAACGGCCGGTCCCCTGCCGGACGACTGCACGCTCTTTACACGCTCGACGGCCTTGGTGTCCTGCAGCCGGCGGAAATCATCGCCGCTCTGGCCGACAGCGATCCAGGGATGAGAATCCATGCGCTGCAACTCTCCGAGAAGGTCTTGCCCGACAATGCCGACACGATTCGCCGGGTGGCGCAGCTGGCGACAGCTCCCCAACCGCGTGTGCGGTTGCAGGTGGCGCTGACGCTGGGCGAGTCACAACTTGCTTCGGCGGATTCTGCCCTGTTGGAGCTTGCCCGTCGTTTCGGTCACGAGCAGTGGATGCCGGCGGCCGTTCTTTCGGGAGCACGCGATCGTGCCGGCCGTTTGCTCGCCAGCCTGCTTTCCGGGAAGACGGTAGGGCGAGGAGGCCGTGAACTGATCGGTCCCCTGGCGGCCACTCTTGCAGCGGGCCGCCGGGCATCGGAATGGACCGCGGTTCTCGATGCGGTGGCCCCGCACGATGTTGCCGTCAAGACGGTATGCCTGGAGGGTCTGGCTTCCGGGCTGGCCGACAACACCAAGAAGCTGGAAGGCGTCGAGCCGATGTGGACGGCATTGGCCCGGCTGGTGGCCGACCGATCCCCACCGATCCGGCACCTGTCGATCGGGTTGGCAGCGCGTCTGGGTTTCGGAAACCGACCGGCGATTCGTCGCGAGATGGCGCAGGCGATGACCCTCGCGCAGGACGTCGAGGTTGCGATTCCCGATCGGATCGCTGCCGTGCGATTGTTGGCCTTTATGTCGTTTGACCAGGCTGCCGCGACGTTCGGGAAACTGCTGGATTCCGGGCAACCGCTGACCGTGCAGTTGGCGGCTGTTGGTGCGATGAACGCAACAGTTGGCCGCAAGCCCGTCCTGGAGATGCTCAAGGGCTGGAGTCGCTATACGCCGCGGCTGCGCAAGGACGTGCTCGACGCGGTGATGTCGCGAGAGGATCGGTTGCCGGTGCTGGTCGATGCACTGGAAAACAAGACAGTGGCCGTTGCCCAGATGAACGCCTCGCGACGCGAGCGGTTGATGGCGGCTCGTGATCCGAAGGTGGCCTCACGGGCCCGCCGCCTGTTTGCCGAGCGGCCGCTGGAAGCGGAACTGCGGGCGCGGGTCGCCCGCTACCAGAAAGCTTTGAAGGGAAAGCGAAACCTGAAGCAGGGCCGCGAGGTGTTTGTCCGGCACTGCCTGGCCTGTCACAGGTTGAAGAAAGAAGGGCACGCCGTCGGGCCGGATCTTGGCAGCGTAGTCAAGAAACCCGACGAGGCGCTCTTGCTGGAATTCCTCAATCCCAGTGCGACGATCGAACCGGCCTACCAGAGCTACACGGTCGTGACCAGCGCGGGGCGGATCTTCACCGGAACCATGGCCGCCGAATCGGCCACCAGTCTCACGCTGCGGAAGGAAAAGGGCATGACCGACACGGTACTGAGGAAGGAGATCGAGTCGGTCAAGGCCTCGGCGGTGTCACTGATGCCGTCGAACCTGTACGAAAAGATCAATCCCACCGAAATCGCCGATGCCATCGCCTACCTGCGTCAGGCACTGAGCCAACCCTAGCGAGGCCACGATCGGATTCCCGGGTCAAATGGCCCGGTGCCATCAGTGGAATCCGCTGGTGCTGATCGTACAGTCCTCGTACGTTGAGACGACTCGTTCAAGTGGCCAAGGAGACCTCGATGTTCACGATCGCCGAGTCATTCTGTTTGAAGCCGGGATGCTACGACGAATACAAGCAGGCGCATGACGAACTCTGGCCCGACATTGGCCAGAGCATGGCCGAGAACAACGTGAGCATGGCGATCTACCTGCATGGCGATCGCTTGTTCCTGCACGGTGTGGCTCCCAGTCGCGAGGATTGGGACCGGATGCGCGAGTATCCCGGCCTGCCGAAGTGGCACGCCTACATGGCCACGCTGATGGTGACCGACGAGCAGGGCCAGACGATCGTCGACGAGTTGGCCGAGGCCTTCGTTTTCGGGATCTTCGCCGATTAACCGGCCTGGGACTTTCGAGCGTTGAGCCGTGCCGGCAGGTTCTTGTCAGCGGGAACCTGGCCACGTCTTGGGGAGTTCCAGCGACCAGACTTCGCTGCTGAGCGGCTTGGCGTGACCGCCGACAATCCAGAGCTTGTCCTGGAAGACGTAGGCCGAGTGTTCGTGACGCTCTTTCCATTTCACGCTGGTCTTGTACTCGATCCAGTTCTTGCCGTCCCTGGAATACCACGCATCGCCCCAGTTCTTCGACGGCTTGTTCGACCAGCCTCCCAGCACCCACATGTGCTGGCGGTAGACGACCGAGGAGAACCACAGGCGAGGGTGCCATGGAGCTGCCCTGGTGACCTGCTGCCAGTGAACTCCGTCGGTCGAACTCCAGACGTCGTTGAAAGCCTTGTACTCGGGAACGTAGTTGCCACCGCCGAAGATGTAGATCCGGTCGCCGAGCACGGCCGCCTGGTGGTAGCCGCGAGGGGCCCAACCGGCATCGGCCGTTGCCCGTGTCCACGTCTTGCCGTCGGCCGTTGACCAGACGTCATTCTTCAGGCTGGCCTTGTCGCCGAAATAGTAGTTCTCGGTTCCGCCCAGCAGCCACATCCGGCCCTTGAAGACAACCAGGGCCGATGCAAGTCGAGGTGTCCAGCCGGCCGACTTCGTGGCCTGGGTCCACTTTGCGCCATCGGTCGATGACCAGACCTGGTTTCCGGCCGAGTGACCGGGGAGCCGGCCGTTGTACCACCCTCCCATGAACCACATCCGGTCACGAAAGACGACCGACATCGACAGATCGCTGTGTTTCCACGGGGCCTTGGCGACGACCCGTTTCCAGGTCTTTCCGTCGCGTGAACTCCAGACGTCACGCGGCGGCGCCTCGAAGGAATTCATCCAGCCACCAAACAGCCACAGCCGTCCTCCGTAGGCGACCTCGCCCTGCGAGTCCCTCGCGGTCCAGCCGGCCTTTTGGGTCACTCGTACCCACGGCGGAGACGACTGGGCCTGGGCCAGTCCGGTTGTTGATGTCAGTAGAACCAGGCTGGCAATCGCCAGCGAGCGGATTGTGGGTTTGTTGGTCATGGCGGGTTAATCCGAGACTTTCTTGACGAGCCTGTGGACCGAGGCGGCGATGCGCTTTTCGACATCACCCGCCCAGCGGTAGGCCGGGCGACCGTACTCGTACAACCGGGCCCCGCCCTCGTAACCACCTTCTTCCCAGACACGCCGCGAGGGAATGTAGGAGATCATGTCGTCGGCGTAACCGCAGACCCAGGTCCGTGGCCCGAACTCGTTCTTGAATCGCAGCGCGAAGTCGACGACCGTCTCGGCACCCATCCCGATCATCAGCGTGTCCTTGCCCAGTCGCCAGGCATGGACGGGGTAGGGGTAGGTCGGTGAAAACTTCGCCCCGTTGTCGAGCTTGCCCAGCAGTCGACCGGCCCAACGACGTTCGATCCGGTTGTTGCTCTTCTGCGCCTTGGTCAGCATCTCGCGGGTGACCAGCTTCTGGTACGCCAGCGGGACGTATTCGAAGGCGGTCTTCAAACCGGCAGCAACCGGGCGAAGCGGTTGCTTCTTCAAGGCCTCTTCGACACCGACGGCCAGCATGTGGCCGTACTTCTGGCAGAGTTCGAGCTTGCGACGGGGAAGCGGGTTCTGGTCGCCGCCGCAGGTGTTGACGAACATCGCCAACGCTCCCGGGTGGTTCTTCTCGATCTCGACCTGCGCGTAGCCGGGGTAGTCGCCGCACCACTTGGTGAAACTCAGCGTGGTGGGGTGACAGGCGTAGCCGAACAGAATCGCCCGCAGTTGCCCGTTCTTGCCGGTGACCGTCATCACGGGCACGGTGTGATCGACCGGGCCGACCAGCGGCTTGCCGGCGGCCAACAACGCCGGGACATCGGCCTCGCGGTTGTTTCGTCGGTTGACTCCGAATGTGGCGTGGCCCTGGCCGGTGTGAATCGTTGCCGGTTGCAGATTGTCGAGGGCGCGGCCGATCAGGTCGACACTGCGGACGACCATCCGGTCGGTGTACCGGCGAACCAGCTCCTCCTGGGCCTCTTCGACGGGGTAGTAGTCGATCAGGTCTTCACCCAACCGTGGCCCGCAGTGGTTGTGCGAGAAGGTGAACATGATCTGGTGGCGGTCGAGGCCGAATTTCTTCTTCGCCCGCTGAAACACCCGGTCGCTCATTCCCTTGGGCACGCCCTGGAAGTCGCTGGTGATCAGCACGACCCGGTGACCCTGTCCGTCGTCCAGGGCCAGGGCCTTCATCCACAACTCATGCAGTGTTTCGGTCGCCACCCGCCTGCTGCCATAGCCGGCCAGCCAGACATCCGTCCGGGGAGTCAGGACCGCCTTGGCCAGGCCGGCCTTCCAGCCTTTCGCCTGGACCGGCGTCGCCTGCCCCGCGACAAGCAGCAGTAAAACCAGCAGCAGGGCCGAACGGCCCCAAAGCCGGGTTCTCGGATTTCGAAGATCATATCGTTGACACGGAGATGTCATCGTCGGGATTCCCTCTGGTGTGTGTGCACAGACGTCCTGGCTGCCGTTGAAATCATGTTCAGACCGGGGCAACCCATCGGTTCAGCCCCTGATCATATGAGGAAACTTCGCTGATGACACTTCCCCGGACCAAACCGGTCGGGCGTGTCGGTGCGTACCTATCGGTTCGGCGCTGTCTGCAGAATTCTGTCGGCGATCGAATCGGCGACCATGTCGTTGCCCTGCTGGTTGTAGTGACAGCAGTCGTCGATGTAGATCGGCTGGCGTGTTTTGGAGAAGAGCATCGTCAGGTCCAGGAAGTCAACACCCTCGGCTGCCAGTTGTCTGCCGGCGCTGACCAGGCGGGGATAGCCGTGGATAACACCCGGCCGGTACTTGTGCTTGGGCTCGATCGCAATTTCTCTCTCCTCGGCCGTGAGAGGTTTTGAGCCGGCGACGTACTGGTTCGGCTGCAGTACATGCAGGTAACCAATCCGGTTGCCCTGGCAAAGTCGATGCAACTGCAGGGAACTGCGTTTCCACAAGGCCACCAGTTCGTCGTACATCTCTTCGTCGTTGGTGTAACCATTTTCCGGCCCGGTGTGCATGTAGACGCGAGCCTGGTTGAGCCACTGGGACGAGATCACCGAGAGATCCTGGTCGAGCTGTTGCCTGAGCCGGTTGTCGCGCCAACGCCAGGCCAGGTTCAACGAAGGAGAATACCGGCAAGGGAACCGAAGTTCGCTGAACCAGAGGGCCCAGTCGCGGCGGACGATTCGCAATGAACTGTGACGGTAGAGCGTGTGGACGATCTCGGACCGGGGCAGCTCGCGGACCCGCTCGTGCCAGCCGCGAGGGTAGCCGACGTGGACCTGCTTCGGGTGATTTTCGGCAGGATGCAGTGTGACCTCGTTGAAACCGTCGATGTTGACGACCACGTCGAAACTCGCTCCCAGTGACAACAACCAGGCCAGCGTCATCAGTTGCTGTGGCTGCTTGTAGCCCGACAACGCCAGCGAGACGACGTCGATCTGTTGTCCCTGGTAGCGCGGGTCCTGTTGCAGTCGTTCGACGAGTCGCTTGCGGCCGTGCATCGAGAAATACCAGGCCACCGACCCACCCACGATGGCGACCCTGACGCGGTTGGGGTTCCCGGCGGTCGGGGAATTGCCCTGGTCCAGGAAACCGAGTCGGTTGACCGGGAAACTTGTCTCGGCAATCTCGACACCGTCGGGAATGTCGGCATTGAGCACCCAGCCAAGAAAAGGGTGCAACACCTCGTCGAGCGGAGGAGGGGCGTTCTTCTCGAAGCCCTGGGATCGTCGCCGCTGATCATCGTGGATTTCCGAGAAACTCAGGCCACCGTCAAAGATCACCAGGCCGACCAGTGAGATCAGTTCACTGGCAGCCAGCACCAGCATTGCCGTGATGACGACAAAGGTGGCCCGTTTCAGGCGACCGGAGCGACGGGCGGGCGGGATGGTGGCCATCGAGTGTTCGCGTGGTGGCAGCGGGTCGGGGAATTCAGCTTCTCAGTCGCGAGCCTGCTCGAGGACATCCTGCAACCAGGCACGCAAAGCGTCTCGGGCCGGTGAGGGTCGCAGCACCCAGGCGTCGTTGTGGTTCCGGAACCCGGTGCTGCGGAAACTGAAGCGACCGGTGACTTTCGTGGCTGACAGGTAGCCGCGAGTGGCCGGCAGGTTGCGGAGCTTGTTGGTCGAGTTCTCGTGGCAGATGAACTGGGGACGATTCCCCAGCCGTTTCAGCCGTTGCAGCGCCGCGGCACGGTCGGCGCCCGGATAGCCCCACCCCGGGAAGACACCGTCATAGTGGCTGTAAGGGATCATCGCCGCCCAGAGACCGGCGATCTCGTCGTCGTATAGCCCGATGAAATTGCAGGCGATCGCCCCCCGGGAAAAACCGGCCAAAACCACCCGCCGCCGATCACCGCCCCAACGTCGGCACAGCGCGGGGACGGCCTGCTTGATGTAACGTATTGTCGGTCCGGGATCATAAGTGGGCCGGTCGCCCCACCATCTCGTTGCGATGTCGTTTCCCTTCGCGTTGAGAAACGGCAGGCAGATCCAGATGAAGCCCTTGCCCGCCGAGAGGCCGAGGCCGAGCTTACTTCCCTCGGGTCGGCCCGTGCTGATGTCGCCGAAAGGGCTGCGGTAGGGGCCGTTACCGGCCAGTTCGACAATCACCGGATACGACTTTCCGGGCTGCCAGTCCTCGGGCAGCCGGATCACATGGTAGACCCGGGTCTTTTCGTAACCTGCCAGGACCTGCTTGACACGTGCCCCGGCTCGCGGCGGACCCGTACGCAGCGAGGCAACAACCAGGTCCGGCTTGACCGTACTCAGGTCCGGCGGTGATTCTGCGGAAACGGGGGAACCGGTGATCAAGACGCTAGACCCCAACAGGATTGCCAGTACTCCTGGCCACGTGGCCGCCGGTTGTCCTGGATTGCCCATCAGCGAGGCCTGCAAGAAAAGGGTGATTGTTTTCTCGTGAACGTTCCATCTTCGCGGATGATGTCCTCACGATTCAATCCACCTGCAGTGAACACGCCCCTCGGCCATCGCCGACCGTGACGGAAAATGGCCCCGGCAAGTTGCCCTGTCCACGCGAGCAGTGGAAACTGGGACCGGAATGACCGGCCGGTTGTTCTTCCATCACCAGGAATGGGATTTCGACGATGCCCGGTTCGCTGAAAATCAGACGACAATCGCACGGTCACTCTTTCCGGAACCTGTGTGTGGCCTGCTGCCTTGGGCTGCTGGTGTTTCCGGGATTCGTTGACGGGGCAACCGCAGAGAGAGAACCGCCCCTGAGAGTCTCGGTTTTTACCGCGAATGTCAGTCCGCCACTCAACGAACCGGTCGGCCTGGGTTTTGTGCGGTTTGCGCGGACGGTCGAGCACCCGCTGCTGGCCAAGGGCGTTGTCCTCGAACACGCCTCGGGAACCGTTGTTCTGTGTGCCATCGACTGGTGCGAATTCCACAACGATTCGTTCCAGCTGATCCAGTCCCGGATCGCCGAAGCCGCTGAAACAAGTCCCAGGCGAGTGACCGTGCATTGCCTGCACCAGCACACCGCGCCGTCGTTCGACACGAATGCCCAGATCCTGATGCTGCCCGTCGACAGTCCCCGGCGGATTGCCACGGCGGCGTTCCTGAAGAGGGCCGCCGAGAGGATTGCCGCAGCCGTTCGCCAGGCCCGCAAGAAAATGCAGCCGGTGACTCACGTCGGCACCGGCCAGGCCAGGATCGTCAAGGCCGCTTCGAGCCGTCGAATCCGTCTCAAGGATGGATCGATTGCTGCGAGAATGAGCAGCACCAAGGACAAGACGCTGCAGGACCTGCCAGAAGGTCGCATCGACCCGTGGCTGAAAACCGTGACCTTCTTCAACCGGTCCCATCCGATCGTTCGACTGCACTATTACGCCTCGCATCCCCAGACCTTCTACGGCGACCGTCGGTTGAGCTACGACGTTCCGGGGATTGTCCGCGAACGGTTGCAGCAGGAAACCGGTGTCTTCCAGGTGTATTTCAACGGCTGCGGCGGTGACGTGGCTTTCGGAAAGTACAACGACGGCACCCGCCAGGCGCGCGACCGCCTCGTCGAGCGGCTGTATCGCGGGATCCGCGAATCGGCATCGCGAGCGAAACGGTTTCCGGCAACGGGATTGGACTGGTCCGTTGTCGACGTGAAGTTCGGCAGCCGTCGCGAGCCGGAATTCTCCAGTGGCTACTGCCGACGGGTCCTGGCCGACCCGAAAGCGAGTGCCTCGCAACGCCTCAAGGCGGCGATCACGCTGGCCTGGAACGAACGGGTCCGAGCCGGAGAGACCGTGCCCCTGTACCGGTTGGCGATCGGACCGGTGCAGATGGTCCACCTGCCGGGTGAGCCTTTTGTCGAGTACCAATTGGCGGCCCAGAAGATGGCTCCCGGTGCGTTTGTCGCCGTGGCCGGATTCGGTGATTGTGGCATGAGCTACATCGGCGGCGACGGGATCTTCACCGATCGCGGCGGCTACGAACAGACGTGGGCACTGGCCGGCCCCTGCGAGGACCTGCTGCTGGGGGCGATTGGCAAATTGCTTTCGGGAAAACGGCGCTGATCGCTCCGGTCACGACGGCGGACAAAGCGGATCGACTGAAATTCCACCGGCCGCTGCTACAATGACGGGTTCCAGAAATCCGTCGATCCATTCTCCAGTTCGAACAGGAAGTCCTCGAATGACATCGTGGCGACGAGTCTTGATTGTGGCCTGTGTGTGCCTGCTTTGCCGATCGTCGTCTCTGTTGGCTGCTCCCCGGTTGGCCGCGATCTTCGGCGACCGGATGGTGCTGCAGCAGGACCGGGTCCTGAAAATCTGGGGGCGAGCCGAGCCGGGCGAAAAGGTCAGCGTCGGGTTCGCCGGTCAACAGCACGCCGGGGTTGCCGACGACAACGGGCGATGGAGTGTCACTCTCGAGAAACTGGCAGCCAGCGCGAAGGGACGAGATCTTGTTGTTACCGGCCGCGACGCGAAACATGTGATCCACGATGTCCTGGTCGGTGACGTGTGGCTCTGCGGTGGCCAGAGCAACATGGCATGGACCCTGCGTTCGACGGTGAATCGTGATCTCGAGATTGCCTCGGCCGACTACACCGCTATTCGATTCCTGAGGGTTCCGCTGATCAGCCGCGGAAAACCACAGGCCGATTTGCCGGTTCCCGATCCCAAGGCGAGCGAGGGCAACTGGCAGAAGTGTGTCCCCGACCGGGTCGGCAACTGCACCGGCGTGGGCTACTACTTCGCACGGCGTTTGTACCGGATGTTGAAGGTCCCACTGGGCATCGTGGACGTTTCCTGGGGCGGAACCATGGCCCAGCACTGGGTTGCCCAGGAGAAGCTGCAGCCGCTCAAGACGATGGAGCCTTTCATCCAGCGCTACGAAGCACGGCTGAAACAGTGGAAAGAATGGGGCGGAGCCGAAGGAGCCCGCCGTGCCTTTCAACTGGCCGTCAAGCAGTGGGAGAAACAACGCGACGAGGCGGTGAAAAAGAAGAAGAGGGTTCCCGGCCGTCCCAACGCGGGGCTGTACCAGGACCCTCGAGAACAGCGTCATCCCGCCGGCATGTTCAACGGCATGATTCATCCCATTCGCAGTTTCAGGTTCCGCGGCATCCTGTTCTACCAGGGCGAGAACAACTCGTTCGGCGAGTCGTGGAAACCGTTTCCATCAACGTTCCCGTTGGTCATCAGTCAATGGCGAGAGTCGTTCGGTGATCTCCCGTTCGGGATCATCCAGATCGCCGGCTGGAGCAACCGCCGCACGATGACCTACGACATGAACCACCACACGAACATCATTCGGGAGATTCAGTTCGACACCTGGCGGGCCACGAAGAATACCGGGTTGATCGTCACCTACGACACCAATTCCAACCAGAGCATTCACCCGGCAGCCAAGCAACCGGTTGGGGACCGGGCGGCTCGCTGGGCGTTGAGCGAGGTCTACAAGGTCCGGGCGATCGGTTCCCGCCAGCCGATCCGCTGGAAAGGACCGATTGTCTCTTCGCACGAGGTCCAGGGAGAGAAAATCGTTGTCAGATTTGAAGAGGGTGGACGACGTGGTCTGCGGCTGGACAAGGATGATGAGATCGGGTTCTACATCGCCGGTGTGGACCGCGTGTTTCATCACGCACGGGCACGCGTGACCAGGAAAGACGGTGCTGAACAACTCGTCGTGTGGTCAGACAAGGTCAAGCAGCCGGTGGCGGTGCGGTATGCGTGGTCCAACCTGCCGGTGGGGCGATTGATGAACCAGCTGGAATTGCCCGCCTACCCGTTCCGCACCGACAACTGGCCGCTGGTTCCTCACCAGAGTACCGGCGAGTACCACCGGCCCCGTCCCGGAAAATAGGCGGGTGTCAGGACCGCCTTTGGCGTCGATTGCTGCTAGGCCAGCAGTTCCGACATTTCCCCGGTACTGTCGGCGAACCGCTCGACCGGGATGCCGAGTCGGTCGAGCATCGTGACGAACAGGTTCGACAGGGGCACGTCCGCACCGAATCGTCTGTAGTGACCGTGCTTCAGGCCCAGCCGGTTGCCACCGGCGACGATCAGCGGATAGTTGCGGTTCTGGTGTGTGCGGCTGTTGCTGCTGCCGTAGAGCACGATGGTGTGATCAAGCAGCGTGCCGTCGCCTTCCCGGGTCGATTGCAGTCGTCCCAGGAAATACCCGAACTGCTCGGCCAGGAACTGGTCGAAACGTCCCAGGTTTGCGGCCCCACCTTTCTTGCCGGCGGCGTGCGCCAACCCGTGCCAGTTGCCTTTCAGGCCGATGCAGGCCGGAAACGCGTTGGCGATCGTTGTCGCTCCGGCGACCTGGCCGATCATGTACGTCGTCATGCGGGTCGTGTCGGTCTGGAGGGCCAGGAACATCAGGTCGTACATTGCCCTCAGGTATTCCCTGGGCGCCTTCTGGTCGACGTCGAGGTTGACCGAGCGGGGATCGATATCGGGCTTGGGGATGTTGAGCCATTTCTGTGATTGCTGTACCCGTTTTTCCACGGCGCGAACCGAGGCCAGGTAGTCGTCCAGTTTCTTTCGGTCGCGCGTGCCCAACCGTCGTTTCAGTGATCGCGAGTTTTCCAGCAGCAGGTCCAACAGGCTGCTCGAATTCTCCAGGTTGCGACGCTGGGCCTTGGTCGAGCTGTCGCCTTTCCCGAACAGGCGATCGAAGATCTGTTGCGGGCTGGCCAACGCGGGAACCGGTCGGCCGCTGCGTGTAAACGAAAGGGTCGTCGATCGCGTCGGTTCCCCGACGCCCCCATCACTCGAGAGTGTCAGTGATGGGAACCGCGTCTGGTCACCAACGTGGCCGGCGGCGTACTGGTCGATCGATATGGTGTTGGCAAAGTTGCTGCCGCTCAGTCGCGCACCGGTCAGAAACGTGTCGCCGGTGTCATGGCCACCCATCTTGCGACCGTTGGGGTGCGACAATCCTCCGAGCACGGTCAGCTGTTTTCGCAGGGGTTCGAGCGGTTTCAACGGATTGGTCAACTCGTAATCTGCACCTTCCCCCTGCGGGAACCAGCCCCATTGGCGGTTCGGCGTGCCATCCTTGGGCATCGCGACACCGAACGGAAAATAGACACAACACAGTCGCCGTGGCCGTGGCCCGGTCGGTGCGGCCCCGTGGAGCATTCCGTCGAGCAAGGGCAGGGCCAGGCTGACTCCCAGGCCCTGCAGGCAGGTGCGGCGACTGATCTTCCAGGATTGTCCAGACATCAAATGCCCTTCAGTTTGCTGGTTGCTTCCGGGATGCTCTCTCGAAAGTCGACAGGTCTTCAATCGTTATTTCGACAGGAACGGGTCACTGGCGACAATCGACTCGATCAGTTGACCCAACCGGTAATCACCTTCGACGAACCGTTTGGTCAGCATATCGACGGTCTTGTGGTCGGAAAATTCCAATGAGCGTCCCAGGCTGTACGTCAGCAGTCGCTTGACCAGGCCGCGGGCGAACCGCCGGTTTTCTTGATTGACCAGGTGCTTCTTCAATTCGGTAACGCCGTTGACCCGGGTTCCGTCGGGCAGGGTCGCCGTCGAATCGACCGGCTGGTTCTTTCTCTTGCTCTTGCGTGACCCGGCCACGACCGTCCGCCATTTCCCGATGGCATCGAAATTCTCGAACGCGACACCCCAGGGATCGATGCGACGGTGGCAGTTGTTGCACGCCTCTTTCTTCCGGTGAATCTCGAGTTGCGCTTTCAGCGACAGGCCCTTCAGGTTGGGTTGCTCGGGATTGAGTTCAGGGGCATCCGGCGGCGGTGGGGGGGGCGGGTCGTCGAGCAACCGGTCGAGCAACCAGACGGCTCGCTTGATCGGGTGCGAATCTCCGCCGTTGGAATTGCTCAACAGGAAGCTGCCCTGCGTCAGCAGTCCCCCGCGGTGCGAGTTGGTCGGCAATTCGACTCGCTGCATCTTGCCACCCAGCGGGCCGTCGATTCCGTAATGCCGCGCGAGTCGGCGGTTGAGCATCGTGAAGTCCGACTCGATCAGGTTCAGGCAACTCAGATCCTCGTGCAAAATCTCGGCGAAAAAATGCTGTGTTTCGCCACGCATGTCCTGTTTCAGGCGATTGTCGAAGTTCGGGTGGAATTCCGGATTCACCGCGATCCGGTCGAGCCCGGAAAGGTCGAGCCACTGGTCGGTGAAGTTCTCGACGAACTGCCACGACTTCGGGTCTGCGGTCATCCGGCGAACTTCGCTTTGCAGCACGCTCGCGTCCCGCAGTCGACCGGCGGCGGCCAGTTTGAACAACCGCTCGTCGGGCATCGAACTCCAGAGGAAATAGGAGAGCCGGGATGCCAGTTCGTAATCGGTCAGTGACTTCTTCTTTTCAGAATCCATTCGCGGTTCGACCAGGTACAGGAACTCCGGCGACACCAGCACCAGTGACAGCACGTCGCGGATTGCCATTTCGAACGACGCGGCTGTCGTTCTCACCTTGTCGAACAGTGCCAGGCCCGAGCGGATTTCGTCGCCTGCGACCGGTCGCCGGTAGGCTCGTGTCATGAACCGTGCCAGGATCTTGCGAGCTGCCTGGCGTTCATCCTGTGGACCGCTCGGCGGATCGATGATTCGCACGTGGCTTTGTGGCGGCCAGCTCTTGAAAACCGGGCCCTCGAAATCCACCGACTCGATCACCAGCAGCGGCAGTGTCGGGTCGGGTGGCTCGTTGTTCTTCTGTTTCTTTTTCTTCTTTTTCTTTTTCTTCTTCTTGCCCGGCATGTCGTCGTCGTAGGCGTTGTAGATGGAAATCTGCAGGCCGGGGAATTTCGGATTGTGACCGGGCAGGGGGAATTCTTCGACACGACCCTGGAACGTGAAGGTCCGAGATTTCGTGTCACTGACGTCGACTTCGGCGAGCGTCTTTTCCGCAGCCCGCACGTCGGCTCGCAAACCCAGCGTGACACGCATTCGCGGGTAACCGGCTCCCGGCGGTACGACCGCATGGGCGCGGATGCTGACCCGGACCTCACCCTCGCGCGGGAATTCCATCAGGCGGACCAGGAAACGTGCATTCGGACCCAGGCGGTTGGACACCTCGCCCTTGACGCGACGGACCTTGGCACTCTTGATGGCGTGGTGCTTGATCACCTGCGGCGGTGGGCCGCTGACAATCGCCTTGCCCAGGGCCAACCGGGCCGCCTGCAGGTAGTACTCGATCTGCAGGGGCGAAATTCCCAGTGCCGCACCGTTGTTGCGGAAACCGTCGCGTGATGGGGGGTCAGGCGGCAGGTTCGCGGCGAAGTTCATCCGGATGCCCAGCAGATCGCGCATCGTGTTGTTGTACTCGTAGCGGGTCAACCGCCGCAGCACGATTCGTCCGCCGGTACTGCCGGCGACCTGTTCGGCCCGGCGGAGTTCGGTCGTCAGCCAGTCGACGAGCAGTCGACGCTGCCGGCTGGTCGGAGGTGAGGCTTTCTTGGGAGGCATCTCGCCGACGTTCAACCTGTTGAGCACGTCGTGCCAGGTCTCGGCATCGGGCCCCTTGACCAGGTCGGGGTTGAGTGTGTCGATCCGCAGGTCGGCTTCGTGTTTCCTGGCTCCATGGCAACCAAAGCACAACCGTTGCAAAACCGGTTGCACATCGCGGCGGAAATTCATCGGCCGCTGATCGGCCGCGGGCAGATCGGCGACAAACGCCACCAGCAGCGCGACTACCAGGGCCGGGTTGCGGACCCGGCCCGACACATCACGTCTGTCGAGACGCCGCGTTACGGCAGACAGCGACGAGTCCGTTGTCGGTTTTCGATCAGGTGTTGGCACGTTGGCGCCGCGATCAGGTTGGCTGTTGGCGGAACGAGCCACTTCGACTCTCTCGGGGCCAGTATATCAGTCGGCCGCCACCCTTCGGCAGTCGTTCTCTTTTTTGCTGCTCACGCCGCTGCCGACAACACATGTGGGCAAATTCCGAGCATTGTCGTTTTGTCCCTTGTATCATCGATCAACTGTGGAGAACCGGCCGGAAAAGAAATCAACAGGATGACCAATGCCTGAGCCTGACAAGAGTCGTCGATCGTCTTCGTGGAGTTTCCGTGTTCGGCAACCGTGTCGCGGGTTGCTTGCCGTGGTGTTGGCAGCCGGCGGGCTTGTGCTGGGGTGCCAGGACGCCGACCCGGATTCGGTAACCCGCCCCGACGAGTCCACGCGTCCGACTGTCGACGCGAAGTCGACAACAGTTGACCGATCGGAGGTTTCCGCCGAGAAACCCGCCGCGACAGTGCAGCAGCAGCAGCAGCAGCAGCAGCAGAAGAAGAAGAAGAAGAAGAAGAAG
>PBSL01000004.1 GCA_002726205.1 Planctomycetaceae bacterium | reverse complement strand
CGGCGACCAGTTCGGTGACGCTCAACGTCGGCGACGGCGACGACACGATCACGGTGGCTCCGAATGCGGCCACCGACCTGGCGACGGTGACTGTTGCGGCCTCGACCGGCAGCGACACGCTGACCGTCGAAGGTGACTCGGGTGCCGACGCGTTGACCTACACGCCCGGTGCCGCGGATGCCGACGGTTCGGTTGTGATCGACGGTGTCACGGCCGATTTCAGCAGCATCGAGGGGGTCAGCCTGTCGGGCCTGGGTGGTACAGACTCGCTGACGGCCAATGGTACCGCGGGCAACGATACAGTGGTTTATGTGCCGGGCCTGAACGACGACGGCCAGTTGCAGGTCAACAACAGCACGTCGGTGACGTTCGGTTCGATCGAGAGTCGGACGATCGATACGGGCCTGGGTGCCGACACCCTGGGAATCACGGCGACCGATTACAGCGACACGATTGCGGTGGGTGGAGTGGACGGCAGCAACACGATCGTGGTCAACGCTGCCAGCGTCACCTTCACGCACGATACAGGTACCGACGACACCCTGGCCGTCGGCAGTGGCTCGGGCAACGACAGCGTGACGATCACCCCGACGACCGGAATGGCCGTCGTGGCCGACACGGGGACGGGAAGCGATGACGTGTCGGTTGTCGGTACGGTGGGTGCTGATGCGATCACGGTGGCGTTGAACGCTCAGACGATCAATGGCCTGGGTGGCCAGGTCAGCCTGACGGCAGCCGAATCGCTGTCAGTCCAGGGCAACGGTGGCGTCGATGCGGTGACAGTGACCGAGGTGGGCCTCTCGAGTGAAATGGACACGGTCAGCCTGTCGGTGGCGGCTGGTGGCTCATTGACGGTCCAGGGAACTGGCAGCGACGAGACGATCAGCGTTTCGCCGACGGCGGCCGGTGCCGGCAGCTTTACGGAAGCCGATGCGGGTCCGGCGGTCGACTACAGTGGTTTTGATACAGCGACTAACTTCGACGGAAACGGTGGCTACGACGTGCTGGTCGTCAACGGCAACGACGATGCCGACACGGTGACGTCGACGGCGACCTCGGTGACGATCAAGGGTGGCGAGGTTACGCTCGCTGACCTGGATCGCCTGGAACTGAATACCGCCGGTGGCGACGACAACATCGACCTGGACCTGCAGTTGGCCTCGCTGGAGAAGGTCGTCAACGCGGGGACCGGTGACGACGTGGTTGACGCCTCGGGTGCCATCGACGCCACGATCAACGGTGGCGACGGCGACGACAACCTGGTGGGTAGCCCGGTGGGCGACTTCATCAATGGTCAGTCCGGCGACGATACGATCGACGGCGGTGCCGGTGATGACCTGCTGTTTGGTGGCGGTGGAAACGACGAGATCTCCGGCGGCACCGGTGCCGACCAGTTGTCCGGCCAGGCCGGTAACGATGATCTCACCGGAAACGGCGGAATTGACAGCCTGTTCGGTGGCGATGGCTCCGACGAGATCAACTGGAGTAGCACCGACGGCGACGACGTGGTCCAGGGTGGTGACGGGGCCGACGTGCTTGACGTCGACTACACGGCCGGTGCCGATGTGGTCACGATCGACTCGGTACCCGCCTCGGGGACCGACTTCCTGAGAGTCCAGATCGGGGATGGCACCGACCAGCTGGATGTGGCCGGCATCGAGGACCTGGATATTGACCTTGGCGCCGGGATCGACGACATCACGATCAACGATCTTTCGAGTACCGAGGTGGGCCTGATCCAGGTTGACCTCGGCACCGGTGACGCTGCCGCCGACGCGGCACACCTGACAGGCGCCGACGGCCAGAGTTACAGCCTGTCGGCGTCGTTGGACGCGGTGACCGGAGAGGTCCACGTCAACGGCCTTGCGTCCGACGTACAGATTGACAGTGCCGAGGCCGGGGACACGCTCGAGTTGACCGGCGGCGACCGCGACGACAGCCTGACCGCCTCGGCGGATCTGTTCGGTGCGATCACCGTGCAACTGCGAGGCGCTGGTGGCAACGACGTGCTCAGCGGTGGTGATGACCTCGAGGGTGGTTCTGGCGACGACCTGCTGCAGCAGGCCTATGTCGGTGCGACCGTCGATGGCGATGCCGGTGAAGATACGATCGTCGTCGGCAGCGGTGACATCACGATTGACGGTGGTGCCGACTCGGACACGATTCTCGTGCGTGGCACGGCAGCTGGCGACACGATCGACGTGGCCCAGTCGAGTACTCTGATAGCTGGAACGACAACGTTGAAGCACTCCTTCGGAGTGATCGACACCGATCCCACCGAGAATGACACGATCAGCAACGTCGAAGCGGTACGGATCGAGGCTGGTGCCGGTTCCGACGTGATGCGTGTGACACACGAAGACCAGATGGCCGACAGCGTGCGGTTCGAGGTTGATGGGGGAGCCCCCGACGCAGAGGACCGTCTTGCCGTGGTGGATGATGCCACCGGTGACCTGGTCCTGCACCGGATCGATGTTGACGGATCGTCGGGCAGTGTCGAAGTCGGCGGGCTGTCGGCAGTCGAGTACGACGGTGTCGAACAGTTGACGATCACCCCGCTGGACGACATCACCGCAACCACCGGTGCCGATGCCTTGGGCCGGTTGGTGGTCTTCAAGAACGATGGCATGGAAAGCAACGACTCGTTGCCGAATGCGACCTACCTGGGCAGCGGTGCGAATCTCAATGTCGATCCGACAATCGACCCGGGTGGGTTTACTGCCTTCGGAATCCCCGGTGACGAGGACTGGTACCAGTTCGTCCCCTCGGAAACCGGGACGCTGGACATCCAGGTGTCATTCGAACAGGTCGGCACGCTGGGTAACGGAAATGCCGGGCTTCCCGACGACGGCAACCTCGACATCGCGGTCTTCGACGCCGACGGCGATCCGATCGCCACGAGCACTTCGACAACCGACAACGAGCGGATCACGATCCCGGTGGTCGAGGACGAGGTGTACTACCTGCAGGTGAGGTCGGCAGCGGGCCTGGAAGCGATCAATGTCTACAGCCTGACGGCGATCAACGACGCGGCCCCGGTGCCGTTCACCGTTGACCTGCAGGCGGGTTCGGATACCGGCCGCAGTGATACCGACGATATCACTAAAGACAACGATCCGATTCTGGACCTCTACCTGGATGACGATCGACTGGAAGAGTACCTGAACCTGGACCTGGTCCCGGATGCTGATTTCGACGTCGATGTCTACAACAATGGGGTCCTGCTGGGACAGGCGACCTACCAGGGTCCGGCGGGCGGTGTTACTGACAACAGTCGCTGGGAATTCGCCACAACCACCGGCGATCTGCAGGAAGGCCACAACAACTTCCTGACCGCTGCGGTGCGGATCCGCGACGCGGCCACGCCGCAGGTCGAGGGACGTGGCGTCTTCTCGAACCCCTTGCAGATTACCCTCGATGAGACGGCCCCGACGGTCCTCCTGACGGGACTGGCCGGCGACGGCAGCGATACGGGTGTCAACAGTTACCAGCCGACGCTTTCCGACGACATCACCAGCGACATCAGCGCGAGCTTCACGGGGACAACCTCCGAGGCGGACGCGATCATCCGGTTGTACGTCGACGGTTCGGCCAACGCGACGATCGACACGGGCGCCGAGTTTGCCCTGACGCTGGCCAGCCCGCTGGACGGCGACGAGGCCTTCGACGACTCGCAGTGGACGACCTCCTATATCCGCAGTCTCAACGACGTGAGCTCGGCCAACGTTTTTGCCTACGACGGGCTGCGTGAGGTCCTGGTGACGTCCGAGGACATCGCCGGCAACGTGGGTGCCCTGGACAGCATGACGATCTTCGTCGACACGCAGGGACCTCAGGTGACCGATGTGCAGTTCAACAGCACGGCCAGCACCTACAACGTGTTCAATCCGCAGCCGGCGACCGATGGCGAGACACCTCCGGTGAGCTCGATTGTCATCAGCGTCGAGGACCTGGCCGTTCGTGCCGGTGGCTTCAACCACCTGGCGATCGAGCAGGGTGTGGCCGACGATCCCGGCCAGTACACGCTGGTCGGCGACAACGTGGGCGAGATTCCGATCTCCTCGGTGACGGTTGCCCAGAGTTCCTCCGATGGTTCGGTGGCCGCATCGACGATCACCCTGGGCGTCGACGCGGACGTGTTCCTGCCCGATGACCGTTACACACTGACACTTTCCGACGTGCTGACCGATCCGGCCGGCAACGCTCTTGACGGAGAAAGCAACGCGACCGGACCGCAGGCGACGCCGTCCTTCACGACTGGTGATGGACAGCCTGGCGGCGATTTCGTGGCTCGCTTCACCGTCGACAGTCGTCCCGAAGTGGGCGTGATCGGCCAGTCGGGCGTGGCCATCGATGCCAACGACAACCTGACGCACGATCCCAACAGTGGCGATGCGGTCAACCGCGACCTGAACTTCTCGCTGGGTCTGCAGAGCGATGCGATCTTCGCTGGCGAGTTCACGACCGGTGGCGGTGTGGACGGGTTCGATCGACTGGGTGCCTACGGCCTCTCTGGCGGACAGTACCGCTGGCTGCTTGACCTGGACAATGACGGGGCCATTGGGGCCGGTGATGTCGACCAGGTCAGTAACCTCCAGGTCAGCGGGTTGCCCGTGGCCGGTGACTTCGATGGCGTTGCCGGCGACGAGATCGGAGTGTTCGACGGCACGACCTGGTATCTCGACACCACCGGCGACCTGTCGCTGGATACGACGATCGTCAGTGACGCGTCCGGGTTGCCGATCGTCGGTGATTTCGACGGCGACGGAACCGACGACCTGGCCGTGTTCAATGCCTCGTCGGACCTGTTCAGCTTCGACCTGGACCAGGATGGCGTCACAGACGCGACGATCAGCTTCGGGTTCCCCGGGGTCAAGGATCGTCCCTTCTCGGGTGACTGGAACCTCGACGGCACCGATGACATCGGCCTGACGACTCCCAACCAGAGCGGCAACGCTCCGGACGAGAGCCTCGAATGGTACCTGCTGGTCAGCGATGGATCCGGATTGGCCGGCGACGTCGATTCGCTGGATCACGCTTTCTCGCCCGCCCCGGTTGGCAACGACCGCTTCGGGCAGTACGGCAGCAGCCTGTCGGTGCCGGTCTTCGGCAACTTCGATCCTCCGACAGCAGACCCCGTTACGGCCACGGCCAGCAGCAGTTTCGATCCGGTCAGTGGAACACTGACGGTGACCGCCGACGCAGCCACCTCGGTGACGGTCCAATCCAGCGGGTCGCTGGTCCAGGTCTTCGTCGATGGCGACGTGGACAATGGGCTGGGGTCGGTTCTGACGGCCAACGTGACCAACCTGGTCTTCAGCGGCAGCGACAGCGCCGACACGATCGACCTGAGTGCGGTCAACGGGACGAACTTCGATCGGCTGGTCGACGTGCTGGTCCAGGCCGGTGGTGGCAACGACGTGATCACCGGTTCGGCTCTCGACGATCAGATCTGGGCCGGAGCGGGCCAGGACGTGGTCGATGCGGGTGCCGGTGACGACTGGATCAATGGCCAGGCTGGCAACGACGTGGTCACCGGTGGCCTGGGGAATGACAGGTTCCTCGGCGGCGGCGGCCACGACGACTTCGACGGCGGTGCCGACGATGACTTTGCCCAGGGCAACTCGGGCAACGATATCCTGCGTGGCGGCAGTGGCAACGACCGGTTGAACGGTTCGGCTGGTCATGACGAATTGACCGGCCAGGACGGTGATGATCGGATGCTGGCCGGAGCCGGTCGTGACACGCTGACCGGTGGTGGGGGCAATGACTTCCTGAGCGGCCAGGGTGGCGCGGACACGCTTTACGGCGGCGAAGGAAACGACCGCATCAAGGGCGGTATCGGTGCCGACGTGTTGTACGGTGAAGACGGCGACGACCGCCTGAAGGGCGAGGATGGCGATGATATCCTCGACGGTGGCATCGGCAACGACGTGTTGCAGGGCCAGTCGGGTGATGACCTGCTGACAGGTGGGCCGGGCAATGACTCCTTCAGTGGGGGTTCGGGTTACGACCGCCTGAAGGAGACCAACGACGGCGACTTCCTGCTGAGCGACGTTCTGCTGACAGGTCTGGGCACGGATTCGCTGATCGGAATGGACGGTGCGACGTTGATCGGCGGTTCCGGCGACAACGTGATCGATGCCCGCCTGTTCAGTAGCGACACCTCGCTGAGTGGCAAGTCCGGCAACGACGTGATCTACGGTGGTTCGGGCAGTGACGAGCTGCACGGGGGAGCCGGCAACGACCTGTTGATCGGTGGTCCTGGTTACGACATCGTCAAGGGCCAGGGTGGAGTGGATTCACTGGCCGGCGGCGAGGGGCCGGACAAGATCGTCGGTGAGGAATCCGAGATCGACGGGGAGTTCGCTGCCCTGGATGACTGGGCCGACCTGATGGGCTAGAGTCCGCTGGGCAGTGCTGCGACAGCAGCGTCAACATGGGCCGTTTCGCTGAAGCCGATGATGGCTGAGGTGACGGCCCGGTTGTCGATGGCGAATCGCACGGCGGCACGTTGCGGTGTGTCACCGGTCGGCAGCGTGGCCGCCAGGTCTGCCGCGCGGCGGGCGTCGCGCTGGTAGAGGTCCAGCGGAAAGAAACGCGTGGTGTAGGTATGTTCGGCAGGCGGTCGTCCCAGGATCGCTCCGCCGGCGTAGACGCGAATGGCAAACACGCCCAGGCCCGCGCTTGCGCAGTCGTCGATGATCTGGCCGTGATCGGTTTCGATCCAGCCCGTCGCTGCGGCCTCTCCGGCGGTCGGGTTCAGGAGATGGTAGGGCACCTGGAGCGTGGCAAACCGGTCCGAGGCGATCAGTTCCCTGAGGGCCGACACCGGGCCCAGGCCGGTCAGTCCCAGGTGGTCGACGATTCCCTCGTCCTGGAGCTCCTGCATGGCCTGGCAGACGCCCTGTGGCCCCAGGACGTCCTCAACGGTCAGTGATGTCGGAAGGTCTCCACGGTCGCCGGTGACCGAATTGTGCAATTGCAGCAGGGCGAGCCGCTCGACGCCCAACCGCTTCAGGCTCCCGGTGACGGAATCACGAACGATGTCGCGGATCGACCGCTGGGCAAGTTGATCGGGCATGAGCCGGACCTTGGTTGCCAGGTGAAAACCCTCGAGTGCCCCGAGGTCGCGCAGCGAGTCTCCGAGATTCTGTTCCGAGCGGCCCCCGCCATAGCTTGCGGCCGTGTCGATCCAGTTGATGCCATGCTGGAGTGCCCGTCTCAGGACAGCCCGTTGAACGTCGGAGGTGCCGGCGGTCATCAAGGCCGGGATCGGGCCGGCGCCCAGCGACAGTACCGAGACGTCCAGGCCCGTTCGACCCAGGGGGCGTCGTGGAATCATGACTGGCAATCCCGCTGTTGTCTGTGAACGATACGCAATGGTATGCTGCCCGGAGTGGTCGAGAGGAACAAGGGAGAGTTCCGTGGAAACGCCAGGGCCGGCGGTGGGTGTGATTCCCGCGAGGCTGGAATCGACGCGGCTGCCCAGAAAGCTGTTGTTGGCCGAGACCGGTCGAGTGCTGCTCGAGTATGCCTGGCGAGCCGCCAGCCGGGCCCGAACGCTCGACGAGGTGATTGTCGCGACCGACAGCCAGGAGATTGCCGGCGCGGTGCGGGGATTCGGTGGCCGGGCCGAGCTGACCGGCGAGCACGCCAGCGGTACCGATCGGGTGGCAGAGGTCGTTCGCCGCTGTTGCGACGAGGCCGGGATCATCGTCAACATCCAGGGCGACGAGCCGGAACTGGAGCCCGATCACATCGATGGGCTGGTGGACTCCCTGCGGGCCGAGGCCGCTTTGCAGATGGCCACGCTGGCCTGCCCGATCCGTGACCGCAGGACGCTTGAGGATTCGTCCTGTGTGAAGGTCGTGACAACCGTCGACGGTCGGGCGCTGTATTTCAGCCGTCACCCGATTCCGTTTGTCCGGGATCAGTCCCCGGAGTCTCTTTTCGAGGACACAACTCCCTGGATGCTTCACGTCGGCCTGTACGCCTACCGGCGTGAGTTTCTGCTCGAGCTGGCCAGTCTTCCTGCTTCGCCACTGGAAGAACTGGAGCGACTCGAGCAGCTTCGTGCACTGCAGCACGGGGCGGCCATCGGCGTGAGTGTGGCAGAGCATTCGGCAGTTGGCATCGACACGCCGGAAGACTATGCTCGATTTATTGCTCGCGTAAAAAGTTACGCGGCGTGATCTGTGGCAGGGGATACCGGGCACGGATGTCGGGTGGCTGCCACAGGCGGAATGGCTCCATTGACAGGACGAGCGGAGCATGACGAAGCACATCTTCGTGACGGGCGGCGTGGTCAGTTCGCTTGGCAAGGGACTGACCTCCGCATCGATCGGCCTGCTGCTCGAACAGCGGGGCCTGAACGTGCGGATGCAGAAGCTGGACCCCTACATCAACGTTGACCCGGGCACGATGAGCCCCTTCCAGCACGGCGAAGTCTACGTGCTCGATGACGGGGCCGAGACCGACCTGGACCTGGGGCATTACGAGCGGTTCACGCACAGCCCGCTCTCCCGTGACTCGAATTACACGACCGGCCAGATCTACCAGAGCGTGATTGCCAAGGAACGTCGGGGTGAGTTCCTGGGCAAGACCGTCCAGGTGGTGCCGCACATCACCAACGAGATCAAGGACGCCGTCCGCAGCCTGGTGGCTCCAGACGTGGATGTGGTGATCACCGAGCTGGGCGGAACGGTTGGTGACATCGAGGGCATGCCTTTCCTTGAGGCGATTCGCCAGTTTCCCCTGGAGGTCGGCAAGGAGAACTGTCTGTTCATCCACCTGACGCTGGCACCGTATCTGAAGGCGGCCGGTGAGCTGAAGACCAAGCCCACACAGCAAAGTGTCGGCCAGCTGCGACAGATCGGGATCCACCCTGACATCCTGGTCGTGCGGACCGAGCGACCGCTGGGGCAGGAGAACATCGAGAAGATCGCCTTGTTCTGCAACGTCGATATCCCGGCAGTGATCGAGGAAATCGATAAGGAATTCTCGATCTACGAGGTCCCGCTGGGGCTGGTCGATCACGGGATGGACAAGTTGATCGTCGAGAAGCTGGGCCTGACCGCCGGCACGCTGGATATGAGCGACTGGCGGGCGATGTTGCAGCGGATGCGAACGCCCGAACACGAAGTGACGATCGGCGTGGTTGGCAAGTACATCGAGCACATGGACGCCTACAAGTCGATTTACGAGGCGCTCGACCATGCCGGGATCGCCAACCAGGCGCGTGTGCTGATCAAGCGGATCGAGGCCGAGGAACTGGAGAACCAGGATCCGGACGTGTTGCTGAGCGGGCTGGATGGCATCCTGGTGCCCGGCGGTTTCGGGCAGCGTGGCGTCGAGGGCAAGGTGCAGGCGATTCGGTTTGCGCGGGAAAACTCGGTACCGTATTTTGGGATCTGCCTGGGCATGCAGTGTGCGGTGATCGAGTTCGCTCGCAACGTGCTGGGACTCGACGGCGCCCACAGCACCGAGTTTGTGGCCGACACGCTCCACCCCGTGATCTGCATGCTCGAAGAACAGAAGAAGATCACCTTCAAGGGAGGCACGATGCGGCTGGGGTCGCAGCCGTGCAACCTGGTGGCTGGTTCGCAGGTGGCCGAGTGTTACGGGACGACCGAGGTGGCCGAACGTCATCGACACCGGTACGAATTCAATCCCGAGTACGGTAATCCCTTCGCGGCGGCCGGGATGCCGGCGACCGGCACCAGCCCCGATGGAAACCTGGTCGAGATCATCGAGGTGCCCGATCACCCGTGGTTCGTCGCCGTGCAATTCCATCCCGAGTTCCAGTCGAAGCCGTTGGATCCACACCCACTGTTCCTGGGCTTCGTCGAAGCGGCACGGGTGCGTCACCAGCAGCGGGCGGCGATGAGGTTGTAGTCCGCTGGCGGAGCGGATGCCCGAGAGGCTCACCGGGTCGCCTGGCAAAGAACGATGTCGTGCGGCTTCTACACGATCGACAAGCCCGCGGGGATAACGTCGAGGCGAGTGGTTGACGTGGTGGCGAAACTGGTCCGCCCCGCCAGGGCCGGCCATGCCGGGACACTGGATCCGCTGGCGACAGGCGTTCTGGTGGTTGCCGTCGGACGAGCCACCAGGCTGATTCCACACGTCCAGGCGGGGCCCAAGGTCTACCGTGCCCGGTTTCTGCTGGGACGGCGCAGCGAAACCGATGACACGAGTGGAAACATCGAGCTGGTCGATCCGCAGCCGGCAATCGCCCCCGAAGCCCTGGCAACCGCCGTCAAGTCGTTTGTCGGACGCATCGCTCAGGTGCCGCCACGCTTCTCGGCGGTCAAGGTCGAGGGACGACGGGCCTATGACCCGGCACGGGCCGGGAAGGACTTCACGCTGTCGGCGCGTGTTGTCGAAGTGTATTCAATCGAGATCACCAGCTGGGCCTCGCCAGAACTGGAACTGGAAATCCACTGTGGCAGTGGAACCTATGTCCGATCGATCGGACGCGACCTGGGAATCCGGCTCGGGTGTGGTGGGGTGATGAGCGGTTTGATTCGCACCCGGGTTGGTCCGTTCACGCTGGAAACGGCGACCGGTCTTGAGGACCTTCGCCCGGAATTGCTGCAGCCTCCACTGCTGGCGGTCGCTGAACTTCCACGTCAAGCATTGCGAAGGGAAGAGATCGTGGCGATCGGCCACGGCCAACGCGTGAGCTGGCGGGGTGAAAGTCTCGAGGATCGCCGCGAGGTGGTCCTGGTCGATTCCCTCGGTCAACTGGCGGCGCTGGGCGAGTTTCGCGCCGAAACCAACCAGTGCGCTCCTCGCCTGGTCTTCCTCGATTCCGAACCCGGCTGAAGCGGTCCGCTGCTGGTGACCCTGGCCGGGGATCACTTGCCGGCGGTGTCGTTGTCCCGTGCCGGCCAGGTACGTTCGCGGTATTGCACCAGCCCGTGCAGGCCGTGGTAAAGCGGTCCACACTGGATCGACACATCCGCATTTTGCACGAGATCGTCGGCCACAGCGGCCACGGCGAGTTTGAGCCACCGGGAGCGAAGTTGTTTTTCTGATGCGGCCAGGACAAGCCATTCCAGGGTGTGGCCGGACGTTTCCACTCGCTCGGAGAAATCGTGACTCTTGTGGGGCCCGAGAAAGTAGCTGGCCGAGAGGCTGCCGTCGTCGTTCTGGTAGAGCTTGGCTTCCTCGACGTGACGACGGATCTTCTGATCGGCTTCCAGCCAGGCTCCGCGGACACGTCCGGAGTGGGCTTTGCGGTAGGCGTTGCGAGCGTAGGTCAGGGCGAAGAGCCCGTGAGTCCCGCCGCAGGCGGCCTCGTTGACTTCCTGGTTTGCCTGGATCCGGACCAACCGTTCGATGCTCCAGGGCTCGCCGGTGGCGTTCATCCATCGGGCGTCGGGCGGGAGGTAGTGCGAGAGCGCCCAGAGGGTCCAGGTGATCTCTTCCCGGTCGTTGACGGTGGCCTGGGCGTGCTTGATCAGGTCGTCGATCGAGACCGATCGTTTCTCGCGGTCACCGGCAACCTGGAACCGGTATTCCCGGGGCAATCGTGACATTGTCAGGATCGCGAAGAACTGGTTGGGGTGCCCTTCGAATTCGTAGGGCTGGGTATAGGGTTGCGCCTGCCCACCATGTTCGGAGAGGCGAAACAGAGGCTTCCCGTGGTAGCTGGCGCCCTGGGTGACCCAGTCGATTGCCCGGATCCGCTGGTCACTGCGTCCGCCGGGCTGATTGACGACAAGATCCTGCCGTAGTGCCAGCAGTCCGTGCAGGATCTGCCAGGGCGAGTGATGTTCGATTGTCAGGAAACGGCGGCTCGAGACGTCGATGGCTCGGTCAACCCTGAGCTTCAGGGAATCCCCAGGCGCGTCCTGGGCCCGGACAGAAATCGTCCCACAACAGACAAGCAACACGACGGCAAAACGAAGGGACAAGCTCATGCCGGTCGATCCTGGAAGCGGGGCCGGAGAAAACACTGACGACTCGAAATCGGGTGCGGAGTTGGCCAGCCGGGCAGACTCACACAAGAGAATTCGGAAGGTTGCCGGGTTGGTCTGTATCGTCAGAGACGTCCGGGCATCGACTTGTCGGGGCCAGTGCCGGGAAATAGGAGCCAATCCTACGACAGCCGCAATACGACGAATCGCGCCGACCGGTGGATTCGATACATTCACCATCCGCCGGTCGGTAAGGAGGGCCTGGAGCGGATTGTTTTCCGGTTCCAACGGAAATGCGGATTGCAGCAAATGGAGAAGTTGACGAGAATCCCGCCGCGCCGTTCAGGCGGCTTCAAGCGGCTTCGGGTTGGCGTGCTATTTGCGGGAGCGTCGTGATGATTCGTGCGGCTCTGCGAAATCCGTATCTGGTGGTCGTCCACGTCCTGGTCGTCGGGGTGATTGGAACGGTCAGCCTGGCGCGAATTCCTGCGGATTTGCTGCCGACGTTCACCACGTCGGCTGCCCAGATTGTCTGCTTCTATCCAGGGATGCCCCCGGAGGTGATGGAGCAGGACATCATGAGTCGACTGCAGCGCTGGACCGGTCAGAGTTCGGGGATCGAGCACCAGGAAGCCAAGGCGATGCAGGGCGTCTGCGTCGTCAAGGACTTCTTTCATCCACACATCAGCCAGGCCGAAGCGCTCAGCCAGGTCAGCATGTACGCGATGAGCGACATGTTCTATCTGCCCCCGGGGACCATCCCGCCGATGGTGATGCCCTTTGATCCGACCGCCAGCGTGCCGTTGTGCCTGGTGTCGGTTTCCAATCCCGACATGACCGACGCCGAGCTCTACGACGTCGCCTACAAGAACCTCCGTAACAATCTCCAGTCGATCTCGGGAGTGATCGCGCCGGCGGTCAACGGTGGCACGCTGCGACGAATCCTCTGTTATGTCGAGCCCGAGAAACTGAGGGCTCACGGGTTGACGATCCGCGACGTCCACGCGGCGCTGAGAAAACAAAACGTGCTGATTCCCGCCGGCAGCGCCAAGATCAAGGACACCGAGTTCTACATCTACACCAACGCCATTCCGGATCGCGTGGCCCAGTTGAACTCGGCCCCGATCAAGATCGAGTCGCGTGGAGAACCGATTCTCTTCAGCGACATCGGCGAGGTGAAGGATTCTCGCCAGATCCAGACCAACGTCGTCCGTGTCAACGGCCGGACGTTGGTTTATGTCCCCGTCTATCGACAGCCGGGGGCGAACACGATCGAGATCGTCGACCGGATTCACGAGAAGCTGGGTGAGATTCTCTCGCGACTGCAGGAAGAGAAGCGAGGGGATCCGGTGATGGGTCCGAAGATGGCCAACCTCAGCCTCGAGGTGGTCATGGATCAATCGGTCAAGGTCCGCGAGAGCATCGATGCGTTGTGGATTGCCGCGGTGCTCGGGGCGGTCTTCGCGGGCCTGGTGGTTCTGGTCTTTCTGCGGAATTTGCGATCGACGATCGTGATTGTCCTGGCGATTCCTGTCTCGATTCTCACCTCGCTGATCGGGCTCTACTTCACCGGCAACACGATCAACGCCATGACGCTGGGGGGACTGGCACTGGCCGTGGGAATCCTTATCGACCAGGCCATCGTGGTTCTCGACAACGTTGAACGGCACATGCTGATGCCCGGCAAGGGGCGGCTGCGAGCGGCCCTGGAAGGCACTCAGGAGGTGGCGGTTCCGTTACTGGTCTCCACGATCACCTTCATCGTCGTTTTCTTCCCCGTGATTTTCTTGTCCGGCCTGGCCAAGTTCCTGTTCACGCCCCTGGCTCTGGCGGTGTTGTTTGCCGTGGTCGCCAGCTACCTGGTGGCGATTTTCTTCGTGCCGGTGGCTGCCGCGCGGTTGATGAAGCATTCGGCAAACCCCGCAACTGAGGACCTGGAAACGGGAGAACCGGCCGGAGATCGTCCGGTCGTTGTCGCGGAGGGCTGGTTGGTGCGGGGGTACCGTGTTTTGCTGTTGGCGTCGCTGAGATGGAAGTGGTCGGTGCTGGGTGTTGCCGGAGCACTGTTCGTCGGCTCGGTATTCGTGATGAGTCGGACCGGTACCGAGTTGTTTCCCCCGGTCGATGCGGGGCAATTCACGATCCTGGTGCGGACTCCCTCGGGAACGCGAATCGAGAAGTCCGAGGAATGGATCCGGCAAATCGAGAACGAGATCGTCGAGGTCCTCGGGGATCCGGCGCCGGACAATCCGGCCGAAGCCGTTTATCCGGCCACCCGCGAGCGATTTGCCGGTGGCGCGGTCCGGGCGTTGACGACCCAAGAGGTCGTCGCTGCCAAGACGCAGTCGAACTGTCAGATGCTGATCTCGAACATCGGTGTCCTGATGGACTGGCCGGCGGCCTATACGCCCAACACCGGTGCGATGGACTCGTTTGTGCTGGTGCAGTTGAAGGGGCGTGGCCAGCGGAGCGTTTTTGACCTGGTCGGAGAACTCCGCAAACGGCTGCGGGCGAAGTTCCCTGGAATCGAATTCGCCTTCGACACGGGGGGAATCCTGACCGCGGCGTTGAACATGGGGGAACCCTCACCAATCCACCTGCAGATCGCCGGTTACGATCTGAAAAAGGCTCACGAAATCGCCGACCAGTTGACTGCGACTATCGGCGAAGTCGACGGTGCCACCGATGTCCGTGTCGCTCAGCGAATCGACTACCCGATGATCGAAGTGATGATCGACCGGATCGCCGCGGCAGATCACGGCGTGACTCCGCAGGAAGCGATGGAAGCACTCGTCAGCGCCACGAACAGTTCGATCAATTTCGACCCGGCCTTCTGGATCGACCCTTCCAACGGCAACCACTATTTCCTGGGCTCGCAGTACCCCGAGGAGAAGATCAACTCTCTGGACACGTTGAGAATGATCGTGGTCCGCGAGGGTGAGGATGGCCGGCCGGTGTACCTGGATGACATCGCCGATTTCGACACGACAAAGACCGGCCCGGCGGTCATCAATCATCGCAACATCACCCGCGTGACCGACGTCTTTGCGAATGTCGATCCCGGATTCGATCTCGGCAGCGTGGTGACGCGAATCGAAGACAGGCTGACCGAGCAATCGCATCCGTTGCGGCTGCGTGCGGTCCCGGATTCTCGCAGCGCCGTGTCGCGATACCCGGCGTGGATCCAGCAACTGCTGGGGACAATCGGTTTGAATCGGCCGACCCGGTTCGCGATCGACGGGGGTGACTACGCGGGGATGACGATCGAGTTGCACGGCGAGATCCGGTCGATGCGCGACTCGTTTGTGGATTTTGCGCTGGGGCTGGTGCTGGCTGCGGTGCTGGTGTACCTGGTGATGGTCGGCCAGTTCCGCTCGTTCGTCGATCCACTGATCGTGATGGTCACCGTGCCGCTGGGATTCATCGGTGTGGCGCTGGTGCTGAAGCTGACCGGCACGCGACTGAACATCCAGTCGTTCATGGGCATCATCATGATGATCGGGATCGTCGTCGAGTACACGATCGTGCTGCTGGATTTTGCCAATCATCGTCTCGAGGAAGGAGCGGGGGTCGAGCAGGCGATCGTCGATGCGGCACTGGTTCGTTTCCGGCCGATCCTGATGACCTCGATCACGACGATCCTGGCGCTGCTGCCGATGGCGATCGGTTTTGCCGGCGGCGAGGCTGACGAACCGTTGGCCCGCACGATCGTTGGAGGAGTCATCGCGGCGACATTGTTGCCGAAATTCGTCGTGCCGTGTCTTTACGTACTGATCAAGCGTCGCCAGGAACCGGTTGAGGATCGCGATACCGCCTGGGCCTGAACGGCGCCGAGGGGGATGCCAGGAACAACCGTGGCCGTGTCGAGTGGAGAGCGGGGACTCGAGAAATGATGAATACAAGCAACAAGCTTGGCTCGGCAGCACAGCTGCTGGCGGCTGCCACGGGGATCGGAATTGGCATTCTGTCGGGGTGCGGCGATACCGGCGCCGACCCGCAGGGGGCCCCGGTCGCGGCAGCGGCTGTCCCCAGCGCGTCCCAGGCAACCGGCGGGACCGTTCTCGTGACAGCTGGCGATTATGTCGATGAGATCGACCTGCCCGGGGCCAGCGTGCGGGGATTTGAAACCACGCAGCTTGTCGCCAAGCAGGCGGGTTACGTCAAGTTGATCGGCCGCCAGGGTGACGAGGAGATCGACATCGGGATGTCGGTCAAGGCCGGCGGCCTGCTGGCGGAATTGGACATTCCTGAACTGGAAAAGGAACTGCTGGAAAAGCAGGCCGGGAGTCGCAGCGCCGGTGCCGAGGTGGTCCAGGCCGCTGCCGCCGTGAAGATCGCCACCGCAATGGTGACCCAGGTCAGGCAATCGTTGGTGGAGAAACAGGCCCTGAAGGCGTTACGGGAAGTGGAAATGCAGCGGATTGCCCGGTTGGTCAAGATGGGTGCAGCCGACCTGGATCAGCGCGACGAGGCGAGATTTCGACTGACGGCAGCGACCGCCGCCGTGGCCGCATCGCAGGCACAGATCGTGACTGCCGAGGCGGGCACTCTGAAATCCAAGGCCGACCTGGCCAGGGCCGAGGCAGATGGCGAGGTTGCCGCGGCGGCCGTCAAGCGGCTGGAAGCCTTGAATTCTTACAGGTATGTTCGTGCCCCATTCGATGGGATTGTCGTCTCTCGTCACGTGGACCGGGGTGCGTTTGTTCGGCCAGCCGGAGGCAGCAACCAGGGAAGTCCGTTGTTCGAGATGACCCGGATTGACCGAATTCGTGTCGTGGCCTTCGTGCCACCCGGCCAGGTGGCACGGGTTGCCGTCGGCCAATCGGCCCGCTTCCACACGATCGGTGGATTGCCCGGAAAGGAAGTGCGGGGAACCGTGGCCCGATCGGCCAGGGCGCTGGCAGAGTCGTCACGCAAGATGCGGATCGAGATGCATATCCAGAACGCCTCGAAGACGATGCCGAACGCCGTGTTCCTGGCACCAGGACTTTTCGGGACACTGACAGTCCAGAGCCGACGATGGGAGAAGGACAAGAAGTTGGCGCTCGTACCCACGGCGGCGATTGGCACCGATGACGAGGGCAGACGGTTCGTCGTTGTTGTCGCCAGTGACCAGTCCCGACGGGTTGACGTCGAGATCATCTTTGATGATGCCAAACAGGTCGGGATTGTCGGTGAGGTTCATCCTGGAGATATGGTTCGCATTGGTGGGCTGAGCGAATACTGATCCGTTTTTGGCCCCCTCGAGGAACCCGTACAACCGTCAGAATCGTCAAGGTTTGCCACATCTGCCCAATTGGAATAACCGATAGAGAACGGAGGCGGGGGGCCTGTTGTGACAGAGAGATTGCGCCCCTCGGGACGTCGGAAGAACTGTACGAGATCATGCACCGAATCACGCCTCATTCCTGTCGCCTGCTGTCGCTGTTGATCGTGTGCTGTGGTTTGTTCACAGGTAGTGGCTGCGAGGTCCGTGTTGTCCTTGACCTCAACCGGGATGGTACAGAGGGACCGACGGATCTGTTGACCGACCGACTCGAGGCCCAGGCGATCGACGCTCTGGCGTCGGTTCATCGTGCCCGGGAGGTGGATGCGGACACCAGCGCAGAACTTCCTCCAACGCCTGAAAAGAGCCCCGAGACCGAGCAGGTTTCGTACTGGCGGTCCCGCACTGATCTGGAAAGTTCTCTGGGAGAGGCAGTCACCGAGTCGGAGACGCTTCCGCCCTCGGTTCCGGAGGCTTTGCCGATCGACTTGCCGGCGGTGTTGCGCCTGGCAGGGGCACAGAACTGGAACATCGAGCTTGCCGCCGAGCGGGTCCGAGAGGCCCGGGCGACTGTGGCAGCCGCCGAGGCGATGTGGATGCCGTCATTGATCGGCGGATTTGGATTCACACGCCACGACGGACGATTGCAGGCGGCTGATGGCGAGGTGCTGGATGTCAGCCGGAGCTCGATTTTCGTCGGAGGTGGGGCCAGAACGGGAATGGCGCCTCTGGCCGGGGGAGCTGGCGGGCCGGTGAGGCTGAGTGTTGATCTTTCGCTGGCCGACGCGATCTTTCGGCCGCTCGTCGCCCGGCAGGAGCTGGCGTCGGTTGAGGCTCGTCGGACGGCGACCTTCAACGACACACTCCAGGCGGCGGCGCTGGCCTATTTTTCTCTCGTCAGCAGCCAGGGAACCCTGGCCAACTGCCGTGTCGATCTTGAGGATGCCCGGATGCTGGCCAGCCAGACCAAGGCCTTTGTTCTTGCCGGCAAAGGGTCGGCGGCGGACACGGCCCGCGTTGGGGCCAACGTGGAACGCCGTCGCCAGTTGCTCGTGACGGCCGAGGCCGCCTTGAAAGTGAGTTCGGCCCGCTTGGCCCGTCAACTGCGCCTGGATCCGGCGACGACCCTGTTTGCAATGGAGGACCGGGCCGTTCCGGTTGCTTTGGTTGAAGAATCCGGCTCACTGGCAATCCTGGTGGACCAGGCGTTGGCCGGCCGGCCGGAACTGGCCGCGGGGCAGGCGCTCGTCGATGCCGCCGAGTCGTCGCGGACCGCCGAAACCTGGCGGCCCTGGCTACCGCACATGCTGCTGGGAGCCTCGGCGGGCGGATTTGGAGGTGGAGTCAATGACGACGTGAACGGTCTCGGCTCGAGAAGCGATTTCGACATCCTGGCTGTCTGGCAGCTGGAGAACCTGGGGTTGGGAAACCGGGCCGCCCGAGAGGCCGCGGTGAGTCGCGGCCGGCAGGCGAGCCTGAGCCTGGCGCGGTCGCGAGACGACATCGCGACAGAAGTCACCACTGCCTGGCACGAGGTCCAGGCGGGACGACGGCGAATCAAGATGACCGAGGAGCGGTTGAAACAGGCAGGAGAGTCGTTGCGATTGCACCGGATCCGGATTCGGGGCCTGTTAGGATTGCCCTTGGAGGCCTTGCAGGCGGTCGAGTCGATCGCCCAGGCCCGCGAGGCAAGGCTGAAGGCGATCATCTCGTACAACGTGGCCCATGTGCGGTTGCTGCGGGCGGTGGGGCGTCCGGTGGAACCGGCCGAGATGCCCTGAGAGGTCAGGCCAGCGCGTCGATCAGTCGGTCCAGGTCAGCCAATTGCGTGTAGGCGTGAGGGCTGGCACGCAGGCGTCCATCACGGCAGTTGATGACGACGTTCTTGTCGCGGCACGCACGTCGAATCGTCCGGGCATCGCGACCGGGAATGTCGAAAGAGACAATTCCCGAGGCGTGTTCTGGGCGGCGATCGCTGGCAAGGGGGGCACCGATCGAGGCGAGGCGCCGGCAGAGATCGTCGGTTGTCTGGAGAATCCGTCGCTGGATTGCGTCGATCCCGAACGTGGTCAACCAGCCCAGGCTTGCCTCCAGGGCGGCGATCCCGGGCATGTTGTAGGTGCCTCCTTCATAGCGCGCGGCTGACGGTTTCAGATCCAAGGAGGTATTGTCGAAGTCTCCGGCGTGACGGACGCTGTTCCAGCCAAGGCCGATGGGACGGAGCGTGTCGAGATGTTCGCTTCTCAGGTAGAACAACCCGGCGCCTTCGGGGCCGAGCATCCACTTGTGGCCATCGGCGGCGAGTGCATCGATGCCCAGGGCCGCGACATCAAGCGGAAAGGCTCCGAGTCCCTGGATGGCGTCGACAAAAAGCCAGGCACCGTGTTGATGCGCGAGATCGGCGGCGGCGGCCAGATCGATCCGAAATCCGGTGCGGTAGCCGATCCAACTCAAGGCCACGATCCGGGTGTTGTGATCACACGCGCTGCCGAGATCGTCGAGAGAAACATGATCAAGGCTGGTAGGCACCACGCGGACTTCGACGCCACGACTCTCGAGGTGCTTCCAGGCAAAGAGATTCGAAGGGAATTCGCTACCGGGTACGACCACGTTGTCACCTCTCCGCCAGGGGTAGCCTTCGGCGACCAGGCAGACTCCTTCGGTCGTGTTGCGAATCACGGCCACTTCGTCGACAGACGCGGTCAGCAACCCGGCGGCCAGGCCCCGCAAGGATTCCACTCGGTCGCGCCACGCATCCCAACCCGTCGCCCCATTCTCGGCGATATCGTCGACCCAGCTTCGCATCGCAAGCGCGGAGATCGAGGGGAGCGGGGCGACGGCCGCGTGATCGAGATAGGTCCATCGCGACGACGACGGCATCCCGTCACGCATCTGGAAGGTCCAATCCGGTTCTGGAGCTGGCTTGGTCATTGCCGTGTTCTCTGCGTCGCTTTGCCGGTTTACAGTGCCTATCATGACCACGCCCGAACCCCCCGGCAACAAACCGCTCCAGCCATGAACCGCGATGTCCCCTCCCGCGACGACCTGGTGTCCCGGTACCTGGATCAACTGCAGTTCGATCCCTACCCGGTACAGGAAGAGGCGTTGCTGGCGTGGTTCGAGTCCGAACAGGGAGTTCTTGTCTGCACGCCGACGGGCACCGGAAAAACCCTGATTGCCGAGGCGGCCGTCTACGAGGCGTTGGCGACAGGTCGCAGGGTCTATTACACGACACCGTTGATTGCGCTGTGCGAGCAGAAGCTCCGTGATCTGCAGGCTGCGGCGGTCCGGTGGGGCTTTCCGAAGGAGTCGATCGGACTGGTAACGGGGAATCGGCGTGTCAACCCCGACGCCGGGGTGCTGGTCGTGGTGGCCGAGGTGCTACTGAACCGTTTGCTGGGACAGGAGCAGGGTGAGTTTGATGATGTCGACGCGGTCGTGATGGACGAGTTCCACAGTTTCAACGATCGCGAACGCGGGGTTGTCTGGGAACTCACTATCGGTCTCCTGCCACCGGCGACACGGTTGCTGCTGCTTTCGGCCACCGTTGGCAACGCGTCGGTCTTCCTGGGGTGGTTGAGGGTGCACCACGACCGTCGTTTGACACTGGTGCAATCCGACGAGCGACGGGTTCCTCTGAGCTACCATTGGGTCGGCGAGGAATTGTTGGCTGATCACGTCGTGGACATGGTCTCGGCAGGTCGAACGCCGACCCTGGTCTTTTGTTTCCACAGGGAAGGATGCTGGAGTGCGGCGGAGGGGTTGAAGGGCAAGAAACTGATTGACGAGAACCAGCAGGCGGAACTGGCCGAGAGTGTCAATTCCTTTGATTGGGGTCCCGGCGGTGGGCGCAAGCTCAAGCCGTTGCTGTTGCGGGGGGTGGGGGTTCATCACGCCGGGATCCTGCCTCGCTACAAGCGGTTGGTCGAAGCGCTGTTTGGCAGACGATTGCTGGCCGTTGTCATGTGCACCGAGACACTGGCGGCCGGGGTCAACCTGCCTGCCCGCTCGGTGATACTGACCGAGTTGTTGAAGGGGCCGCCGGGCAAGAAAACCGTCATCGAACCCAGTCGGGCGCACCAGATGTTCGGCCGCGCCGGTCGCCCTCAGTTCGATGATCGCGGCGATGTGTACGTGATGGCTCACGAAGACGATGTCCGGATTGCCCGGTTCAACGAGCGGCTGGCAACGATTCCAGAAAAGACCGGCGATCCGAAGTTGATACAGGCCCGCAAGAAGATGCTCAAGAAGCGGCCGACACGCAGCCAGAAGAAACAGTACTGGAACGAGAAACAGTTCCAGCGGCTGATCGCTTCACCTCCGGGCAACCTGTCCAGCCAGGGAGACATTCCCTGGCGGCTGCTGGCCTACCTGTTGACGGTCTCGCCCTGTGTCGACCGTCTGAGAAGTTTCCTCGACAAACGGTTACTGACGCCTCGGCAGGGTGTGACGGCCCACAAGCGACTCGACGGCATGCTGATGACCCTCTGGGCGGGCGGCTTCGTGGAACTGGATCCCTCGCCCCCCAGCGCGTCGGCATCCGAGAGTGCCAAGGGGCAGGGTACAACGGATTCGACGCCCGTGGTGACGGGGACACTCGGGGCATTGCTGGCCGAAGCAATGGCGGGATCGGACGCGGATCCCGCCGGGGACGGCAGTGGTGATTCGTCCACGGATGCCTATCGCCCGATGCAGGCTCGGCCGACCGATCGCCTGGAAATGCTGCTGGGGTTTCGCAGCATCCACCCGATTTACGGTGCTTTCCTGAGAGACCAGCTGGGAACAGCGAGCCGTGTTGAATGGATCCAGGCACTGGAGAGCACCCTGAGTTTTCCCGGGTCGGTGCGGTCGTCGGTGCGGGTGCCCGGTCCGGAACGAGTGCCCCCGGGGCCGTTGGCATTGGAGCGACTGGACCGGGAATTGTTGCAACGCGGCCTGGCATCGGCCGAGGAACTGGTGGCCGAGCCGGAGCCCGATGATTTTGGCCGCCGCCGCTGGCCAATCAGGCTGGCAGAGAAACTGCAGATGCTCTTCGATGCCGAGTACCCCAATGCCGGACGGGTTGGCGTGTCGGCAATCTGGGCTGCCGGTGCCGTTGATGAACTGGGGGGCGATTTCAACAAGACGGTTGCCATGCTGGATCTCGGTCGACAGGAAGGTGTTTTGTTCCGGCACCTGTTGCGGTTCATCCTGTTGTTGCAGGAGTTCGCCGTTCTTCCGCCACGGGATTGTGATCCGCGGGAGTGGAGTGATGAATTGTCGGGATTGGCTGACAGCCTGACGCGAGTCTGCCAGGCCGTTGATCCTCAAAGCGCCGACCAGTTTCTCGACGACCCTGCAGCCAAAGATCCACTCGGTGACGTATGGCAGGAGCGGCGGGCATGAGCGGAGGGGCGAACCCGACTCCAGCAAATCCGGAACAGGAGTGCGATTGGCCCCGGATCGGTTCGGTCTGCCGTCTCGGCCTGGCGACACGGGGCAACACGTCGCTGGAACCGGAGGATGTGGAGCGGGCAGTCGACAGCGGGATCAACTACCTCAACTGGTGCCGCCACGCCGATGGCCTGCAACAGTGGGTTCGTCACTGCGGCGCCAGGCGCTCGGACGTGCGGTTGGCCGTTCAGTTTTTTGCACGGTCGGCCGAGGAAGCAAGGATCGAGTTGAGTGGTTGCCTGGACGACCTGGCAACCGATTACCTCGACGTGGTGACTTACTACTATGTTGAGAGTGAACCGGAGTGGCAGCAGATCATCCTGCCGGGAGGAGCGGCCGAAGTGGTCGAGGCGGCCAGGAAAGACGGGGTGGTCCGTTCGGTCGGTCTGACAAGTCATCAACGAGGTTTGGCGGCGAACTGGGCCCGAAGTGGAAGACTCGACTGTCTGATGACCCGTTACAACGCGGCGCATCGTGGGGCCGAGCGAGAGGTTTTTCCGGTGACCGAAGGCCTGTCACTGCCGACGATTGCGTTCACGTGCCTGAGATGGGGTGAGTTGCTGAGACCGACCCCTGCTGATCCGCCCGGATTTGTAGCGCCGCAGGCCGTCGATTGTTACCGGTGGGTGTTGTGCCAACCGGCCGTAACGATCGCGCTGGCCGCTCCCAACGGCGCCAGAGAGCTCGATGAACTACTGACCCTGCTTGATCCCTGGCAGGGGATGTCCGACGTTGAGTACCAGGATCTCAGCGAGCACGGCGATCGCGTGTACCGGCACGCGGGAGGTTTCCCCTAGACCCGAGATCGGCGTCGATGGGCGAGAGCAGGGGAATGATCCGCAGCGACTGGAATTGGCCATGACGTTCGATTCGAACCGTGATCGGTGTCCTGCGATCCATGACTCTTGCGGAAAAGTCAGGGGTATCTCCAACCGTCTTACCGTCGAGGCGGTTGATTCGATCGCCAACCCGTAACCCGGATGTCGCGGCCGGTGACCCGGGATAGACTCCCCGGACGACCACCGAGCCCGGTTCGGCGGGGTCTTGATTCCACTCGAAGCCGAAACGAATCGGCTGGCCGGGCAATTCCAGGGTGACGGTTCTCAGGCCTTTCCTGCGGCGGCGATCGACAAGAACCTCGACACGTGATGGAGCCGCCAGCACGTGCAGCGGGAGATCGTCGGGGCGGTCGATTTTCCAGCCACCGAACTCCAGCAGGCGGTCTCCCTTTTTCAGGTCGGCCTCGTCGGCCGCCGAATCATCGACGATGTCGGTCAGTTTGACGATTCCCTGTTTGGCCAACTCGGCATCCCAGCTGATTCCCAGGCGATCGAATGCCACGGCGTTGTTCGACTCGCGCTGCTTGCGGAGCTTCTCGGATTCGGATCCCGCCTCGCCTCGAAAGGCCGGCAATTGTGGACGGGATGCGGCCGCGAATGTCATGCGAAACAGCAGGCGAGTGATGTCGCTGAGTCCGGAAAGGTTCAGGCGATCGGCATCATCACTGGGACGGTGGTAATCGTCGTGAAGACCCGTGTGCAGCATCAGCACGGGGATCCCGCGCTCGTAGAAAGGGTGATGATCACTGTTGGCGATCAGGTTCCAGTTGAAATCAAGTTTCAGCGGATCATCCATCGGAGCATTGTGGCGGCTGGCAAACCCTCGCAGACCCGTTCCCGTTCGCGTTCCGAAAACAATCAGCCGGCGTTGGGTGAGCCGGCCGACCATGTCGACGTTGATCACCAGCCGGATTGCCGGGAGCGGAATCGTGGGGGTGGTCATCCAGTGCTTTGAACCGAGAAGACCGAGTTCCTCGGCATCCCAGAAGACAAATGCGATCGACCGGCGCATCGGCGCGTGGAGTGTGGAGAGCGCCTCGGCTATCTCCAGAAGCGCGGCGGTGCCACTGGCGTTGTCGTCGGCACCATTGTGGATTTGCCCCAGCGGCCCGCGACTGGTGGTCTTGGTTCCAAGTCCCACGTGGTCGTAATGGGCACCGACGAGCACGAATTCGTTCTTCAGTCGTGGATCCGATCCGGGAAGCACCGCCAGGATGTTGCGGTAGCCCTTGTCGGAGAACTCCTGGTAGAAATCCCCGTCGCTGGCGACCGGGCGTACTGCGAGCCGCCGCAATTGCTGAACGATGTAGTTACCGGCCGCGCGGCCCCCATCGCTACCGGCTGCCCGGCCCTCGAGCGTGTCGCTGGCAAGCGTGTTGATGTGACGCGCCAGGTCCTGCCGACGGATGGTATCCAGTGCCGTTACGGGGAAGGCCGGTTCCGCGGTGGATCCCGGAGTGACGGCCGCAAGAACCAGCAGGACCGTCAGGATCGTCACCGATCCCCGAGCGACTTTCCGGTGGCGTGTCCGTTGCTGAAGGCGTTGGTTCGTCATTGATCGTGGTTTCGTCAAGACTGCCGAACAGTTCCTTTCCTTAACGTGTGTCGGGTCCGGCTCCCTGGCAAATGCTCTTGCGGTTGAATCCATCGATTGTTTACAAGGACCGTCCCGATTACGACGGATCGCGCGACCGACACCCGTGGCAAGGACGCCCATGCGAGCGTTGCAGTTGTGTTTTCGTCAGGCCAGGCGACTGTGGCCTGATCGCTTTGGCAGTTGGCTTGGGGATCGGTTCGGCCCGTTCCGCGATGGGATTCTGGTCGCCCTGTTCCTGGTTTGCTGGTGGCACCAGGTCGCGGCCTCGTTGGGCAAATCGCTGGCAGTCGATCTTGCCTTCTTCTGGGCGCTGGCGTTGGGTGGAGTACTGGGACTGTCGAGTCGGAGTCGCTCGTATTGGTTGCACCTGGGATTGATGGCCTGGTCGCTGGCCCTGGTGGTGTTACTGCCGGGGGTTGTTGGTGGACTCGAATGGTTGAGCCTTGAGCGAATTGCCACGGCGGATGGGATTCCGGCGGCGCTGCTGGTCGTCACGATTCTGCTGGCGATTCCAACCGGCTGGGCAGTTCGCCTGGCGGTGATCGGGGCCGCAGCCGATCGGTTGCGTGCCTTCCTGGCAGGGCTGGGGCTGGGGATCCTGGCGGCCGCCCACATCAGCTTGGGCTGGATCGGTGTCAGTGGAACACTGGCGCTGGCTTCGGTTCTGTCCGGGGTCGTCTGCGTGTGGCAATGGATGCGACGATCTCGGGAAAAGGGCACGCCGGTGTTGGATTGGAGTCTGGCGCGACGATTGGCGCCGCTGGGAGCGTTGGCGACCGTGGTTGCCGGGTTCGTGTTCGTCTCACAGGTCCGGATGCTTGCACAGTTGATTCCCGCGGCCGAGTGGTTCCTGTTGACCGCCGTGGCAGGACTCTGCTGGGGAATCCTGATTGGCTGCCGCGTCGGTGAATCCGGGTTTCTGCGAGTGGTTCTGCCGTCTTGCCTGCTGCTGCTGCCGGCATTGTTTCCCGGCATCATCGACGTGCTGCTATCGGTCAAGCTGTTTGGCGGCCGGCCCGAGGTTCTGTTGCTGGTGCAGTCGGGTGTTGTCCTGCTTTCGGTGATTCCACTCGGCGCGGCACTGCCGATGCTGCTTGGCGGGACCGCGACGGTTCCGGCGGAAGCGTCGCAGGAGAGCGTGGTCACGCGAAGTCTGCCGCTGGCCGCGGTGCCGTTTCTCTTCGTGGGCGGGCTGGTTGCCGGTCGCTGCCTGTTGCTGCCATGGTGGGGTGTTGTGCCGACGATGCTGGTTGGCGCCTGGTGTCTTATGCTGGAGGCCCTGCCGTCATTTGTGCGGTCGCGGAGATCCTGGATTGTCCGGTCGCTGCCGCTGGTCCTGCTGCTGGTGGTAAGTTGCTTTGTCCATCGTTACCAGCCGGTGCGTTCTGCTCGAATCTTGTTCTCATCACGTGTGATGACCGCCGCTACGCGAGGGTGGCCTCGACGGTTGCTCGAGTCGGTTGATGACGGTCGGCTCGTGGAGCAGAAAGAGACGTTCGAGTCGACACTGTCGGTTTGGAGGCATCGAGGGGCTCAATTGCACTTCCGTGTCGACGGTGTTCCCTCGGCCGTTCGCAGCACTGATACCGGGATCAGTCCCGATCATGTCCCGGCAGTGCTGGAGGCGGTGCTGCCGCTTGTCTTCCACGATCGGCCCGCCCGGGTCCAGGTACTGGGTCTGGGAGGCGGGGTGGCGTTGGAAACCTGTCTGGGGTTCCCGGTAAAGACGGTGGACTGTGTCGAACCGGATCGGGGGCTACGACAACTTGTCTCGCCGGGCGAGGACTTGCGACTGCAGTGGCATCATCTGCCGGCGGCGCTGGCCGTGAGTTCTCGATCGGGTCAATACGACGTGATCATCTCGACGGGCGTTTCCCCGATCCCCTGGCGGTCCGAATCGACCCGATCGGTCGAGTTCTACGTCCGCGTGGCCGAACAGTTGGCCAGCGGCGGAATTTTCTGTCAGGGCCTGGTGGCCGAGGACGTTGGGATCGAGGTCGTGGCGACCCAGTTTCGCTCGCTGAGCCGGGCGTTTAGCACCAGTGTGCTTGTTCGGGTCGGGTCCGGTCGGTTCCTGGCACTGGGGACCAACGCCGCGTCCTTATGCAACCGACCCGGACTGGTCGGCCGGTTGCAGGGGCCGCATGTCCGGGCCGCGTTGGCCCGGATTGGCTGGGATTGGGCGACAGTGCTTCAACTGGGCGTCAGCGACGGCGACTGGGCGCAGGGATGGGGACAGGTCAACAGTGTCCGGGACGGTCGCCTGGCGTCACGGATGCCCGTGCTGGCATTGCGTGGAGCGACGGGGGCCTCCGGGTGGCAGCGTGTGTTGGGTCGGTTCACACGCCCGCTGATCGGTTGGATTCGTGTCGAAGACGACCGGGTCGTGGAAGTGCGTGACCGACTTGCGGATCTGAAAACCGGACAGCGACTCCTGGCACGAGTCGCCGACGGCTTCCGGCATTACCGCCGTCGGGTTCGCCAGCAACTGTCCAAGAATCCCCGGCACATCCTTCGATCGGTTGCCGGTGAAGGGTTGGACCGTGTCCTGCATCCCGATGATCAGCGACGACGTCGATATTTCCGGATTCTGGAAGAAGTCGTCCTCGACCCCGCTCCCTCGGCAGCCACGATCGAGAGAGTGACAGGTTTCCTGGCCCCATACGACCCGTTGTTGAGTGAATTCGTGCATCGTGAGGTCGCCGAGTTGTGGTCGCGGCGCGGTCAGACGGGCCGCTGGTCAGAATTGCGTCACCGCCTGCATGCCATCCACTTCAGTTCACACCACGACACGGGGGTTGCCGAGATCCAACAGGCCGTGGATGCGTTGTTGTCGGTTTCGGCCGGAGTCAACGAGGTCACCTGGGAATGGGATCACCTCAATGCCCTGCTCGACGTCTTGCAGCAGCGTTGGTCGCGGAGGATGAGGACATCCCGGGATTTCACTGACGCGTCGAATGCGATCGAACTGGTCGGGCGAATCACCGAGAGAATGCAGGCACTGGTCGAACTCGACGCGGCCCTGGGGCGGAAGTGGGCTTACCGACGAGAGGTGATCGATCGCAGCCTGGTCGATCCGTTGTGTGATCACCGGGCCAGGTTGCTGTCGACTCGCCGTGGTTCCGGTGTTCTGACAAACTAGTCATGGACCGCCGGGGCGTGTGCGTGGCGGCTGAGAGCGTCAACCGACGGTGTCGAGGATTTGTGCCATGGCCAGTTTCGCCGTGATCCTGCCGGCGGCTGGAAAGAGCAACCGGTTTTCGAGCGGGAACAAGAAACCCTTCGTTGACCTGAAGGGCCGGGCTGTCTGGATCCGCGCGGCCGAGGCCTTCGTGAACCGAGACGATGTGGTCCAGACCCTGGTGGTTGTGGCCGAGGAGGATCTGGAGGATTTCAAGGAGCGGTTTCGGGCCAACCTGGCCTTCATGGAAGTCGAGATCGTTGTCGGCGGAGCCTCGAGGATGGAATCGGTTGCGAACGCGTTGAACCGCGTGAGCGATGAGGCCGAGTTCATCGCCGTCCATGATGCGGCGCGTCCTCTGGTGGCCGAGGGATGGATCAACGAGGTGTTTGCGGCAGCCGTAGAACACGGCGCCGCGATTCCGGCGATACCGGTCAATAGCACCCTGAAGCGCGGTCAGGCCGACGGCACCGTCGAGGCGACTGTCTCTCGAGACGGCCTGTGGGCGGCACAGACGCCCCAGGTGTTTCGACGCGAGTGGTTGGTCGATGCGTTCCAGCGGCGGGGTGACCTGGAGGCGACCGACGAGTCGCAGTTGGTCGAGCAGTTGGGACATCCGGTGCGGCTTGTCCCGGGCTGGCCGATGAACCTGAAGATCACGACCAGTGCGGATTTCGAGATGGCCAAGACGCTGCTGTCAGCTGTGCCCAGAGACGATCCTCTGGCGCGGCTGCATCCCTTCTCCGAGATCGATCCCCGGTCGGTTTCCAACAACGGCCTGGATTTCGGGATCCTCGACGGCTAGACGTGCTGCCGACGGTTGGCGAGAAGCGGACTTGGCATCTGCCGCGGTGGACTCGTACCATGGGGGTGTACCATTTCTCACGGCAGGTTTCCTGATGGCGTCGCTGGAGATTCCCTGTCCCGAATGTGGCAGCGTGTTGAAGTTGCCGGATCGGTCATTGCTGGGACGCAAGGGCCGCTGTCCGAGTTGCCGGGAAATCTTTGTCCTGTCCGAACCCGAAGAAGTCGAACTGCAACTGGCAGATGGTTCGCTCGGGGAGGCACCGCTGCAGGGGACCTCGGCTCGCTGGGTCGAAGATGGCCCGGCCAACACAACGGGTGAGGTGACAAAGTCCGAGGTGGTTGAAAAGACCGGTGAACCTGAAGTCGGAGCCAACGGCTTCCCGGTCTTAGGTGATCGGGAGGATCGCCCCGTCCAGTCACGAGGACGCAAGTCACGCAGCAGGTCAAGTACTTCATCTCCAGAAGGCACCGCCCCGGGAGCCGAAAAGCGAACGCGACGACGTGGGCCTGCTCCGGCTGTACTCGTTGGCAGCGGAATCGTGCTGCTGGCCATCGTGGCCGTGATCGTCTCGGTGGCACGTCGGCCCGGCGCCGGCGAATCGGCCACCGTTGCCGAGAAGGGATCAACCGGTACGGCGATCATCGATGGGGCCGCGACCGCCGGTTCTGCTGAGCCCCGGCAGATAAATCCAGCCGGGGGCAAGCCGGGAACCGGTCAAGAAGAGACAGCCACGAAACCGATTCGGCTCGAGATGGTTCCCGCGGGTGCCAACATCATTTTTCATGTCCACCCGAAGATCCTGTGGACTCCTGACTCCTACGGCGAGGAATTGCGGTTCTGCCTGGGTCCGCTGGGCAACTGGGTCGGCGAACAACTGAAGTCGCTTTGTCGATTTCCACCCGAACAGATCGAAGCCGCCCTGGTCTGCCTGATGCTGGGAGAACGGGGTACCCCACCGGAAGTCGCGGTGGTGGTCAGGCTCAGCGAATCGCAGAAGCCGTCAGTGTTGCTCGAGAAGTTTCCGGGCAAACGCAGTGATGATCATGCGTACCCGGTTTACCTGGACGAAAAACACTGTTACCTGCGAGGCAGTGACGGCAAGACGATTGCGATCGGTCCGGTCGATCGAGCCGACGAGATGGCCTCGGCGGTTCGTCAGCCGGCAATCACGTCGACGGGAATCGAACAACTCCTGCCGTTGACCAGTAGCAACCGCCTGCTGACGATCATCTTCGAACCACGCGATGCGCGGAATTTCCAGGACGTGTTGGTTTCCGAGAAGCTTGCACCGGTCTTCAACCTGGTACTGGACTGGTTTGATGACGAGGAAATCGAGACGGTCGTGTGGAGCCTCGATGTTGATGAGCAGAAGGAGGTGTTCGAGTCGGAGATCCTGCTGCGGAATCATCACTCTTACCGCAACATCGTCACGTCGCCACGACTGGAACGCAGTCTCCAGAAACGACTTGGCAGCCTGCCTGTCGAATTGATGCACGCGATCGAGAAGATGCAACCCAGGCAGGTGGGGCCGTATCGGCTGATCAGCCGGTTTCCGGCGTTGATGTCGGCCTTCGTACTCGAGACACGGTCGGCGGTCGGCGAGCGTCACGTGCAATTGTTCACGCGGTTGTCCGAGCGTGCCGCGCCGAATATCGCGCTGGCCGCCTTGCTGACGTGGGATGAATCGACGCGAACCGATTTCAGTGTGGAGGTCGCGGAGCGGGCTGCTGAGACCCGTTTCGTGCCCAAGACCGTGGCTGGGAGACTGGGAATGAAGATCGAAGTGGATTTCAATCGCACGCCGCTCCAGGATGCCATGGCATTCATCTCCGAAGAAATTCGCACGCCGATCATAATTGATGGTGACGCATTGAAACTGTCGGGCTTCACCAAGAACATGCCGCAGACGCTCAATAAGACCGACGCACCGGCCAAGGCGGTGCTCTACGAGATCATCAAGCGTTACACGGGGATGGTGATCGTTGTCGATGAGACCAAGAAACAGATCACTTTGATGACGAAGGCTGTTGCAGAAAAACTCGAGCTGAAGCCTTTTCCCGTTGGCCCCTAGACGATGCCGGTGCGTCCGACGTTGCCCGATGGCAGCGCTGCGTCAGTACTCAACGAGGCCAGGAATTCCATGTCACGCCTCGAGTCTTTGTCGCCAATGGTGATCGCCTGGGCGGTTGCCCTGGGGTTGGGTGGACTGCTGCTGGTCTTGTTGCTGGTGCCAGACGAGATCCCGGAACCGATGCGCCACGCCCAGTTCGCCCCCGCGGCTGCCGATGTGGATCGTCAGGCGGTTGCCGTCACACCGCCGGTCAAGAAGGCGATCAGCGACCCGGCCTCGGATGGTGAAATCTCCGACAGTACGACCGGCACGGTCGAACCACCGCCACAAGAAAAAACCGTTTCCGGACACGAAAGCGACAAGCCAAACGCCACGTCCGCACGGGGACGACTACAGCCAAAGGCCGGCAGAAAAGATGTCGGAAAAGCGACGTCCACACCGGTTCACCCAGTTGCTCCCGCGGCCAGTGCTCCGCCCGTCCAGGAACCACCCAAACCGGAACCACCCAAACCGGAACCACCAAGATCGGCCGAACAGATCCAGGAGGCGCTCAGGCAACCGGTGCTGCGTTTTTCTCAGGAACAACCCGTCTCGGTGAAAGAGCTGTTGCGGGAAATCGAGGAACTGGCCGGGGTTGAGTTGAGGTTGGCTGCAGGTTTGGCGGCGGGACCACGGCTGGCCCGGAAATTGAAACTGGATCTCGAGCGAACCACTGTCGACGGGATTCTCGGTTCGGTGCTCAAGCACGTTGGATTGACCCACAAGGTGCACGACGGCTACGTTCTGGTCACCGATGCCACCAGCGGAGCCGAGGGCAAGTGAAACTCGATGACACGATCTGTTACTGCTTTCATATCAGCAAGCGGAAGGTCGTCAATTTCATCCGCATCACGCGGCCACGACGGGCCAGCCAGGTCAGCGAGTGCGGTGGTGCGGGGTCCGGTTGTGGGTGGTGCGTGTCTTTCCTCAAGCGGTGTTTTGCCGACGCCGGTGGCACCGAGGTGTCAGGGGCGGCGATCGAGGATCTGACGGCCGAGCAGTATGCCAGGCACCGAGGCGATTACATCAGGGCCGGTGGCGGCACACCGCCGACGGGCGCGATTCCCCCGCCGAATTCCCCGTGAGGAAGTCTAGTCGGCGTTGACCTGAATCCGCCGTGGTTCGGGTTGGTCGGCTCGAGGCAACTCGACTTCGAGGACCCCGTGTGAAAGCCGGGCGGTGATCCGGTCGTGATCGACTTCATCGCTGAGGATGAACGACCGCAGGAAGTCGCCCACCTCGAATTCCTGGTGGACGGGAATTGCCCCGGGGGGAAGCACCGATTCGACGCGTCCGAAGAGCGTCAGGCGGTTGTCCTGGATCTGCAATTCGAGTGTCTCGATCGAAACGCCGGGAAGGTCCGCTCGGAGAACCAATCCATCGCTGGTCTCGAAAATGTCGATCGGCGGCGTGAAAACGAACCGTTCGGTCGGAGCCGGTGTCGTGTCATCGATCCGATTCGAAATCGGTTGTTCGGATTGGTCTGGTGACATTGTTGCAAATCGCGTGATCAGTCGCTGGTGACGGGAATCTGGCGTGGCTCCAACTGTGGCGCCTTCGGCAGGTGGACGAGAAGGACGCCGTTGTTGAAGTCGGCTGTCAACTGGTTTTCCTGGACCCGTTCGGGGACCGGCAGCGTTCGTTGCCATGTGCCACGAGGCCGCTCCTGTCGACGGTAACGATCTTCGGAGACGGCGGCCTCATCATGGCGATGACCCGACAGGGTCAGCACGCCGTTGGCGATCGTCAACTCGAGGTCTTCCGGGGCTGTCGCTGGCAATTCTGCCGTCAGGATGAAGGCGTCGGGAGTTTCGTGGACGTTGATCGCCGGATATTGTCGCCCGGCACGTACACCCTGAAACGTCAGATTGACGCTTTGCAGCAGTCGGTCCACTTCGCGCTCAAGATCGCGAAACGGATCCCAGCTCTGGCCCCAGCGAAAAACCGGCATCTCAGATGTCTCGCTCAGAGAAACGGTTGGGTGAATGACCGCCCGTGGGATCTCGAGGAATCCCTCTTCAACAGACCGACAACTGCAAAGCGTGTTCCAGTCGACTGTTTGGTTTCAGCTGGTTTGGATCGACAGCCACAAAGCATTGTAATTGAACGGCTTGTGATGTGAACCGTGGCGAGGGCCGGTTTTCTCGGTGCCGCGCCTTCCCGGAAAACCTGCAGGCAGGTTCCCCGCCAGCGGCCAATCCTGCTGCCAGAATGGCAGGAGTTCCCAAGGAGTCGTCTGGGCCTCGTTGTTCGGGTCGGTTGCTGGTTATGCTTGGTGGCAGTCGACGATGACAGTCAGGACGACCAGGATCACAGGACGCTGAGATGGCCAATACACTTGACCCAAGCCACGCGGTCTACGTGGGCAGTTTCGATCCACCGACCCTGGGGCACTGGGACATCATCTCGCGTGGTGCCGGAATCTTTGATCGGCTGACGGTGGCGATCGGTGTCAACCCGGAGAAGACACCGTTGTTCTCGTCCGACGAACGATTGAAGCTGGTCAGCGAGTTGGTCGTGCCGTTGAAGAACGTCGAGGTGCTTTGCTTTGAGGGTCTGGCTGTGGATTTCGTCCGCGAGCGTGGGGCTGCGGTGATGTTACGAGGCATGCGGACGCTGACCGATATCGAGTCGGAGTTCACTCTGACCCTGGCCAATCGCAGCCTGGCCCCGGAGATCGAGACAGTGTTCCTGATGGCCAGCGAGCAGTACACGTCGGTGTCGAGTTCTTTGATCAAGCAGATTGCCCAGATGGGCCAGGCTGGTTCGGCTGCTCAACTGGTCGAGTTTGTTCCCGAGTCGGTCATCGAACCGTTGTTGGCGAAGTTCCACGACTGACCGCGGTCGGACCGTCGTGTGCCCGGCAGCGGCTCGCTTGCGATCGGATGCCACAACGGGTCTACTGGCCCGCGGCTCACTTTCAGGGAGATTTCTCGATGGTCAAAACTGCCTCGACAATGCTGGATCTGGGAACGCTGGCTCCGGATTTCACACTGCCCGACACTACCGGAACTCCGGTGGACCTGGCGAGTTTCGTCGAGGCCCCCGCGCTGGTGGTGGCCTTCATCTGCAATCACTGCCCGTTTGTCGTGCACCTGCGTGAGGCCCTGGCCGAGTTTGGTCGCGAGTACCAGGCCCGCGGCGTGGCGATGGTGGCGATCAGTTCCAACGACGTGGCGACACATCCCGCGGACGGACCCGAGCAGATGGCCGACGAGGTGGCCCAGGCCGGCTACACGTTTCCCTATCTCTACGACGAAACCCAGTCGGTTGCCAAGGCGTACCACGCCGCGTGCACCCCGGACTTCTTCGTCTTCGACGGCAACCAGCAGCTTGTCTATCGCGGCCAGTTCGATGACAGCAGGCCCGAGAGTGGGATTCCGGTCACCGGTGCTGACCTGCGAGCGGCCTGCGATGCGGTCCTGGCCGGAGACGAGGTTGCTGCCGAACAACGACCGAGTATTGGCTGCAACATCAAGTGGGTCGAGGGCGCCGCGCCGTCCTACTTTACCGGTGAACCGGCCGTCTGACTGGCCGTCTGACTGGCCGTCTGACTGGCCGTCTGAAGGTCCGCTCAGTTGTTCTCACCGCGGCGTTGTGCCAACCGTTGCCTCAAAAAGGCAGCGCGGGCCTGGTTTCGCTCCCGCACTTCGAGTTCGCTGTTGCAGTGTTTCTGCAGGTGGGCCGGCTGGGTATGGATCAGCAACTCGTTGACCGCGGGAATGCCCAGGTCGTCGATCAGTTCGAGGTTGATCCCCATCCTGACGCTGGAAAGCCTCTGCATCGTCTCTTCGGAACTGATCGTCTGGGCCGTCTGCAGGATGCCGTAGGCCCGCGAGATCTCGTCATGCAGTTCATGGCGTCTCTTGTGAACCAGTTCATCCCGGACTTTCCGCTCGTACTTGATGATGTTGGGGACGACATCCTTGAGATTGTCGATGATCTGCTGTTCGCTCTTTCCGAGAGTGATCTGGTTGGAGATCTGATAGAAGTCACCCATCGCCTGGCTGCCCTCCCCGTAGAGTCCGCGGACGGCGAGGTTGATTTTCTGCAGCGCCGTGAAGACCTTCTGGACTTCCTTGGTCAGGACCAGCGCCGGCAGGTGCAGCATGACGCTGACGCGAATCCCGGTTCCGACATTGGTGGGGCAGGCGGTCAGGTAGCCCAGTCGCTGATCAAAACAAAACGTCAGTTCTTCCTCGAGCTGGCCGTCAATCCGGCTGATCAGTTCCCAGCAGTTCTCCAGCGAGAGGCCGCTTTGCAGGACCTGGATCCGCAGGTGATCCTCCTCGTTGGTCATCAGGCTGACATGCTCTTCGTCGCTGATGGCCACACCGCGGGAACCGTGGCTGTCGGCGTGCTCACGGCTGATCAGTTGCCGTTCAACAAGAAACTGGCGATCGAGCTGTTCGAGTTGATCGACATTGACATACTGAAAACGATTGGCCGAAGGCAATTCCATCACCCGTTGACGGAGCAGGGATTCGATTTGCGATCGCAACTCGTCGTCGGCGCGGCTGACAAACGGGAAGCGGGCCAGGTTGCGAGCGAGCCGGATTCGACTCGACACGACGATGTCAGCATCGGGGCCGGTGCCCTTCAGCCACGAACCGCTGGTCTGGATCAACGCGTCCAGGTCCAAGATGTCGTCTCCTGCATGTCGTGTTGACGGTTATTGCCAGCCGGGGTGTCTTGAAAACGACTGGCTTGTTCGCCAGGTCACGGTGGCGAGTCGAGAGGGTTTTCGCTGGATTTGGGTCGGTCGAGATCGACTTCGATTGACTCGATGGTGTCGCGGAGTTCGGCCGCCGTTTCGTAGGCCTCCGAGGCCACGGCGGACTGGAGCTCCTTGCGAAGGCGGATCAGCTTGTACTGTTGCTGGCTCGAGTCCGACGCCTGTGCAGGTAGCTTGCCGCAGTGTTGGGTCTCTCCGTGGATGTTCTCCAACAACGGCATCAGCTCGGCTTCGAACTCGGTGTAGTCGTGAGGGCAGCCAAGCCGTCCCTGGCTGCGAAACTCTCGAAAAGAGATCCCGCACTTCGAACACAGCAACTGGTCGATTTCTTCCAGCGACTGATCGCCGGTGATCTCGATGGAAATCTCGGTCGACTTCTCCTCCGGAGTCGCCGACTCGGAATAGTCGAGGTACTCGTGGTAGCACGTCTCGCACAGGTGCAATTCGTGGACATCGCCTTCCCGAAGTTCCGTGATGTGCAGCGTGGCCGGTTTCGAACAGCGTCTGCACTTTTTCATGAAACCGGACCCGTGCGTGATCGGAAGGCGAAGGGCGTGGGGTGAGGCGAATACCCTGCGCGGCGCCAATTCTAGCCGGGGTCCCGGGTGCGTCAAGCGAGGTGTGGCGGGAGTACCGAGCCGCTAGTATGGAGGCGGTGTTTCGCCCCCCCCGGCAAGCGACGATGGCCCATCTTCCCGACTTCAATGGTTTTTGCGAGTTGGCCGAGGGGTCCGGGCTGGTTCCCGTCTATCGTCGCCTGGTCAGCGACACTTTGACTCCGGTCAGCGCCTACTGTCGCATCGCCGCCGGGGACTGCGCGTTTCTGTTCGAGAGCGTGGTTGGCGGCGAGCGGGTGGGCCGTTACAGCTTCGTCGGATCAGACCCGTTTCTGAGGATAGAAGCGCACGGTTGCCGGGTGATGGTGACCGGGTGTGGGAACGACCCGACCGGAAGGGATGAGGTCCCCGGCGAAGGGGAAATCCGCGAGGTGACCGATCCGCTCAACGAACTCGAATCGCTGCTGGGACGCTATCGGGCGGCCCCCGTGCCCGGGTTGCCCCGGTTTTGTGGCGGGGCCGTCGGTTACGCCGGGTACGACGTGATTCGCTACAGCGAGCACCTGCCCAATCCCCCCGAGGATGACAGGCAGTTGCCCGACATGGTGTTTGCCTTTTATGACCGGATGGTCGTCTTTGATCACATCAACAAGACCGTGCTGGTCGTGGCACACGCCCGCAGCGACGCTGACGATCCCGAGGCAGAGTACCGACGGGCGTGTGCTCGGGTGGATGAAACATGCGGGTTGCTGGCATCGACCGGAGACGAACTGCAGTTGGCCGATTTCGATTCCGCCCGGGCCGGTGACCGTGAAACGGTGTCAAACTTCTCGCAGGAGAGTTTCCAGCAGGCCGTGACGGCCTGCCAGAAGTACATTCGCGCCGGGGATATCTTCCAGGTCGTTCTCAGTCAGCGATTGAGCCTGGAAACCCGGGCCCGACCACTGGATATCTACCGTGCATTGCGGGTCGTCAATCCCAGCCCGTTCATGTTCCTGTTGAAGTTGCCCGGCGTGGACCTTGTCGGCAGTTCGCCGGAGATCATGGTTCGTGTCGAGGACGGTGAGGTGACAGTCAGGCCGTTGGCTGGAACTTGCAGGCGAGGCCGGACCGACGAGGAAGATCACGCACTGGCCGAGAAACTGCTCGCGGATCCCAAGGAACGTGCCGAACACGTGATGCTGGTTGACCTGGCCCGCAATGATGTGGGACGTGTCGCGGGCTACGGCAGTGTTGAACTCTCGGACGTGATGACCGTCGAACGCTACAGCCACGTGATGCACATCAGCACGAATGTCCGTGGCCGCCTGGCCGAGGGTCACTCGGCCCTGGACGCATTGAGAGCGGGATTGCCGGTGGGCACGGTTTCGGGAGCCCCGAAGGTGCGGGCCATGGAAATCATCGACGAACAGGAACCTCATCGCAGGGGACCTTACGCCGGCGCGGTCGGTTACATTGACTTCACCGGAAACATGGACACCTGCATCGCGTTGCGGACCCTGGTGATGAAAGGTCACGACGCGTATGTGCAGGCTGGCGCCGGGATCGTTGCCGACAGTGTTCCGGAGACGGAATTCCACGAAACGCTCAACAAGGCCCGTGGTCTGTTGGCGGCGATTGATCTCGCCGAGACCCAGTTGATGCCCTCCGTGGACACGGCGAATTGAGAATCGCCGTTCGATGTGGTAGTTTCCCGGGCAATGACGGTCTTTCAGCAGATCATCGATGGGGAAATTGCCGCCGAGATCGTCTACGAAGACGATCGCTGCCTGGCGTTTCATGACATCAACGCCCAGGCCCCCGTTCATGTCCTGGTGATCCCTCGCAAACCCATTCCCTCGCTGGCCGCTCTCGAGGATGGCGACGAGTCTCTGGTGGGGCACCTGCTGGTGGTGGCGCGGCAGGTCGCCGAGACCCTGGGGTTGCACAACGGCTTTCGAACGGTGATCAACAGCGGACCCGATGGAGGACAAAGTGTCGACCACCTCCACGTTCATGTTCTCGGTGGCCGCCTGCTGGCCTGGCCGCCGGGTTGAGTTCCCGAGACCGGGACGTCGTTGATTCGAGACGTTCACCCGGACACAACCACTGTTGCATTCCAGAGACACTCACGAGGATCCCCCGCATGGCAATTCGCAGACTCCTGGCAGCATCGCTGGCCCTGTTGGTCGTGGCCTCGCTGCTGTTGGCACGAACCAACAACGCGGTGGATTCGGGTGCGGCGATGGTAGCGGCGGGCCGGGCTTTCCTGAAAACGCTTGACGAGAACCAGTCGTCGCGGTGCCTGTTCGGTTACGCCGACAAGGAACGGCTCAACTGGCATTTCATTCCCCGGAAGCGACAGGGCCTGCCGATCAGAGACCTGGAGGGGGCGCGTTTGCAGGCTGCGTTGAAGTTGCTGGCGAGCGGTTTGTCCGAGGCCGGGTACGACCAGGCCCTTAACGTGATGAGCCTCGAAGAAGTGCTCTACCTGCTCGAGGGAGGTGATCGTCAGACGCGTCGCAGCAGGCGGGATCCACAGAAATACTACATCAGCATTTTTGGCAAGCCCGCTGTAAAGGGAACCTGGGGCTGGCGGATCGAGGGACACCACCTGTCGCTGAATTACACGATCACCGACGGTCAACTGCTGGCCACGACCCCGGAATTTTTCGGTGCCAATCCCGGTACAATTGATGCCGGACCGGGTCGGAGAATCCGCGTGTTGGGTCGCGAGGAGGATATCGCACGGTCGATCCTGGCCAACTGCTCGGCCGACCAGCAGAAGGTGGTGTGGCGATCCAGGCAGGCTCCCGACGATCTCCGCGGCGGCGGGGTTGCCCAGCCGGAGACGACCGAACCGGTCGGCCTGCCGGTTTCGAAGATGAACCCCGTACAGAAGAAACTGATGCAGACGCTGTTGACGGAGTATCTCAGGAACATGCCCGGCGATGTCCAGCGCCAGCGGCGGACCGAGATCAACAAGGCCGGCCTGGAGAACATCTCCTTTGCCTGGTGGGGGAGTGAGAAAATCAACCAGCGACATTATTATCGGGTCCAGGGACCGACGTTTCTGATCGAGTACAACAACACGCAAAACAGTGCCAATCACGTCCACTCGATCTGGCGCAACCTTGCCGGAGATTTCAACGTCCCGATCGATGCGAAATGACCCGAGCCGGGATCGAGTGACAGAACACAGGAAGAGGATCAAGTGATGAGCCGGGTGGCCGCGCAGCAGGTGGAGAGTCGATTTCGTGAGAAGTTTCCCAGCTCGGCATCGCTGTACGAGCGGGCGATCGAGCTGTTCCCCAGTGGGGTCACGCACGACAGCCGTTTCCTGAAACCGTTTCCGGTTTACGTCGACCAGGCGGTCGGTTCCCACAAGACCGACAGGGACGGCAACGACCTGATCGACTACTGGGTCGGACACGGCGCGTTGCTGTTGGGGCATTCGCATCCGGCGGTCGTCGAGGCGGTGCAGCAGCAGGTCGGCCGGTCGACTCATCCGGGGGCCTGCCACGAACTGGAGTTGGAGTGGGGCGAACGGGTGCAGCAGCTGGTTCCCTCGGCCGAACGGATGCGGTTTACCAACAGCGGGACCGAGGCGACATTGATGGCCTTGCGGGTGACTCGGATCGTCACCGGCCGGACCAAGGTGCTGAAGTTCGCCGGACACTTTCACGGCTGGCATGACCAGTTGATCCCGGCGGCTTCGCCGCCGCACGACGATTCCGGTTATGCCACGCCGGGTGTCACCGAGGGGGTGTTCGGCGATCTGGTGATCGTTCCACCGAATGACCTCGAGGCGGCGGCCGCGGCGATCCAGGAGCATCGGCCCGCCTGTGTGATCCACGAGGGCAACGGGGCCCGCTGGGGTGTTGTTCCGGCCCGCGCCGAGTTTCTGCAGGGGTTGCGGCAACTGACAGCCGACAATGACACCCTGCTGATTCTCGATGAAGTGATCACCGGCTTTCGGGTGCACCCGGGTGGATTTCAGGCGCACTGTGACATTGTGCCGGACATGACAACGATGGCCAAGGTCCTGGCGGGCGGGTTGCCCGGTGGTTGCCTGGCCGGCCGAGCCGACCTGCTGGATGTGTTGGCGTTTGGTAATCCGCTTGGCAAGAAGATGAAGCACCCGGGCACATTCAATGCCAATCCTCTCTCCGCGGCGGCCGGTCGGGCCGCCCTGGAGGTGGTAGCCACGGGCGAGCCGTCCCGGATCGCCAGCGAACGGGCGGCGGCGCTCAGGCAAGGCCTCAACGAGGTCTTTGCAGCCAGGGGCGTGGGATGGGTTGCCTACGGCGACTTCTCGGCGATCAAGATCATTCCCGGATACGATGGGCCGGCCCGCGACGGTGACGACTGGATTCCCCACGACGGTGATTACCGGCGATTGGACGTGAAGTTCGATGACGATCTCGGACACGCTTTTCGCTGTGCGTTGCTGCTGCAGGGGGTCGACTGGATGGGCTGGGCCGGATCGACGTCGGCGGCCCACACCGATGAAGACGTCGACGCGACCGTCGATGCGTTCGCCCGCGCGATCGATCTGCTGGTGGCCGATGGCATGATTGCCGAATGACAGCGGACAGGAATCTCCCGGCCAATGAAGGGAGCGACTTGTTCGGCGGACCACTGGGACGGACCGTGCTGGTACTGGCCTGGCCGGTGCTGTGCGAGCAGTTCCTGGGATTCCTGGTCGGCCTGTATGACACCTGGCTGTCGGGACGAATCAGCGAGGTGGCGACCGGGGCGATCGGGTTGGCGGCTTATGTCGGTTGGTTGGCCTCGATGCTGTTTGGCCTGGTGGCCACGGGGACGACGGCCCTGGTCGCCCGGCACTGGGGCCGTGGTGAGCGAGACGTGGCCAACCGGGTCATGAACCGGTCGGTTGCGATGGCGGCGGTGGCCGGGGCCGTGGTGTACGCGTTGATCTACGTGACCGCTCCCTGGATGGCCGGATTGCTGGAGATGCGGGATCAGGCTGGTCGGATCGTCGTCACTTACCTGCGAGTGGACGGTGTGGGGCACGTGGCGACCGGGGTGACACTGGCGGCGGCAGCGGCGTTGCGCGGAACCGGCAACATGAGGACGCCGATGCTGGTGCTGGGGCTGGTCAGCGTGCTCAATGTCCTCGTATCGACCCTTCTCGTCTTCGGCCTCGGCCCGGTGAGTTCCTGGGGAATCGACGGGATTGTCGCGGGAACACTCGTCGCCCGCTTTGCCGGTGGTGGCTTGATCCTGGCGGTGTTGGCTCGTGGGGTCTCGGGTTTGAAACTGGCCGGTCGGGAACTGCGGGTTGGTGGAAAAACGGCGCGGCGGGTCTTGCGGATCGGTGGCCCGGCTGCCGTCGATGGCGCGGTCACCTGGGTCGGGCAGTTCATGTTCCTGATGATCATTGCCCGGCTCGATGCCGCGGGGCGGGGGGGGGCCGTGTTTGCCGCCCACATCGTGGGCGTGCGGCTCGAGGGGATCACCTACCTGCCAGCGGTGGCCTGGGGAGCGGCGGCGGCCACGTTGATCGGGCAGTCCCTGGGGGCCGGACGAGAGGAACGCGCCGTGGCCTCCGGCCACGAAGCCGCCCGTCAATGTGGCCTGCTCTCGGTTATCATCGGTATCGTCTTCTTCGTGTTCGCTCCCGCGTTGTTCGGCCTGATGCACGAATCGTCGGCGGTCAGCCAGGCCGGGGCAGTGGCGTTTCGCGTCAATGCTGTGTTTCAGCTGCCACTGGCCCTGGCAATCATCTACACGGCGTCACTGCGAGGGGCAGGCGACTCGAGGTTTCCCTTGCTGGCCAACGTGACCGGCGTGTTTTGTGTTCGTTTGCCTCTCGCCTGGTGGATGGGAATCGAACTCGAAGGCGGTCTACTGGGAGCATGGTTGGCCATGTGCGGGGATGTCACCGTTCGTGCGGTGTTGCTGATGTGGCGTTATCGTCGCGGCGACTGGGTCCGGACCCGGATCTAGCTGGGACGATCACGACGGATTTCCGGCCCGGTCGGGTCTCTGGCAGTTTCGGTGTCTTGACGCTGCGGCCCGGGAAGCGATAATTGCTGCATGAAGACGGGGGAGGTTCGGGTAACCGACGGGCGAGGCCCGAAAGGCTATCTCCAACTGCGGTGAGGTCGTGTGAACCGGGTCAGGTCCTAACCGACGCAGCCCTAAGCATTGTGCTCTCAGGTGCATGCGGAGATAGCCTTTCGCGTCTTGCCCTTTCGGGCCCTGCTTCCTCGTTATCGACACCACCGCTCGCGCAGGACGCCACGGGCCGCATGGACGAGAAGTCGACTCACTACACGGTACTGGCCCGTCGTTTTCGGCCACAGGCCTTTGACGAGGTGATCGGGCAGGAGCACGTGGCTCGCGGGCTGCAGAACGCGATCAGCAGCGGCCGTGTGGCCCACGCGTATCTGTTCACCGGCGCGCGGGGTGTCGGTAAGACGTCGATGGCCCGGATCCTCGCCAAGACACTGAATTGTCCCGGCACGATCGATGGTCGGCCCTGCAACGAGTGTGATGTCTGCGGCGGCGTGGCCGCCGGCCAGGATGTCGATGTGCTCGAGATGGACGGGGCTTCGAATCGAGGGATCGACGCCATCCGTGACCTTCGCCGCAATGTCGGCGTGAAGTCGATGCGATCCCGCTACAAGATCTACATCATCGACGAGGTACACCAGTTGACATCGGAGGCCTTCAACGCGTTGTTGAAGACGCTCGAGGAGCCGCCCGAGAACGTCAAGTTCATCTTCTGCACGACCGAGCCGACGAAGCTTCCCGAGACGATTCTCTCGCGTTGCCAACGCTTCGACTTTGGCCTGATCGAGCTCGACCAGATTGTCGGGCGTCTGCAGACGATTGCGACGGCCGAGGGGGTGTCGGTCGATCGAGACGCCGTGGAACTCGTGGCGCGACGGGCAGCCGGCTCGATGCGCGACAGCCAGTCACTGTTGGACCAGTTGCTCGCCCTGGGACAACAGCAGATCGGTGCCGATGACGTGCACCGCTTGCTGGGCACGGCTCCTGATGAACAACTGCTGGGAGTGGTCGAGCCACTTGTTGGACGACGTCCCGCGGAAGCCATGGCCGCTTTCGAGGCAGCGTTGGCGTCGGGAGTACGATTGGAGGAGTTGATCGGCCAGTTGATTGAATGTTGCCGCGACCTGATGGTTCGGGCCGCTGGCGCCAATGATGTCGCCGCCCGCAGTGTCGGCCCGGACAGTAGCGATCGACTGTCGGAACTTGCCGATTCGTGGGGGAGCGAGACCGCGATTGCCGCCTTGCAGGTGTTGGCCGAGACAGTCAGCCGGTTGCGATGGACGCGGCAATCCCGGGCGCTGGCCGATCTGGCCGTGATCAGGATCGCGACGCTCGAGAACCTGCAGGGGGTCGGCCAATGGTTGGATCTGTTGAGGAATCCGTCGCCGGGTCCAGCCACCGGGGAAAAAAAAACGCCTGATCCGCTCCCCCTGACCGAGGTGATCGTTGCCGACAACCCGGTCGCGGCACCTGTGGTCCCTGAACCGAAAGGCAGGAACGCCGCGGATCCAGGTGAAAAAGACCAACTGTCGGGATCACTTGAAACGCCACGGGACGTGAACGCATCCGCTGATCAACCCACAGGGGATTGCAGTGCCCAGGAGGCAGCGATCAGCCGCAAGGGTGGAGAACGGCAGGTCTGGGACCGCGTGGTTGGCAGCATCAGCGACTTGCTGCGGGATCACATTGAATGCGTTAATCGTGTTGCAATTTCTGGGCCAAACCGTCTGGATCTGTTCTTTCCGTCGGGATATGATTTTCAGAAGCAGTTCTGTCAGCGTCCGGAAGTGATGCACCGTCTACAGCAACTGTGGCAGAACGAGACGGGTGACGTGGTGCAGATGAGACTGGTTCTGGAAGAGCCGGATCCAGCGGTTGAGAAGGATGTGGCGGCTCGGGCTCCGGCGGAGATCCCGGAATTGGGTGCGCTGGTTGAGGAGGCGCAGGACGTTTTTGGGGCGACGATCGAACGCGTGGTGCCGGTGAATCGGGCCGGTTCCGACGATCAAAGCTGAAGCGCGTTTCGTCACGGCTAGTGGATCTTCACGACCCGGCCGGGGCTCTTTCCGGTCGGCGAGCGGGCGAGAACATAAACAGGACAGGAACAGGCGATGCTGAACGGGTTGGGAAATCTGGCGTCTCTGATGAAGCAGGCCACGCAGATGCAGGGGTTGATGGGTGAGATGCAGGAGAAGTTGGCGAGAATTCGCGTGAGCGGTACCGCCGGGGGCGGAATGGTCCAGGTCGAAGTTTCGGGACAGCAGAAAATCCTCTCCTGCACGATCGATGAGAGTCTGTTGAAGACCGGGGACCGGGAGATGATCGAGGACCTGGTCGTGGCGGCCGGCAACCAGGCCATGGACCGGTCACGCGAGGCGGCGGCAGGGGAAATGAACCAGCTGGCCGGAGGGCTTGATCTGCCGGGGCTTTCCGATGCAATGTCACAATTCACCGGAGGTGGCGGAACCCCCCCATCCTGATGATCCTCGAACGCGGGGATCGCAGACCGTCGGCGCCCGGTTCTTTGATCGGAGTTCCGATCATGAGATTGACTGATATGGCCAGGCAGCGATTTGAAACAACCGATCACCCGTACGGAGAGTCGGTCGGTTGCCTGATCAACGAGTTTGCCAGGTTGCCGGGGATTGGTCGCAAGTCTGCCGAGCGACTGGCTCACCACGTGCTGTCGTGTTCGGGCGAGGAGGCGCTGGGGTTGGCCGATGCCATCCGGCAGGTCAAGGAGTCGATCCGTTACTGCACCTTGTGTTTTAATCTGACCGAGGACGAGTTGTGTTCGATCTGCCGCGACACGCGCCGCAACCAGCAGGTTGTCTGCGTGGTTGAACAACCTCGCGATATCGTGTCACTCGAGGCGGCCGGTGTGTTCGAAGGTGTCTACCACGTGCTGGGCGGGGCACTGGCACCGTTGTCGGGAGTTGGCCCCGAGCAGTTGCGGATCGAGCCTTTGCTGCGGCGGGTGAGAAGCGAGGGGGTGACGGAGGTCGTGATGGCTACCAACCCGACACTCGAAGGCGACGGTACCGCGTTGTTTCTCTCGAATCTTCTCGACGAACTTCCCGTCAGCGTCACCCGGCTTGCACGAGGAATCGCCTCGGGCAGTGTCCTGGAGTTCGCGAACCGGGAAATGCTTGCCGACGCAATGCGAGGGCGTCAGACGTTCTAGAATCCAGGTCGTGACTGGCCGTATCTTCGACATCACGGGCCTTTCGGCCCGTCGACTCAACGGACACTTTCCTCATGCCTCTTCAGCTCTCCCAACACGTGCGGATGGGCCAGCATCAGAGCCAGCAGATGAAGCTGGCTCCGAGGATGATCCAGTCGATGGAAATCCTGCAGATGCAGCGGGAGGAACTCGAAGAACGGATCGAGCAGGAGATCGAGGAAAATGTGGCGTTGGAGGACGAGGGCCGCGAGGGGGAGGTCACCGAGTCGGAAGATGCGACCGGCCCCGATGTGACAGCCGATCCGTCAGAGGCCAAGACCGAGAGCGAGAGTGAGAGCGGCGAAGTGGACCGGGAGCAGGACGAACCGGTTGTCGATGACGTAAGCAGCGATGACGATGACGTCGAACGGCTCAAGGAAGCTTACAGCGATTTGTGGGAAGACAACGCGCATTCGGCCGGAAAGCCGTCGGTCAACCGTGTCCAGGACGCCGGAGAGCGCTACCTGGACACGATGGCCAATATGACGGCCCGGGAACCGTCTTTGCTCGAGTTCTTGCTCGAGCAGTGGGGTGTCGTGGAACTCGACGAGCCCCTGCGGGCATTTGGCGAGTACCTGATCGGTAACCTCGACCACAACGGCCGCCTGCAGAGCACGCTGGCCGAGGTCGTGCAGGTGTACGGTCGTCAGGTCACGACCGAGGAATCGCTCGATGTCCTGCGATTGATCCAGCAACTCGAGCCTCGCGGCGTGGGAGCCCGGGATGTCCGGGAATGCCTGCTGTTACAGTTGACCGAGGCGACCCCTTTTCGGGACGTGCTGACAACGCTGATCAGCAGTCATCTCGACGAACTCGGTGGCAACAGGCTTCCGGTGATCCAGCGAAAGACGGGGTATTCGATCGAGTTGATCAAGGCCGCCCGGGAAATCCTGCTGCACCTGGATCCTTTTCCCGGCCGACGTTTCGAACACGAGGTCACGCGTCGCGTCAAAGCCGATCTCACGGTCGGCCGCGATGAGGGCGGTCGCTGGTTGGTCCAGTTGGAGGACGAGCGCCAACCGCGACTGCGGTTGAGCCGCCAGTACATGGAGATGCTCAGCGGCGGTGTCGATCGTCAGACCCGCGACTATCTGAAGAAGAAGCTCGAGTCGGCCCGCTGGTTGATGGAGGCCATCGAGCAGCGGGCGAATACGGTCAAACGGGTGGCCCAGGTGATCATCGATCGCCAGACGGGATTTCTCGAGGACGGGCCCGAGGCAATCGTACCGCTGAAGATGCAACAGGTCGCCGACGTGGTCGAGGTTCATGTGACAACCGTGTCGCGGGCCGTCGACGGAAAATGGATCCAGACGCCGCGGGGACTGTTCTCACTGAAGTCGTTTTTCGGTGGGGGCACGACAACAGCCGATGGAGAGGACGTGGCCTGGGAGATCATCCGGCTGAAGATGAAAGAGATCATCGACAACGAAGACAAGTCGCGTCCGTTGTCCGACGATGCCCTTGTCGACGCCCTGGGAGCCCAGGGATTTGAACTCGCCCGACGAACGGTCACCAAGTACCGCAAGAAGCTGGGAATTCCTTCCTCGCGGCAACGACGGGAGTACTAGCCCGTCGATGGGCGGTCGGCCTTGAAGACGTGGACCTGGCCGGTCAGGTCCCGGGGTCGAACGGGTGTGTGTAACCGATCCGTGGGAGCGGAAGGACTCGGCCGTCAGGCATTTCGAGTTCGGCAGCGGTACCGCTGGTGATCTGGCCTATGCAGGTCAAGTCGCTGATCGGGGACGCGGCGAGCAGTGCTTCGGCGGCAGTCGGTTCCACGGCGGCAAGAAGCTCAAAATCCTCCCCATCACAGAGGGCATGGTCAAGAGGCGTGCGGCCATCATGGGTTCCGGCAGGAACTGGTCGCATTGGGATATCGCTTGCTCTGACTCGGGCGCCAACGCGGCTTTCATCGAGCAGGTGATACAGGTCCGCGGCGAGACCGTCACTGATATCGATCAGGGCGTGCAGGCCGCCTGACTGCAGCAGGCAACGGGCTTCGTCGAGTCGCGGATGAAAATCGAGATGGTGACCTGACCGGCTGCTACCCAGTGGGCCGGTGACCAGCAACCGGTCGCCTGGGCGGGCGCCGCTGCGGAGAACCGGTCCCTGCGGAGGCGACAGACCGATCACGGTGACGCTGATCACCAGCGGGCCGTCGGTACTGGTGGTGTCTCCGCCGGCCACCGCAACGCCGATCTGTTGGGCCAGTCGGGCCAGGCCGCTGTGTAGCCGCCGACCCAGTTCCTGGCCTTCGCTGCGGGGCAGTGCCAGGCAGACAACGGCAGCGACCGGGATGCCGGCCATGGCGGCGATGTCACTGAGATTGACGGCCAACGCCTTGTGCCCGACCTGTTCGGGGGTTGCCTCGGAGAACAGGAAGTGGACCCCCTCGACCAGCATGTCGGTGGCGACGAGCGCCAGTTGCTCGTCGCCCAGGTCCAGGGCCGCTGCATCGTCTCCGATTCCGACCGTCAGACGGGGGTGTGGATCGACATGCCTGCGGATCCAGTCGATCAGCGCAAACTCACCGTCACGGTGTGGGCCAAACGTCGCCAACGGCACGAGGGAACTCCACTGAACGAGGACACCGCCGATTGTACCCATCCGCGGGCACTAGCGGGCGTCGTTCCTGACCGGCAGGTGACCGAAGAGTGTCTCGGTGTCGCGGAGGACGTAGAACTTGATCGGATTGAATTCGGTCAGCCGTGAGTGTTCCAGCACGTAGCGGATGTTGTCCATGTTGACGGTCTCCCATTCGTGGAGCCCGACCAGGACGTCACCCTTGCGAATCCCGTTTTCCTTTGCCGGGCCGTTCTTGCGGATCGCGGTGATTCGCAGCCCTCCTCGGTAATGCTTCAGGACCTTCTTGCCGTGCCGGCGGCCGAGTTCCCGCCGGTCGACCACTTCGAGCCGAATTCCCAGCGAAGCCCAGGTGCGGTCATTGATTCCGGACTGCGCGGTCGTCGGCTCCTGCCGACGGGAGGCCAGCACGAGAGGAACCGAGGTCTGTTTTCCCTGGCGGGTGACCGTCAGCTGAACCTTGCTGCCCGCCTTGTGTCCGAGCAGGGCCCGTTCGAGATCGACGCCATCAACGACGGTCACATCGCCGGCAGCGGTGATGATGTCTCCGGATTTCAGGCCGGCGGTCGTCGCCGGGCTACTGCTGACGGCCCCGGTCACGACCAGTTGTCGTCGCATCCCCTGCTTGTCGTCACGCGTCTGGACACCGTGCCAGGTGCCAGAGAGTCGGTCGATGCTGAGCAGGTCGGCGATCACACGGCGGGCATCGTCGATCGGGATGGCGAACCCGATCCGCTGGGCACCGGACCGGATGGCGACGTTGATTCCCACGACTTCGCCCTCGAGATTGATCAACGGTCCTCCGCTGTTGCCGGGATTGATGCTGGCATCGGTCTGGATCAGGTTGTGGTAGGTCTGTTTTTCGTTGACTTCGACCTCCCGGTGCAACGCGCTGATAATGCCGCAGGTCACCGTGTCTTCGTAGCCATAGGCGTTGCCAACAGCGAACACGGTCTCGGCCAGCATCAGGTCAGACGAGGTGCCCAGTGCCATTTCCGGCAGCGGCCGCTTGCTGTTGATCTTGATGATCGCCAGGTCGGTGGGGCGGTCGTAGGAGAGGACCTTGGCATCGTGAATGCTGCCGTCAGAAAGGGTGACCCGCAGCCAATCGACGCCGGAGATCACGTGATGATTGGTGACAATGTACCCGCGGCGATCGACGATCACGCCGGTGCCCATGCCGCTGACCTTCTGGTTCGGACGGCTGGCGTAGAGGACGTTGTCGTTGGCAACGGTCTTTTCGCTGCGGATGTTGACGACCGCGGGGGTCGCCCGGCGAATTGCCCGTACGGCCGGGGTTTCACGGAGCGAAGCGGCGGGAAGGCCGGTGGTCAGCAGGCACAACAGGACCAGGGCCAAACGTGTCTTCGGAGGCATTGTCATTGGAGCAACTGTGAGTGTCGGGCGGTGGTCTCATCGGACTGGCCAGACATCCTTTGGCCCGCGGACAGGTCGCTCCATCGGCTTTCCGCACAGTCCTGAATCGGCAATCGAACCGGGCGTGCTTGAAATCGCTGGGGCGATTACGCATAACGATGAGAGTCGCGGTGCGAGACCGGACTGGTGAACCGCCTGTAGCGACTGTTCGGGCGGTATAAGTGGCCAGCCGTTACGACCGGTGAATCCGCAAAACCGGAACAACCCGAATGCCCACGCGTGATGAACTCGAGCTGTTGCTCGAGGCCGATCCTGACGACGTGTTTCTCATTTACGCGGTTGCGATGGCCTGCGCGTCGGAAGGAGACCCGGTCGAAGCGGTCTCGCGGCTGGAACGGCTGACCGACGTGCATCCGGATTACGTGACGGCCTGGTTTCAGCGGGGTCAGTTGCTGGCCGGTCTGGGCCGTTCCGACGAGGCCCGCAGCGTTCTGGTGGCCGGCATCGCGGTGGCGTCCCGCGACGGTGACGATCACGCCCGGCAGGAAATCAACGAATTCCTGGAATCTCTCTGATCATGTCGACCTGGCCACAACCCGTCGCACGTCTGCTCGAGATCCTGGATGGACTCGGGGATCACACCGGAGAACTCGACGATGTGTCGGCATGGCCGACCAAGTCGCTGCGGTTGCTCGACGAGGCCGGCGTGCTCGGATGGGTGATTCCCCGCATCTATGGCGGTGAAGAATTCTCAGGATCGGCATTGATCGAGGGTTACCTGAATCTTGCCCGGGCCTGTTTGCCAACGACATTCGTGCTGACGCAGCGCAATGCGGCCTGCCAGCGATTTGCCTTGTCGGAGAATGAACCACTGAAACAGGAACTTCTGCCGGCGTTGACTGATTCGGATCGATTCGCCACGGTCGGAATCTCGCACCTGACGACCTCTCGTCAACACCTGGCCAAGCCGGTGGTGGCCGTCGAAATCGTCGACGGTGGTTTTCGCCTCGACGGAGTGGTGCCCTGGGTGACCGGGGCCGCGTTTGCCGACTGGGTCCTGCTGGGGGGCACCTGTGACGACGGACGGCAGGTGCTGGTCGCCTTGCCGATGGATTCCGAAGGCGTCAGCGTGTTGGCTGCCGAATCGCTGCTGGCCCTGGACGCCTCGCAGACGGTCCCGATTCAACTCGAGCATGTCTTCGTCGATCAATCTCGACTGGTTGCTGGTCCGGTCGAGGCCGTGATGAACAGCGGGGGCCGGGGGGGGACGGGATCACTGGGCACCTCGGCCCTGGCGATGGGCAGCGGTGCCGCCAGCCTGGATGGCCTCGTCAGGGAAACGCAGCGGCGTCCCGAGCTGGAGAAGATTCTCCAGCCGCTGATCGCCGAACAGGACGCGATCGTGGCCGACCTGCTGGCGGCCTCGGGTGAACAGGTCAGTAGTACTGACCCGGTGTTTTCCAACGAATCGTTGCGGCAGCGGAGCAACTCGTTCGTTCTTCGCGCGTCGCAGGCCTACCTGGCGGCGACAAAAGGAGCCGGGTTCACCTCGACACACCCGGCGTCGCGTGCAGTCCGCGAGGCGATGTTCTTCCTCGTGTGGAGTTGTCCCCAGGTCGTCGTCGACGCACAACTGCGGGAATTCGCCGGCGTGGCGGACTGCTGAAAGGCCCGCCGCTGGTCAGGAAACACTCTCGTCGAGGCCGTGATTGAGCGGCTGCAGGTCCTCGGGCAGGAACCGGCCGTCCTTGCGGACGAGTTCGCCGTCGAAGTGGATCTCGCCGCCACCGTAGGCGGGGGTCTGGATCAGGACCAGGTCCCAGTGAATCCGGCTGCGGTTGCCGTTGTCGGCTTCGTCGTAGGCCTGCCCGGGAGTCAGGTGGAATGATCCGCCGATCTTCTCGTCGAAGAGCGTGTCGAGCATCGGATGCCGGACGCGGTTGTTGGTTCCCAGGGACCACTCGCCGATGTAACGGGCCCCTTCATCGGCATCGAGAATCGCGTTGAGTCGTTCGGTTTCGCCCCCGCATTCAGCAGCGGCAATCTTGCCGTCGGCGAACGTGAATCGGATCGCGTCGAAGACGGTGCCCTGGTAGAGCGACTGCGTGTTGAAAGTGATGGTCCCATTGACGCTGTCTCGCACGGGGGCCGTGAAGCACTCTCCGTCGGGGATGTTGCGTCCGCCCGAGCAGGGAATGACCGGGATGTCCTTGATCGAGAAGGAAAGATCTGTTCCCGGTGCGATGATCTGCACGCGGTCGGCCGCTTCCATGCGCGCCTGCAGCGGCTTGAGGTCCTCGGCCATCCGCGCATAGTCGGCCGTGCAGACGTCGAAGAAGAAGTCCTCGAATGCCTCGGTACTCATTTTTGCCGACTGGGCCATCGACGCCGTCGGGTAACGCAGGACGACCCAGCGGGTGTCGGGCACACGAATCTCACTGTGGACGGTGTGCCACCAGTGCTGCTGGTAGAGGTCCATTTGTTCTGCCGGCACGTCGGCGAACCCGTTGCTGTTGGCGGCGCCGCGGATTCCAACGTAGCAGTCCATCTGTTGCATCCGGCTGCGTTCGATCGATCCGCACAATGCCATGCTCTCGGCGGTGGCCCTGCGATAGAGACTTCTCAGGACAGAGTTGCTCTTACAACTGACGACCGGCAACCCGCCTCGTTCCGCAGCCAATTCGACCAGGGCACAGACCAGGGCCGGGTCGGGCAGGTCGAAGGCCTCGATCAGGATCTTCTCGCCGGCCTGCAGGCGACAGCTATGATCCAGGAGGGTGCGTGCGAGTGTGTCGATGCGTGGATCTTGCATGGCTGAGGGGAAGCCTCTGGGGGGTCAGTGCGGGAGATCGGCAGGCCCGGTCTAGCCGAGCACGGCGATGGCGATCAGGTAGAGCACCGCCGACAGGATGGCGGACACCGGGACGGTGATCAACCAGCCACCGAAGATGTTGCGTGTCACCGTACGGTCGACGCTGCCCAGACCCCGGGCCAGGCCGACCCCGAGAATCGAGCCGACCAGGGTGTGCGTGGTCGAGACGGGCAGCCCCATCCGGCTGCAGGCCAGAACGACGATCGTCGCCGCGGTGTCGGCGGCCATTCCGCGAGACGGGGTCAAATGGGTGATTTTCTCGCCGACGGTCGTCATCACCCGGTACCCGTAGGTGGCCAGCCCGATCACGATACCAACCCCGCCCAGGCCCAGGACCCACATCGGCACCGGCACCCTCGACTGCACGTCGCCGGTGTTGACGATGTCGACGACGGCGGCCAGCGGCCCGACCGAGTTGGCCACGTCGTTGGCGCCATGCGAGAAGGCGACACAGCAGGAGGTGATCACGACCAGGGGGGCGAACATGCGTTCGACCAGCTCGAGTTGATCGGGGAGAGGCTCGGAGGAGCGATTCTTGAGTTTGTGACGGAGGTAGGCCTGGGCGGCGATGAAGGAGAGAAGTCCGCAGCCGGCCGAGATCGTGAGGGCGGCGGTGTCGGAATTGCCCCCGGTTATCCATTCGGGGAGCACACCTTGCTGTTCCTGGATCAGGTGTTTGAGACCTTTCCAGAGGATCGAGAGTGCCATCACGAAGCCGACGACAAAGATCAGGAAGGGGGCAAAGCGGATGGCGGCACGTGTCGGGGTCTGGCGACCGAGGATCGTGGCCAGGATCAGTTTGAAGAGCACGAAGGCGATCAGGCCACCGAGGATCGGAGAAATGAACCAGCTGGCGACGATTTCTCCCATCTTCGTCCAGTGGATCGAGTCGAATCCGAACGCCAGCAGGCCGAAACCCGTGACAGCTCCGACAATCGAGTGGGTGGTCGAAACCGGCATCCCGAAATAGCTGGCCGTGTGCAGCCAGACGGCGGCTGCCAGTAGCGAGCAAGCCATGCCGATCGCCAGCTTGAAGGCGCCGGGGGAGAGTTGTTGGCCGGTGGTCGTCCGGGGTGAAGCCGGGGCCGGCGATTCGGACGTCTCTTCAGCCTGCTGCTGGTCCGCCGGCTTGTCATTGGCGACGATGCCGACCGCCTCGGGTCGGACGATGCCCTTGCGAATGGTGTCGGTGACGTGCGCCCCGACGAGCACGGCCCCGAGAAACTCGCACAGCGCCGCGGCGATCACCGCGTTGCGAATGGTGATCGACTTCGAACCCACCGCGCAACCCATCGAGTTGGCGACATCGTTGGCCCCGATGTTCCAGGCCATATAGAAGCCGAGACCTGCCGGCACAATCAGGAGCAGCCAAGTTCCGTCCACTGCCGTTGTACGTCCTGTAGCCTGGGAGGGTTTCGCTACCCTTTGACGATCATTGCCCGCAGCATGTCACCAGTGTTTTCCGCGGAGTCAGCGATTGCACCCAGGGCCAGCTGGATCTTCTCATAAAACGAGAGGGTGACCGGATCGAGGTCGCTTTCCATCTCGTACATTTGCTGGCTGAGCTTCCGCTGGAGACGGTCGGCTTTCCATTCTTCCTCGCCCAGGTTCCCGATCAGGGTCAGGATATTCTGGGCACCGGCTCCTTCGAATGAGGTTTCAGCCAGGTCAATTAGTGCCGATGACGCGGCGTGCATGGTGTTGGCCACCTGCACCACCTGATCGACAATCTCGATAAAAGCCGAGGTCAGCCGTTCGTGAATCTGTGTTCGGCGGATGACGAGAATGACGGCAAAGTCTTCGACACCGTCGGCGATGTTGTCCTGGCAATGCAGGAAGCGATCGAGATCCTCGCGTGAAACGGGAAGAAAAAACCGCCTTGGCAACTGCTCACGGATTCGATGCTTGATCTGGTCCGCTTCATATTCGAGCTTCGAAACGTTGTCGTGCAGACGGTGAACCTCGTCGTGGTCTCTGGCGATCAAGGCCTGCATCAGCGGCTTGACCAGCGCAACGCACTCGTGCACCTTCCCGGAGTGTTCCACGAGCGGTTGGAAGGGAGAGCTTCCAAAGACCTGTTGAATGAGGCTCATGACCGTCTTCGACGTCGTGTCAGAAAAAGCGGAGTCGAACCGAATTCTCGATGCGCCGCCCAGTGTATCGACGAGGACTGTCTTGGCAAGTTCCGCGGGGAAGTTTTTTCCCGAAGCGGGAAAGTTTCGGGACAGCTGTCACGGCGGCGTCTGGTCGACTTATTCGTCGCCGGAGCGGGATGCCTTGCTCTTGCCATTCCTGAGACGTGCGAACAGCCCGGTGTGGGGGCGAGGACGCTCGTGTTCTTCGTGGGCCGGGGCCGACTCAGGAAGCACGATGTCGAATTCGGTGATCTCGACCGAGGCTGGCACCGAATCGGTTTCGGCGGGAGACGGTGGAACGTCTTCGCCGGGTGAATCCTGGCTGGTTTCCATCGGCGCACCGACTTCAACCGAGCAGAGGCCATCGTCGGTCTGCTTCATCGTGACCGGCGACGGTGAGAGAACTTGTTCCCGAGGCTGGTCGGGAGTGTTCAACGGGGTGGCTGGCTCGGAGAACTGCAATGGGAGTCGCCGGGATTCGGTCAATGCTTCAAGCACCTCGCGACGAGTGACCGGTCGCGTGACGGTCCAGGCAGCTCGCTGCAGGCTGGCGTTGGCGAGATGATTCAGGCTCCGAGGGGATCCGTCACAGACGGTGGCCAACAATTCGAAGGCCTCCTCGGTCATGATCGTTGCCGGATCGGCGCCGGCAAAACGGAGTCGTGATCGCAGATAATCTTGAGATTCTCCACGGGTCAACGATTCCAGTCGCACCTGTGCGCGGACGCGTTGATAAAGTCCTTCCATTCGTGGATCGGCGAGCCTCTCGTCCAATGAGCATTGACCGGCCAGCAGGAGTCGGACCAGCGGGCGGCCCTGGATGTCGTGATTGGTGAGCCCACGCAATTCTTCCAGAACCGGCCATTCCAGCAAGTGGGCCTCATCAACACTGAGCAGGATTCCCTCGGCTTGAGCGGGCAACCCGTGGATCGCGTCGGAGACGGCCAGACGAAGATCCTGGCCGTCACGAGGTGTGTAGGGACGTCCCAGACCGTGCAGCAGGGCCTTGAGCAAATCCCCGGGCTGTTCGAACTGCCCGGTGCGGAGACAGACTCCGACAAGTGAGTCGGTCAGATCCCGGACGAGGGTGAGGACGCAGAGCGTCTTGCCGGATCCGGAGGGACCGGTCAGTACCGCGATGCCCTGGCCGGAGGTCAGGCAGTTGGCCAACTGGCCGAGTTGACTGCTGAGATTTCCGTACGCCACAAGTGATGACGGATCCGGGGAGGCGGGAAATGGATGGTGGTGCAAGCCGAAAAACGATTGATACATGATGCTGTCACGGGATTTCGGTGCGGGTGCGGGTGGGCTCGGTAGCCGCAGAGGCGCCAAGTACGGGAAACAGGGTGTCTCAGTTCGTGTTTTCGACTGCCGCAAAGTGTTTTCTTGAGTAAGACCGCTAGAATCCGCACGAACGGACCGCCACGGACGGGCCTGGCCGACTGGAAATCGTGGCGAGACTTTACGTTGATTTGCCACCCCGGGTAGAATGCGGGAGTGCCTTGGCGGTTCCGCCCGGGCCTGTCGATCCCGACCTGGTTGCGGCCCTTCCGGGCCGTCAGCATGTCCGAAGCGACCATCCCCCTTTCTGATCCCGAGGAGATCCGGACACTGTTGGGTGCCCGCGACGAGCACCTGCGGCGCGTTCGTGATTCGGTCGGGATAGATGTCGTCTTTCGCGACGACACTCTGAAGCTGCAGGGCAATGCTGCCCGGGTGGACCAGGGTGTCGAAGTGATCAAGCGGCTGCGCGCAGTGATCGATCGGGACGGCCAGCTGTGCGCCGGTGACGTGCTGCGGGCCCTGGGCGAGTTGGATGAGCCGCAGCGTATCGAACAGGAGAACTCGGCCCGGATAGAGCTCTTCGAGCCGGCCAAGAACGTCCAGCCCAAGACACCCGGTCAGGGGGTCTATGTCGAAGCGATCCAGCGGAATGACCTGGTATTTTGTACGGGGCCGGCCGGTTGCGGAAAGACCTTCCTCGCGGTGGCCATGGCACTGTCGGCGTTGAGGTCGGAACAGGTACGCAAGATCGTGTTGGTACGACCGGCCGTCGAGGCTGGCGAAAAACTTGGTTTCTTGCCCGGTGACCTGTTGGCGAAAGTCAATCCGTACCTGCGGCCGTTGCTGGATGCACTGGCCGAGATTCTCAGTTACGACCAGCTCAAGCGTTACATGGAACACGATGTGATCGAGATCGTGCCCTTGGCCTTCATGCGTGGGCGAACGCTCAACGAGACCTTCATCATCCTCGACGAGGCGCAAAACACGACCCGGACCCAGATGAAAATGTTCCTGACACGGATGGGTCGAGGGTCTAAGATCGTGGTCACCGGCGACCTCACCCAGGTCGACTTGCCGGAGAACGTGGCCGGGGGTTTGCCCGACGCGATTGAACGGCTGTTGCAGATTGAAGGAGTTTCCGTGGTGGAACTGGCCGAACGGGACATCGTGCGTCATCGCTTGGTTGGTGAGATCGTTCGAGCCTATGCAACGGATGGGTCTTCCTGACCCGAGAAGAATGGCATCGTCAAGAACAGGGATGGCGGGTTGTCGTCGCACCGTGATGGTGGCCGATTGCGATCGCGATTTGATCGGTAACTGAGGAACCCGGATGTCGTTGTTTGGCCAAAAAACGGATCGAGGCACGCGTGGTTCGCGTGCGGCCGAGATCGGTGGCACCGCCTCGCTGGGTGGCTGGTTGCGGCGAACCCTGCGCGATCGTGGTGTCCAGTTGCGGTTGCTGATGTGCCTGGGAACCCTCGCGGCGATGCTGGTCGTCGTCGAGGGTTGGAAGTCTCCGCAGACCTGGCGACTTGGTGACCGACCGGTTCATGGCCTGGACGATCCGGAACAAACGAATCGTCGACTGCTCGAACCGGGTGGGAAGATCGATCGCGGGGTACTCAATCGAATCCAGCAGATCCATGCCAATCAACCCCGCTCGCTGCAACGGCGTTTGCTTCGCAGTGGGACCGTGGCGGCCTTGTTGACGGTCTTGTTGATGATCAACGGCACCTGGCTGGTTCGAACCCAGCCGGCGATCGTCGGGCATGCCGGGCGGTTGGGCGTGTTTCTTGCCATGCTGGTGTTGGCTGTTGCGGTCGGGCGATTGCTGTCAGCCGATCCCTGGCGTGCCGAGGTGATTCCCGTGCTTGTCACGGTGATGGTTTTTGCGATTGCCTGGAACCAGGTGCTGGCGATTCTGACGGCATTGACGCTGTCGTTGATCCTGACCCTGTCGACGGTGGTTGACATTGGTCACTTCATCGTGATGCTGAGCGTCTCGGCTACCGCGGTCCTGCCCCTGTCCCAGGTTTCGTCACGCTCGACGGTAATCAAGGTGGGCCTGTGGTCGGGCCTGGTTTTCCTGGTGGTCGACCTGGGCACCGTGGCGGTGATGGCTCCGGATGTTGTCGAGGTGTTTTCCAACGGCACGCAGGTGTTATGGGCGTTGCGAGGATTTCTCTGGTGCCTGGTCGCGGGGTACCTGGTCGCCGGCAGCCTGCCGTTTATCGAGTCGGTGTTCGGAGTGGTGACCGACATCAGCTTGCTGGAAATGGGTGACGCTTCGCACCCCTTGCTGCAGGAACTGGTTCAGCGTGCCCCTGGCACCTACAACCACTCGATTGTCGTCGGCACGATTGGTGAAGCGGCGGCGGACCGGATTGGCGCCAACGGACTGCTGGTCCGTGTGGGAGCCTATTTTCACGACATCGGCAAGATGCTCAAGCCGGAGTACTTTGTCGAGAACATGACCGAGGGGATGAAGAGTCGGCACGAGGAGTTGGCACCGGCGATGAGCACGTTGATTATTATCGGGCACGTCAAGGATGGCGTGGAATTGGCGAGGCAACACAGCCTCCCTCAGCCATTGCTCGATTGCATCGAGCAGCACCACGGAACGACCCTGGTGGAATATTTCTTTCACCGGGCCGAGGAACAGGCGAGTGACCAGCCGGACCACCGAACCGATGCCCTGGAATCGTCGTTTCGCTATCCCGGTCCACGGCCCCAGACCCGGGAAGCCGGGGTGATGATGCTCGCCGACGCGGTCGAAAGCGCCAGCCGGGCGCTGTCGGAGCCGACGCCCAAGCGATTGAAAGGCCTGGTTCACCAGCTCGCGCTGGAAAGATTGCTCGATGGCCAATTCGAGGAAAGTGGTTTGACCTTGACGGAACTGCACCTGGTCGAGGAATCCCTGACCAAGTCATTGATCGGCATCTACCATGGCCGAGTCACCTATCCCAAAGAGCGGACTGCCTGATCGTGACCAATGAACACGAGCTGGCGTCGGCCGATGGATCGTCGGGGTTGGGTATGAACCCCGATCCCGGGTCTGTTTCGGGAGCGTCCAACGGCGGGGCCGAGTCGCCTTGGCGGGTCGACGTGCTGGACCGTACGGGCAAAGAACTTCTTGCCCCGCAACGGTTGCGCGAGGTGGTCCTTGAGGCCTTGCGGGACGAGAGGGTCAGTCGGGCCGAGATCAGCGTCGCCGTCGTTGATGACGAGGAAATGGCTCGACTGCATCTTGAGTTTCTGCAGGTCGAGGGGCCAACCGATGTTCTCAGTTTTCCACTGGATGGTGACAGCCTCCACGCCTGGGACGGACCGATCGACGAACGGCGAGGCGAAGGGCGGTCGGTAGGCGGTGAAGTCGTGATCAGTGCCGACATGGCCGACCGCGTCGCCCGCGAGGTTGGTTGCACTGCCGCTGATGAATTGACGTTGTACCTGGTGCATGGCCTGTTGCACCTGTGCGGATACGACGACCTGGACGATGCGGATCGCGAGCAGATGCGGCGACGGGAAAGTGAGCTGTTGGGAGCCCTGGGGGTGGCCGTGAGGGTGAAGCGTTGATCGACAGTCTCGTGTTCTTTTCGACCGTCGTCGGCTTGTTGCTGCTGGTGATGCTCACTGCGGTCGCCAGGATCAGCTTGCGGGAATTCTCTCGCAGCCACCTTGAAGTGGTTTGCCGGGAACGGGGTCGGGCGGAGCTGTTTGGTGAAATCCTCGCGCGACGGGAACGTGTTCAACTCGGCGTTGCCATTCTGCACGTGGTCACCCTGGTGGTGACGGTGACCTGGTGGGTGAACTGGTTGCGGCCGGTCCTGGACGAATGGAACGCCTGGTCGATTACCGCGACAATCGGGGCGGCTGCGATCGTGTTCCTGTTTGCCGACGTGGTCTTTCCCTGGGGGCTGGGACGTGTCTGGGGCGAGGCCTTTCTGGTGCGGAGTTGGCGGCTGTTGGTGGGGGTGACACTGGTACTGGAACCGCTGCTGGCCGTGGCGAGGGGGACTGATCGCCTGCTTCATCGAGTGGCCGGACGGGTCGAACCGGCGACCGGTGACGTGGCGGCTCTGAGCGAGGAAATCCGCAGCGTTGTCGATGAGGGGCAACGCGGTGGAGTACTCGAGAATGCGGCGAGAACGATGATCCATCAGGTCATGGATCTTCACGATGAGGACGTGGCCGCGGTGATGACCCCACGAACCGACATGGTCTGCATCGATGCCGATGAGAGTCTTGAAGAGGCACGTCAGCAGTTGCTGGCAGCCGGGCACACGCGGGTCCCCGTCGTCGGTGAATCGACAGACGACATCGTCGGCATCCTCTACGCCAAAGACCTGCTCGGGCATCTGCAATCCGGCGATTCGGTCGGACCCTCAGAATTGCGGGAGGTTGTCCGCGAACCGTTTTATGTCCCCGAAACCACCGGGATCGACACGTTGCTGGAGACGTTGAAGCGCGAGAAGGTCCATCTGGCAATCGTGCTCGACGAATACGGGGGCGTGGCCGGTTTGGTGACACTCGAAGACGTCCTCGAGGAGATTGTCGGTGAGATCGAGGATGAATACGACGAGGTCAGCGGGGAACTGATCCGTTCACTCGGCCCGGGATTGAGCGAGATCGATGCCCGGGCACATATTGATGACCTCAACGAACGATTCGGTTTCGGGATTCCCGAGGACGAGAACTACGACACTCTCGCGGGTTTCGTGATCACCCGCTTTGGCCGGATTCCCCTGAAGGACGAGGAGTTTGCCTGGAACCAGTGGCGGTTCTTCGTAGACGCCGCCGACAAGCGCCGCGTGCTGCGGTTGAGAGTTCAGGGTGAAATTGTCGAATCGGCCGAAGTCGATCCGGCCCTCTGAACCCCGGGCCGTGCTGCCAGCGTGGTCTACCAGTGCGCATTGGGACCGGCGGGGACGGGGATCTCGCTGACGGCTGGCTCCGGTGAGCGAGAGAATTTTCGAGGCCCCTCGACACGGACCCGTTCAATGGCCGCGTCAAATTCCTGTCGTGTTTGCACCTGTTGAAATCGGTGTCGCAATCCGCGGCGAACCCGCATCGACTTCAGGTACCAGTGGATCATGCGTCGAAAGCTGACAACGGCTCGATCGATTCCCTTTTGTTCGACAAGGAAGTCGAATTGTCTCAACAGCAGCGTGAGCCGATCGTCGAAGTCACCGGCTGGATCCCAGCTTCCGGAGTGCTCCCACTGCACCAGTTGACGGAAGATCCACGGATTGGCCAAAGCACCTCGTCCGATCGAGACCCCATCGCAACCGGTGACCTCGATCATTCTCGCCGCATCGGCCACGCAGCGGATGTCGCCATTTCCGATCACCGGGATTGTCTCGACAGCCTCGACAACCCGGCGGATGCCATCGAGACTGACTTGGCCGCTGAATCCCTGTTCTCGCGTGCGCCCATGGATGGTGATTGCTGCGACGCCGATCTTCTCGAAGGCGGCGGCAAACCATGGTGCGGTCAGGGACTGACTGTCCCATCCCAGTCGCATCTTGACCGTGACGGGCAATTCGACCGCCTCGACGACCTCGCGAACCAGGGAGATCGTCGCATCGGTCTGCTTCATCATTGCGGCACCGGCCCCGTTGTGGGCGATCCGGGCCACCGGACAGCCCATGTTGATGTCGACCGAGTCGAGATCGAATTCGGTTTCGAGGAGGCGGGCGGCGTCGGCGACAATCCCTGGCTCGTGTCCGAAGATCTGGATTGCCAGTGGTCGGTCCGCCGGGCAGGTCTGGATCAGCTCCAGCGCCTTGGGACGTCTTGCCAACAGGCTGCGGGCGTTGACCAGGTCGGTCGTGCACAGGCCGGCGCCTCCCAGTTCATGGATCGCGCGGCGGAAGGACAGGTTCGTGAAACCCGCCAGGGGCGAGAGCAGGTACCGCGATGCCAACCGCAGTCGACCAATTCTCAGCGCAGACGGTGGTGGTCGTGGGGCAGCAACGGGTGTCTCGACCGGACCGGTCATCGCAGCGTTGCACCCAGGCGTGTGTCGCAGGCGGAGACGACATTGGCCTGGGCCTCCTCGACCTCGTCGTTGGTCAGCGTGCGGTCAGCGGAACGATAACCGATCGTGACGACATAGGATTTCTTTCCGGTGGGAATCTGCTTGCCGTGGTACTGTCCCCCGAAGGTCACGCTGTCAAGCAGTGGCCCGGCGGTGTCGCGGACCGTCGCGGAGAGCTGGTCCCAGGTCACGCTGTCGTCGAGCAGGAAATTCAGGTCGCGTTCGATCGCGGGAAAACGGGGCAGGCTGCTGAAGTTGCGAGCCAACTCGACGACCTGCTCGATCTGCTCGAGGTCGAGTTCGACGATGGTCACGGCATCTCGCAGGTCGAGTGCATCGGTAACGTCCCGGGCCAGTTCTCCCAGCCATCCACAGGGGGTGTCGTTGATCGATATCGTCGCGCCACGTCCGGGAACGAAGCTTGCCAGGTCAGACGGCGAGCATGACAACCGGGCCTGTGGTGCCAGTTGTTCGGTCACCGTTTCGCAGACACCCTTGAGCTGGGCAAATGACCGTCCGCTGACGGCGGTGACCCGCGTGGGCTCTGAACCGGCACTGCCGGGCTGGGCTTCGAGATACACGTTGGCGATTTCGAAGAGATCGACTCCGAAACAGCCATGCCGCTCGTTTTCACGACGCGACTGCAGCAGGCTGGGGACGAGGCTTTGTCGCAGCAGGTTTTCCTGGCGACGCGATGAATGGTCGACCGAAAGTTGCGGCCGGGCCGGTTCGGGTTGGAACAGGGCAAACAACTCGGGGGTGACAAACGAGATGGTGACCGCCTCGAAAAACCCGGCGGCACAGAACAGGTCGCGGAGCGGTCCCAACACGCGGTCGCGTCGCGTCGGGCCGGAGAGAGTCATCGGCACCCGTGCGTCCTCGGGGATCCGGTCGTATCCCCAGATACGAGCCACCTCTTCGATCAGATCGATTTCTCGTCCAAGATCTCGCCGCCAGCCGGGAACCTGGAACGTGGCGGCGTCTTGTGTTGGTTCGCCGACGAGTGCGAGGCCGAGCGACTCGAGAATCGAGACGATTTCGTTGGGAGCGATCTCGACACCGAGAATTCGCGGCACCTGAGCGAAGCGGATCGAGACGGTCTCCGGTTCCGAAGCCGCCGGGTCTCCAACCCAGATGACACCGTCAAGCAATTCGCCGCCCGCCAACTGGAGGATCAACTCGCAGCAGCGAAGGCTTGCCCTGTCCAGGCCGTGTGCATCGATGCCCCGTTCGAATCGAAACGAGGAGTCACTGAACAGCGAGAGTGTCCGCGCGGTGTTGCGGACCGAGAGCGGATCGAATTCGGCTGTCTCGATCAGGATCGTCGAAGTGGAGTCGGAGATTTCTGTCGCCGCCCCACCCATGACTCCCGCCAGTGCCACCGGATGTTGGTCATCGGCGATCACACACATGCCCGGAGCCAGCGAGTAGCTCGTGTGGTTGATCGCCTCGAGCGATTCACCCTTGGTGGCTTCCCTGACCACGATTCTCTGGCCGGAAAGCCGGTCGAGGTCAAAAGCGTGCAGCGGTTGACCGGTTTCCATCAGCACATAATTGGTGATGTCGACGATGTTGTTGACGCTCGTGATGCCGACAGTCTTGAGTCGCTCGACCAGCCAGTCGGGACTCGGGCCCACGCTGACACCCCGGATGACGCGGGCCGTGTAGCGGGGGCACAGCTCGGGGCAGAGGACTTCGACCGACGTCATCGATTCGACCGGGTCGTCGGCCGTTTCCGGCGCAACGAAAGGGGTCTGCAACTCGCGCTCGTAGAGCACCGAGATTTCGCGGGCCACACCGAGATGCCCCAGGCAATCGGGCCGGTTGCTGGTGACCTCCAGGTCGATCGCCGTATCACGGCCGACCGACTCGGTTCCCTCGAGGTTCAGCCCCGACATCGTCAGCCGCAAGGTCAACTCGTCCAGGGGCATGTCGAGTCGAACGAACTCGCCCAGCCAATCCCAACTGACAATCATCGACGAATTACTCCAGCTTGTGTCCGCCCGGGAGATCCCGGCAACGCTTAATCTAGGGTCCGTTTCCGGTGATGAAAAGGGTACCTGCCATGCCCGACCGCGTGCTATCCTGTCGCGTCGCAGCAGGCCAGGACACAGGGCAGAGGTGAGCACGATGGCGAGAGCGATCCGATTTAATGACCGGACCAATCTGACCAGTGGCGTGGCGTCGCTGGGCTCGAGGATGATGCGGCAGGGGACGGTTGCCGAACAGGCTCATGATGGTGACACGGTGATCGTTCGGGCCGTCGGCGATGTCGGCGTGCGGTTGCTGGGCATCGATACGCCGGAGATCAGTTTTCGTGCCCCCGGGGAGACACGGTTCCTCAAACTCAATGACCCGATCTGGAGCAAGTTCCTGAGCGATCCGTTCGGCGAGTCACTCCCGAAGTTCTCCAAACCACTGCCCGAAGGACTGCGTCGATGGTTGCGAGGGCGATTGCGTCCTGATGCGTCCGCCAACCACTACCGACACGCGCGGGCGGCGGAATTGGCCCTCGAGCGGGAGATCTCCGGCGACATCAAGGTGATGAAGAAGACCGAAGAGACTTTCGAGATGTTCATGGTCTTTGGCTATGAGATCATGGATGGGTACGGCCGGTTTCTGTGCTTCATCAATCGCAATCAGCCGAACCGGCTTCTGCCGACTCCGCGTCCACTCAGTTACAACGAGCGACTGTTGAAACTGGGCCAGGCGTGTGCCTATTTCATCTGGCCCAACGTGAATCCCTGGCGCAAGCGGGCCTCGATCCTCGAGGCCGTTCCCAGTCCCCGGGGAATGAAGCGACAGGCCTTGCTCGACGAATCGCTGGGACGAATCCGCCGCGATGTGGCCGCCGCCCGAGCAGCTCATCGAGGAATCTTTGACGCGATGGATCCCTTGCAGGTCGAACCCTTTGAACTCCGCTTTCTCGCGAGGCGGTCGCGGCCCACTCGGTGGGTGATTGACCTGAACGCCGATGATGGTCTGCTGCTGCGACCGGAACACTATTACCGGATTCCTCACGCCGAGGACCGGTTGTTCGTGTCGCCCGAGCACGTGGCAATGTTTGTCGAGCGGGGCTGGAAACGCGAACCGGCCGAAGCCGGTTGAGACTATCCACGTCCCGAAGCGTGAGGATGTGACCGCTCGTAGGTTTCCCGTAGTCGCCGCGTACTGACGTGCGTGTAGATCTGTGTTGTTGTCAGGCTCTTGTGGCCGAGTAACTCCTGGACGCTGCGGAGATCGGCTCCTCCATCGAGCATGTGGCTGGCAAAACTGTGTCGCAGCGTGTGGGGTGAGGTCAACTGGTCCAACCCGGTAACGGCGATGTACTTTTCCAGCAGGCGGCCCACGCTGCGGGACGTCAGCCGCCGTCCAAAGCGGTTCAGGAACATCGCGTGTCGTTGGTCTTCGACCAGCTCGTCAGCCGGTGTGCGAACGTCCAGCCAGGCCAGCAGTGCCCTGGCTGCGAAGCGACCGACCGGAGCAATCCGCTCCTTGCGTCCCTTGCCGAGAACGCGGAGCACGTTGCTGTCGCGGTCCCAGTCGGTCGTGTCCAGCGCGACCAGTTCGCTGACACGCAGTCCCGCCGAATAGAGTGTTTCCAGGATGGCACGGTCGCGAAGTCCTGCCGGTTGATCTTCCGCCGGAGCCTCGAGCAACGACGCCACCTGGTCGGTCGTCAGAAAATGCGGCAGTCGCTGTCCCTGGCGCGGGGTCCGCAATGATCGCGCCGGATTGGTTTCCGCAAGATGTTCACGACAACAATACTCGAAGAAGCTTCGCAGGCAGGCCAGCCGCCGTGCGATCGTGCTGCGAGCGTAGCCCCGCTGGTGCAAGTCGGCCACGTAGCCCCGCAGCTGCCCGATCGTGACATCAGCCGGCGCCAACGGGATGGCCCCGGTGGCACGAAAGAACTCGACCAGAGCGGCCAGATCTTCGGCATAGGACTTCAGGGTCAGCGGAGAGGCGTTCCGCTCGATCCGCAGGTACCGCTGGAAGCCTTCGATGGCTGCCTGCATGACCGCCTCGATTCATCAGGGCTTGTTTCCGGATTGACGGAACCGCAGGTCCGGCAACGGAGGAAGCTGCTCAGTGACGGGTTCCTCGGCCGGGGCCAGCGAAGGGGCCGTCGACGAGAGATCGGAGGCGACCTTGGATGGCTTGGCGATCGTCTCTTCCTTCAACCGGCGGACCTTCTGGCTGAGAACCGCGGCGTCGTACCAACTGAAGCTCAGGTCCTTGTCAGCGGCGTATTCCCCGAGTTTCTGTAGCACCGAATCCAGGCTGTCGTCATCGTAGAGGAAGACGTAGCGTTCGGTGTTTTTTACCAGCGCCAGCACGTTCATTTCACGTTGCACGAGTCGAGCCCTTCCCCCGGTAGCGAATTTCCCTCAGAGGGTTGTATCGGCCTGCAAACGCGTCAGAATCCGCGTTTTTCCTATTCCCGGCCGTGCCGCCTGATTCCCCAGTCGATAGGATCGATACAACCGCACCATGCAGGTCCCCCGACCGGCCCGTTGTCCCAGGAAAGACCCCATGAACGATGTCCTGTCTCACACGATCGATCGTCCCAGGCGACCGGTGTCCCTGCCGGTTTTCGGGGTTTTGAATATCGTGCTCTCGTTGATGTTGTTGTGTTGTGGCGGCCTGGGACTGACGTCGACCGTTGCACCGCAGCCTGCCAATCCTCAACAACAGCAGGAACTTGAGGGTCTTTCGCCTGAGCAGCAGAAGATGGTGATGGAGCTGCAGACCGAGGGTGAACGGCTCAAGAAGCAACCGGTCGTCTACAGTTGCGACCTGGCCAGCGCGGCGGTGTTTCTCGTGTTGGCATTGATGTTTCTCGTGTCCGGCGTGGGTCTGTTGCGGGTTCGGTCCTGGGGACGGACTCTGGCGATGCTGGCAAGTGCCATGCTCATCATCACCTCGGTCACCAATCTGCTGATCAATTACCTGCTGTTCCTGGTGCCACTGCAGGAGAAGGTGGCCAAACTGCAGCAGGCTGCGCCGGCCGGAGCCGGGCCGGATCTTGGTACGGGACTCAAGCAGGTCGGTGGTCTGATGATCTGTTGCAGTGTCGTCGTTTTCGTGGTGTATCCGTCCGTGTTGTTGGTGGTGATGATGACTCGCCGGGTCCGGCTGGCCCTGGGAATCAACGACCACACCAGCGTCGATGGAGAGATGGTCAATCCCTGGTCAGCCGATGAGCCTTTCGAGGGTTCGGCGTGAGCGTTAGGATGGCCGCTTCATTACCCTTGATGCTGACGATGGTCTTGGTCCTGTGGAATACTTGATTCCCACCGACTGGTTCAAAGATCTGCCGCAATGGGGCCTGCTGGGACTGGTTGCGGTGTCGTTGTACACCCTGATGAACGGTGCCGACTGGCTGGTGGAGGGTGCCAGCGGCCTGGCTCGCCGGTTCGGCGTTCCCGAGATCATTGTCGGGGCGACGATCGTCAGCCTGGGGACGACTGCCCCGGAGTGTGCCGTCAGTGTGATGGCCGCCTGGGACGGCAAGAGTGGCCTGGCGCTGGGCAATGCCGTGGGGTCGATCATTGCCGACACCGGTTTGATTTTCGGACTGGGTTGCTTGTTGACCGTACTGCCGGTCAACAGGTTCCTGCTGTCTCGGCAGGGATGGGTCCAGTTCGGATCGGCTGTTCTGCTGGCCGGGCTCTGCTACGGAAGCTGGTTTGTCCGGGGCAGTAGCGCGGTGCTGCCCTTCTGGGTTGGCGGATTGTTCCTGGCCTTGCTGGCGGTTTACATGGTCGTGTCGGTGGGCTGGAGTCGCCAGGCCGGGGCGATGGATGCCGGGGCATTGCCGGTCGCCGTTGACGTCGCGGCCGAGTCCGGGTCGAAACCCAAGCTCCCCCGCCTGCAGCAGGAAGACGCTCGATCCCAGGATGTCGCTGAGCAGGTCACAACCGGGAGCGAAGCACAGCCGGATCCGGATTCAGACGGCCCGTCCAGGTTGTTGATCCTGTTGCTGTTGGGGGCTGCGATTGTCGTCGGCAGCAGTCACGTCCTGATCGAATCGGTCACCGTGCTGGCCGTTCGCCTGTCGATTCCCCAGGTGGTAATTTCCGCCACGCTGGTTGCCTTCGGGACTTCGTTGCCGGAACTGGTCGTGGGAATGACGGCGATCCGCCGCGGCCATCCCGAGTTGCTCGTGGGCAACGTGATTGGTGCCGATGTGCTCAACGTTCTCTTTGTGATCGGGGCCTCGGCCATCGCCTCGCCCCTGCCGATTGTTGATTCGGGGGCCAGAATTCCGGAGATCTTCCTGATCGTGCATCTGCCGACGATGCTGACAATCCTGATCCTGTTCCGGTTGTTCATCTTCCGAGCAGTCCGCAGGGACGCGTTCGAGCGTTGGATGGGCGGTCCCCTGGTCCTGTTGTATGTCGCTTACGTGGTCGTGCAATTTGTGATCGGTGTTGGTGGTCAGTCGCCGCCGATCGTGTCATGAACCGTCAGACGCCATCGCTGGATCCGGCCGGGGTGGAAGAATGGTTCGAGTCCCGACTGCCCGTCGATGAGTTCGCTGGCCGGCGGATCCTGGTGATTGTCCCCGACGCGACCCGCACGGCACCGCTGCCGCTTCTGTTCGGGGCCCTGTATCGGCAGATCGGCCCGGCTGCATCGGCGATCGACGTGCTGGTGGCACTGGGAACGCATCCGCCCATGGAGGAATCGGCCATTGCTGAGATGCTGGGCATCGGTGGCCTGGACGCAGGCAATGCCATCGGGCTGTTCAACCATGAATGGGATCGTCCCGACCGGTTGCGACGGATCGGGACACTCTCGCGTGGCGACACAGCCGCATTGTCCGGTGGCCTGCTCGAGGAAGAGGTCGCGGTAGAAATCAACTCGCGAATCGACGATTACGATCTGCTGCTGGTGCTGGGGCCGGTGTTTCCGCACGAGGTGGTTGGATTTTCCGGCGGTAACAAGTATTTCTTTCCCGGGATCGCCGGTTCCGACATCCTAAATTTTTTTCACTGGCTGGGTGCGTTGATCAGCAACGTCGAGATCATCGGTGTCGCTGACACGCCGGTTCGTCGGGTCGTTGATCGGTCGGCGGCGATGATCCCGGTGACGCGTCGTTGTATCGGCTTTGTTGTCGGCGAGGACGGGGGTGTGCTGGACCTGTTCTTCGGAACGCCCGAGCAAGCCTGGACCGCAGCCGCGGAACTCTCGGCCAGGACGCACATCGTCCGGACCCCCCGGTCCTACCACACGGTGCTGTCGTGTGCTCCGGCGATGTACGATGAGCTCTGGGTGGCCGGCAAATGCATGTACAAGCTCGAACCCGTCGTGGCCAGCGGTGGAGAACTGATCATCTACGCACCACACCTGCAGGAAATTTCGGTCACCCACGGCCCGCTGATCGAACAGGTCGGCTACCATGTGCGGGACTATTTTACGTCGCAATGGGACCGCTTCTCACACCTGCCGCGAGGCGTGCTGGCCCATTCGACACATGTTCGTGGAGCGGGGAGTTTCGTGGGCGGAGTCGAGCGACCACGGGTCAACGTGACACTGGCCAGCGGGATCTCCGAGCAGACATGCCGGCGGATCAACCTTGGCTGGCGCGATCCGGCGTCGATCGATGTCGAGTCGTTTGCCGGCCGCGAGGATGAAGGAGTGTTGCTGGTCCGCCGGGCCGGTGAACACCTGTATCGATTGGCTGAGGAGTTGGCATGACAGGAGACGCCGGTTTGTTGAGTGATCGTCTCGACTTCGCCGTCGCCGTGGCGGCCGAAGCGGGTGAGTTGATCATGAGGCACTACCACGATGCGGAATTGACCGTCGAACACAAGCGCGATGATTCGCCGGTGACCGCGGCTGATCGTGAGGCCGAGCAGTTGATCCGAAGACGGCTGGCTGAGACCTGGCCCGGCGACGGCGTGTTGGGCGAGGAGTTCGCTGAGACGCCGGGCACGAGTGGCTATCGCTGGATCCTGGACCCGGTCGACGGGACCAAGTCGTTCATTCATCACGTCCCACTGTTCGGGACCCTGGTTGGCCTGGAACATGACGGGCGGATGGTGGCCGGATTGTGTCGCATGCCAGCCCTGGACGAGGTCGTCTATGCAGCCATCGGCCTGGGGGCCTGGTGGCAGCAAGGCAGCGAAGATCCCCGGTCGGCCCGGGTGTCGAAGGTTAGCCGATTGTCTGAGGCACTCTTCTGCACGACGACGATTACCGGGTGGCGGACCACCGGCCGCCAGGATGTGTTCGATCGTCTCTGCCAGGCTGCCGGACTGGTTCGTGGTTGGAGTGACTGTTACGGTCACCTGCTGGTGGCCACCGGCAGGGCCGACGTGATGGTGGATCCGGAGATGAATGCCTGGGATGCCGCGGCGCTGTTGCCGATCATGCTGGAGGCCGGAGGCCATTTCGTTGACCTCGAGGGCCGTTCGGTGATCGACGGAGGGCATGGCCTGAGTGTCAACGCGGGGCTGCGCGACGAGGTCCTGTCAGTGATTTCCGGGAAACCCGGCTAGGATCGCCCGTGTCGAATCGACGACTTTCGGACCGGAAAACACGAGTCGCGGGGAAATCGGTGGCGGCCAGAACTGTCACGAACCCAAACAATCTGGAATCGGTGATTCGCAATTTCCGACGACGCGATAGAATGTCAGCGGAAATGGTTTGTCGTGCTGTCGGCGTCCGATGCAACTGATCAATCCCGCGATTCTGTTTGGGCTGGGGCTGGCCGCCGTGCCGGTCGTGCTGCACCTGTTGTTGAAGGCGCGGCCGAAACCGTACGTGTTTCCCGCGCTGCGATTGCTGGCGGTGAGGCGGCGTCACAACACCCGTCGATTGCGACTGAGGCACCTGTGGTTGTTGTTGTTGAGAATGGCCCTGATCGCACTGGTCGTGATGGCTGTCGCCCGTCCCAAGTTGCCGGCTGCCGATTATTGGCCGCGATGGCCCGGCGAGATCCTGGGGCTGCTGGCCGCGTTTGCGATTCCTCTGCTGGTCTACATGGCGGTGATCGGTCACTGGAAAAAGCAGGGTGGGCCCGGCCACGTTCTGGCCACGCGACGGACCCTGCTCCGCGGCAGCCTGGGGCTGTTGCTGGTGGCGTTGCTGGCCGGTTGGGGAGGAGCCTGGTACGGGCCGCGGGTTGCCGCGGAAATGACCAATCCCTCACGGGGAACCGTACAGAATGCACCGGTTTCGGCCGTGTTCATCTTCGACACGAGCCAGAGCATGGAGTACCGGCACCAGAGCAAGACCCGGCTGGAGGTTGCCCAGCAGATCGCGCGTGAGCACCTCAAGCGCTTACCGACCGGAAGCCAGGTCGCAGTGATCGACACGGCAGTTGAGGCGATTCGAGCCGAGGCCAGGCGGCAGCCGGATCGGGAATCCGGGCAAGGAACCGCGGATCCGGCGGCCGACCGATTCGTACTTTTCCAGGCCAGCCCGGTGGCGATTCTGCGTCGGATCGATCAACTGGAACTGGACCCGGTCAGCCGCACACTCAACGGGAGTGTTGAGAGCGGCCTGTCGCTGCTCGAATCGGATCGTGAACGGACCACGCTGCGATCCTCGGGTGAGGATCCGTTTGTCCGGGAGGTCTACGTCTTCACCGACGTGACGAAGGCGGCCTGGTCCAACGGCACCTCCGACCGCGACCGGTTGCGCGGGGCAATCGAGAAATGCTCGTGGCTGGGTGGCCTGTATATCGTCGACACCGGCGTGGCCGAGCCGATGAATGTCGGGATCGCGTCGCTGGATCTCTCGCGGCAAACCGTGGCCGATGGTGGCGCGGTTACGATCACCGCGGCAATCGACGGCGTCGGTCTCGAAGCGAATCTCAGCCGAACCGTCGATCTGTTTGTCAACAACGCCGCGGGAAAGGCGGTGCCGCGGGGCTCGGCTGAGGTCAAGTTGCAGGAGGGCTCGGCGGCAACAGTAACCCTCGTGGCCGACGGGCTGAAGGGGCCAATCGTCCAGGGAGAATTGCGGTTGCGGTCAAGTGATCCGCTGGTCGCCGATGATGTGGGCCATTTCACCGTGGCCGTGGCATCGGCTCCCCGGGTCCTGCTGGTGGCTCCGACACTCTCCGAAGCGGTCTATATTCGCGAGGCGCTGGCGCCTGCCCAGGAAGTTCAACGGGGAAGGGCCCGATTCCGTTGCACGCATCTGCCGCCTCACCAGTTGGCCGAGGCCACGCTGGGCGACTACCGGGCGGTGATCCTGGTCAACGTTGCCGAGTTGACTGCCGCGAACTGGACTCGACTTGAGGAGTTTGTCAGGCAGGGGGGAGGGCTTGGCGTCGTGCTGGGCTCATCGACGCATTGGCAGCCGACCGGGATCCGGCCGACCTCCTACAACAGCGACGAGGCCCAGGCGGTGTTGCCGGCGACGCTGGATGTGTCCTGGAAATACACGCCCCCGGAGTATCTCGACCTCCGCAATGCGACCCACCCGGCTTTGAAGCTCTTTGCCGACCTGGGCGGTGCCGGCGATCTCGCCTTGCGCGACGTGCGCCGCTACTGGAAACTCAAGGCCGGGAATGACAGCCAGGTGGTCGCTCGTTTCACCGGCGAGAATCATGATCCCGCGCTGATCGAACGCGGGATCGGTCAGGGGCGTTCCTTGTTACTGGCCACGGCGCTTGATCTGCGCTGGCAATGGAACGACCTGCCACGTTCTGGCTGGTTTGTGGTTCTGGTGGATCAACTGGCCGGTTACCTGGTCCAGCGGACGGGCGAGTCGTTCACCTACGAGGCATCGGCGTCACTGGCTGTCCAGCTGTTTCCTTCGCGGCCGGTCACCGAGTTTTCGGTCGTGGCACCCGACGGTAGCCAGCGACCGGGCCGCTCTCGAAACGGGCAGGTGCTCTCGGTTGCCGTCACCGGAGCGCTTGGTCATTACGGTGTCCGCGGCCGGGGCGATGCGGATTCGTATCGCGGCGGATTCAGCCTGAACCTCGACGCGGCCGAACGCAATCTCCAGCGGTTGCATGAAGATGATCTCGATCAACTGCTGGGCACCGATAGCTATCAACTGGCCCGGGACCTGGATGAACTCGAACGACGCGTCGGAGACATGCGGATCGGCCGCGAGGTCTTTCCGATGATCCTGCTCCTGTTGCTGGTCGTCTTCTGCCTGGAACATCTGGTCGCCAACCGTTTCTACGAATCCGATCAGCCGGCGGTCGTCCAGGGAGGCCCGGCATGACCAGCCTGGATGTGACGCCGGTCTGGTACTGGCCAGTGACGCTGTTGGTCGTGATTGCCGTCGTGGTACTGATCGTACGGACCTATTCCCACCGCCTGCGAAATGTCTCGCGAGGTACGGGGATCTTGTTGCTGGTTCTGAGGCTGGCGGTTGTCGGCGTGCTGGTCTTCACGATGCTTCGGCCTTCATTGCAGATCGTCGAGCCCGACAGTCGACCTCGCGTGTTTGCCATCCTGATGGACCGGACCCGCAGTATGGACACCAGGGATGCCGCCGGTGGTAAGTCGCGTCGAGCGGCCCTGGTCGCGACGATCGGGAAATACCGCGAGTCACTCGAGGGGATCGACAAGAAGGCGGAAGTGCGGTTCTACGATTTCGATCGCGATCTCCTCGCGCTCGATCTCGAGTCCGGGCAGTTGCCCGGACTCGAATCCCCGGGTGAACAGACAGCGATGGGCGTTGTCCTGGAGCGGCTGCTCGTGGAATCGCGGAATCAACCGATCGCCGGAGCGATCTTACTGGGCGACGGGGCGCAGCGGGCGGTTGCTCCCTTCGACCTGGATCCTCGCCGCGTGGCGAGGATGCTGGGAGACCAGGGCCTGCCTGTCCACACGATCACCTTCGGTGCCTCGGAGACCGGGGACAGTTCCCTGGACGTGGCGATCGAGGACTTGCTGGTTGATCGCGTGGTGTTCGAAAAGAAGGCCGTGATTGTCCGGGCCCGCGTACGGTTGAAGGGGGCAGCCGGTCGCGATGTCCGCGTCGGGCTGCTTGTTGAAGACCGTTCCGGGAAAAAAGTCGGAGAGTCGGGAGTGATGGTCCAGCCCCCGGCGACCGGTCGAACGACTCCGACACGCCGTGTGACCACGACAAAGAACGAGGACGTGCGGCAGGTGGAGTTGTCGTTTGTGCCGACACAGCCAGGGGAGTTCAAGCTGGCGGTTGAGGTCGAGCCGTTGGAGGGGGAATTGCGACGGGCAAACAATAGCAGGCGGTCGCTGATCACCGTGCGGCGGGGAGGGATCCGGGTGGCTTATATCGACCGCGCCCGTTTTGAGATCCGCAGCGTGTTGCTGTTGCGCGGCTCGGAAAAAATCCAGCTCGAAGCGCACCTGGTCCGATCGGGCAAGTTCGCCAATCGGACCCGGTTGGACCCGGAGTTGTTCACCCGTGGTCGCCACGATGTCTTCATTCTCGGCGACGTGCCGGCCCGGGTGTTTGGCCCGGATCATCTGGCCAGTCTTGCGGCCCGTGTGCGTGAAGGCGCCGGGCTGTTAATGATGGGCGGCTTTCAGTCTTTCGGGGCCGGGGGGTTTGCCAGTACACCCCTGGCCGAGCTGGCGCCGGTGGCGATGAGCCCCGCTGAAATCCAGGGGAGCGGCGCGATCGAGACCGATCTGCACCTGATGAAGGACATCCGGTTGCTTCCCACCAATGCGGGCCTGGCCCACTACATCATGCGGATTGCCGATACCGGGGAACTCAACCGCACGCGGTGGAAATCGCTGCCCGCGTTGGAAAAGGCAAATCGGTTGCGACCCCGCAACGAGTTCGTCGAGGTCCTGGCCCGTGACCCCGACGGCAATCCGCTGCTGATGGCCCACGACACCGGTACCGGTCGGTTGATCGCCTTCGCCGGCGATTCGACTTACCTCTGGTTCCAGTACGGTCACCGCGAGGCACACCAGAGATTCTGGCAACAGATGATCTTCTGGCTGGCCCACAAGGAACAGGACACCGATCAGCCGGTGTGGGTTCAGGTAGAGCCGCGGACGTTCAACGCCGCCGCGGAGGTTCCGGTCCGGTTCGGTGCCCGTGACAAGCAGGGGCGGCCGATCGGTGATGCCGAATTCGAGGTCAGCGTGCTGGCACCGGGAAATCGACGCGTGTCGCTGAAACCGAGGAAAGAAATCGAGGAATTCTCGTCACTGTTCGGCGACACGGCCGAGGCGGGTGACTACTGGATCCAGGTCACTGCACGTCGCCAGGGAGAGTCACTGGGAGCCATGGCACTGACACGATTCCTGGTCAACGCCCGTGACCTGGAACTGGATGATCCCGCCGCCGATCCGGGATTGCTCGCCCAGATTGCCCAACTCAGTGGTGGTGCCGAATTCAAACCCGAGAACTTCGAAGCGGCCATGGCGCAGTTGAATGAAACGCCGGCGAGCATCGGGCACGCCCGGGCCAACGTGATCGACCTCTGGGACAACTGGTACGTCCTGGGCGCGTTTGTCGCGCTGCTGTCGGCCGAGTGGTTTCTGAGAAAACGACGGGGACTGGTCTAGGTTCGACTCGAGATCCCGTGAGCTTGGGCAAACTTTGCTGGTGATCAGTCGAGCCACTCGTCGGCCGGATCGAATTTCGGGAACACGACGATCAGCACCTTCATTGTGCCCACGGCGCGGTGACGGATGCCGGGTGGAATCATGATGCACTGGCCGGGACGAACCGGGATCAACTCGTCGTCGAGTTGCATCCGCGCGTCGTCGTCGCACTCCAGGAAGTAGTACGTCTCGGTTAGTCGCTTGTGGTAGTGCAATTCGGCGTCGGCGGAAATCTGGGTGACGTGGATCGTCCCGGGATACGACTCGACGTCGGCAAACGCTCGTCGAGCCGTTCCGCAGGGACACTCGACACCGGGAATCTCGGCAAAGTCCACTATCCGGTACTTTGCCGCGGTCTGGGAATCACTCATTGTCGCTCCCCGGAAATCGAGTGGGCGTGTCGTGAAATCTCGCACCAATGCATTCTGATCCGCCGTCGACGATCACGTCAACAATGGAGATCTCCGTCCTCGGCGTCTGTTGTTGGTGACGATCTCATGGCGAATGCCACCAGGCGGATTGACAGCCGCGCGTTTGGGGCGACAATACTCTCGGCCCGTGACGGGCCCCCGCAACAGACCCCAGACACGGGACCAGCGATGAGCGTTGTGCACACCAGTCGGATCGTGATCGAGAAACTCCAGGGACCTCACCGCACGGCCCGGATCGATGGGTTTGATGGAGTCCTGAATTTCGGGATCCACGGAGGTATCCAGAAATTTTATGCTGAAAAGTACGGACGGGAATTCAGTGGCCCCGAGTTTCCGGCCACTCTCGACCACATGATCGCCGGCGTGGCCGGGTGACTGACCGGCACCCTTGCTGCCGCACTGGAGGTGCGGTCCATTGCCACGGTGGGGCGGTTGGCGGCCGACGTCGAAGGTGACATCGAGGAAGTTGACGGGGTGTTGCGGATCACCACGATCCGGCTGCACTATCGATTGTCGGTTCCCGACGGCGAAGAACCAGTTGACCGCGACGCGATCGACCGGGCCCTGGACAGGTATGCCGACAAGTGTCCGGCGTATCAGTCGATCAAGGGGTGCATCGTGTGCAATTGGGATCTCGAGCTGACCTGATCGCGAGCCTGGCGCGCCGTGATGCTGAAGCGGGTGACCAGTGGACGGTGATCCGAGTGAGTGCTCCACGTTCCGTGGCAGTCCAGGAAACGCAGGCGGTGGTTGCCCCAGACCTGGTCGAGATCCAGGACGGGAAGTGGGACCGGCCATGTCGCGCGAAGTCCCTGTCCGGTTGTCGTCCAGGCGTTCGACAGGTTGTCTCGCCAGGAGTCGAACCAGGCCGAATCCGAAGGGGTGTTGAAGTCGCCGGTGACGAGCAGGGGACGGTCGCCGAGTTCTTCGGCGAGTGTCCGCAACTGTTCCAGCGGCACTCGGCGAGAAACCCAGGGGGTGATCTTGAGGTCGACAACAATTACCGTCAGCCCGCGGCCCCGGCAGGTGATCTCGAATTGACGGAAGCGACCGGCGCCTCCGAGTGATCCGGATCGGGTCTGCCGGACCGAGCCGTTGCGAACCACGACCAGCATACCGCTGCCCAGCCGGCTGATACCGTGGCCGGGGAAGGCGTTTTCCCAGAACCGTTCTTGCACCGGGCCGGTTGGTCCGGCCTCGACCAGGCAGACCAGGTCGGCCGCTGCAGACCGAACGGTCGCCGCCACCGGCTTCCAGCCATCGCGGCCGTGTGCTGCGTTCCAGGTCAAACAGGACAGTGTCGTGCCGGTCGTGTCAGCGGTGGCAGGATTTCCACGGCCCGGCCAGAATCCGCCGATCAGCAGGATGATCCCGACGGCTGCCAGGGGCCGGGCGAAGCCGGAGTTGTTGCGGATCCGCAGCCCTCCCGCGACCAGGATGATGAGCCCGGCAAGGACAGGCCAGGGAGTCGCGTAGTACAGGGTCGCGAAACCGGAATAGGTGTCCCTGACCGTCAACCGGGTCACCAGCCCAAGCAGAAACACGCCCGAAGCGACCACGACGACGACGGTACCGGTACGGACGGATGTCTGCCGTCGCTCGGGGATCAATCGAGAGTCTCGGCGAGAATTGCCTCGGACTGTGCCTGGCGGTAGTCCTTGATTTGCTGCCGCAGTTGCGGTCGTGATCCTGCCAGGATGGCGATGGCCAGCAGGGCCGCGTTGACGGCACCGGCCTTGCCGATCGCCAGTGTGCCGACCGGGATGCCACGCGGCATCTGGACCGTCGCCAGCAACGCATCCAGGCCGTCGGTGGCCCAGCCGGTCATGGGAACACCCAGGACCGGCAGCACCGTGTGAGCGGCACAGACGCCGGCCAGGTGAGCGGCACCGCCGGCAGCTGCGATGATCACCTCGACTCCGCGATCCTCGGCGCCACTGACGTAATCGGCTGTCTCGGCAGGTGTACGATGGGCCGAGAGTACCCGACACTCGTGGGCGACACCGAAATCGTCCAGCATGGCGGGGGCATGCTGCATCGTGTCCCAGTCGGACTTGCTGCCCATCAGGATGTTGACCAGTGCCGGGCGTTCTTCGCTCATGCTGATTCCTCGTTGTGCCAATACCACGACAATCGCGTGGTCGGATGCAGCCTAGCGGCAGGGAGACCTGACGGCAAGAACCTCGACACGTTGTCGACCATTGTTCGACGCCCTAGAATCGCCCAAGGAAAATTGTCACCGCCGGTTGATTGAAACCAGACTGGGGCGAGCGACGTGGCGACGATCATTGTTCTCGAGCATCCATCTCGATTCCGCGGCGAACTGGAAAACGAATGGGCCCGGTCGGTGAACCCATCAGTCGACGCGAACGATCGAGGACAGTGGGAAGAAAAGAGAGAGTTGTCCGGAGAGGTCCAGGTGCGGGCAGCGCGGAACACGGCCGATGTTCTGGAACAGATTGGAGCCGGCGAGAAAGGACTGGTCGTCGCAAATCTCGACGTGGGACACCTCGAGGTTCTGCGGTTGCTCGAGCGAACGGATCGCCGATGGCCGGTCCTGGTCGTCGCTCCGTCCGAGGCATCGGCGCTGGAGTGGTCCTTGCGAGAACTTGGTGCCCTGGCGGTGGTCTTTGAACCGGTGAACCCCTCGTACCTGGCAGCCCTGTGCCGCCGCGCCCTGGAGGGCGTTGCGGAAACAGAAAGTGAAATCATTCGATGATCGATGCCGAACTGAAAACGCTTGTGGAATCCATCAGTGACCCCGAGTTGGGACGTTCGCTGGGGGAATTGCAGATGGTCCGGACGTCGATGTTCAGCGACGGAGTGGCGCGGATCGAGATTGAATTGCCGACGACGGCCTACCCGGCGCCCGAGCGGATCAGCGACCGTGTCCGTGAACTGGTGACGCAACGATGGCCCGAGGTGGGATCGGTTGACGTGGCGTTGACCCCGGTGGTCCGGGGAAACAGCTCCGGGGGGAAGATCGGCCTGAGGATCGCCAACGTCATCTGCGTGGGCAGTGGGAAGGGGGGCGTGGGCAAGAGCAGCATTGCCGCCGGACTCGCCTTCGCCCTGAAGGCCTCCGGTGCCCGCGTCGGGCTGTTGGACGCGGATGTCTATGGACCGAGTGTTCCTCACCTGCTCGGGGCCACCGGGGAACCGACGGTCGTCGAATCCCAGGGACCGGAAGGGCCGGTGCAGCGGATTCAACCGGTCGAGGTTGACGGGATCCGACTGATGTCGATGGGGTTTCACATCGAAAAAGACCAGGCCGTGATCTGGCGTGGTCCGTTGTTGCACCGGACATTGACGCAGTTTCTGCAGGCGACCGAGTGGGGCGAGCTGGACTATCTGGTGATCGACATGCCACCGGGCACCGGCGACGTGGCCCTGACGCTTTCGCAATTGCTGAGCCTTTCGGGAGCGGTCATCGTCTGCACTCCTCAGCAGGTGGCACTGCTGGATGCCATCAAGGCCATCTCGATGTTCAACGAGGTCAAGATTCCCGTGCTGGGAATTGTCGAGAACATGACCGGTGAGATTTTCGGGCGGGGAGGAGCACGGCAAAAGGCCGCGGAGCTGGGTGTCCCGTTTCTCGGCGAGGTTCCCGCCGATCCGGAGATAAGGATCCGAGGCGATGCCGGTCGAATCGGTTCGCTGATCGATGACGACTGCCCGGTCCGGGACGAGTTGATTGCGATCAGCCGGGCGGTGGCGATCGAAATCGCCCGCCAGGTCACCAGTGGCTCCCAGTTGCCGGAGCTTGAGATCCTCTAGTCGGTCCTGGATTCCGACCTCCCTTGGCGTCAGTCGGCGGGAGTTCTAGAATGGAGAGCGTCGGGGAGCCGGTGCCGATGATTTCGCGTGGCTGGCGTGTAAGTAGTCTGGAGACGGGAGACGTCGGTGAGCGACGAGCTGTACGACGACCTGATCCTGGATCACTACGAGTCGCCCTATCATCGCGGCCGACTCGAGTCAGCCAGCTGTGAGCACACCGAGTTGAACCCACTGTGCGGGGACCGTGTCCAGTTGCAGTTGCAGATTGACGAGGAACGACGGATCCAGCAGGCTTATTTCGAAGGGGAGGGTTGTGCGATCAGCCAGGCGGCGGCGTCGATCCTCTGTGAACACATCGAGGGAAGGACGCTCGGGGAGGTCGAGGCATTCGACGCCCGGCAGATGCTCGATCTGCTCCAGGTGCGGTTGACGGCCACGCGGCAACGATGTGGCTTGCTCGGTTTCAAGGTGCTCAAGACGCTGGCTTACGCCTACGACGGGACAGCCGGGACTTCAGCCTAGGACGCTCACCGCGACGAAAGGTCGGACGGTCGTGGAGAACATCCGGAGTGATTTTCCGATACTGGGCAGGCCCCTGGCCGACGGGACCCCGCTGGTCTACCTCGACAGTGGTTCCAGTGCCCAGAAGCCCCAGGTCGTGATCGACGCCCTGGTCGAGTGCTACCAGACGTACTACGCCAATGCTCACCGCGGTGTGTACCAGTTTGGCGTGCAGATCGATGAGGCATTGGAAGGGGCCCGGGAACGGATTGCGGCGATGCTGGGGGCCGCCGAGGTCGAGGAGGTTGTCTTCACCTCGGGCACAACGATGTCGATCAATCTCGTGGCCCAGGCCTGGGCCCGCATGGTCCTCGAGGAAGGCGACGAGGTGCTTGTCAACGAGATGGAGCATCACGCCAACCTGGTCCCCTGGCAGCAGGTGGTTCGTCAGACCGGGGCCGTACTGAAGCACATCCCATTGACCGACGACGGTCATCTTGACCTCGACCAGCTGCAGAACTGCCTGGGGCCCCGCACGAAACTCATCGCCGTTACCGGCATGTCGAATGTCCTTGGGACAATCAATCCGATTGGTCGACTGGTCGAGGCGGCGGCGACGGTGGGAGCCCGGGTCCTGGTTGACGGTGCCCAGAGTGTTCCCCACGCGGCGATCAACGTCCAGGATCCGGCGATCGACTTCCTGGCGTTTTCGGGCCACAAGCTCTACGGGCCTTCCGGGATTGGCGTGCTGTACGGACGCCGGGAACTGCTCGAGATGATGGATCCGTTCCTGTGCGGGGGCAATATGATCTCCGAGGTCGGGCTGACCGAATCGACCTGGGCCGATTTGCCGGCCAAGTTCGAAGCCGGAACGTTGCCGGTCGCCGAGGCCATCGCGTTGGGGACTGCGGTTGATTACGTGACCGATATTGGGTTCGAGCAGATCGGTCGGATCGAACGAGCGTTGCTGGTCGAGGCGCAGACGCGGTTGCAGGAGATTCCCGATCTGGTCATTCACGGGCCCGACGTTGATCACAAGGGCGCGATCATCAGCTTCACTGACCCGCGCGTGCACCCTCACGACATGGCCGAATTGCTCAAGCGCAAGGGAGTCGCATTGCGAGCCGGTCACCACTGTGCAATGCCGTTGCACGCGCGGCTGGGTGTCGTGGCGACAACGCGTGTCAGTCTGGCGGTCTACAACACGTCGGCTGATATCGACGTGTTGATCGAGGCGATTCACTATGCTCGCAAGGTTCTCCGGCGTGACTGATCGCGGACTCGACACGACTGTACCGCCGGGCTCCGATGGGCGTTGGAGCCGTCGGCGCCAGTGGGCCGCTGATGGTGTCGTGGGCTTCATGATGAAGCAGGCGGTCGATCATCCCGAGTGCATCTCGTTGGCAGCCGGGCTGGTGGATCCTCAGACCCTGCCGCTGGAAGCCACTCGCGAGGCCACCCAGCGAATGCTCGCCGACGAATCGCGGGCGCGGGCCGCGCTGCAATATGGCACGACCGAAGGAGCACAGCGGCTACGAGACCTGTTGCTGGAGTATCTTGCCGGTCTCGAGGGAGTCAGCACCGACCAGCTGGGCATCACCCCCGATCAACTCGTGTTGACCACCGGTTCGCAGCAGCTCCTCTCGATTCTCTGTGAAACGCTGCTCGATCCGGATGACATCTGCCTGGTGGCGGACCCCACCTACTACGTGTTCCTGGGCGTCGTGGCCGGACTCGGAGCGCGGGCGGTTCCCATTGAAAGTGACGAAGGCGGCATGAAGATCGAGTCGCTCGAAGAGACCCTGCAGGCCCTGCGGGATTGCGGCGACCTGCCACGGGTCAAGCTGGTCTATGTCGTCAGCGATCATGACAATCCTCGCAGCGTCAGTCTCGAGACCCCCCGTCGCGAGCAACTCGTGGAAGTCGTCAGCCGGTATTCAACCAAACAGCAGATCTTCATTCTCGAAGACGCGGCCTATCGCGAGTTGTACTACGACGCATCGCCGCGGCCGAGCGTGTGGAGCTTCGATGACAGGCGTCAATCGGTTGTCCTGGCCCAGACCTTCTCCAAGTGTTTCTCGCCGGGACTGCGAGTGGGTTTCGGGGTCCTGCCGCGGGAACTCGTCGGCCCGGTCACCGACCTGAAGGGCAACGAGGATTTCGGGTCGGCGAGTTTCAACCAGTACCTGCTGGCGACCGCGATCGAGGAAGGCCTGTTCCACCCACACGTGCAACGCCTGAGGGCCACCTACGCCGCCAAGCGTGATCGGCTGGCGGCCGCCGTGACCAAATACCTCGGGGACGTCGAGGGAGTGGAGTGGCTGGTTCCGGCCGGGGGCCTGTATATCTGGATGACGTTGCCCGAAGGGGTTGACGCCGGATGGGGTGGGACGCTGTTCGAGCGGGCCGTTGACCAGGAGCAGGTCATGTATGTCCCGGGTGACCTCTGCCACGCCGGCAGCGATGATGTCCGCCCCAGGAACGGGCTACGGCTGAGTTTCGGTGTCGAGACACCGGACCGACTCGAGCTGGGCGTGGAACGGCTCGCCCGGGCCATCCGGGCGGAACTGTGAACGGGTCCCGGGACGACTGGAAGCCCACGGCCAGCTGGGCCACGCTGGAGTGCCGTGCCCGGATGCTGGCCGTATTGCGGCGGGTGTTTGATGAGAACGGCTACATCGAGGTGGAAACGCCGTTGCTGTCGATGGATGTCTGCATCGATGAGCATCTTGAACCATTTGTTGTCGGTGAACCTGGTGGCGTCGAACGGTTTCTGCAGACGTCACCGGAATTTGCGATGAAACGCCTGCTGGCTGCCGGGGCGGATTCGATCTACCAGGTGACACGCGCCTTTCGCCGAGACGAACTCGGGCAGCGTCACAACCCCGAGTTCACGATGGTCGAGTGGTATCGTCGTGACAGCTCGTACCACGACCAGATGGATTTCACCGAAACCCTGATACGGGCGGTTGCCCTGGCGGTCGATCCGGTTCCGGCATGGTCCGACGAGACACCCTTCCGACGGCTGTCCTACGATGAAGCGTTTCAGCGGGCACTGGGGGTCGAGGTGCTGGCACGTCCGACCTCCGAGTTGGTCGCCCTGGCGCGTCGGGAACTTGATTCGATTCCCGACGGGCTGACCGAACAGGACCGTGACGGTTGGTTGGACCTGCTGTTGGCCGGGCGGGTCGAGCCGACGCTGGGCCGGTCGGGTCCGGAATTTCTGTTCGACTATCCGGCCAGCCAGGCCGCACTGGCTCGCGTGCGGTGTGGGACGATCGACGTGGCCGAACGAATGGAGTTGTACATCGACGGCCTGGAGATCTGCAACGGCTACCAGGAGCTGACCGATGCTGACGAACTGGCCGACCGGATGCGCAAACAGTTGCAGCGGCGTCTCGCGGCCGGAGGCCGTCGGTTGCCGGTGGGCAGCCGGCTCGAGTCGGCACAACGGGCCGGGTTCCCCGAATCTGCCGGGGTCGCACTGGGGTTGGATCGCCTGGTGATGAGCGTCCTGGGCCTGCCATGCATCCAGGACGTGCTGGCGTTCCCGTTTCCCCGGGCGTGATGCGAATTCGACAGCCGTCTGGCTACGGAGGATCCGAGATCTGTTCCTTGCCGTTTCGCGTGGCCATGGCCTTGAGAGTCTTGAAGTCGATGTTCTTGCTGATGGTCGCTGCCCGCCCATCGACAAAGCCGAAGACGCACAGGTCGGGGTGCCAACTGCCGAACCCGAAGTAGTGGTTGCCGGCAGTGGTCCACCAGGTGTCAAACGCCTGGGGCTGGCCGCCGACTGACCGGTCCGGGTTATTGTCATTGTTTTGGTCGGCCACGTAGGCACAGCAACTGTTGCCATCGCCCCAGAGTCCCATCAGGGTCTCACCGATCAGGAACGTGTGGGTCTTGTCGTCCTCAACGTCGCGGAAGGTGATTTTGCTGTTCTTATACATCGTGCCGTTGCCGCTGCCCTTGCTGCCGCGGGTGCCCATGTTGCCGCGGTAGGTGGAGTAGCCAAATTGGCCGGGTGGGTTGGATCCCAACCGGGCACTGCCGCAGACATAGGACGGCATCTTGCGACGGATCTTCTGGATGTTGTTTGCGCCGTTCTTGAGTTCCTTGAAGTTGATGTCCGTTGTGCCACCGGCATCCATCTGGGGGATGATCAACGCCATCCAGCTCCAGTCGAATGACAGCCGCCATTCCTGGTAGGGAGCCGGGGCCGGGCCAAAGACGACCGCCAGATTCTGGCCGTTGACGGGCTTGCCGAGCGGGACCAGGGTTTCCTCGGGGAAGTTGGCCGCGATGTACTGTGAATTGCCCTGCGCGATGTAACCGGAGGGAAAACTGCGGTGCGCGTCCGCGTAATTGTGTATCGCCAGTACCATCTGCTTCATGTTGTTGATGCACTGCGTCCGTCGTGCCGCCTCGCGAACCTGTTGAACAGCCGGCAGCAGCAGTGCGGCCAGGATGGCGATGATGGCAATCACGACCAGCAGTTCCACCAGCGTGAACCCGGATCGCCGCGACGGGGCGTCGATCGAGTTGCTCCTACCATCTGGACAGACGTTCATGGCCGGATCTCTTCGGGACGGTATCAAGACCAAGACAAACCACGCGTGTGACGGTGTCGGTCGACCCCTAAACAGAGCCTAGCACTCGTGTTGAGGGCATGCAATACCTTCACCGTGCGCCTTCCGGATGGCTGCTGATGCTGCCGAACCAGCGGTTCGGGTCACCGCTGCAGTTCGGTCGTCCAGTAGGCTTCGTCGAGGAAATTCTTCCAACTGGCATACTTCAGCGAGATCAGCGTCTGGGCCAGCAGTGGGCTGCGAGCCGGTTTTCGCGGCCTTGTCGCCAGTTGCATACCTGCCTCGCGTGGCGTGCGGCCCCCCTTGCGAACATTGCACTTCAGACAGGCACACACGATGTTCTTCCAGGTTGTCAGTCCGCCGCGACTGCGGGGAACGACGTGGTCAAGGCTCAACTCCGACTGTGAGAACTTGCGGTTGCAGTACTGGCAGCTGTTTCGGTCGCGGAGGAAGATGTTACGACGGTTGAACTTGACCACGTGTCGTGGCACCCGGTCGTAACGGAGCAGACGGATGATGCGGGGCACCTGGAGGGGGAAATGGACGGCGTTGATCCAGTCCTCGTCCTCGCCGCGTTCATCAATCGCGAGTTTCAGCTCGCTGATTTCCTTCCAGCTCTGGAAGTCGTAGGAATGGTAGCGTCCATCCTCGACGTTGACGACCTCGGCGATTCCCTTGAAGAGCAGGCACAAGGCTCTGCGGACGGTCATGACCTGGAAGGCCACATAGCCGCGGTTGAGCGTGAGCACATGGGTTTGCAGAGCGACAGAACCCGGATTCGTCATCAAGCCCGCTCCTTGTCATGACACCGCGAGGCGTGCATTTTAGGAATCTCTGGAGCTGCCCTGCAACCGACCGTGTTTGATCAGCAGTTGCCCAGCCAGGGAAGTGGTGACTGGGCCGGAGGCAACAGCACCATGTCGACGCCAACCACCTCGGGATGTTCGACAATCTCCTCGATGGCCTCGGGTGGGGGCAGGTTGTCGAGGTTGAAGACGGCGACGGCTTCGCCACCGGGCTCGTCCTGCTGGCGGCCCAGCGACATGTGGGCGATGTTGACACGGTGGCGGCCCAGGATCGTTCCGATGAATCCGATCAGGCCGGGCACGTCGAGATGTCGGAAGATCAACAGGGCTCCGTCCAGGTAAGCATCCAGTTGATAGGGGCCCAGGCGGACCAGTCGCAGGAACTGGTTACCGAAGATCGTCGCCGAAGCCGTCACGTCGTCGGTGTCTGTGTCGGTGATCAGTGTGCCGCGGACCAGGGTGGAGAAGTCTCCGGATTCCGGCGAGGAGGACTCGGTGATCTCGATCCCCCGTTCGCGTGCGACCAACTCGGCATTGACGAGGTTCACGTCCGCATCGAAGGCGCAGCCAAGCAGCCCGCTGGTCAGGCTGGCGGTGATCAGGCGGGTGCTCCGCGTGACGACTTCGCCCCGGTAGTCAATCCGGATGCCCTCGAGACGTTGCGCCTGGTTTTGCTGGGCCAGCAGCAGGCCCAGGCGGAATCCCAGGTCCAGGTACAAGCGGGCGGCCTCGAGTTCGGTCGCGGAAATGGGAACCATGTTCACCGCGTGGCGAACCTCACCCCGGAGCAGAAATCGTGAGAGGATCTCGGCCGCCTCGTGGGCAACCGACTCCTGGGCTTCCTCGGTTGAGGCTCCCAGGTGAGGAGTGGCGAGCACGCGAGGGTCAGCCAGCAGCGGGTGATCCCCGGGTGGCTCGGTCTCGAACACGTCGATCGCCGCACCACCGACATGGTCGGCCTCCAGTGCTGCGGCCAGTGCCTCCTCGTCGACAATCCCCCCCCGGGCGCAGTTGACGATTCTCACGCCCGGTTTCATCTTTCCGATCCGCTCGGCATTGATCAAGTTTCGGGTTTGATCGGTCAGTGGCGTGTGGACGGTCAGGAAATCTGCCTCAGCCAGTAGACGATCCAGGTCATCGAACAGGTCGATGCCGTGTTCGACAGCCCGCTCGGCTGAAAGGAACGGATCGAAACCGATGACCCGCATCTGCAGGCCCTGTGCCCGTTCGCAGACGGCCAGCCCCACGCGTCCCAGGCCGAGTATGGCCAGCGTCTTTCCAGCCAGTTGCGTGCCGACAAACTTCTTGCGTTCCCAGGCACCGGACTTCAGGCTGGCTGCCGCGGGGCTGATGTTGCGTGAGAGCGCCATCAGCATGGCAATCGAGTGCTCGGCGGTACTGGTCGTGTTCCCGGCCGGGGTGTTCATCACGACGATGCCGCAACGTGTGGCCGCTGCCAGGTCGATGTTGTCGATGCCGACGCCGGCCCGCACGATTCCCTTCAGTCGCGGCTGACCGTCGAGGATCTCGGCGGTCAGTTGCGTGCCGCTACGGATGATCACCCCGTCGACGCTCTCAAGTGCCGTTCTCAACGCGTCGGCTTCGAGACCGGTCTGCACCACGACTTCGAGGTTGGTTTCTCGGTCGAGCACGTCCAGGCCGACTGGTGAGAGCGGGTCGGAAACAAGGATGCGAGGCATGTGAGAACCAGTCCGGGGGCGAGTATCGACAAGGATAGGCGGTGCGACGGATTCGACAAGGTGGGCGTGCCGGCTTCCGCATTCCTGGTGAATGCTCGATAATGTGACCGGAGATTGAGAGAGACGCGATGCAGCAACATGAAACCGAGATCCGCGTTCGCTACAGCGAAACCGACGCGATGGGATTTCTGCATCACTCCAACTACCTCAGCTACTACGAGGTCGGCCGCACCGAGTTGTTTCGTTCCCGGGGCGGCGACTACCGCGCCATGGAAGAGGGCGGCCTGTTCTTCGTGGTCGTTTCCTTCGACTGCCGCTTCCATCGACCCGCCCGGTACGACGATCTGCTGAGACTGCAAACCGAGCTGGTCAAGGTCGGGGCCGTGAAACTCGAACACGAATACTCGGTCTATCGCGGTGACAAATTGCTCGCCACGGCACGCTCGGTTCTTGCCTGTGTCAATCGCGAGGGCCAGGTTCAGCGGATTCCCGAGGACGTCCTCGAGGCGACCCGTTGATCCCAGGCGGCCTCAACAACCATGCAGTTCGTGCGACCGCTGCCATCGTCACCGTCGGGAGCGGTCACCGGTCCGAGTCATTCTCGATCCTCTTGATTTCGGCCGGGGCGCGGACAAAACTAGGGGTAGGGCCTCGGGCTGTCCGAGAACGTATTCAGGAGGCTTGTGATGGATTCCCAGCAATCAGCGCCTGAGGTCTTTGACCAGGTGTATCTTGATATTCGCGCACGGGTTCTGCAGGTGGCCGCATCGCTGGATCGCATCGATCGATCAGAGGATGCGGAAACGGTCCAGGAGGATCGGCGACGAAGCCTGATCCAGCAGGGACTCGAGCTCCTCTGCCGGCCCGGTTTGAATCGTGCCGAACAGATCCAGGTGATTTTCAGCGATCCATACCAGTCGGGTTGGAACGCACCGGAAGCGACGGAGTAGAAAGATGTACTTCTTCGACCCGCATGTCCACATGATTTCCCGTGTCACCGACGATTACGAGCGGATGGCTCGCATGGGATGTGTGGGCGTCAGCGAACCGGCCTTCTGGGCCGGTTTTGACCGTGGCAGCGTTGATGGATTTCGGGATTACTTTCGTCAGTTGACCGAGTTCGAGCCGACTCGCGCGGGATGGTCGGGCGTGCAGCATTTCACCTGGCTGTGCATCAATGCCAAGGAGGCGGAAAACGTTGAGTTGTCTCGCGAGGTGATCGCGATGATCCCCGAGTTTCTTGGCAATCCGGGCGTGCTGGGGATTGGCGAGATCGGGCTGAACAAGAACACGAAAAACGAATGCACGATTTTCCGCGAGCACGTCGACCTGGCGATGAAGACCAACGAGCAGATCCTGATCCATACGCCGCACCTGGATGACAAACTGAAGGGCACACGGATGATCATCGACATGCTCCTGGAGGACGATCGTGTCGATCCCAACCGTGTCCTGATCGACCACGTCGAGGAGCACACCGTGGGCGCGGCGCGGGAAGAAGGTTTCTGGTGTGCGATGACCCTGTATCCGGTCACCAAGTGCACACCGTCGCGAGCTGCCGACATCATCGAGATGTACGGGGATGATCGGATCATGGTCAATTCGGCCGGTGACTGGGGACCGTCGAACCCGACCGCCGTGCCCGACTTCATCATGGAGATGCGGCGTCGGGGGCACAGCGAGAAGAAGATCAAGAAGATCGTCTACGACAATCCGGTCGAATTCTTCAGTGGGTCGGATCGATTCGAGTTCACTCCCCCCGACACTCTCTGGGAAACCAGTCGGGCCGCTGCCGACACGGACTAGCCGGGTGTGCCTGAACGATGTCTCAGCCGCTGATCGTTCTGGACGTGGTCGGGCTCACGCCCGCGATGCTTGGTGAGCACACGCCCCATCTGTCCCGCCTGGCCAGCGACGGCTTTGCCTGCCCGCTGGGGACGGTGTTTCCAGCGGTCACCTGCACGGCACAGTCGACACTGCTGACCGGGCTCTTGCCACGCGACCACGGTGTTGTTGCCAATGGCTGGTACGAGCGAGACCTGGCCGAGGTCTTCTTCTGGCGACAATCGAATCGGCTTGTCGCTGGTGAACGGATCTACCAGGCCGCGCGGCAGCGAGATGTCTCGTACACGACCGCCAAGCTCTTCTGGTGGTACAACATGTACGCGGCCGTTGATTGGTCGGTCACACCCCGACCATGCTACCCGGCCGATGGCCGCAAGATCATGGATTGCTACAGCCACCCCGAGGATCTCCGGGACCGGCTCCAGGCGGAACTGGGCGTGTTTCCCCTGATGAGATTCTGGGGGCCCGGGGCCGATATCCAGAGCAGCCGTTGGATCGCCGATGCGGCGATCCGGGTCCTGAAATGGCATCGACCATCACTGTCGTTGGTCTACCTGCCCCACCTTGACTACAACCTCCAGCGGCTCGGACCCGACGACCCGGCGATCGCCGATGATCTGAAGGCGGTCGATCGCGAGGCCGGCCGGGTGATCGAAGCGGCCCGGGAACAGGGTGCCGACGTGGTCGTGGTGTCCGAGTACGCGATCACCGCGGTTGATCGACCGGTGCCGATCAATCGCGTGCTCCGCGAGGCGGGATTGCTGGCGGTCCGCAGGGAACCAACCGGATGGGAGACACTGGACCCGGGTGCGTCGCGGGCGTTCGCCGTGGCCGATCACCAGATCGCTCACATCTATGTCGACGACCCCGCCGACACCGGTCGCGTTCGGGAAGTTCTTGAAAAGACCGGGGGAATCGAAAGAGTCCTGGACGGTTCCGACCAGGCCGAATTCGGGATCGACCACCATCGAAGCGGTGAACTGGTTGCCCTCGCCGCGGCGGGGGCCTGGTTCACCTACTACTTCTGGCTCGACGACGCGCTGGCGCCTGATTACGCCCGGACCGTGGACATTCACCGCAAGCCCGGTTACGACCCGGTTGAGCTCTTCCTGGATCCCGAGTTGACGTGGCCTCGCCTGCGCGTCGCGAGTCGGTTGCTCAGAAAGAAACTCGGTTTTCGCTATTACATGGACGTGATCGGCCTGGACGCTTCGCTCGTCCGTGGCAGTCACGGCAGGTTGCCGTCACCGGGACGCGAACACGACGAGGGACCGGTGCTGATCAGTTCCTCGCCGTCAATCGCCCGCGACCAGGTGGCGATGACTGACGTCAAGAATCTGCTGTTGGAACTGCAATTCGGGTCGGCGGCAGGCCGCCGCTGAAGTCACTTCAGCGGCTTGACGCGAAGGTTGCGGAAGTAGATGACGCTCTTGGGATCGTGGGCTTGCAGTGCGAAACTTCCCGAACTGATCTTGCGGCCGCCCTGGACTCCCTTTGGCTCGGTGTAGTCGAGCACCGTCTTGCCGTTGATTTTTACCACGATGTTTTGGCCGCGAACGATGATGTGCTGTTCCCACCACTTGTTGTCCTTGGCCGGAGTTTCGGAGAGCTTGACGACGCCCCAGAGGCTGCCGGTCTTGATCGGGTCTCCATGCGACACGTTGACCTGGCTCTCGTAACCAGTCATCGGGAAACCGACTTCCTGGTACTTGGTATGGAAATAGATGCCCGAGTTGCTGCCGGGCGTGGTCATCACCTCGGCCTTGAATTCGAAGTTCTTGAATTCCCTGACGGTGTACAGGTGGGATCGAGGCCCGTTGGCAACGATCGAACCGTTTTCCACCTTCCACTTGGCCTGCTTGGCGTCTCCGATTTTCCAGCCATCGAGATTCTTGCCGTTGAACAACGAGACCCAGCCGTCCTTGTCGGCCGTGGTGGCGTCCAGGGGCAACAGCAGGACGGCCAGCGTGGCGATTGCGGCAATCCAGGACGATGAAGTGCGCGGCAACATGAGACGTCTCCGGTGAGTGAGTCTTGGGGGTGTCAGGGGCCAGCCGACTGGCGAACCGTCACTGTATCGGCGCGGCACCAGGTGGGCAACCGGGTGCCGGGCCGGTCATTTTCCGGCCGGCTGCAGTTTCTTGATCCAGGCAATGACATCGTTGATCTGTTTGGCCGTGAGTTCTTTCTCGAGTCCCTCGGGCATCAGCGACTTGCCGTTGGAGACGAGCATTTCGATCTGCGATCGCAGTACGACATCCTGCTTGCCCTCGGCTCGCATCAGCGTCACCGTCGTGGCCGTCTCGGCCGAGATGATCCCGGTCAGCAGGCGTCCCTGGACGGTCACCAGCGTGTAGGTCATGTAATTGGGTTGCGCTTCGCGGTTGGGGTCAAGGATGGTGACCAGCAGATCACGGGGCGACTTGTTACGTACGCTGGTCAGGTCAGGACCGAGCTTGTTTCCGACGACTCCGACCCGGTGGCAGTTGACGCAGAGTTTCTTGAAGACGGCCTCTCCGGCGGCCACGTTCCCGGGTTTGTCGAGTTCCGGACGGTACCTGGCGATGACCTTGGCCCGATCCGGTGACGCGATCGCCGAAAGCAACGCCCGGGCACGATCGCGGAGCTTGGAATCGGGATGGTTGGCCAGCACCTGGCGCTTCTCGAGCGTGATCTCGCCGGTCAGCACACGCTTGTCGCGGACCGCATCGAGCAACACGTGAGTCCCGACCGGTCGTTGGATGAGAACATCCACGACGTCACCGCGGATTCGTGGACTGTATCCACGCCAGTTCTTCAACAGGACCAGCGAGGTGGCTTTCGAAGGGTGACGGGCGAGTGAGGCGACCGCCGCGCGCTGCAGAGCCTGGGGTTCCTGGGGGGCCAGGCGTGACGCCAGTGCCGGGATCGCCTGACGCGACGGGGCAAACCCCAGCAGAGCGGCCGACCCGGCTCGCCGGATGACGTCGGTCTTCGGATCGGCCAACCGCGTGACCGCGCGTCGAAACACGTTCCCGGCCGCTGTCCGGACCTCAGGTGGCGTGGCCTTGTCGTCCAGAACGGCCGACACCGACCGGCCACGTCGCGCCAGGCCCCGGCCCAGTGCGGCCAGGACCAGCGACTGTCGCTGGGCAGGCTGATCTCCGGCCAGGACCATCGCGAGGACGGCCAAGGCGTCGGCCGAACGTTGACTGGAACCGGCCAGCCGCGACAGGTCGGTCAGCCAGGTCGTCGCTGCCGGCTGGCCGAGAAAATCCCGGTGTTTCAAGAGTGTGGCCAGCACGTCGGTTTCGACACCGCGACTGGAGGTCATCACGGCGAATCGGAGGTGGGCATCGGCCGGGGACCGGGTGGCCAATTCCGCCAGCGGAGCACCGCGGCGATCAGCGGCGAGCGCACCGAGACTGAAGGCCAACTGGTGACGAACCCGGGAATCGGTATCGACGACCAGGTCCGCCAGGAGCGGAGCGATGGCGGGGTGGTCCAGGCGGTCTTCGGCCAGGCGCAGGGCATGTTCACGGACCCGCGGAGACTTGTCGCGTAACGCGGCAGACAGCAGTCGGTCGTCCAGGGCGTCGAGACCATCGAGGACCGAGAGTGCGTGGGCTCTGCCCAGGGGCGATTCCGAGGATTTGGCGGCCCCGGCCAGGGGGCGGATCGACTGCCCGTCGCGACGTTCCCAGAGCAGTCGCTGCGCGGTCTGACGGTGCCAACCGTTGTCTGATTCCAACAACTCGACCAGTTGACTGCTCGACAGTTTCGAGAGCCGTTGGCGGGGGGGCGGTTTCCAGCCGGGAGGAACCAGGCGGTAGATTCGTCCGCGCGCGTCGCCGCTTTCGAGGTCGAGGAACTTCTTGATGTCCTCGGGGATCGAATACGGGTGCTCGATGGTTTCCCGGTACATGTCCAGTACGTAGAGCGTCCCGTCGGGAGCATTGACGAAGTTCGTGGGGCGAAACCAGTTGTCCGTCGAGGCGATGAACTCGGTCTTTTGATCGGCTCGTTTCGCGACAAATGACGGCCCGGAGGGGTGCATTGACTTGCGGTGCACGAGGTTGCCGCCGACGTCGCCGATGAACGCATTGCCGCGGAACGAGTCGGGATAGGCACTGCCGGTGTAGATGGTCACGCCGGTGGCGGAGGTGAAGAAGCCAATCGCGAACTGCTCGGTCCGCGGCAGTCGCGCCTTGGTTTTTGGGTCCGAGACCCGTCGCCGGGTTCTCACGATTCTCCAGGGCTCGGCCGAGCTCCTGCGAAAGACCGGTGCGGCGGCACCGCCGGCGGCGATCGATCGCACCGCTGCCGGGGGGGAGAGGCCGGGATGACGGGACAGGTAACGGTGTGGCAGCAGGACGTGCTGAATGTGGTTGCTGTTGCTACAGACGAAACGGTTTCCCCAGGCATCGAAGCTGTTGCCAAACTGCACGCCCCCGGTCAACGGTTGGGTTTCCAGGGTGCGGGGGTCAAAACTGAGATCGATGCGACCGAGCGTGAGCACTTTCTTGCCGTCGCGAAGGAGTGTGCCGCCGTTGCGGCCCGCGGCCAGGGTGATCCGGTTGTCGAGTCCCCACTTCAGGTTGTTGGCCAGGCTCTGCACGTTGTCTCGACGAAATCCCGAAAAGACGACCTGCCGGATGTCGGCGACGCCGTCACCGTTGGTGTCCTTGAAGTAGTGCAGTTGAGGTGGTGCCAGCACGAACACGCCCCCGTCGTAGCAGCAGACCGATGTCGGCCAACGGATCTTGTCGGCGAAGCGGATGCTGCTGTCGAAGCGGCCATCGCCGGTGGTATCCTCCAGCAGGCGGATGACACCGGCGTCGGGCTTGCCGCCGCCCTTGGGATTTAGCCGGGTCGGTTCCTGCGAGAACGGGTAACCGTGCATCTGGGCAACGTAAAGCCGACCATCCGCGTCGAAACAGGCATCGACCGGATCAGCCACCTGGGGTTCACTCGCGACCAGTTCCAGTCGAAACCCCTTCTGGACGGTGAAGGTGGCCAGGGCGTCCTTGGGCGCCACGGCGGCGATCCGCGGCAATGCGTCCTCCAGCGACTTTGGTGGTTCGGCGGCGGATCGATTGACCAGCATGCCGACGACCAGCAGGGCCAGCGACCAGGCCGGTGGGAGGGAATGAGAACGTCGGATCATCATCTGTCAGACCAGTGCAGTTTTTCGGCGGGAAAGACTGGACCCTCGACACAGGTGCGGCGGTAGTCCCATTGACCATTGTCGAGGCGGATCCGGGTAACACAACTGAAGCAGGCTCCAAACCCGCAGGCCATCGGTGTTTCCAGTGATACCCGGCAGGCGATGTCGTGTTCGGCCGCCAACATCGCCACGGCCTCCATCATTGGCTCGGGGCCACAGGTATAAATCATCGTCGGTGCCGACTCATTGGTGATCAGATCCTGTAACAAGTCGGTGACGAATCCGTGATGACCGTGGCTGCCGTCATCGGTGGCGACACGCAGGTCCAGACCCTCGGCAGGGAAACTATCGATCCCGGCGAGTTGGTTTGCCGACCGGGCGCCATAGCACAAGGTCAGCTCAGGCCGTGCTGCGGCGGTTCGCGGCGGGTCACCGTATCGTCGTTGTCCCAATGCCTCGCGAGTGACCGCCAGGAAAGGGGTCTGTCCGATTCCTCCAGCCACCATCACCAGGTGACCGTCGCACGGTTCGGGAAACCCGTTCCCCAGCGGTCCGCAAACCGAGACCGGGTCCCCCGGTTTCCACCGGACCATTCGTCGTGTCAACTTGCCGACCACGACGTAACCGAAATCGATTCCGACGGGTTCCCCCTGAGAATCGCAGGCGACGTCAAACAGGGCAAATGGTCTTCCAAGCAGCGGGTCAGTCAACCCGGGCTCGCGCACCATGAAGAACTGGCCCGGCAGGATCCGTTTTGCCAGCTCCGGACATTCCAGTCGCAGTCGGAACGTGTCGCGGGCCATCTCGACCTGCTCGATCACCCGGGCCGTTCGCTGTACCGCGGTGGGAACAAGACCAGCAGGCGTCGGAGAAGCCTCATCCATGGGCGGGTATTCAACGAAGCGGGGGACAGGTGGGCTGCGAGAGATTAGCGACGGCGCCGGGACCGTTTCCTGCCGCCGGATCTCCCAGCCCTCACTTTACTCGATCGTCGTCGCGATTTCTTCCGTCCACCCGGCCGTCGTTCTCCGTCGGTGAGGTATTCACTCAATGCATCGAACTCGGATGGTCGCAGTGGGCGGTATTGCCCCAGCTTCAGCCGGCCCAGTCGCAGGGGGCCAAAGGAAATGCGTTCCAGCGACATGACCTTGTGTCCGACCCGGGCCAGCAGGCGGCGGATTTCCCGGTTTTGTCCCTGGCGGAGTTCGAGATCCAGAAAGGCGCTCTTGCCGCGGGTCTTGAGCTTCTTTGCCGAGTGGACACGAAAGAAACCGTCGGAAAAATGAATGCCGCGACGGATCGCATCCAGGCCGGCCGGGGTGGGATGTCCGGCAACCTGCACCCGGTAGACTCGCGGCACCTGGTAACGTGGATGAATGAGACGATGAGCGAGGTCACCGTCGTTGGTGACCATCAACAACCCCTGGCTGTTTTCGTCGAGACGACCGACGGTGAACAGCCGCGGCCCACCGACGGGGAACAGGTCGATCACGCGTGGACGCCTCTGTGGGTCCTTGTTCGTGCAGAGATAGCCCCGGGGCTTGTTGAGTAGAAAGTGCCGCGGGCGCTGGATGCGGATCGTTTCCCCATCGACGACGATGGTCTGGGATCTTGAGTTCACACGGGCACCCAGCGTGGTGGCCTTTTGTCCATCGACAAAGACCCGGCCTGCCAGGATCAACTGTTCACAGCCTCGTCGCGACCCGAGCCCGGCCTGGGCCAGGACCTTCTGCAACCTCACCAGATCAGATTCAACCGGTTGTGATTTTTCAGACATCATGCCACTGTCATTGGTTTCCCTGGTTCCGGCCCCTGGCCAGGGATTCGTAGTATTGACGGATTCGATCGGAGTATCGCGCCGGGGCTCGATCCTGTCCAACCTGCAATAACCGGCGTCGCAGCGACGGCGGCAGGTGTCCCCACGGCGACCGCCTGACGGCGGCGTCTCGAACCGCCCTGGCCTGATCCGATGCCCGCGAATCGGCCTGTCCGGACCTGCGGGCGGGTCGAGTGGAGGATCGTGTTTCCGGGGCAGCCGGCGACACGTCCGGGGACTGTTTGCGGGCGGTCCTGGAGGGTTTCGCGGCTGGTTGTGATTGGCCGTCAGCGGGAGGCTGGGGACCGGTCACGGTGTGGGTGGCACGGATTCTCTTGAGCCATTCATCGAGTAGCGTCAGGGCCTGCTGCTGGGACCGTTGGACCGTGGCTTCCGGGCGACGACCGCTGATCGCATCCGCGGCACTGGTCATGTGACCGGCGGTCTGGCGAATGGCCGTGGCGAACGCCTTGCCGGCTTCAACGGGCACCGGTGTGGCCGAGATGTTCTCGGCAAGGGTCTGCTGTTGGCCGGCGAGTTTTCGGAGGCTTCTCAGTAACGGCCGTGTCCAGCGACCCAGGTCTTGCCGGTCGCGATACAACGAGCGGGTATCCTGAACCAGTGCCGCCTGCCGTTTCCGGATTTCATTGGTTCTCCGTATCCACTGCTGGAGTTTCTTGTCGGCCAGTGCCCGCGTGGATCGTTGCCGCTCGTTCTCGAGTGAGAGGCGGGTCGCCTGGATCGCATCGAGGGCTGCCGCCTGTGACAACAGGGCCGGGGAGACCCCAGGCCGGGCAAGCATCCGGGTGGCTCTTTGCATCGCGTTGACGACGCGATGTCCGGCAGCCTGTGACCCGAGCAGTTGCAGGCGATTGATCGTGTCGAGGGCATCTCGAGACCGCTCCAGCAGGGCCGCCTGGCGGGCGAGCAGGGGGTTTCTCGCGGTGTCGGAGTCGGGTTGTTGGGAGACGCGTTTCGTATCGCGGTGAAGTTGCGATTGGAGCGCGTGAAGACCGTTCAAGCGGGACAGGAGCGAGTCGAGGTCATCGAGTCGCGACTGGGCATTGCTGGTTGCCCTGTCGTGCAGCGCGTTTTCGAGCTGTTTGAGTTGTTCGAGAATTTTCTGCTGGGATTGGTGAGCGCGGCCGACGTGGTTCAATTCCACCTGGTCTGCCACATCCCGCATTGCCGCCGCGGTGCCCTCGGTCCGCAGCGTCCGTCGAGCCTGCTGGATCTTTCGGAGCCAATCGGGCTGAATACTGCCGGTCGTGTCGAGACCGGCTTCTTCGAGTTGTCGCGTCAGTCGGTCGAGTCGATCAGCGAGTTCGCTTTGTTGCCTGGCCATCCGCTTGAGGTCGGCTCGTTGCTGACGGTCGAGTTGTGCGATCGGTTTGTCGAGGGTCTCTTCTGGACGCGACGCGGTGTCGTTGAGCAACTGCTGTTGCCGTTCGAGGAGTTGGCGTGCCTGGCTGTGCAGTTCACGCCGATTTTGCCAGGACGAGAGGTCGTCCAGCAGCGACTCGAGTGTCGTGACGACCTTTGCCTGCAGACGCTCGATGGCTGCCAGGGGTGGTCCCGACGAGGATGGTGTCGGACCAGCGAGCCGACGCCTGGCATCGGCAAGCGACTGGTCGAGGGAAGGTAGTGCGTGGGCACCAAGTGCTGACAGGTCGCCGACAATCCTGTCCAGGTACCGGATGGCGTCCGGGTCGTCGAGGCGATTGGCAACAAGTTCTCCGGCGAGCCGACGGGCCTGCACGACCAGGCCCTCGTTTTCATCGGCCAACTGAGCTGCGATCTGCCGCTGGTTCAACTCGGTTGCCAGCAGGATCTCGAGGTCCCCCGGACGCAATCGCCCGGCCGTTTCCCATTGAACCTGGAGATCGGCGATGTGTGCATGGGCCGTGCGCTGGCGTGCCAGCACTGCCGAGAGTTCCTTGAGCAGGGCGGCCTGTTGAGACAACAGGTCACTCTTCTTGGCGGCCTTCGAAACCAGTGTCAGCGTGCGGCTGGTAGAACGGCCGGTGTGCGGATCGCCGAGATCGTAAGCGTCGGTGGCTTCGACGTGAAACTGCAGTTCGGTGCCGACGGCAATCGACTCCGCGTGCAACGGCCAGAGGTGTTGGATTGTCAGCGGTTGGTTGCCCGCGTGGGGGCCGTGCAGCCGAATCGTTCGCGCGTCGGCCTCGCGCCGGTCGGTCGAACGGATGACCAGGTTCACATCACGGATGGCCAGGTCATCGCCGGCGATGACCTTCAGTGGCAGCTCGGCGCCGGGGGTTGCCCGGATGTTCCCGGGCGGTGAGACGATCTCGACATTCGGGACACGATCGGCAAGGGCCCGCAGTTCGAATTGAGCCGGGCGTGGTGTGGAAAGCCCGTCCTGGTCGATCAGTGTCAGGAACCAGTTCGTGACTCCCGGCGACGAAATCGTGAACTCGGCATCAAGCGTCCGACCGTCGGCAGCCAGGTGGGCCGGAAGCGGCGACTGGTTTGCGTGGGTCAGCGTCGCTTCCCGGATTCGCTGGTTGATCGTCGCCAGAACCTCGACGCGCGTCCCGATCAACGCCTGGATGTCTCCGACCCCCTCGGCAAGTGTGTGGGTGGTCCGGCCGGTGTAGGCCGGGGGGTGCAGGGTGAGCGTGAGAGATTCCAGTAGCGGGGGAGGAATTGACCTGAGCGTGAACCAGGCCGTGACGTCATCGCCACCACGGGCGCGAAATTCGAGTGCTTCTGTTTCGTCGGCAGGGGTCAGCAAGGCGATCCCCACCTCGCGAGGACTTCCGTCGACGTCGCGGCGGCTTGTGGTGCGAAGTGGCTGGGTGCGAACCGCTGCCCGCTGCCGCCGTGTCCGGTCGGGATCAACACGGCGGATTTCAATCACCGAGTCACTCGGGAGTTGACCACGGCTGTTCTCGACGATCAACTCGACGGATTCCCCCAGTGGAATTCTCAGCCCGGTCCTGGTGTCGAGATTCGACGGAGCCAGCGAATCGTCGAGGAATCGCAACTGTGTCTGCCGGGGCCAGTTGGCTTCGGAGAACAGGAACAGCCGATCCAGGCCCGTGGCCGCTTCGAGTTGCTTCCAGGTTACCAGGACCGTCGCCAGGAGAATGAATCCCGCGGCCGCCAGGGTTGCTCGTCTCGCACCACGTCGCTCGACCACCGCGTCGATGTCGAGGAGGTTGATTGTCGACAGCGCCTGGTCGATCACGCCTTGTTGAAGTGCGGGTGATCCCCACGTCGCGTCGTTTTCACTCTGGGAGAACTGCAGGCCGCTGGTCAACTGGTCGCGAAATCGCGGGAAACGGCTCTCGATCCGCATCGCCAGTGTCAGGTCGTCCAGGGGGGTCTTCAGTGGAGCCAACAGCCATCGCCAGGCGGCGGCGGCGTTGACCAGGACCACCACGGTCAAAACCAGCCGGCGTTGACTGCTGGCGTCGAAGTGAACCAGCCAGTCGGTGATCACGGCCAGGGTGGTGGTTGTCAGCAGCACCACGCTGCACAGGCTCAGGCCACGGATCAACAGGATGCGACGGACCTGTTGCCGGAGTCGGTTCAGAGGTGAGCGAAGGGGCGTGGTCATGCGGTAGCGGTCTGCCCACGATCATACCAGCCGGGAGTGACGTCGCCAGAGCCATTCGGTGGCCAGTGCGACCGAGAAGGCCAGGAGCAGCTCCCAGCGGTTCCAGAGCCGGATCGGGGCGTCGATTGCCAGGGGAACCGGGTGTCCCGGCGGGAGTACGCGATCGAGATGCCGGGCCTGCTCGATGGGAAAAGACCTGCCCTGCGTGGCCCGGGCGGTGAACTGCAGTTCATCGAAAGCCACCTTGCGTTGTTGAAACTCGCGATTGGCTGCGGTGACAAGATAATCGACCGACGGCGGTGCGTCGCTGAAACTCGGCGAACGAACCCAGGCGTGGTAACTGCCCGGGCTGGTGTTGGTGATGCTTCCCGAGAACAGGCCCAGGCTTCCCTTGACCGCGGCCAGCGTCAGGTCACGTGAGGATCCCGACCGCCGTTGGACTCGAATGACCGGTGGTTTCCCATCCACGGGAACATCGGTGGTCGAAAAGAACCGCAACTGGAAAGCCGTGGGTTCTCCTGGAGCATACTCGCTGCGGCCGGCAGTCAATTCGGCTGTTCGTGTCTGTCCGAGCAGCCTCGCCCGCCCGAGCAACCGGACGGCCTGCAGCCAGTAGCGTGCATACAGCCGTTGGCCGTCACGGAACCGCCAGAGCCACAGGTCGTCTGTGGCATGAAACAGGACCGACCCGGCACCGAAGCGTTGCAGCAGGATTGCCGGTCGCGGTGGTCCCGACGAGGCATCGGTGCACTCCAGCAGCGTGACGGCGCCGGGCCTGGGGCGAGGAATCTCCAGCAGCCAGTGCAACGCGGGCAGCCCGGCGACAATCGCACTGGCCTCGTCCCGGTTTTGTCGCAGCCGGAACAGCCCGGTGGATTCGAAACCCTCGATGGTCAGCCGGGAAATCCAGTGACCGGATGACGCGGCCGGGTCGGGAACCCGGACCGTCGCCAGGTCGGCCGGGACCAGGTCTTCCAGGGGAGTGTTGCGGAAGGACAGGGGGTTATGAGACGGTCCGGCCACCAGCACCAGTCCGCCGCGGGCCGATCGAACGAAGTCCCTGAGATTCTGCTGGATGCCCCGGCTGAGGAACCCGGGGTCGATGTCTCCGAGAATGATGACGTCGAAGGCAAACAGTTCGTCGCGATCGACTGGAAAGTGCTCGCGGGCCGTTTGGTCATCGCGGCTGGATTCCGGATCGGCGTCCTGGAGCACGCTGGTCAGTGCGATGCCCGGGTCGCGGCCGAGCAACTGCTTGACGTAGCGGAACTCCCAGCGAGGATGGCCGTCAGCGAGCAGGACACGGATCTTCTCGCGTCGAACACGAACCAGTCGCACATGACTGTTGTTGACCCGGTCGGTTTCACCTTCCAGGGGCACGGCCTCGACGGTCAGTTCATGGTCTCCCTCCTGGCGAGGTACCCAGGTCAATTCCACCTGCCGTGTTTCACCATCGGGTCCGGCGTCGATCGTTTGTTCGGCCAGGGAGGTGCCGTCATCCCGGTGCATCCGGATCGTCACGCGGCGGCCGACAAAGCCAAACGCCTTCAGTCCGACCTGGATGACCACCGGGTCATCGACGAAGGCGATTTCGTCGAGTTGCGGTTCGAGCAGGTGAAGGTCGCGGGCTGGTTGGCGGCTACCGGTGGCGATCGTGAAGACCGGGACCGATTGCCGCCGTGCGGTCGGGATGATCGTCGAGAGCCGGTCGGCTGCGGACGTGCTGGTGATCCCGTCGGTGAAAACGAGCACGGCGGCGGGAGGTTCGCCGCGGTATTCGTCGAGAACCTGTCGCAGAGCGGGGCCCGGCCTGGTATCGGGACCGGACGCCGAAAGCGCCCTGATCCGTTTGCTCAACTGGGAAGGCGTCTCGTCGGTCGAGCCGACCACGCGAACTTCCTGGTCAAACGAGTACAACCGGACCTGGAATCTCTCGCCGATCGTTCTCAGCAATTGGCCGTCTCCAGCGGTCAACAAGGCCTTGGCGAGATTCAGGCGGGTGGGCCGCCGGCGGCCCGCCAGGCGACGGACCTGCTTGTCGCGGTTGGGGTCGGTGTAGTGGTCTTCCAATCCCATGCTGGCCGAGGTGTCGACGAGAATCGCGACGGCGGGCAGGCCGGTTCGCTGGATCAGGATCGCCGCCCTGGTAAGAAACAGCAGCACAAGGGCCAGCGTGCACAACCGGATTCCGATCAATCCCCAACGGGTGCGTCCGGGCAGGCGCGCCGCGTCGCGGCGGTAGACGAACAAAACGGCTGTCAGCAGAATCGCCCCGGCCAGGAGGGCCGCCCAGGGAGACCAGCCCGGGGGCCAGGGTGGGTCAAGCGACCAACGCCATCGTGTTCCCTGTCCGGGTGCGGCCGGTACGACACCCAGATACCACTCGAAGAACTGTTTCATCGTGGACACGGTCGTCGGCCGGGAGTGATCAAAGGTCGCCGATATTATACGAGGCGGTGGTTCGTGTGTCAGAGAAGGAATCGGTCTTGTTGCTCATTCGCAGCTCGACTACATTTCCGCCTTGCACACGCGAGGTGAGCGGGGGCCATGGACTACCACCTCAAACCGGTCGGCAAGATCTGTGCCCAGGGCGGCGAACTGCTCGAGCCGAACACGGTGTGCGTGTCGATCCTGGTCGAACGGAATGGTGAGTTGGTGCGATTGGACTATTGCGAAGCGGAATGGCCGGGGCCACCGACCGATGTGATCGGTCAATGGCGTTGCCTGGTGCCCGAACCGGAAGCCGTCGTGTTCAACCCGTTGGATCCCGATGGCCTGATGCGGTATTTCGAGCAGCTCAGCGAACAACGCGACGAGGGTCAGGAGAAGCTCCGGTATGTCATCGCCCTGCTGCTGCTCCAGAAACGACGTCTGAAACTGGAAGGATCCAGCCAGTCGGATGACTGTGAGATCCTGGAATTCACGGGAGTACGAGGCGAGGGAGTCTTCGAGGTGGCCGACTGCCAGTTGGACGCCGATGAGATCGAAGGCTTGCAGGACAAGCTGAATGAGCAGATGCAACGCGAGTGGAACTAGTCGCCTGTCGTGGTTGCTGTTGCTGGCGGTGGTCGGCGGCGGTGCCAGCGGGTGTCGGACCCTGTGTGAACAGGTCCGCTGGTGTCCGTATTGTCCTCCCGATTGTCAGCTCGCCGCCGACGCCACCGTCGCTGAAGTCATCTCGCATCTCAATGCCAACACGAGCCGCTTGAAAGCCTGGCGTTCGACGTCGGCGAGCATCAGGGCTCGAACCGACGGAGGCCTGCCGGTCTCGTTGTCGGCAAATATCGCCGTCGCGCGACCCCGGCAGTTTCGGCTCCGTGCCAGCCTGCTGGGATCGAACGAGGTCGACCTGGGGTCAAACCCCGAGCGGTTCTGGTTCTGGGTTCGCCGCAGTAAACAGCGGCACGTGATCTCGGTTGGCCATGCCGATCTGCCACGAGTTCGCGATCAACTCTCGTTGCCGTTCGAACCCGAGTGGTTGATCGAAGCCCTGGGGGTGGTGCCGTTGAATCCCGACGAGTGGTCGGTGGTCAGCTCGCGGCCGGGACAGCACCGCCTGACGCTGGTCGCGGAACGCCGTTCGCCTCGAGGGACGCGTGTTCGCCGGCAACTGGTGGTTGATACCTGCCTGGGTGTCGTCGTCGAGCAGTCGTTGTTCGACGACAGTTCACAGTTGATCGCCCGCGCCCGGCTCAACGGTCACCGGACTGATCAGGACACCGGAATCGTCGTGCCCCGGCGCTTCGAGCTGGAGTGGCCTGAGGCGGGCATGTCACTGATGATCAGCCTGAGCGATATCGAGGTCAATCCGACCGTTGTCACGGAATCGACCTGGCAGGTGCCGCACGCTCTCGGGGCGGGCACCTTCGACCTGGCGACACGGCAACTGCTCCGCTAGTTCGACAGGTCACCGGAAAGTTCCCGAGCGGCCGCCAGCGTGTTCTTCAGCAGCATGGCGATGGTCATCGGCCCCACGCCGCCGGGGACGGGAGTGATCGCGGCGGCGATCTCGGAAACCGGCTCGAAATCGACGTCGCCGACAAGCCGGTCATCGACCCGGTTGATGCCGACATCGATCACCACCGCACCAGGCTTGACCATCCCGGCGGTGACAAATCCCGGCCGGCCGATCGCGGCGATCAGGATGTCCGCGGAGGTGGTGATCGCCGCCAGGTCCCGCGTGCGACTGTGGCAAATCGTGACCGTGGCATTGGCTCCCTCCTGTTTCTGGACCATCAGCAACGCCATCGGCTTGCCGACAATTTCGCTTCGCCCCAGGATGACGACGTGCGCTCCGGACGTCTCGATTCCGCTCCGCAGGAGCAGTTGCTGGATGCCGTGCGGTGTGCAGGGGAGAAATCGCGGGCGTCCCTGTACGATCAGGCCGACACTCTCGGGATGAAAGGCATCGACGTCTTTTGCGGGAGCAATGGCATCGAGAATGGCCTGTTCCTGAATCTGATCGGGAAGCGGCAACTGGCAGAGAATGCCGTGAACGAGCGGATCGGTATTGAGCTGTTCGACCAGGCCGAGCAGCTGTTGCTGGGTCGTGTCGGCCTCGAGCCGGTGCATGGTGCTTTGGATCGCAGCCTTTTCACACGCCCGCTGCTTGTTGCGAACGTAAATGGCACTGGCCGGATCGTCGCCGACGAGGATGGCGGCCAGGTGAGGGGTGACACCGGTCCGTTCCTGGAAATCCGAAACTTCCAGACCAAGTTCCTCGCGAATCGCCAGTGCAATCGCCTTGCCGTCAATGATCGAGGCTGTCACGTGTCTCTCCCGGCCGGAATTGGCAGTGGCGGGCCAGTTAACCAGACGGCCGTTCAGCCGACAAGTCTCCCCGTGGCAACCAGTGCAGCCCAGTTGCTTTGGCCGGCCCAGAGGACCAGGCCGGCGTAGAGCCCGGCGACGAGGTCGTCGCTGACAATGCCCAGCCCTCCCGGCAGGCGTTCGAATTGTCGGACCGGGGGAGGCTTGAGGATGTCGAACACGCGAAACAGCAGGAACCCGGCGACCAACGTGGTGGTGTCGAGGGGCATCAGGCCGCAACCAAACACCAGGGGCATTGCCACGATTTCATCCAGCACCACCGCCCCCGGATCCTTTTCTCCGAGAAGCTGTCCGGCGCGATCACAGATCGGGATGGCGACCAGGGCGGCGACGAGCGTGGCGAGTGGTCCAAGGACGTGCGGTTCCGGCAGGGCCGAGACCCCGGCGACCCACGCCAGGCCCAGCAGGCTGCCGACGGTTCCCGGAGCGACCGGCGAGTGGCCGGTTCCCAGGCCGGTCGCCAGCAGCAAGACAAGTCGCCGGCGGTGGTTGCGGTCGGGTTTCATCGCAGCTCTGCTCAACTGTTCAGTCCTCTCGACGACGAGTATACTCGCGTGGAATTACCTGGCAGCCAAGCCCGAACCCTGGACCCACCGAGAGAATTCCCACTGATGTCTGACGAGGTCAAGCTGGACAAGACGGAATATGTCAAGCAGGAGAGCCGGCAGTTGCGGGGAACGATTGCCGAGGAACTCGCCGATGATCAACTCGATCACTTCAGCGGCGACAACGCCGGGCTGTTGAAACATCACGGGTTGTACCAGCAGGACAACCGGGATGCACGCAAACAGAAAAACAGGGATGGCAAGGCGTTCATGTTCATGGTGCGAACGCGGATTCCAGGAGGACGCGTGTCCGCCGAGGCGCTGCTGACCGAGTTGGACCTGTGCGAACGATTCGGGAACCAGACGCTGAGAATCACCAGTCGGCAGGGCCTGCAACTGCACGGAGTGATCAAGGACAATCTCCAGGAGACGATCCGCGAGATCAACACCACGCAACTGACCACGTTCGGAGCCTGTGGCGACATCGAACGCAACGTGATGTGTTGTCCTGCACCGTTGCGAAACAATCCGGTTCGCGAAGAAATGCAGCAGTTGGCCGACGCCGTTGCCGAGGAACTCAAGCCGCGGACGACCGCCTATCACCAGATCTGGCTCGAGGATGGAGAGGGCAACCGGGAGGACGTGACGGAGTTCACCCCGGTCGAGGAGCCCGTCTACGGGGCCGGCTACCTGCCCCGGAAATTCAAGACCGGCGTGGCCCTGCCCGAAGACAACTGCGTCGACATCCTCACCTACGACCTGGGCCTGCTGGGGATCGTCGAGAACGATCGGATCACCGGATACAACGTCTTTGTCGGGGGAGGGCAGGGCGTGACTCCCAGCGCGGCGAAGACCTACGTGGCGATCGCTCAGAAGATGGCCTTCGTGTTGCCTGAGGATGTTGTTGCCATGGCCCGGGCGATGGTCTGCGTGTTTCGCGATCACGGCAATCGTGGTGATCGCAAGACGGCCCGGTTGAAATACCTCCTGGCCGATTGGGGCATCCAACGATTCAAGGCGACCGTCGAGGAATACCTCGGCAGGCCGCTTGACGAACCGCACCCTGCCGAGGTGACCGATGTCGAGGATCATCTCGGCTGGAATGCCCAGGGCGACGGCCGCGATTTCCTGGGGATCCACATCGAAAACGGTCGAATCCAGGACAGTGACACCGTGAGATCGAAGTCGGCTCTGCGGCGAATCGTCGAGACCTACCGGACACCGACCCGAATGACCGCACAGCAGAACATCCTGTTGTGCGACATCGAGCCGTCCCGACGAGCCGAGATCGATGCGATCCTGTCCGACCACGGCCTGATCGCTGCCGAACAGCTTTCAACGGTGCGACGTCACTCGATGGCCTGTCCGGCGTTGCCGACCTGCGGGCTGTCGATCACCGAAAGCGAACGCGTGATGCCGCAACTCATCGACCAACTCGAGGCCGAACTCCTGAAACAGGGGATTCCCGACGAGCGGATTGCCGTGCGGATGACCGGTTGCCCCAACGGGTGTGCCCGGCCTTATTCCCCCGACATCGGCCTGGTGGGGAAGACCGTCGGCAAGTACACGGTCTTCCTGGGTGGCAACGCCCAGGGAACACGATTGGCTTTCAATTTCCAGGACGTGGTGCCCCTGGAAGAAATCGTGCCGAGGATCTCGCCGGTGCTGGCTTTTTTCTGCCAGGACCGCGAAGACGGCGAGTCCTTCGGTGATTTCTGTGCCCGCAAGGGCCGCGATGACCTGGTGGCTCGGATCGACCCAGACGGTGCTGGAGCGTGACCTCCGTGAACCTGACCGGTGAACTTGTCGCGATGCTGATCGATCACGCCGTGCTCGGTCCCGACCAGGGCTCCGCTGACCTGGAAGAGGGATGTCGTGTGGCTCTGGAGGTTGGAGTCGCCAGTGTGTGCTGCAAACCTGACTGGTTGCGACGCTGCGCCGAGCTGCTGGACGGATCGAGTGTTCTGCCCAGCACCGTCATCGGTTTTCCTCACGGTGCCCAGTCGGTGGCGGTCAAGGTAGCCGAGGCCAGGCAGGCGATCCTTGATGGGGGGATCGAACTTGACATGGTCGTCAACATCGGCCGTGTCCGGGACGAAGCCTGGGATGCCGTGACCGACGAAATCCGCCAGGTTCTGGCTGCAGCTCGTGAGGCGGGTGGGCAGTTGAAGGTGATTTTCGAGAACTGTTATCTCGACGATGACCACAAACGCCGTCTGTGCAGGATCTGCAGCGAGCTGGAAGTCGATTTCGTCAAGACCTCGACCGGTTTCGGACCCGGTGGTGCGACGGTCGAGGACATCCGCTTGATGCGGGCCGAGTGTCCCGGTTCGATCGGGGTCAAGGCCGCCGGTGGGATCAGGGATCTTGATACCCTGGTGGCAATGGTCGAGGCCGGAGCGACCAGGATCGGGGCGAGTCGGACGGTAGAATTGGTGGCCGCCGCCCACCAGAGGTTTGATGTGTCTGGAACGGGATAAGGAGTTCGCCTGAGGATGGCTCATTGCCTGGTCACCGGAGGTGCCGGTTTTATCGGCAGTCACCTCGTCGAGCAGTTGCTCGCCCAGGGAGACCGTGTCCGGATCCTCGACGACTTCTCCACCGGTTCCGCGGCAAACCTCGATGCCCTCGTCGGCAACGACCGGTTGGAAATCCGCGATGGTTCGATCACCGACCCCGCGTTGTTGGAACGGGTGATCGAGGGGGTCGACGCGGTGTATCACCTGGCGGCGGCCGTGGGTGTCAAGCTGGTCGCCGAGGATCCCGTGCGGACGATTCACACCAACATCTATCCGACCGAGTTGTTGTTGAGACTGGCCAGTGAGAACGAGACACCGTTTTTCCTGGCGTCGACCAGCGAGGTCTACGGCAAGAATCCGAAGGAGACCTGGGGCGAGGAAGAGGACCTGCACCTGGGGCCGACGTCACGGCCACGCTGGGCCTACGGTTGTTCGAAGGCGATCGACGAATTCCTGGCGCTGGCCTATCACCGTGAACACGGTCTGCCGGTGGTCATCGGCCGCTTCTTCAACGTGGTCGGGCCGCGGCAGGTGGGCGCCTATGGCATGGTGATCCCACGGTTTGTCGAACAGGCACTTGGCGGCGGCCCACTCTACGTTTATGACGATGGCAGCCAGGTTCGCTGCTTCGCCCATGTCCGCGAGGTGGTCGCTTGCGTGATGGGACTGATGGCTGAACCCGCGGCAGCCGGCCAGGTGTTCAATATCGGCAGTGATCAACCGGTATCGGTCCGAGAACTGGCCGAACGAGTGGTGCAGCGGGTCGGGCTAACGGCAGCGATCGAACATATCGCCTACAGCCAGGCCTACGGTGAGGACTTCGAGGACATCCAGCGGCGGGTTCCCGAGGTCGCGAAGCTCGAAGAGACACTGGGGACGAAGCCGGTGATGACGCTCGACGAAATTCTCGATGACATCATTGCCTGGAAACGGGCCGAAGTGGGAACGTAGGCCAGGGAGCGGCTGCCGTGGTGAGCGTCGATGATGCCCGGTTGAACGAGATGGCTGCCGACCCGCCGGGGAAGTTGCTACCGCTGCTCGATCGCGCCTCGGCGATGGCACCACTGATCGTGCTGATGGCCATGCTGCCGGGCCTGGTCAGCCTGATGGCGTTACCGCCGGAAATTCAATCCGGGACGGACGCGCAACGCGGTGGTGCTGAGGAAATCCTGTCGCCGTGGGGACACTGGCTGGCCGACCGACCGTGGATTGAGTGGACCGTCCGCGACGCGTCTGTGGGAACCTGGACAGCCGTCGTGCCGTCGTACCTTGCCACGGTCGTGCTGATCTGGATGACCTGGCACGCGGGGCGAGGACTGTTCAGTGCCCGGACCGGGTTTCTGGCCGCGGTGATGGTCTGCAGTCACACGCCGGTTCTGATGCTGGGTCGATCGGCCGAACCGGTCGCGCTGGGGACGGTTGTGTCGGCGACAACGATCATCGGCCTCATCTTCCACCTGCAGCGTCCTCGCGGCCTGCTGTCGATCCCGCTGGGGTTGGCAGCCATCGGCCTGGTGGCGACCGTACTCATGGCGGCTCCACTGGCGATCGCAACCCTGGTGATGATGATGATTGCCGTCGCCTGCAACCCGGCGGGGGTCGTGGGCCTGTGGGGCGATCCGTCGGGTGTTGGCCGTACCCGGGTTGGCGGAGCCTGGTCAGGTCCGCTGAGCCTGCTGCTGGTGGTGGTCCTGGGAGCTGCCGGGGTGATGACCTGGTCGGCAACAAGCGGCCGGGAACTGATCGATCCACAATTGTGGGCCGCCAGTTGCCGGGGCATTCGCGGAGGAATGGAGATCGGTTTGCTGGTCTTGGCGCTGGTTTCGTGGTTGGGGCTGATGGCAGGACCGCTCCTGTTGGGGCTTGGTGACCTTGTCCTCGATGTGATCCGCGGCGAAGGATCGTCTCGACGAACCGCCTGCCTGGTGCTTGCCTGGACCCTGCTGGCGATGGTCCTGGTGGGAAGGGCTTTGCCCGGCTATGCCCGTCACCTGGCCGAGTCGTTTGCAATGGTCCCGCTGATCCTGGTGGCGGCCCGGGGCCTTGTTTCGGTTTGTGATCGACGAATCGGTGTCGGGCCAACAGTGGCAGCCACGGTCGTGTCGTGCTGCTGCAACTCCGAAACCGCCGTTGGCTGGTTGTTCGACGGAGGCACGGCTTTGTTGGGGCGGATAGGTCTTGTGGCGATCGCGGCTCTCGGATTGGCCATGACGGTGTCGGTCGTCAGCCGGGGAAACGAAACACGTTGCCGACGGATCCTGACGGCCTGCCTGGCCTGTTTTCTGGCCGCCCAGATCATCAGCGGTTTGCTTGACGTGCCGGTGGCCGCTGTCCAGGCAACGGCAGCGGCATAATTCCAGGATTCCGCTTGACGTGTTTTGATGGAAGTCCTAATCTCCCGCCTCAATCGACGGGAATCCAATCGCTCCCGGAAGCAGTTTGAGTCCTTCGCCCCCCTGGGACCGGCTGCTTCCGGGGCATTTTTTTGCGCGGGAGTGTGATGCCATGACTTGCTGGGCGAACAGGCCGTCGTGGCTGATCATTGGCCTGGTGCTCGTCAGTGGGGGTTGCCAACAGGATGAAGAGGCCGGGGCCGGGGCACCGCCGCCGCCACGGGCGGCTGTTTCGCTGGGAACCGTACCCGGGGATGCCCTGCTGGAAGCGATTGGTCCGGCCGGCGGCAACGTGCTGGCAGCGTTGCAACAAATCCGGGAGGACGCGGAAAAACGACGCGGCGGTAAACCGGAACAGCTGGATTCGGATGACCCGTTGGTGCGGATTGTCGAAGGCAAGAACGGAACGGTTTCCGAGTTGTACCTGCAGGGGATCTACCTCACCGACGAGAGCTTGCCGCTGTTGGCCGAGGTGAATGGGCTGAAACGCTTGCACTTGCACAAGGCTCCCATCACCAACGCGGGGCTCGCCCGGCTGACGCGCCTGGATCAACTGACCGGGCTGAGTCTCGGGCGTCTCGACGTGACTGACGAGGGGCTGGCACACCTATCAGAATTTTCTTCATTGCGCCGGCTCGTTGTCGAGGGCCCACGGATCAGCGTCGCGGGGGCCAGGCAGATCGGTGGCCTCAAACAGCTGGAAGGGCTCGGGCTGTCGGGACTGGGGATAACCGACGAGGCCCTGGTGCCGATCGGAGGGCTTGTGCGGCTGAAGTTGTTGAGCTTGTCGGGGACGGCCGTGGGAGATGGCGGGCTGGTTCACCTGGCCACGCTGAAAAAACTGGCCGTGTTGAATCTCTCTGAAACCCGTGTCAGTGACCTTGGCCTGAAACCACTCGAAGACCTCAAGTCACTGAAGTTGCTCAGGCTCGATGCCACCCGGGTCACTGCCGAGGGAATCGTCCCGTTGCAACGGGCGCTGCCTGGTTGCCGGATTGCCGTCCGCCAGCTGCGCTAATTGCTGTGGATAGTGGCGTCGAGGACGACCAGCGGGGCATCGCCGGTGGGAATCAACTCGGCCGGCATCTCGGCGGGAATGCCGAAGTGGTCGTGTGGTTCAAGCGACTGTTCGAAGTTGGCGATCCTGACCCGCCCGCTTCCCCGGGCGACCGAGACGATGCGGAACAGGTCGCCGTGGAAGAGAAGTCCTTCGCGGCCGACGTGAGACGCGGCCAGCTCGAGGCCTCCGCTGCCGTCGCGGTTGGTTGCCGTGTGCGGGATCAGCACCGAACGTTCGCTGCCCTCCAGGCCGGCCATGCGGTCGAGTTCCCGTTCGAGGTAGACCATGTCGCCAAACGCCGGCGAGTCGCGTTCGACCAGTTCGAGGGTGTTGACCGGTTCGGTGCGGGCCTGGACATCCAGGAAGACACCCCAGCCCCCGTGATCAAGTGACCCGAAAATGAAAGGAACGTGGTGCGGCGTCTCGCTGGTGTTGACCCAGCCATGGGCGGTCATGGGAGGGATCGGCATCGCGTACCCCTCGTCGCATTCGCAGCGGGACTCCCCCAGCACCGCCTGGCCATGGGTCGGCTGATAACCGAGATGGATTTCGACACCGCGTTCGTGCTGGTGAGTGGGAACGTTGCGTTCCTCGCCGGCAAGCCAGGCGAGATTCCAGGAATGGAAGTCGCCGTAGACGAGCGGCACGATGACAATGCCGAGGTTGGGGACGACGAAGCTGGCCTGTTCGGGAGCGTGGGTGTCCTGGGTGACGGTCAGACCCCCGGCCCCGCTGACGCTTTCGACCGTCGTGCGAAACAGTGCGGCCGATCTGGTCACGTGGGGGTTGCTGTCAATCTCGGACTCGTGGTCGAGACTTTCCAGGACGCGACGGACACCGCAATCGTAGTGATGAAAAGTCGAGAGAACCGCGCGGTAGTCGTTGGGGACCGCGTCCATCGCCAGGTCGGCCAGGTCGGCCAGTGCGTCCACGGTGCGTTTTCGCCAGGCAACCGCTTCGCGGTCAACGGGAACGTGTTGTTCGAGCACCACGCGTGTCGCATGGAAACCGCCGATCACCTGTCCACGAAAACCGTAGCAGTACAGGCGGGCGCGACCGATGTCGCCGGGGCCGACCGAGGCGGGGTTGCGACCAGCAGCGTGCGCCGACCGGGCTCGGTCAACCAACGCCGCGTAACCGGGTCCCATCCTCAGCGTCATTGGTCAGCTCCCCAAGGAAATCGTCCGCCATCGCGGCCAGGTCAAACCGGGGCGTCCAATCCCAGTCGGTTCGAGCCAGGCTGTCATCGAATCGAACCGGCCAGCTTTCGATCAACTGCACCACCTCGGCATCCGGTTCAAAGACCAGGTCGGCGCTGGGCAACCGCTGCCCGATGGCGCGGCACAGGTCTCCCGCCGTCGGCGAGAGGGCCTGAAGGTTGTAGACCTGCCGGGACAGGCGCGCAGCGGGTGCCTGTATCACCTGTCGGATCGCTCGCAGCACATCCTTGACATAGATCAAGGCAGGCTGCGTTTCCGGTCGAACCCGAAAAGTGAACCGATCTTGCGTCGCCGCTTCGACAAAACACCGCGAAGCATAGGCGCTGGCAGCACCGGGTGGGGCAAATTGAGACACCACCACCGGTAGTCGCAGGCAGCGAAAGTCCAAATCGCACTGGTGGTGGTAGTAGACGCCCAGGCGTTCAACACAGGCCTTGGTGACTCCGTAAAGTCCGGTCGGCCATTGCGGATGGTCCAACTCAACCGGTTGAGGAAGCGGGTGGCCGTAGGCGGCTACCGAACTGGGGAAGAAAACCGATTCCACACCGGTGGCCACGGCCGCCTCGAACAACGCGAATGCCGCATCGACATTGACCTGCCAGGCCAGCAGGCGGTCCTGCTCGGAGCGTCCCGAGAGCAACGATGCGAAGTGAATGACCAGCTGCGGACGGGTCTGCTCGAAAATCGTGTGCAGTCGGCCGGGTTCGGTGATGTCGGCGACGTGGTACTCGACATCGGCGGGCAGTTGCGGTGGGGCCGGGGGCAGATCGACCAGGACGATCCTGTGCCCTTCCTGCAACCAGTCCCCAGTCAATTGGCGAGCCAGGTTGCCGGCACCGCCGGTGATCAGAACCGTCTCGAATGGCATCGGATTGACCCTCCTGGTCGTTTCCAGCCAACAATATCGCCCGCCCTCGGGCGATGATTAACTTGCCCCAAGTGCCGGAACCACCTCGTTGGCAAAGAGATCCAGGCTGTGAAGCCAGCTGGCCTTGTCATCAAAATCATGCGCCACGAGCACCAGCGTCCCGAACGCACCAATCGCCTCGCGGAGTTCTCGCAGTTGCCGGGTGACCTCGGCCGGATCACCGGCGATAATCACCTCGTCGAGAAAATAGTCGATCGTGAGCTCGTCATCGCCTTGATCGGGGGTCCGCTTCCAGAGATCAAGATCGCCGCTTCGTCGCGTCAGTTCGATGATGTACTCGATGCAGCGGCCCAGCGAGTTGGAACGGGCCTGGGCGAGAGCCTCCTCGGTCGTGTCCGCGACAAAGATGTTTCGCGAGATGCTCCAGTGCGACGGATCGGGCTCGTGTCCTCCATCACGACAGCCCTCCGTGTACATCTGCCAGTGGCTCCTGAGCACCTCGTTGCCAATCATGTGGTGGCTGAACGGGCGAAAACCACGAGCTGCCGCCTTGCGGACTCCCACCGAATCGCGCCGGATACAGGGCGTGTAGATGGGTGGGTGGGGTTTCTGCAGCGGGCGGTGCAGGCTGCCGAGGCCCATTTCTCCGTCGAGGTTCTCCGAGAGGTGAATCGACCAGAAGTCGCCGTCGAGGTCGATCGGGGGGTCCTCCGACCACAACTTGAGGATCATGTTGATCGACTCGACCACCCGTGGCCCCATGTCCTTGGGGTCGATGCCGAACATCTCCATGTCGGTCGGGATCGCTCCCGGGCCAAAGCAGACATTGAGCCGACCGTGGGAGAGGTGGTCCAGGAACGCCAGGCGTCCGGCGACGTGGGCCGGGTGATGGTAGGGCAGGCAGACCGGGGCCGGGCCAACGCGGATCGTCGAGGTTTCGCCGAGAACCCGGGCCAGGAACATCTCGGGCATCGAGATGTTCTCGTAGGTCGACGAGTGGTGCTCGCCCACCCAGAAGTCGTCGAAGCCCAGTTCCTCGCACTTGACCGCCAGTTCCAGGTCTTCATCAAGGCATTGTGCCAGTGGCTTGTTCGGGTCGTGCACGGGCATGACGAACATGCCCAGCCGCGGGGCTGCTTCCTGGTTCATTGCGCCGGCTCGCTGCAGTTGTAACGACCGCCAGTACACCGCCAACGAGCCGGCAGCACAAGCGTGGTGTCGCCTTCGGTTGGCACCAATGACCACCGGGAACAAGAACTCCCAGCATCCCGGGCTTTTCACGATCCGCGGACGCGGTCAGGGCGTTGTCGAGATCGTGACCACGGTGCGGCCGATGTGCTGGCCGGACTGCATCCTCGCAATGCAGTCGGCAAGTGCCTCGAGTGGGACGTCGCGGGTGGCGTCTTCCAGGTCGCCGGGTGACCAGGGGCCAGCCAGGCGATTCCAGAGTTCGACACGCAGCGGGTGCGGACAGGAGGCCGAATCGATCCCGGCCAGCGTGACGCCGCGGAGCAGGAACGGGTAAACCGTCAGGGGCAGCTTGTCCCCGCCCACCAGTCCGCAGGCGGCAACGCAGCCCCGTGGCCGGGTGGCCCGGATGACGGCCGCCAGGGTTTCACCGCCGACGGAATCGATCGCGGCAGCCCACCGCGCCGAGGCGAGTGGGCCGTCGCCGATCTCCAGGACGTCCTCTCGACCGATGATTTCAGCGGCCCCATGCCGACGCAGCAACTCGTGCTGTTCGGGCTTGCCGGTGGCGGCGACGACCTCGAAGCCGAGCCGGCCGAGGATCGCGACGCTCAGCAGGCCCACGCCGCCGGTGGCGCCTGTGACCAGCACGGGTCCGGATGCCGGGGTGACATCGGCACGTTGAATCGCGTCGATCGCCAGTGCTGCGGTCAGCCCGGCGGTACCCAATTGCATGGCCCGGTGACAGCAAAGACCCTCGGGAAGCGGAATCACCCATCCGGCGGGCACGCGGATCCGCTCGGCCCAGCCGCCCCAGGCCGGGGCACCCAGGCCGTAGCCGGTGACCAGTACGTCGGCATCGACGGGCAGAGTTGCGTCGGAGCTGGAAATGACGGTGCCGGCCGCATCGATGCCGGGCACGTGCGGCAGTTCGTCGACGATGCGGGGATTGCCCGTGCTGGCCAACGTGTCCTTGAAGTTGAGAGACGAGCAGGCCACGGCGATCTCGACATCACCGACGGGCAGGTCGGCAAGCCCGACCCGGTCCGGGCCGGCAAGGATCTGGTCGTGCTCGTCCCGGCGAACCAGGAAGCAGGCCATCGTGTCGTCGGCCATGGTGAATCTCGCTGAACGGAAACCGGTCAGGTGATGTGGTATCGTGTCGGCTATCGGGGTTCAAGACGGGAGCGACAGATAAGATGACCGAACTGGAAATTGGCGGCGTGGTACTGGGAATCGAATACCGTAATTTCGGTGGTGACCGCGGCCCGTCGGTCAAGGTGTTTGGCGACAGGCGTGGCGAACGGGTTCAACTGTTGCGGTTCGACTGTTTCGAGGACGATCCGCACTACCACTATGATCCTACCGACGGCAACCGCATGTTTCACATCGACACGCTGACGATGGGCGACGCGGTCGCCTTCACGCTCGATCAACTGGCCACGAACACCCGGTCGATGGTCGAACGGGCGGGATTTGCCGACGCGGCCCTGGGGATCGACCAGGCGGTGCTGGCCGGTCGGATCGACGAAGTGCGGCAGACGATCGCGGCGGCGGTCGACACCGCGGCGGCGACAGCCGGTCCCGTGGATGGCCAGGACTAGGCTCCGGCCACGTCCTGCAGCAGGCTGGCGGTTCGCTGGATCGCCTCGGCGGGGATCGTATGATCGCCGGGGAACTCGAGGAACTCGACGGCGAAGCCGGCCTCGTCGAACAGGTCCCGCAGCCATTCGGCAGCCGCAAACGGCAGAATCGAGTCGCTGCGTCCGTGGCTCTGCAGTACCCGCAAGGGGCCTCGTGCGGCGGCCAGTTCCCGCCACTGCTGCTCGCACAGCAGAGTGCTCGACCACGCACACAGTGCCGCGGGTGGTTCGGCCAGCCGCAGTGCCACATCGGTGGCGAGCATCGAGCCCTGCGAAAAACCAGCCAGGACCAGGCGGTCGGCGGTGAGATCCCATTCCTGCATGATTTCTTCGACCAGGCCGTACAACAGCTGTCGTGCTTCGGGCAGTCCCTCGGGGATCTTGGCACGCTGGTCCCGGAATTCGCCTCGCTCGATGGCGGCGGTCAGACGTTGCAGGTCGAGATGCCACCAGGCACGGCCGCCGGGCATGCCGACTTCGGCCAGCGACAGCGGCGCGGCGGGAAAGACAAACCGCACCCGGCCTGCCAGTGCGGGGGCCACCCGCAACAGGTCGGCAGCCACCGGGACCAGGTCAGTCGCGGGGGCTCCGAAACCGTGGCAGATCACCATTACCACCGCCGGCGCCGCACCATCGGCAACGGTGTCGACGACGCGGCAGTCCAGTTCACCAAGAGTCCGTTCGATTACCTGCATCGACGGATTCTAGGCCATCAAGGCCCCGGCGGGAATCGATCGGCCTAGAGAGCGTCGAGCATGGCCATGATCGTCGAGGAGAGCACGAAGGTCTCGTCGATCTCGCTGGCCGATCCATCGTTCAACTGGTCGCTGCCCTCGCCACCGGCCAGCGTGTCGACGGTGCTGCCCTGGCCCAGGATCTGGTCGTTGCCATCGCCACCCAGGANGATGTCGCCACCGGATCCGCCGAACANCGTGTCGTTGCCGTCACCNCCGACGACCGTGTCGTNGNCGCTGCCGGCATTGATCCGATCGTCACCGTCGNCACCGTGGATTCCGTCGGCACCCNTGGATCCNTCGAGCGTGTCGTTGCCATCGCCGCCGTTGAGGATGTCGTNTCCATCCTGGCCGTACANCTGGTCGTCGCCGTCATCACCTCGNAGCNGGTCNTCNCCGTCGTTACCAAGCAGGCGGTCGTCGTTGAGTCCCCCGTCGAGGACATCGTCGCCACTGCCACCGATCAGCGTGTCGGCACCGTTCTGGCCGACCAGGAAGTCGTTACCGGTCTGGCCGTTGAGGAAATCGTCGCCCATGCCGCCTTCGAGCGTGTCCTGGTCGTCGCCGGCCGAGAGCGAGTCGTCGCCGTCGCCGCCGACAAGGCTGTCATCACCGGAATTGCCACGGATCGTGTCGTCGCCGTCGTCGCCGAAGAGCGTGTCGTCACCGTCTTCGCCGTGAAGCGTGTCGTCGCCTTCGCCGGCCTCGACCTGGTCGTCGCCGTCACCGGCCATCAGGACGTCGTTGCCCAGGCCACCGTAGAGCGTGTCGCCCCCCTGGCTGCCGGTCAACTGGTCGATGCCGTCGCCGCCGTCGAGAACCAGTCGCACGCTGTCAATATCGGCGTTCTCGGCGGTCAGCGTGTCGTTGCCGTCCTCGCCCCGAACGATCAACAGCGATCCGTCAACACCGCGCTGGTCACCGACGGTGACCGTGTCGTCGCCATCACCGGTGGTCAGTTCGACCACCTCCACCGCTGTTCCCAGTGTCACCTTGTGGGTGCCGTCGGTGATCTGCATCCGGGCACTACCGCCGGAGGTCTTGGAGACGCTGAAGTTGTCGGCGGTGTCCTCGCCGATCAGCAGCAGACGATCGAAGCCGCCGCCGCCGCTGACCGTGTCGTTGGCGTCGGTGATGTTCCAGATCAGGACGTCATCGCCGGCGCCGCCGTCGATCTGGTCATTGCCGGCCTGGCCCTGGATTTCGTCGCTGCCGCCGCCGCCGTTGATCGTGTCACGGCCACTTTCACCAAGAATCGTGTCGTCGCCCTCGCCACCGTCGATCGAGTCTCCAGCGACCCCGCCGACGAGGTAGTCGTCAGTCAATCCGCCCAGCAGGGTGTCGTAGCCGTTGCCGCCCAGCAGCGTATCACTGCCGCTGATCGTGACGCCTCCCGGAGGTGGGGGTGGAGGTGGGGGCGGCGTGTCGGGAGCAAGGCGGAACGATGCCCAGTGGGTGCCCCACGCCGTGTTGGTCTCGGCGTATTCGTGAAACGCCCAAAATGTCTTGGAGTCACTGGGATCGATGGCGATGCCCGCGTAGTCACCCCAGCGGTTGACGGCTCCACTTCCTCCCCCACCGTCGTAGAATGTTCCGGACTTGACCGCGGTTCCGGCACGGGTGGTTCCCAGCGGATCACTGGCCTGTCGGCCAGCGTACATCATGGTCGGGAACTGGGTCGAAGAACTCTGGGTGTAGGTGATTCCCATGTTGCCATCAACATCGACGGCGATTCCGGGCATAAAGGTGTGTGCACCGCTAGCCGGAGAGATGTTGCCGGTCTGCCGCAGCGAGTAACTGGAACCGGTTGTGGTGATTTCGTACCACCGCGCGGTGGCCGTTCCACCGACATCAACGGTGTGCGTGGTCCACAGCGAGTTGTTCCGCCAGACGGCGTTCATCAGTCGAGGCGAGACTGTCGAGAGCGTGGCGGTTGTTCCCTGCTGGGGTACGCCAAAATTCGGGCCGACGTAGGGTGAGGAAAGACTGGCGACATTCGTCAGTACGTTGCTGTCATCCATCTCCCACACGTTGATAGCGTTATTACCGGCCGAAACGAACAACTGGGGGTCGGCAGCGGCACGGCCGACGCCCAGGGCCGGCTGCAGGGTGAAAGCATTTGCGACAACATCGTTGCGGCTGCCGAGTGTGCCCGAGAGCATGGTGGTTTTATCGAGCCGGGTTACCAACGTGCCCTGGTAGGAGTGGTCGCCGAAGAGAAAATAATTGCCGGTGATATAGATGCTGTCCGCATCGGCGGTGATCCTGGGGTAGTCGATCCAGGCCAGGCCGTTCCCGAAGTCCCGCGTGGCGGAAATCGCGAAGAGATCCCAGTCGTTGTCGCCGCCCCCGATGTCGAGGTCATCGGGTGTGTCGGAGGTCGAGAGACCGATCAGCAGGTAGGCCTCGTCGGCTCCATAGCCGGCCCTGGTTTGTCCTCCCGAGCCGTCGGCATTGACGAAGCCAAATTCGACTTCCTCGGCCACGACAAGGTATCGGTCGGAGTACTGATCGTAGGTAGCCCAGGGATCAAACGATCCGAAGTCGTGATCGACCGTATCGAAGAAGGAGGACAGGCTGGCGGTTTCAGTGGCCGTGCCGTCTTTTTCCCAGATCCCGATGTCGAAATTGACCATCGCCACCAGGTTGTTGGGGCCGGCTGCTGCGGTTGGATCGGGAGGAGTGCCTCCCGACCAGGCGTGTCCGGGGAAATTGGCCCCGGCGATCTGGTCGTCGTCGATGATCGTGCCCTGGCCGACCGCGTCAAACAGGACCACGTTGCCCGAGTTGGAGAGCGTGACCGAGAACGCCTCGGCACTCTCGGAAACCGTGTCCCCGAGCACTGTGACGTCGAGCGTCTGCTGGACGTCGCCGGGAGAAAATGTCAGTTGACCGCTGGCCGACTGGTAGTCGCTGCCGGCGGTGGCCGTGTCGTCACTGGTGGCGTAATCAACGGTAAACGCCGAGTCAAATGCCCCGACAATCGTGACGGTAAACGTCAGCACCGTGTTGTTGCCGGTATTGCCCTCGACGTCGAGCTGGACGTCGTTGATTGACAGGTAGCTGGCACGGGTGTCGAGCAGGTCACGGC
>PBSL01000003.1 GCA_002726205.1 Planctomycetaceae bacterium | reverse complement strand
CACGATCTGCAGGTCGATCCCGAGGAAGCGGTCAACCTGGTCGAGAGTTCCCGGCCAATCCACGTCGCCGCCCGCCGAAAGTTCTCGACAATTCTTGCCGGGTTCCCGAAGCGGGATCCGCGGCCCCGTTACACCCCCACACCCCCCCAGCCCTGGGATCGCAAACCTGACGCACCGTAGCGAGACATCTCAGATCACTCGCGGTGTCACTGCTGGCGCCTTTGCCACTGGCTGCTAGGATGGAGCGTGGTTTGTTGACACCGATTCTTGCACCGTCGATCCAGAAACTGGCCCACTCATGAACCGCTCCGTTGTCACGGCCTGGTTTGCCTGTGCTCTCTTGAGCCCCGTGCTGGCCGAGGCTGCCGATCCCGTTCTGTCTCCCAGGGAACAAGTCGCATTTTTCTCCAGCAAGGTCAAACCACTGCTGGTCAAACGATGCTTCAAGTGTCATGGCGGTACCAAGATCAAGGGCGGCCTGCACCTGGACAGCCGCTCGGGGATCATGAAGGGTGGTGACAGCGGGCAGGCGATCAACCTGAAGCGGCCGCTGAAAAGCTTGCTGCTCGAAGCGGTCAACTACGAGCTGGAAGGCTACGAGATGCCGCCCAGTGGGAAGTTGCCAGCCGAGCAGATTGCCATTCTTGCCCGCTGGGTGCGGATGGGTCTGCCAGTGACACCAGATTTTTCCGGCAAGATCGGCAACCAGCCCCGGTCCGCCTCGCCCATGGTCACCCCGGAAACAAAGCGGTTCTGGTCGTTTCAACCGGTGAAGCGACCTGCGGTTCCCGCGGTCCGGGACCGACGCCGGGTGATCAATTCGATCGACGCTTTTGTCCAGTCACGGCTTGATGCTGCCGGACTGACACCGGCAGCACCGGTGTCCCGGGTGGCCCTGTTGCGGCGGGCGAGCTATGACCTGACCGGCCTGCCGCCGACACCCGCGGAGGTCGAGGACTTCCTGGCCGATCAATCCCCGCGTGCCTTCGAACGCGTCGTTGATCGGTTGCTCGATTCGCCGCACTACGGCGAGCGATGGGCCCGCCACTGGCTCGACCTGGTGCGTTACGCCGAGACCAACAGTTATGAACGTGATGGGGCCAAGCCGTTCGTCTGGCGATATCGCGATTACGTCATCCGCTCGCTGAATGCCGACAAGCCATTCGACCAGTTCACGCGTGAACAGCTGGCAGGTGACGAACTGGACACGGTGACACCCGAGACGCAGATCGCCACCGGCTATTACCGGCTGGGGATCTGGCAGGATGAACCGGTTGATCGCGAACAGGAACTCTTTGAGGACCTTGATGACCACGTCCGCACGACCGGAGAAGTCTTTCTCGGCCTGACGGTTGGCTGTGCCCGGTGTCACGAACACAAGCTCGATCCGATCTCGCAGCGGGACTACTATCGCCTGCTGGCCTTTTTTCGCAACATCCGCCGTTACGGTGTCCGTGGCCGCAATACGGTCGAATCGGCCAGCATCACGTCGATTGCCTCCGAGGCTGACCGGAAGAAGAACCAGAAGCTGGTCGTACAGCATCAACAGGAACTGAAGGTCATCCAGCGGGAGATCCGGGAATTCCTGGTGACGGTCAAGCCGTTGCTTAAGGGGGGCGAGGTCGACGATTTCAAACGGGAAAAGAACCGGGTGCCGATCCTGAAGAAGAAGGTACCCGGCAAGCTGCCCCGGGCGAAGTTTGATGCCTATGTGAAGCTGGTTGCCCGGCGTGACCGGCTGAGAAAGTACAAGCCGCCTGGCCTGGCCGTGGCACTGGTGGTCAAGGAAAACGGCCCGACGGTGCCGCAGTCCTACGTGCAGATCCGGGGCAACGCCCATGCCCGCGGCGAGAAGGTCGAACCGGGTTTCCTCGAGATTCTCTCGCCGCCGAAACCCAACATTCGCCCACCCGCCAAGGGCGCCAAGTCGTCGAACCGCCGCCGGGCACTTGCCGAGTGGATCACGACTCCGAGCAATCCGCTGACGGCACGGGTGCTGGCCAACCGACTCTGGCAGTACCACTTCGGTCGGGGCATTGTCCGGTCACCGAACAACTTTGGCCTGCAGGGCCGACCGCCGACGCATCCGCGGTTGCTGGACTGGCTGGCCAGCGAACTCGTCGATGGCGGTTGGAAGCTGAAACGGATGCATCGCCTGATCATGCTCTCGGCCACTTACCGGATGTCCTCGGCCCCCAGCCAGGCAGGACTCAAGGCCGACCCCACCAACAATCTCTTCTGGCGATTCGACATGCGGCGACTCAGTGCCGAGGAGATCCGTGATTCGGTGCTGGCCGTCAACGGCGCGTTGAACCGTGGCAAGATGTTCGGGCCAAGCATCTACACGATCATTCCCAACGAGATCAAGCACGGCCAGTCCCAACCCGGGTCGGGCTGGGGAAATTCCCCTCCGGCAGAGCGGAATCGCCGCAGCATTTACGTCCACGTCAAGCGGTCGCTGGTTGTGCCGATGTTCGAGACCTTTGACGGGGCCGATCTGGATACGAGTTGTCCGGTGCGGTTCACGACGACGCAGCCAACACAATCGCTGGCATTGCTCAACGGGCAGTTCAGCAACCGCGAGGCGGAAGTGTTTGCCAGGCTGGTCCGTGGACAGGCCGGCAAGGACCGTGCCAAGCAGGTGACCCTGGCATTGAGCCGGGCCACCCAGCGACGACCGACTGAAAAAGAGGTCCGTCGGGGTGTGGCACTGATCGAGGCGCTTGAAAAACAGGACAAGGCCAGCCCCGAACAGGCCCTGAAGTATTTCTGCCTGCTGACGCTGAACCTCAACGAGTTTCTCTACCTGGACTGAGTGTTTTCCGAGAAATCCCTATCGCCGGCCAGTGACTGGATTATCAATATGACCAACCAGCCGATCTCATCCCGACCCGGATTCTGTGGTCGCACGCGACGAGAGTTCTTGTGGGAGACCGGTGCCGGCTTCACCGGCGTGGCCCTGTCGGGCCTGCTCGACGAAGGGTTTCTCAACCAGCAGGCGGTCGCCGCCGACGGGACCACTCGCTGGCAAAACCCGCTCAGGGCCAAGGACCCGCATTTTGATCCGAAGGCGACCAACGTCATCTTCCTGTACATGTATGGTGGCCCCAGCCACATCGATACGTTCGATTACAAGCCCCGGATGAAGGGCATGGACGGCAAGACGGTCGACGTGAAGACGTTCGGCCGCGGGGGACGCAAGAACAAGGGCCGGATTGTCGAGACCCGTTGGAATTTCAAGCAGCACGGTCAGTGTGGCCAATGGGTCAGTGACCTGTTTCCTCATTTTTCCACCTGCGTCGATGATGTCGCCTTCCTGCATTCGATGACCGCCGACAGCCCGATCCACGGATCGGCGATGCTGATGATGAACTCCGGCAAGATTCTTTCGGGAAGCCCGTGCCTGGGCTCGTGGATGAACTACGGGCTGGGAAGCGTGAACGAGAACCTGCCCGGTTTTGTCGTCATGCTCGATCCCCGCGGTGGCCCGATCAGCGGGGCCAAGAACTGGTCGGCCGGCTACATGCCCGCCAATTACCAGGCCACGCTGGTGCGAGCACAGGGTTCGCCGATCTTGAACCTGAAGCTTCCCAGTGGCTTGAACCAGTCGATGCAGCGACGGTTGCTGGATACGTTGCGGGCCTACAACGAACAGCACCGGGTGAAGCGAAGTGACAACAGTGACCTGGCCGCGCGGATTGCCAGCTACGAACTGGCCTACAAGATGCAGACGACGGCACCGGAAGCGACCGACTTGTCATCGGAGACCGAGGCGACGCAGAAGATGTACGGTTTGGATCGAAAGGAATCAACGCCGTTTGGTAGCCAGTGCCTGATGGCCCGCCGCCTGGTCGAGCGGGGTGTCCGGTTTGTGCAGATCTACTCGGGTGGCAACCACAATGATGCCAACTGGGACGCTCACGGTGACCTCAAGCGCAACCACGACATGCATGCCCTGGAAACCGACAAGCCGATCACCGGGCTGATCAACGACCTGAAGCAGCGGGGCCTGTTCGAGAAGACACTGGTCGTCTGGGGCGGTGAATTCGGACGACAGCCGACAGCCGAGTACGCCAAGGGGACCGGCCGGGATCACAACTCCTATGGCTTCACCATGTGGATGGCTGGCGGCGGCATCAAGGGAGGGACCAGCGTTGGCAAGACCGACGAACTGGGCAGTCGTGCGGTCGAGGATCGCCTGCACGTCCGAAACCTGCATGCCACCGTCCTGCAGCAGATGGGACTCGATCCGAATCGGTTGAGCTACTTTTTCAACGGACTCGACCGGAAACTGGTCGGCGTCGAGGGCGCCGAGCCAATTCACCAGATCATCTGAATGGCGTCCAGGCGGGCGAATCGCCAAGGGGAGAAACTCACGATGCGGATCTTGCTGCGCGCGGCGATGCCGTTGCTGTTCCTGTTGCCCCTGGACCCGGCGGCGGCAGCCCCGCGACCCAATATCGTTCTGATCATGTCCGATGACATGGGGTTCTCCGATATCGGGTGTTACGGCAGCGAGATCGCTACACCGACCCTGGACCGGCTGGCCGGTGGTGGCCTGCGGTTCAGTCAGTTCTACAACACCGGCCGTTGCTGTCCGACCAGGGCCAGCCTGATGACAGGGCTTTATCCTCACCAGGCAGGCATCGGTCACATGATGAATGACCGTGGGCACCCCGGGTACCGCGGCGACCTGAATCGGCAGTGCGTGACAATTGCCCAGGTCCTTGGAACAGCCGGCTACCGGTGCTACATGTCGGGGAAATGGCATATCACCAAGACGACACGACCCAAGGACGAGAGCGGCAAGCACAACTGGCCCAGACAGCGGGGCTACGACCGGTTTTTCGGCACGATCCATGGCGCCGGCAGTTTCTTCGATCCGAACTCGCTGACACGCGACAACACGCTGATCGTTCCCAGGGATCCCGGCAGCTTTTATTACACCGATGCGATCAGTGACAACGCGTCACGGTTCATCGCCGAACATGATCGCAAGGCCCCTTTCTTTCTCTATGTCGCCTACACGGCGGCCCACTGGCCGATGCATGCCAAGCCAGTCGACATCGCCAGGTACAAGGGGCGGTACGACGCCGGCTGGGATGTACTCCGCAACCAGCGGCACGCGCGGATGAAGAAACTCGGGCTGGTCGATCCCGACTGGGCCCTCTCACCGAACGTGCAGGACTGGAAGGACGCCCGGAACAAGCCCTGGCAACGCGCCAGAATGGAAGTGTATGCCGCGATGATCGACTGCATGGACCAGGGCATCGGCCGCATCGTCAGCTCATTGAAGGCGCGGGGATTGTATGACGACACGCTGATCCTGTTCCTGCAGGACAACGGGGGTTGCCAGGAGGAATTTGGCAGCTCCGGTGCCGAGCGTCCCTCGCCGGCAAAGCGACTGGCGGCAATGAAACCCGGTGAACTGCAGTACTCGATGGTCCCGAAAATCACCCGTGACGGCCGTCCGGTTCGGCAGGGCTTTGGGGTCATGCCTGGCCCGGCCGACACCTACGTGGCCTACGGCATCCAGTGGGCCAATGCTTCGAACACACCCTTCCGCGAGTACAAGCATTTCGTGCACGAGGGGGGCATCTCGACACCGTTGATCGCTCACTGGCCGGCCGGGATCAAGGGAGACGGTTCGTTTCGTCACGAACCGGGGCATCTCGTCGACATCATGGCCACCTGTGTCGAGCTCTCCGGTGCAACCTATCCGAAGACCTGGAAGAACGAATCGATCCACCCGATGGAGGGCAAGAGCCTGGTGCCGGTGTTTTCGGGACGAGGCTTGCCTTCCCGACCGCTTTACTGGGAACACGAAGGGAATCGGGCCGTGCGGGTCGATGACTGGAAGCTGGTGGCCAAGGGACGCAATGGGCCCTGGGAACTGTACAACCTCAAGGACGACCGCAGTGAGTTGAAGAACCGGTCCCGGGAGGAATCCGGGCGTGCGAAACGGTTGGAATCGCTGTGGAACGAATGGGCTGTTCGAGCCAACGTGCTGCCCTGGCCGAATTCCAACCAGCGGGCCCGGGTCAGCAAGAAGCAGGCCCTGGATCTCAAGCCCAACGCCCGGCTGCCACGTGATGGTGGCGTGCCCGACGTGAAGGGCCGGGGTTTTACGGTCAGCGTCACCATCACTTCGCCCGGCAACGGTGTGCTTGTCGGTCACGGCGGGACCGCTCATGGCTATGCCCTGCTTGTTCGCGATGGCAAGCCGGTCTTCGCCTTTCGCCGCAACGGGAAATTAACGGAACTGACCGGGTCCGGAGCGTTGGGCGATGCCACCGAGGTCGGGGCTCGTGTCGCGGCCGACGGTTCACTGACCCTGCTCGTGGGCGACCGGGTCGTTGCCCGCGGGAAGGTCGCCGGACCGTTGACCCAGGTACCGCAGGACGGACTCGAAGTCGGCCGGGATATCAACGGGGCCGTGGGCCGCTACGAGGCACCCAACCGTTTCACCGGCAAGATCCGCCGGGTGACGATCACGCTGGCCCGGAAACGGTCTTGATGGCAGCTATTGCTTGTTGAAGAGCTTGTGCCGGGGGTTGCCGCCGGAGCGGATGTAGGCGATCAGATCGAGGATCTCGTCCTTGGTCAGCGTGTTCAGGAGACCATCGGGCATCATCGATGTCTTCGAGGCCAAAACTTCCTCGATCGTGCTTCGACGCACGGCCGTCATCTTGCCGGGCTCGAGCATGTTGGTCATCACCATGATGTTCTCGCCGCTGAGATTGGCCACCCTGCCGATGACGGTCTTGCCGTTGTCCAGGACAAACATCGAGGCCTGGTACTGGTCCGAGATGGTTCGGGAGGGAATCGTCATCGAATCCAGCAGGTCCTTGTTATTGAAGCGTCGCGCGGCGGCTGTCAGGTCCGGTCCGACGATTCCCCCCTGGCCGGCAAACCGGTGACACTTGAAACATGCGGCCGCGGCAAACAGCGTACGACCGCGCTGGAAGTTGCGGCCGGCAACCGACCCGTCGACGGCCGAGAGCAGGCTGTCGGTGGTCCACTTGCTGACGAATGCTCGCGGCGTGGCGTCGGAAGCCACGGTGGCCGGCTTGGCTGCAAGAACCTTGGCCAGGGCCTGTTTTTCCTTCGGCGGCAGTGCCGCGATCGCCTCGTTGCGAATGTTTCGCAGGAACCCGTTGAATGAGTGGCCGCCACGTGCCGTGGCGGCCTCGTTGAACCATTCGAAGTAGGCCGTTCGTCCGGCCCGGTCCCATCCGGATTTCTGTTTACGCAGCAACAGGGCATAGTGCATCTGCTCGTGCTGCGTTCCTGCCGATTTCAACAGCGCCAGTGTCCGTGGGACGACGTTGGGCGCGCCGAGATAGGTCAGGACCTGGCAGAGTTCGCGGTTGAGTGGCGTGCTGTTGGCGGGGAAGAGGTTGTCGATGTGTGCGAGGATGGACTTGCGGACCGCTGCAGTGGGCCGTCCCATTCTCAGGCCGATCAGCCCGTAGGCTCTCAGCAGGCCCAGCACCTGTGATTCGTCGAGCTGCTTGACGTCGATTTTTCTCAGCGCGGCCACCAGGGCGGCCTGCAGCGACTTGTCGCCCTGACGGGCCAGGGCGATGGCCGATTCGATCAGCGGCCGGGGACTGGTTTCGGCCAGGACACGTTTTTGCCAGCCGGCGACTGGTTGGTGTTCCAGCGAGGTCCGGGCGGCGAAGCGGATGTGCCGATCGGGGCTGGAAAGATGAGGCCAGAGCGACTCGCTGACGCCAGGCGGTCCGGGCCGTTGCAGGGCTTCGATTTGCCGCCGCAGTGCCCGCGGCCTGGCACCCTGCTTGGTCTTGCCGTCGACAGGAGCAGTCGATTCGTCACCGGAATAGGTCACCCGGTAGAGGCCCGACTGTGTGCGACGACCCCCGATGGTGAAGTACATGGCCCCGTCGGCCGGGTTGATCAGCAGGTCGGTCAACGGCAGCGGCGCTGCCGAGAGAAACCGTTCGGTTGTACCGGTGTAGGTCGATCCGCTGGGTTGCAGGTGGACGGCATAGAGAATCCCGTAGCTCCAGTCCGAGAGGAACAGGGCTTTCTGGTATTTTGCCGGGAACCGGGCGCCGGTGCCGAAGGTGATCCCGGTGGGACAGCCCGGGCCGATGTCGACCACCGAGGGCAGACTGTCGGGGTACCAGGTTGGCCACTTGCCGGTACCGCTTCTCCAGCCGAACTCGCTGCCACCGGTCACATGGCAAACTCTCGTGGGACGGTACCAGGCCGCCCCGATATCCCATTCCATGTCAGCGTCGTAGGTAAACAACTCACCGTCGGCGTTGAAGGCGATGTCGAACTCGTTGCGGTAACCAACGCTGATCAGTTCCCATTGACTGCCCTCGGGATTGATGCGTGCAATCCAGCCACCGGGAGCCATCTTGCCAACGGCGTGGCCACCGGCATCCCACATCCGGTCGTGGAGGATGTCCTCCTGCCAGTTTCGCGGCACCCGGGATTTTTCCATCGAGGGGAGATTGGTGTGGTTGCCGGCACAGACATACAAGGACTTGCCATCGGGGGCGAGGACCACCGCGTGAGGACCGTGTTCGCCTCCACCGGGAACGGCACGAATCTGCTTGACCGTGTCGAACTGGTCGTCCCCATCGCTGTCGGTGACGCGATACAGCCCACCACCCTTGCCATTGGTCATCACGTAGAGGCTGTCGAAGGCATACACAATCCCGTGAGCCATGCCGATGTCGCAATTGATCGGCTCGAGCTTGATTCCCTTTGCGGACTGCCCAATCGGCGGCGGGGTGATCCGGTACAGCTTGCCGTACTGGTCGGAGGTGATCAGCCGTCCCTTGGGGTCGGTGGCCAGGGTGACCCACGACCCTTGCTCGCGACTGGGGACCGAGTAAAGCAGTTCGACCTTGAACCCTTTCGGGGCCTTGATGCGTTCAACCGGTGTGGCCTGGGGGCGTGGCGGCTGGCGGCGATCCAGTGTGATCGCAGCCAGTTGCACGCGGCGTTTCCGGTTGCCCGGATCCAGTCGCAACTCCGAGAGGTCCTTGTCGCTGTGGAAGAAGATGTGATAGTCGTTCCAGCCGGTATTGTTCGACCGGAACTGGAAAGTCTCGGAACGTGATTCGCTGAATCCTTTTGCTCCCTTTGTTGCCCAGAACAGCTGGCCGTTCATCCGGCCCTGGAAGCGGGCCCGCAGTGTCAGACGGTGCCAGCCGCTTTTGACTTGTAGGGGAGCGACCAGGTGAGGGTCCTTGCCGGTGCACTGGATCGTCAGCACGCCATCAGCGGCCGTCAACCGGCAGTCTCTAACGGCCTGCCAGCCGATCGTGCCCTTGTCGAATGTCCACCGGGCCGTCGGCATATCCTTGTCGGCGGCGGGGGCTTCTGCCTGGACCAGGGTCACGAGCAGGATCAGCAGAAACGAAGAATGAAGGGTCTGGATGTTTCGAGGAAAGGGCATGCCGGCTCCAGCAGTGGGTCCAATCGAAAACAGGTTCAACTAGGGTATCTGCCACGGGCCGGGCCGGTCAATCAGCCCGGATTGTCAGCGGCCAGATTCCGTGAGGGGATGCACGCGGTTGCCCAGCGGCAACGGGAGTTGCCGGCTGTTCTGGAGGTGCGAGGCGTAGGTGCCCTGGACCATCTCGGTGATGGCCAGGGCGTGGGTGGCATTCGCCAGCGGATCGCGATCTCTCTGGATGGCGTCGACCAGGTCGGCGGCCAGGGTCTTGTTGCCGTGGCGGATCCAGATCTTGCGAATCGGGCGAGGCTTGTGTTCGGCAGTGAAGTGCCACTCCTGAAGCCACTGCTTTTCCCACGCCAGTTGCGTCTGGTCAGGCAGCACGATCGGCGCGGGGTAGACGTAGAGGTCGCCGGGCTGGCGAAGTGCCAGTGTGGCCCGTTCGCATTCGAGATACAGGCCATAAAGATTGTCGAAACGGGATTGCCCTCGTTTCGAAAGGTTGGCTGTCGAGACGAAAAAACCGCGGACGCCCCTGTCGAATCCGTACATGGCGTTGATCGAGTCACCTGCGATCGGGCCGACCGGTTCGGTGCCTTCGCGACGGTCCTTGAGAGTGACCGCACGCCCTCCGGTGGTCACGTGGGCACTGACCCATCGTGGCATCCCGGCAAACGCGAGCATCATGTCGAACAGGTGAGTCCCGTGAACCAGCAGTTCCTCGCCCCCGCCGCGGTGATCGTCCTTGGGCCGGGCGGTGATGCGGAGCAGGCGACCGTACTTTCCGCCCCGGACGTCGCGGATCGCTTGTTGCACGGGCGGGATCGCCCTCCATTGATGGGCGATTGCGAGTTTGACATTGGCCTGTCGGCAGGCGGCCAGCATCGTGTCGGCTGATTCGAGGTCGGCTGCAAAAGGCTTTTCACAGTAGATGTGACAGCCCGCCTGTGCCGCCGCGGTCACCATCGCTACCCGGTCAGTAATCCAACGTGGGCCAATCGCCACGATGTGCGGTTTTTCCTTTTCGAGCATCCGGCGGTAGTCGGCGTAAAGGCGGTCGGTTTCGAGTTTCTGGCCGGCACGCTTCAGGCCGTTCGGATCGTCGTCGGCCACGGCCACGATGGTGGTTCGCGGGACGTCCTGAAAGGCGGTGTCGAGTCCGTGGCCGTACCCGCCCTTGGCTGTCGAGCCAATCACGGCGATGCGGAATGTGCGTGGCATGGATGTTCTTCACGTGGGCAGCCGGAAGTCCGCCCGTCGATCAGGTAAACAACTCGTCGACAGCCTGTCCCTTGTCGGTAATGGGGACGGGCCGGACTCCGTCGTAAAGCTCCTTGGTCGGGTCGATCGAGAGACTCCGGTAGATGGTGGCGTGCAGGTCGGGGATCGAGACGGGTCGATCGAGGATCTTCCGGCCCAGTTCATCGGTCGTGCCGATGGCCTGCCCCGTCTTCAGGCCGCCTCCAGCCAGCACGATGCTGAAGGCCTTACTGTAGTGCCCTCGTCCGCCACCGCGATCAAACTCTGGTGGTCGGCCGAATTCGGTTGCGATCACGATCAGCGTACGATCGAGTCGCTGCCGTTTTTCCAGATCGGTGATCAGTGTCGCAAAGGCCTGGTCGAGCTGGTCGATCAGTACGTGCTGCTGTTTCTGGCCCTGGTTGTGGGTGTCCCAGCCGGTGCCGTTGATGAAGTTCAGGTTGAACGACACCTCGACAAACCGGACCCCCGACTCGACCAGTCGGCGGGCCAGCAGGCAGCGCTGCCCGAATTCCGAACCGTACGCCTGCCGTAGCCTGTCGTTTTCGCTCTTCAGGTCAAAAACGTTCATGAACTTCGGCCCCGCCAGTTTCAGTCCCTCGATGGCCGTCGTCGCATAGTCGCGCAGCTGGTTGTCATTCCGGTTTCGTTGAAGGAATCGCCGCCGGAGCCGGCCGAGCAGTTTTTCACGCCGAGCTTGCCGCTGCGAATTGACCCCGTTGGGGCGTTGCAGTCCGGCCGGTCCGACCCTGGTGTCGGTGAGATAGAGATAGCCGGCACCGGAGCCCAGGAACCCGGGGCCGCGGCTGGCACTGGGATATCCCATCACGATGTAAGGTGGCACGCCCACCGCGGCCGCGCCCCGTTGGTGGGCAACGATCGAGCCGATTGACGGGTACACGGTTGTTCCCGTGGGTGGTCGGCCGGTGTGCACGCGGTTGGTGGCCGCCGCGTGCTCGTCGATCACCTCGTGGTGAACGCCCCGCAACACGGCACAACGGTCGAGCAGCCGTGCCGACCGTTTCAGGTGCTGGCAGACCTGCACGCCGGGGATGACCGTGTCGATGGGGTCGTAGTAGGAACCGGCAACCATCTTGCCGTCGCCCTTGCGCTTGGGGTCCCAGGTATCAATGTGGCAGGCTCCGCCACCCAGCCACAGGAAGATACAGCTGTCGGCGCGACCGTCTGGCCTGGCCCCCGGTTCCGCCCGCGCCGATCCAAGCAGCGCGGGTGTCGTGGCCGCGGCGCCCGCCGCCTGCAGGAAAGAGCGCCGCGATCCGCTGGGCGGAGAAAGTGTCAGCGAGTGGTCGAAAAGCCCGGTCATGGGATGAACACGAACTCCGGTGAGTTGAACAACGCCCAGAGAACATCCTCGGCTCGCTCGCGCCAGTCGGCTGTCAACCGTCGCGTGGGAGGATCGCCTTCCCGGACCTGGCGTTCCAGTTCCAGTTTGATCCGGGTGGCCTCGGGGCTGAGATGATTGGACCACGAGACGCCATGGTGACGTCGCCGTGGTGGCGGATTGGGCAACGCACCGGCGACGCGGCGGCTGGAGAATCCCCCGGCCAGCAGTTCCTCGACATCAGCGCGTTCGTCTGGTGATGGACGACGACACAGGACCTGGAGATAGAGCCGATCAACGAGTTGCGGCAGTGGCCGGTCTTCCAGGAACAACCGCGTCAGACTGTGGTCGTCGGAGAGGACCACGGCGCGGTGGGCGGCCGAGCCGTTGGCCAGCGCCAGGGGCTGCAACACCGTAACCGTGCCGTCGCGCAGCGTCGTGGCGTGAGGCCGGCTTTCTCGCCAGCCGAAGGCAACCAGCAGGTCGAGAATGCTCTGGGCAGCCGGTAGTGCCAACGCCGGCCGATCACGCTCGTTGGACAACGGTGCGAATTCCCACGATCGCCGTGGAACCCCCAGGTTCAGGAAACTTGTCGCCGGCCGCCGGCCTTCCGGATCCAGCGTCAGAGCCTCGCTCTTCATGAGCTTGCCGCTGACGACGAACAGCGAATCGACCAGTTGTTCAGCGGTCATCCGTCGCCGGACCCCGACCGCCGCGCGGCGGGCGCCGGCGGCAAGCGGCTCGGCCGGGAGGACCTGGCGCTGGTAGGCGCGAGATTCCAGTATCAAGCGGGCGACGTGCTTGAGGTCGTAACCGGACCGCACCAGTTCGCGGCCGAGAAAGTCCAGCAGTTCTGGATAAGCGGGCGCGGCTTCGTTCCAGTCGTCGACAGGCTCGACCAGTCCCCAGCCGAGGTATCTTTTCCAGACCCGGTTGACCAGGACGCGGGGAAATCGTCGATTGTGGGGCGATGTGATCAGTGCGGCGAGTCGTTCTCGTTGGTCGCTGCGATTTCGCAACACGCCGGCAGGAAGTACGTCGCTGACCAGGTCGGCAAATGGCCAGGCGGGTGCGACGATCGCGCCAGGTGAGAGCGAGACCCTGACCAGGGAATTTCCGGAGGGTGCCCCCCCGGGAATCGTGCTGGTCTTGGGAAGGGTCAATGGACGCTGGTTGAGCATCGCGGCGATGCTGAAAAGTTGTTCCTGACGGAACGGATGGTAGGGAGCGTCGTGGCAACGGGCACACTTGAGTTCAACAGCGAGGAACGCCGTTCCCAGCACGTGGGCCTTGGCCGCCATCGGAACGTCGTTCTGGGTTGCCATCGCAAAACCGGCCGGACCCCCCCCGTAACGGCTGCCCTGCATCATCACCAGCTCGGTGACGAAACGGTCCATTGGCTTGTTGTCGCGGAAGGACTCGTGGATCCAGAACCGGAAGGGGCCGGTGTTGTTCAGCTGAGGTTTGAGAATCCCCGGGTTTTCGGCCAGTACATCCTGCCAGTAACCAACCCAGTGGTCGGCCCACCGCGGGTCCGCCAGGAACCGATCGATGGCTTCGTCGCGACGTGTTGACCGGGGGCGGCCGAGAAACCAGTCGACTTCCGCGGGAGCCGGCACGACACCGGCGGTGTCCAGGACCAGTCGGCGGAAAAACGCGTGGTCGTTGACCAGTGGTGTGTCGCGGCCCTTGGCTCCGGCCTGCTTCAACCAGCTGTCGACGGCCGGTAACCGCTGGTCGGATTTCGGTACAGGCAGCGGCGACACCGTCGAACGGGCCAACCGGTGACGCTGGTTCCAGTAGGACCGTTCGGTTGGATCGCTGGATCGCCGCCGTTGGTCGTTTTGCCCGGTCAGTTGCCGGGCAAACGCCTGTGAATACGAGTCCCAATCGGTTTCAGAGAGTCCCACGGTCGGATGGCCGGAGGCCGTCAACAGGTGAAAGGGCTGGTCCGGCCCGGACAGGCCGAGCAGCAATTCGCCCAACTCGGTTCTCACGCCCGCACCGCCCACGAACGCCTCGACAACCACCAGGTACTCGCGGTCTTCGAGAACGACATCGACCAGTCGCTGCTGGTGACCGGGAGAGAGGCTGACAAGATCCTTGCGGTTGGAGCGGTGTTGCTCGGGAACATTCTCGTGACCGCTGGCGTTGCGGTTGATGAAGTTGGTGGTGGCGATGATTCGGCCATCGAGCACCAGCCTGGCCGCCCCCCGGGATCTCAGTAGCAGGCGATACTTGCCTGCGGGAGCACGGTATTTCGTCCTCAATCGCAGCAGGAAGGGGCTGGGCCGATCAACGATCAGCCCGCGGGCCGAGTACTTGCGGGGCAGGCCGACCAGTGCCAGGGCCGGCTGCTTCCAGCGTTCGACGGGCCGCGGACGAAGAAAATCCCAGCCATCAGTCTTGGGCAGGCCCTCGATCACCTCGACTAGAACCGCATTGCCGGCAATCGCATTATCGGGCAGCTCGGCCAGCCGTGGATCGGGCCTGGTCGTCTGGAAATGAGCCGCCAGGCGGGCCGCCGGCAGCGCCGCGCGGTAGATGGCGACCTCGTCAAGTCGCCCATGCAACGTGTTGCCCGGGTTCCCGCCCAGCGAACTGCCGATCCAGACCTGGTCGTTGTCAACGACCGGGGGCTTGGTTGTCTGGCCTCCGAGATCCCACGTGCCGGAGACGGCTTCGCCATCAAGATATCCTCGCAGGCTCTTGGGCTTGCCGAACTCGTAGCTGACCGCCACATGATGCCAGCCATCACCGGGCGGGAACCCGGTGTTGGAGGTCCAGCGGTGGAAATCGTCGTTGGTGCCGGGGCGGTTGTCGGCGTTGCGGAAAAGAAAACTGATCCGGGCCACGCCCCGGTTTCCGGTCAGCCGCAGAGCCCAGTTCTGGTTTGCGGCAGCCTGGCCGGGATTGTTTGTACGACCCTTGCCGACCAGGTAGGCGTGCTGACCGTCGGCCAACGTGCCGACGGCAACCCAGGATTCCAGCGTGATCGCGTCGCCGTTGGCAAAGTCCAGCGGACTGTTTTTTCCCGGATCGTCGACGACCAGCCGATCGCTGCCCGAGAGTCCAACGGCGAGGTTCTTGTTGGAGAACAGCGGAAACAGCTTTGACCGCGGTCCGGGAATTCCCGGTTCGACGGTGCGAACGGTCCGGGCCGGCAGCGTGGCAGAACCCAGGCTCGGAAACGGAGCCTGCGGCCGGTTGAACCGCCACCAGGCAACCGGTTTGTCCCGACCGATTTCGTCGACGTAACCGTCTCCGGCGTTGGCCACCAGCGGTGCCATTGCCAGCAAGACGATCAACGGCAGCGGAAAGGCAGGGTTTCTTGGCATTGCCAGGTTCTCGAACTATTCTCCGCCAACGGCGACCAGGTGCCCGTCGGTCCTCAGTAACAGCCGGCCACCACTGACCGACGGCGTCGCGTGCGAGGCCTCTCCCAGCGGATTCCTGGCCAGCAGCTTGTAGCTTGGACTTGCTGCCAGCACGATGACCTGCCCCTTGGAATCGATGGCGAAGAGCCTGCCATCAACACAGATCGGTGATCCGAAGAACTTGCCGCCGACACGTTTTCGCCAGACCGGCTGGCCGGTCTTCAGTGCAATGCACGAGACGATACCGATGTCGGCCCACAGGTACATGTGATCCTGGTAGACCAGTGGCGTGGGGATATGAGGCACCGAGTCGGATACGCGGAACGCTTCGGAGACCTCGTTGATCTTTTTCCCCGGCCTGACGGCCACGATGTTCTTCTTGGCGGTGGTGAAGCCACTGGAGCCGATGATCAAGTCGCCGGCCACGAGGGGCGAGGCGATAGCACGTTGTTTGAAGGTGCCAAAGACGTCGATCGCCCAGTGCTTTTTTCCCGAGACAGAGTCGACGCCCCAGATGCCCTGGTAGGAGTGAACAAAGATGATCTCGGTACCATGGCCGGGCCGCCGGAAGACGCATGGTGTGCAGTAGCAGGCCCGCTTGCCGCTACGGGGAACCTTCCATTTCACCTGGCCATCGGCGGCGTTGACGGCCAGCAGAAAGCTGGGTCCCTCGTGATCGTTGCAGACATAGACCGTGCCATCGTGAACGATCGGCGAGGTGGCCGGTCCGTGGCCGCCTTTGAATGATCCCAGCGGGACTTTCCAGGCGGGTGTACCATCGTGGGTATAGGAGACCAGAGACGACCCGGCCCGGGACTGCCAGATCGCGTAGACCCGCCGGGCGTCAACCGCCGGGGTTCCGGAGGCAAAACTGTTCTGGCGGTGTTTCTTGTAGGCGGAAAAGGACTCGTCGCGGGACCAGAGCAGCTTGCCGGTGTCCAGCGCCAGGCAGGTGACGGATCGTCGACCGGTCGTGGTATCGGCGGCCGTGACGAACACCCGGTTTCCCCAGGCGACCGGCGACGAAAGTCCCGTGCCGGGCAACGTTGCTTTCCAGCGATAGTCGGTGCTGGTCCACTGGGCCGGAATCCCCTTGGTGTCGCTGATGCCGGTCCCGTTGGGGCCCCGGAACCGGGTCCACTCCTGTGCGTGGGCGGTGGCGGTAACCAGGAAAAGAAGCGACAGGAAACGTGCGTAATGGAACATCGAGACCGCCGGTTGCTGTTTTCGGAAAGCGGCTAGACCAACTCGCTGATCGGTTTGCCCCAGGGCAGGATCGGCATTGGTCGTCCGCTGTGATCGGGGTACGTCCATTCGGGATCAATTCCCAGGTGACGGTAGACGGTGGCCCAGAGGTCGTTGGGATCGAGTGCCCGGTCCCGGGGATGTTCGCCCCGGGAATTGGTCGAGCCGACGACCTGGCCGTTGGTCATCCCGCCACCGGTTGCCAGCAGGCTCATCGCCTGGGGCCAGTGATCACGACCGGGCTGATCGACGCCGGTCCGTGATCCCCGGCGTGTGGTCAGTCGCGGGGTGCGGCCGAATTCGCCGGTGACAACCAGAACCAGTTTTCCGTCGGCCAATCCCCGCTCGTGAATGTCCTCGACCAGTCCCGTGATCGCCTGGTCGTAGATCGGCAGCCGGACCTTGGCATCCTCGAAAATATGGCAGTTGACCGCGTGCGAGTCCCAGTTGTAGACACCCTGTTTTGACGAGGGCACGCCCGACTTGTAGGGGTTTTCGAGTACGACCGTGACAAAACTGCAACCCGCCTCGATCAGCCGCCGGCCGAGCAGGCAGCGGTTACCCCAGCAGTGACGTCCGTAACGGTCACGAATGTGCGCGGGTTCCCCGGAGAGATCAAAGGCCTGGCGTGCTCTGTCGCTGGTCAACAGGCTAAGGGCCTGCTCGTTGAACTTGTCGATCGACCCCAGCGATCCGTCCTGGTCGATGTTCCGCCGCAGGTTGTCGAAACCTTTCAGCAGCGCGACGCGATCATCAAGCCGGTCCTCGAGTGCGCGAGAAAGTCCCAGGTTCTTGACCTCGAACTTCTCAGCACCCGGATTGCCGGGGACGGCAAACGGCACGTAGCTGGGACCGAGATAGGCCGAGCCGAAGGCAAACACGTCGGTGCCCTGGCGGCCGTTGGGGGTACAGGAGATGTAGTTGGGCAGGCCCACCCGGACCCCTTCGCGGGCCTTCGAGACAATCGCACCGGTCGCGGGCGCGTCGTTGACGGTCCCGGTTGGCGTGGCCGGCTTGCGACCGGTCTGTAGCCGCTTGTGGCCACCGCCATGGTCGGCGAACGTGTGTGAAATCGAGCGGACGATGTTGTACTTGTGAGCAATCCGCGCGTGGCGAGGCATCAGCTCGCAGACATCCAGCCCGGGCACCGTTGTCGAAACCGGGTTGAAGATGCCCCGGTAATCAGCCGGCGCATCGGGCTTCATGTCATACATTTCCATGTGCGGTGGGCCACCCGGCAGCCACACGAACAGGAAGGACGTATCGGGTGCCGCGGTCAGTCCTGGTGCGGCCTGGGCCCGCAGTCGCATGACATCGGCCAGACCCATCCCTGAAACGCCCAGCGATCCCGCTGTCAGGAAACGCCGCCGCGTGATCGGGCCAGAGCAACGATCATGCTTGTTACTGGCCACCGGGTTGCTCCGCGAACACTTTTGTCTTTATGCCAGTATACGTTGGCGCGAAACGCAGCGGGAGGCCAGCCGCTCAGGTCGCGTCGCTCGCCGGTCAGGGGCGACCTCGGCGTTTGTCTCAACCCACCGTTGGTTGATTCAGGAGCAGGTTGGCGTTGATGGACCCCACGTCAGGGCAACCACAGGAGATCATCGTCATCTCCAGTTCCTGCCGGAGATATTCGAGCATCTGTCGCACCCCGGCTTCGCCCCCGGCTGCCAGGCTCCAGGCCTGGGGCCGGCCGACCAGGACCGCGCGGGCTCCCAGGGCCAGGGCCTTCATCACGTCGGTCCCACGACGGATGCCGCTGTCGAGCAGCAGTTCGGTCTTGCCGCTGACCTCGTCGGCCACCGCCCGCATTCGGTCGATCGACGCCGGCATTCCGTCGAGCCGGCGGCCCCCGTGGTTGCTGACAACGATCGCGTCGGCGCCTTCCTTGACAGCCCGTCTGGCGTCCGACGTTCCCAGTATTCCCTTGACGACCAGCGGCAACCGGGTGATTCCTCTCAGCCAGTCGATGATGTCCCACGACATCGACAGCCGCCATGCCCCCAGGTTGAAGGCCTCGATCTCGGCCTGGCTCATCCCGTCATGCAGTTGCTTGTGGCCGACATCCCGCAGGTGTTTCAGCAGCATCTGCTTGGGAACCCCGAACTTGTTGCGGCGATCGGCATCCTTGCGCTCGCCCAGGTCCACGGTGACCACGAGTGCCTTGAATCCGGCAGCCTCGACCCTCTCGATCAACGCCCTGGCGACACCGTTGTCCTTGGGCATGTAGATCTGGAACCACTTCGGTCCGTCGCCAGCTGCCCCGATCTCCTCGGCACTGTGAAAGGCACTGCTGCTGACCGCACAGATGGTTCCGGCCGCGCCGGCCGCGCGGGCCGAAGCCAGCGCACCGTCGGGATGGTACATCCGCAGCCCGGCCACCGGAGCCAGCATCACCGGCATCGCGATCTTCTGGCCGAGAACGGTGGTCGAGAGGTCGGCCGCACCGACGCCGTGCAGGATCGGCGGCAGAACTCCGATCCGGCGAAATGCCTCGATGTTGTCGTGTAAGGTGACCTGGCCCTCGCAGCCCGTCGAGATGTACTCCCAGGTCGCCCGCGGCAGTTTCTTGCGCGACAGTTCCACGTAGTCGTCAATGACCACCGCCTTGGACAGATCCGCCGCCACCTCCGCCGCAGGATCAGGATCAGCAGCCTCGGCAGCCTCGGCGTTGGCTGCTTCGCCGGTTTCCGCGTCGCCGATCAACTGGGAACCGGCACCCAGTGCCAGGAGCTTGGCGAAGGAACGACGTTTCATGGCGGGCTGACTCCAAGGAGGACCGGATGTACCCCTTCCAGAATAACCACTTGAGAGAAAAAAAGTGGTTCGATTGACGGGGAACACGCCATCGGGATTCCTCGCTTGCTACTCTCGATCCTGCCGATACCAGATGACAGGGAACGTATCGGTGTTCTAGAATGCGTGCAGTCATTGTTCAGAGGTGAGCATGTTGCGAATCCAGGGACGCGTCAGCCGATTGTGCGACGGTCTGACCCGTCGCGACCTGCTGCAGGCCGGCGGATTGGGGTTGGCCGGTGGACTGTCGTTGCCCGATTTGCTGGCAGCTGAACAGGATCGTGGTGCCGCTGCGCCGGCCCGCTCGGTGATCTTGATCAACCTGCTGGGCGGGCCCAGCCATCTCGACATGTTCGACATGAAGCCCGATGCCCCGGCGGAGGTTCGGGGAGAATTTCGTCCGATTCGCAGCAATGTCCCGGGACTGGATGTCTGCGAGTTGATGCCACAGACGGCCCGGACCATGCACCAGTCGTGCGTCGTTCGCACCCACACGCATCTCTACAACACCCACAGCCCGTACAACCTGTTGACCGGCTACTCTGGCCCGGTCGTCAACGGCAACCATTTCAAGCCGTCCGATCATCCCAGTATCGGCTCGGTGATGCAGGTGGCCGGGATCGAATCGCCGGGTGTTCCCAACTACGTCTGGATGCCGGCGTTTCCAGGTCACAGCCAGTCCAAGCATCGTGCCGGTCCCTACGGTGGATTCCTGGGCCAGCGGTATGACCCGCTGTTTACCACCTACGAACCGAAGTTTCGCGAATCGATCGAGGGTCGCAACGCGCACGTCGATCCGCCGGTTCCCTATGCCGATCCCCAGCTGCCGGCGCTGGATCGCCAACCGGGCCTGGGTCCGGCGCGGCTGGACCGCCGCCGCGACCTGCTGGCCGCTGTTGACGGAAGTCGAGGCCGATTGGCCGGCAGCCTGGCTGTGGGCAGCCTGGATCACTTTCAGCAGAAGGCGATGGAACTGTTGACGTCGACCCGCACCCGAGACGCTTTCGACCTGTCTCGCGAAAAACAGCAGACGCGGCGACGCTACGGCGACCACCTGTTCGGCTCCTGCCTGCTGACAGCACGCCGGCTCGTCCAGGCGGGGACCCGGTTTGTCGGTATCACCTTCGAGTCACAGCTCAACGGCAAGATCGGTGGCGGCCAGTGGGACACGCACGGCAACAACTTCAAGCTGCTGAAGAATTTTCTGCTGCCGACACTCGACCAGTGTTACTCGGCGCTGGTCGAGGATCTCCACGCCCGCGGCATGCTCGACGACACGCTGGTGGTGTTGATGGGTGAGATGGGTCGGACTCCCAAGGTCAACAAAAGTGCCGGCCGGGACCACTGGACTCAATGCGGGTTCATCGTCTACACCGGGGCCGGCATCCGCCGGGGCACGGTGTATGGTCGCAGCGACCGGCATGCTGCCTGGCCGGTCGATCACCCGGTCAGCAGCGCCGACCACGTGGCGACGATGTACGACCTGGTCGGTGTTGATCCGCAGCTGACGATCTTTGACCGCGCCGGTCGCGGGCACCGCGCGGCATTCGATGGCGAGCCGGTCACCGGGGTGATTGCCTGAGGTCGCTGTCGACATCGTCGGCCCGGACGTGCTTTTCCGATCGGCGATTGTTTCGTTCGGCAATCCCCCAGGCGAGCAGGTTGACCCCGGCCACGAAGGCGACGATGTAGAGTGGGAGGACGAAGCAGGCCGACAGGCCCACGGCCCCGTCGTCGCGACCCGACACGAAGTCACCAGCCGCTGCACGCTCGGGACCGGTCTTTCCTACTTGCCGATGGCGTACAGGTGCCGGTAGGTCCGGATGTAGATCCGGTCACGGTGGACGACCGGCGTCGAGATGAATTCCTCGAGCTTGTTGCGAGCCACCTCCTGGTAGGTCCGGCCGGTCCTGAAGACGACCGTGTTGCCGTCACGGTTGCTGACATAGACGTGCTGGCCGGCATGCAGCACGCTTGGCCAGGCCGGTCCGTTGCCGAGGTTGAGCCGACGGGTGTAGACAGTCTTGCCGGTGTTTGTCTCGAGGACCGTGAGAATTCCCCGGGTGGCCACGCAGTAGATCAGTCCGTCGTGGACGATCGGCGACGCACTGAAGCCACCGCCGGGAGGGCTGGCTTCCCAGAGCGGCTTGGGTCGCAGCCGCTTGGTCGCCTTGGGGTCAAGTCGATCCGGCAGCGGGAACGCCTCGGCTCTCTGGCCGATGTAAAACGCGGTGTTGCCGACAACAACCGGTGAGGAACGTTCCAGGGGTGACATTCGCCCGATGATCTTGCCGTCGCGGGGGCGGACCATCCGGCCGTTGGCCATCAGGATCAGTGGCCGGCCGTTGATCTCGGCCCGGACCGGCGAGCCCCAGGTCTGCCCGTAGCCGGTCCGCCAGAGTTCCTTTCCGGTTTCCGGATCGAGTGCGACGATATCTTCGATCGGCACGATCAATCGCCCGGCGACCAGCAACGGGCTGGCCGAATGGCCCCACATCGACTGCGGATTGTCTGGCAGCACCCTGGCCCACTGGCGGTTTCCGTCGACATCGAAGCAGGTGACCACGCGATTGCCGAAGACGGCCCAGACCAGGCGGCCATCGGTGACCGGTGTGGCGGTCGTGTAACCGTTGTATTGCCGTTGCGTGATCGGGAGCGAGTAACGAGCGGCCCGCGGCATCGCGGCGATCTGCTCTCCCAGTTTTTCTTCCTGCGACTCGATCTTCTCGATCGCTGCCAGTACCGCTTTCTGGTCCTTGGCCTTGTCGAGACTGTCCTCGAGTTTCTCGCGCTGCTTTGCCAGGGCAGCTCTTGCATCGGTCAACTGTTTGAGCCGGTCAACTTCCTTGCGGATCGCCGTCCAGTCGCCCGGCGAGGTGATGTCGGTGTAACTGCTGGTACGTTTCCAGAGAATCTTGCCGTCGGCCAGGGAGAGCTTGGCCAGGCCGAACGGTTCGATGCAGGTGAAGACCGCCCCGCGGGAAAAGACCGGCAGGCTGTTGCTGCGGGTCGGCAGCGGCGTGGCCCAGGCGATATTGTTCGTGGCCGACCAGTGCGTGGGTACCCGCGCGTCTGGATGGCTGCCACCGTTGCTTCTCCAGCCATTGCCCCGGAACCGACCCGCCCAGGCGATCCGTTTTCCTTCATGTCCGGGCCATTTCCAGGCCGGCCAGGTGGGTGATTCGTCCTGGACCTCGGTGAACAGCCGCTTGAGGACCGTGGCCATTCTTGCCAGGCGTGCGGGCTGGCTGGAGACCAGGTCACGTGTTTCACCGATGTCGGTCTTGAGGTTATAGAGTTCCAGCTTGCCGATGGTCTGTGTCTTGATCGCGTGTTGGTCTTCTGGCCGGATACCTCCAAAGGGTCCAAGCTGCGGTCCCTGCAGATGCGCCAGCAGTTTCCAGTCCCCGTCGCGGAGGGCAACCTTTGGCTTGCTGCTGGCCACGTGAAATTGCCAGTAGAGGGGCTGTCGGCGGAGGAGCGGTTGTCCTGCCAGCAACGGCAGGATGTTGGTCCCGTCGAGCTTGCGATTCTCCGGCAGCGCGACACCGGCGGCGGCACAGATTGTCGGCAACAGGTCCACGCCACTGACGGGTGTGTCGCTGGTCGTGCCCGGCTGCGTGTGGCCGGGCCAGTGAATGATGCCCGGCACGCGAATGCCTCCCTCGTAGAGATGACCCTTCTTCTGACGCAGCGGCCCGGTGGAGCCGTGAGGATGGTATCGGGTGATCGCCGGCCCGTTGTCGCTGGTGAAAATGACCAGCGTGTTCTCGTCGAGCTTGTGTTCCTCGAGCGTGGCCAGCAATCGGCCGAAGGCATGGTCCATCTGCGTGATGTTGCCGTGGTGCCGGATCTGGGAGGGATTGTCCAGTGCGGCGTAGGGCCGCTCGAAGATCTCTGCCGACGCGATCGGTTCGTGGGGTTCGTGGAAACAGGTGAACAGGAAGAAAGGCTTGGACTTGTCGCGAACCGAACTGATCCAACGCCGTGCTTCGTCGACGACCAGCTGGCTGGAATAGCCCTCGAGCGGCCCGGCCGGCTTCCCGTTGCGGACAAAGTTGTCAGGATCTCGATGGCTGGGTAACGCGTTGTTCTGAGTGCTGAACCAGTAGTCGAAACCGTGGTCGGAAGGCTGGGGCTGGTCGTCCAGATTGAAGCGGCCGTTGAGGTGCCACTTGCCCACGTGGCAGGTGGTGTAGCCGGACTGCTGCAGCAGGCGGGAAAGTGTGATTTCACCACGACGGAGATGCATGGGCGAGAACATGGGGATCCAGTTGTGGATTCCCGCCCGGTAGGGCGTGCGACCCGTCAGCAGGCCCGCGCGGGCCGGGCTGCAGTTGGCCGCGGCGGCATAGCAGCTGGTCAGCTTCAGCCCACCCCGGGCAAAACGGTCCAGGTGTGGCGTCTTGACAACCGGGTTGCCAAAACAGGCGAGATCTCCGTAGCCGAGGTCGTCGCAGAGAACGACGACGACGTTGGGTCGTGGGGCGGCGACCAGCGAGCCGGCCAGGAACAGGCAGGCTGTGAAAACCCGGCAGATCATCTCGAGGACTCCTTTGACGTTTTCGGGCGCCCCAGGTAGCGGACAAACCAGTTGGCCATCGCCTCTTCAGCTCGCTTGCGGTCCTCTCCACCGAAACCGTGGGCGGCATCCTTGATCACCAGCAACCGGCTGGGGACTTTTTTTTCACTGAAGGCTTTGAGGATCTTGCGGCTGTGCGAGATGGGCACCAGCTTGTCCTTGTCGCCGTGAATCAGCAGCGACGGCGCGTCGTCAGCGGTCACGTGGTGCAGTGGCGAGTTGGCCTGGGAGAGCTTGGGATCGAACTTCAGGGCCGGGAATCGTTCGAGAAATCCAGCTGCCGGATCAAGGTAGGGTGCGAGGTCGGTTGGAGGAAAATAGGCGACGACGGCAGCGACACGGCTGGAGTGTTTCTCCAGGGAGTCCCGGGCCCTGGGGTTTCCGTCGTCACCGGACGTGCCCAGCACCAGCGAGAGATGTCCACCGGCACTGCCGCCGAAGGCACCCAGCCGGCCGGCATCGACCTGGAATCGTTTGGCGTTGGCCCGGATGTGCCGAACCGAACGGCGGACGTCGGCCACGCACTCGGGAACCAGAAACTTCGGGCTGCTGCCGTGCCGTACGACGAACACGGTAAAACCCTTCTGCAGCAGCGGCCGAAACTGTTCGACCAGTTTTTCGGGGGGACTCCAGGATGAATGCCAGCCACCGCTGACCATAAACAGCACGGCGGCCCGGTTGTGGTTCGACGGTTGCAGCACGTCGTAGGTCAGAGCCAGGCCGAACTTGTGTCCATACACGACGTCGGCCTGGATCGAGATCACCGTCTCGCCGGGCCTGTCCTGCGCGGCCAGCCGGTTCCCGGGGGCGAGCAGGAGGATCGCGGGCAACAGGTGTGTCCATTTTGGCATCGGAAGCTCTCTCGGTGTGTGCAGCGGACCGGCCGATTCGGTTCACACGATACCGGAATCTACAACAGCTCGGAAATCACTCGACCGCCGATGTCGGTCAACCGCTCCTCGCGACCGTTGTGCCGATGGGTCAGGGCGTCGTGGTCGAGGCCGAGTCGGTCGAGGATCGTGGCGTGCAGATCGCGAACGTGATACGGCTGCTCGACGGCNCGCAAACCGATTTCGTCGGTTGCNCCGACCATCCGGCCNCCCTTCAACCCCGCTCCGGCCAGCCACATCGAGAACCCGAAAGGGCTGTGGTCGCGNCCGGTCTTGCCCTGCGACATCGGTGTNCGNCCGAATTCTCCACCCCAGACGATCAGCGTNCGATCGAGCATTCCGCGACGCTTCAGGTCCTTGAGCAGCCCGGCGATNGGCGCNTCGACCTGNCCGGCCATCCGCTGGTGATTTTCCTCGATGTCGGAATGACCGTCCCAGGTCATGTTGCCCGGNCCGCCGCCGGAGTACAGCTGCACGAAGCGNACACCACGTTCGACNAGCCGGCGGGCNAGCAGNCANCGTCTCCCGAATTCCTCGGTTTCGGGNCGNCCGATCCCGTAGAGNTNCCGTGTTTCGNCGGTCTCCCGCGACAGGTCCACCGCTTCGGGAGCATGCCGCTGCATGCGAAAGGCCAGCTCGTAGGTTGCCGCCCGGGTTTCGAGCACCATGTCGACGGGTCGCCGGTTGATCCGGTTGAGCTCTCGCAACAACTGAAGATTGCGTTGTTGGCGATCCAGCGTGCGGCCCTTCGAAGGTTTGAGATTGAGGATCGGCGGAGCCTCGGGGCGGAACAATGTCCCCTGGTAGATCGGGGGGAAGAAGCCAGCGCCCCAGCAGGGCGGTCCGCCGACCAGCGTACCGTCGGGGTCGAGCATCACGATGTAGGAGGGAAGGTTGTCACTCTCGCTGCCGAGTCCGTAGGTTGCCCAGGCACCGATTGACGGGTGACCCATCAGGATCCGCCCGGTGTTCATCTGGTACAGCGCCGCGGAGTGCACGATGCTGTCGGCGTGGATCGAACGGACGACCGACAGGTCGTCGGCACAGCCGGCCAGGTGCGGAAACAGGTCCGACATCACCAGGCCGCTCTCGCCGCACGGTCGGAACGTCCGTCGGGAACCCAGCAGCAACGATTTCTCGTCGACCCGCTGTGTCTGCACCTTCCCGAAGCTGGCAGGGACGGGGTTTCCCTGCAGGCGGTTCAATTCGGGCTTGGGATCGAATGTCTCGACCTGGCTGGGACCTCCGGCCATGAACAGGAAAATCACCGACGTGGCCGGCGGCTCGACAGCGGCCGGTCGTGCCGACAGCGGATTCGACGGGGCAGTCCCGTCAGCGAGTCCGTCGCGGGCCAGCAGCGAGCCCAGCGCGATCGCACCGAAGCCGAGACCTTCCTGCAGGAGAAAGTCGCGGCGGCTGATGGGGAACCGGGGACCGAAGCTGGTAGGACGGATGGGAATCATCGTGGGTATAGCCTACCCGAGCAGGGAATCGGCCGGAAGGCGGCATGAGTTGCTGCCGATGTCGGTCGCAGCACACCCACCGAAACTGTACCCCGGGTTGACCGCTCGCCCGGGTACCCCGGAAAATGGGACCTCCCGACGAGGCTTATCAATGCACCGTATCATTCCAGCTTTCCTGCTCGCGTTGGTCACGCTGGAGGTCTGCGTTTGCGGCGAGGAAGTCGAGTGGGCGTTTCGGCCGGTGGCCCGTCCCGCGGTCCCGATGCCACGAGATGCGGCCTGGTCACAGACGCCCGTCGATGCGTTCATTGGCTGGACACTCGAGCAACACGACCTTGCCCCGGCCCCGCCGGCGTCTCGCCGGATCCAGGTTCGCCGGCTGTATTTTGACCTGGTCGGGCTGCCGCCGGCGCCCGCGGAAATCGACCGCTTTCTGGCCGATCGTCGACCGGACGCCTGGCAACGGCTGGTTGATCGCCTGTTGGCCTCGCCCGCCTACGGCGAACGCTGGGCGCAGCACTGGCTGGATGTTGTCCGTTTTGCCGACAGTGACGGTTTCGAGTACGACGACCCCAGGCCGCATGCGTGGCGATACCGTGACTGGGCGATCGACTCGTTGAACCAGGACAAGCCGTTTGGCCGATTCGTCCGCGAGCAGATTGCCGCCGACGAGCTGTTTCCCGATGACCGGGGTGCCCTGGCGGCACTGGGACTGCACCGGCTTGGTCCGCTGCGGTTGAATGCCGGCAAGCAGGACGACGCGAAAAACCGCCAGGAGCGAATGACCGAGATGGTCGACGCTGTCGGAACCGCTTTTCTTGGCGTCACGTTCGGCTGTGCACGCTGTCATGACCACAAGTTCGATCCGCTCACCCAGGTCGACTACTATCGCCTGCAGGCCTTCTTTGCCGCCAGCCAGGCCGTCGACATCCCGCTCGTGGCGTCGACCCAGCGCACGCTGCGGGAACAGGCCCGCAAGAAGTGGATGCAGCAGCGCGACGAAGTGAGAAAACAGCTCGAGGTGATCGAGCAGCCCGTCCGCGAGCGACTCGTTGCCGAGCGGAAGCAGAAGCTGGACAGGGAATCGCGGATGGCATTGGCCACCGATCCGGCTCAGCGAACTCCCGATCAGTCCCGCCTGGCCGCTGCGGCCGAGCAGGCGCTGCAGGTCAGTGAAAAACAGATCCGCGAGAGCCTCGTCGGCGATCAGCAACGTGAGTACCTCGCCGTACAGAAACGGTTGCAGGAAACGCTGGCCGGGGAACCACCGCCGGTGGATTCAGTGATGGCGATCCTGGACCGGGGTCGCAAGGTGCCGGCGACACATCTGCTGGTTCGCGGTGTTGTTCGGGATCGCGGCGAGGAGGTCTTTCCGGCCTTTCCGGTGGTGATGGTGTCGCCGGGCAGAACGGTTCGGCCCCGGGCGATCGCAGGCAGGCGACGCCCGGCGATCGACGAGGTTGGCGAGCAGGATTCTGAACTCTCGACCGGACGCCGGACGGTGCTGGCGGAATGGCTGGCTGCCGAATCGAATCCGTTGACAGCACGGGTGTTCGTCAACCGGCTCTGGCAGCATCACTTTGGACAGGGCATTGTTGCCACGCCCAACGACTTCGGGGCCATGGGGGCCGCGGCCACCCATCCCGAGTTGCTCGACTGGCTTGCCGCCGAATTGATCTCGTCGGGCGGCCGCGTGAAACACCTGCACCGCCTGATGCTGCTCTCGGCCACCTACCGTCAATCCAGCACCTTCGTCAATCCCCGCGGCCACGACGCGGATCCGGAGAACCAGTGGTTGTGGAAGGCTCGGCGGAGGCGGCTGGAGGCCGAAATTCTGCGGGACAGCCTGTTGGTTGTCAGTGGACAGTTGAACCGTGCCGGCGGTGGGCCGGGTGTGCGGTTGCCACTGCCCCCGGAAATCGCCGCATTGCAGTACAAGGGCAGCTGGCAGGCCGAGCCCGATTCGTTCCAGCACAACCGGCGGACGATCTACCTGTTCGTCAAGCGGAACAACCGGCCGCCGCTGCTGTCGGACTTTGATGCGCCGGGCACGATGGTCAGCTGTGGACGACGAAACCAGAGTTCGCACGCCGGCCAGGCCCTGACGCTGTTGAACAGTCCCGAGCTGGATCGCCTGGCCCGCGGATTCGCTCGACGGCTTCAGTCCGAGGTTGGATCGGCACCGGTGGCTGTCGTTGAGCGGGCGTATCGGCTGGCGTTGGGCCGTGGTCCCGGTCCCGACGAACTGTCGCTGGGACGGGCCTTTCTGGAGCGAGGCGAGGTCGGGTTCGATGAAACGCTGGCTGACTACTGCCTGGTGTTGTTCAATCTCGACGAGTTCATCTACATCGAGTAGCGATCCAACAGGCCACGGCGTTCGGCTAGACCGCCGTCCAGCCCCCGTCAACCAGCAGGTTCTGACCGCTGACGTATTCCGAGGCGTCCGAGGCCAGGTAGACGATCGCTCCCTTGATGTCCTCGTTGTGCAACATCCGTCCGATCGGGACCCGCTGCGTGTAGGCCTCGACAAACGCCTCGGGCTGGTCGTTGAAGTAACCGCCCGGGCTGATGCAGTTGGCCCGCACCCCCTGCTTGCCATAGTAGCTGGCCAGGTAGCGGGTGAAGTTGATCATGCCGGCCTTGACGAACGTGTAGGTGCCCGGCTGCTTCATGTCGGTTCCCTGGTAGATCGTCGGGTCGTTGCCCACCACTCCGTAGATGCTCGAGATGTTGATGATCGAGCCGCGGCCCTGGGCCACCATGTCAGGAAGAAAGGCCTGGCAAATGGCGAACAGTCCGGTAAAGTCGCCTGCCGCCGAGCGGCCGATCATTTCCGGTGTCTGTTCCTCGAACGCGCCCGCGTGGCCATCGCGAGCCAGGGCACTGTTGACCAGTACGTCGAGCGTTCCGTGCGCGGCGATGACCGTATCGTGCAGCGCGCGAATCGAATCGACGTCGGTGATGTCGACCTGTGCTGCATGAACGTCGTGTCCCCGTTCACGAAGTCCCGCGGCGAATTCCTCGTTTCGCTCCAGCGATCGCGATGCCGAGATCACCGTCGCCCCCGCCTCGGCCAGGCCCTCGGTCAGGCTGCTGCCGAACTGCGGTCCCGAGCCGGCGGTAACGAGTGCAATCCGGCCATCGAGTTTGAACCGATCCAGAATTCCCATGCCCAGTCTGCTCCTGGTCTCGTGTGAAGTGGCAACCAGCCCCTGCGGGGCGACACAGGATAGCCCGGTCCGGAGGCCGCGGGCAACGCTGCCGGCGAGCGGCTCTAGCCGACCAGTTCAGGAATCGGCCGGGCGCCTTCGACGAGCCGGGCAACATCGCGAGGCACGTCGGGCAAAAGCCTCAGCGCACCGACGTTGAACATCGTGGCCAGAACCGTGCCGAACAGGTCCCGGGGCGAGACGGGCCGGGTGGCGGGTTCTCCGGCGTTGCGATTCGACTGACCGATCACCTGGCCCATCGGCAGCCCTCCTCCGGCAAACGCCAGGGTACTCAGCCGGGGCCAGTGATCGCGGCCGCCATCGGGCTTGACCTTCGGCGTCCGCCCGAATTCGCCGGTGATGATCAGCAGCACCTTGTCGGAGAGCCCGCGTTGCTGCAGGTCCTCGAGAAACACGCTGACGGCCTGGTCGACGGGCCGGCCCAGCCGTTCCATGCCGAAGGGGATGTTGAACTGGGTGGTGCCACCGTGCATGTCCCAGCCCGGGTTGTGGACCGTGATGAAGCCGCAACCGGCCTCGCAGAGACGCCGTGCCAACAGCAGTTGGCGACCGAGTGTCGAGTAGCGGGTCTTGACCCGCAGCGCCGTGTTGAATTGTCCGGTGTCGTAGCGGCGGACCAGTGCAGGATCCTCGTTGGAGAGATCAAAGGCCCGGCGGCCCTGGCCGAGCAGGAGGTTGAAGGCCTGTTGCTCGAACCGATCCATCCCTTCCATCACCCCTTTCGCGTCGGTCTGGCGGGCGAGTCGATCGAGCGATTGCCGCAGCGAGCGTCGGTCGGAGAGGCGGTTGCGGGGGATGTTCAGCGTGAGGTTCTGGTTGACCGGTCCGTCGCCCAGTGGATCGAACGGGGCATAGGCGGCGCCCAGTTCCCCGGCCCCGGCCGCTTCGAGCAGCCGCAGTCGCTCCTTGTTGAACTGCGGGTCCGGCTCCTGGTGGCTGACGTAGACCTGGGTGGGCATTCCTGTCCGCGGGTGATTGGTGCCGCGCAGGCGTGTCGCGATCGAGCCCATGCCGACCTGGTTCCCGGTCCCGCCCCGCATCACGTCCTGGGCGCCTCCGGTGTGGTTGGCATTGCCGTGCGTAAAAGATCGGACGATTGCCATGCGGTCGGCAAACCGGGACAGCCGCGGGAAGGTTCCCCCGAAGGTCACGCCCGGCAGGCTGGTGGTCAGTTCGCCGTTGACGCTGCGGACTTCGGCCGGAGCCGTCATCTTCGGGTCGAAGGTTTCGATCTGGCTGGGACCACCGGTCAGGAACAGCAGGACGATCGACTTGTCACGGACTGTGTTGGTCGAGGCGGCCCGGGCCCGCAGGAGTGACGACAACTGCAGGCTGCCCAGTCCCAGTCCTCCCAGGCCCAGCGAACCGACCGAGAGTGCATCGCGGCGGGTGATCCCACCGCGGCCACGCTGCGCTGTGCCGGTTACCAGGTCGAGCATGTCGGGGTGTTCTCGAGAACCAGGACGCCCCGTATTGTATCGGACATTCCGGACAGGGGACAACAGCCACCCGTGTCGCGGCTTGCGGCAACGGGGAGTCTGCGCGTTCGCCGGGTCGCGGCGATGCCTCAGTCGGCCGACCACGATCGTGACCAGGCAGGCGGTGACAGCGAAGCCAAGCCGCCGCCAGCGGTCGGTGCCACGGGCCTCGCAGAGGACGTCCAGCCCGAGCAGCAGCATCGTGTAGAAGACGATCTGCGGGTGGCTTCCGGGCCGAGCCGTGACGCGGGTCGGGTTACCGCTGGTAGATCGGCAGGTAGCCGTTTTCCAGCTGGAGAATCGTCGCGTTGATCGACGTCGTGTAGACCGGTCCGATGTAGCCTTCCATCCAGGCTCCCGAACTCGACTGGGTCCTCAGCAGCTGTTTCTTGATCGCGTCGGAGTATTTCTGCCACTTCTCTTCGCCCGAACGGTACATGACCTGCGAGAAGTAGTAGTGGGTGTAATGCCAGTGGCCGAACCGGCTGGTCACGCCTCGACCGGGCCAGACATTCTTTTCGCAGTAGGCCATCATCTTCTTGACCTGGTCGGTGTCGTACTGGCCCGAATTGAACATGCAGGCGACGGCGGCGGCGGTGATCGGTGGCCGGGCCCCGCCACTTTGTCCGAAGCGGTAACGAATGCCTCCATCCGGCGTCATGCAGTCGCGGATGTACTTTTGTGCCCTGTCGATGATTTCCTTGGGGACGGGTATGCCCGCGTTGCGGCAGGCTCTCAGGCCCTGCACCTGCGTGATGCAGGTTGAACCCTCGTCGAAGTCGCTGCCGTCCTTGGCCGAGACGTAACCCCAGCCGCCGCGGGTGGTCTGGGCCTTGGCCGAAAACACGACGGCCTTCTTGAGCACCTGCTTCAGCTTCCGTCGCCGCTCGGCATCCTCCTCCTCGCCGTAGACCTGCGAGAGAAACAGCATCGAGAAGCCGTGGCCGTAGGTGTAGCGGTAGTCACTCTTGTAGCCGATCAGGCCGCTGCTGCGGGACTGGTCGACCAGGAAATCCACGGCAAGCTGGATTTGCCGACCGTACTTGCCGGTGGTCGTGGTCGAACCTTCCGAGAGCATCGCGGTGCCGGCCAGGGCGGTCATGGCCACGCGGTACTGGCCTCCACGGGCTTCCCAGTACCCCTGCCGTCGTTGTTCCCGCTTCAGGTACTCAAGCGACTTGTTGATTGCCCGCGTGACGTTGGGGTCTTTTTGTTTGCGAGCCGCCTCGAGCCGAGACGATCCGGGGCCGACGACAATCGCCGACAACAGCAGCGTGATGAGCAAACGCATCAATCAACGTCCTCTTGTCCTGGAGACTCGCCATTGTCACGCGGTGCCCGCGAGAGGGCAAGGCCGTTACGAGGACCCGAGGCCTGGCCGTTCAGGGAGTGACATCGGGGGGTTTGCTGTCGTGATTGATGTGGTCGCGGGGCAGTGTCCACCAGAGCAACGCGACCAGCAGCGCGATGGCTGCGACGCCGACACCCGAGACCGACACGATCACGGTACCGAGAATTGACTCGCCCTGCTGCTGGGCGTCGGCTTCGAGCCAGCCGAGAAACGGGTCGATCCATGTCGAGACCAGCAGGCCTGACGAGAGGTTGAACAAACCGATGGCCGTTGAGCGGGCCGCCGGGTCGATCACGTCGAACGACGCGGTCCAGAAGTTGGCCTGGAAGGCTCCCAGCCCCAGTCCCATCAACAGCATGGCCACTCGCAGGATCAGCGGGCTTTGCTGGGTGCCGATCACCACCAGGCAGGGTGTCAGCAGCAGCCAGCCGGCCAGTTGCACCCAGACCCGGCCGCGAAAGGTCTGCCGCACCAGTCGATCGGCCAGCAGGCCACCAAGCAGCAGTCCGGTCATGCTGCCGATCTGGATCCAGAAGGTCGAGAAACTGCCGATGTCCTCCTGGTTCCAACCCAGCGATTCGTGGAATATCTTGTAGAACCGCTGGGGAAACCAGAACCGTGAGAGCTGGATCACGATGCCCGCGCAGCAAAACACCAGGTACATCAGGTGGAAGGAGGGGACACGGAAGACCTGGCCAAGAGTCTGCCAGATCGATCCGCCCGTGGTGCCCAGCCCGTGATGCTCGCGTCGCTCGGTCCGAACCGGCTCGCGAAGCACCTTCAGCAGTACCACCCAGGCGAGCAACCCCCCGGCGGCGAAGATGAAGTGAGACAACCGCCAGCCGTGGATCGACCAGGATGCGGGGGTGCCGGGTATGTGCTGGGCCGGCAGATCGGCAATCGCACCACCGTACTTGCCGGCGACGATCACCGCGGCGTTGTAGCTGAACAGGTAGAAAGCCATCGCTTTCGAGCGGGTGTGCGGCCGGAAACAGTCGGCGATCGCACCGGCCATTGCCGGTACCGAACAGGCCTGGGCCAGCCCCAGCAGCGCACGGCCCACGAGTAACTCAGACAGGTTGCTGACCAGGCCCATCGCGGCCAGGCAAGCTGAACTGGCCAGCAGGCTCCAGAGAATCACGCGGCGACGCGAGAAGCGGTCCGAGAGATAACCGGCAAACAGCTGGGAGAAACAGTAAGGCAACTGCCAGGCCGGGCCGACCCATGCCAGCTGTGACTCGTCGAGACCCAGGCCCCCGTCGCCGATTGATGCCATCAGCGAGGGCTGGATGTAGTTGATCAGGTTCCGGTGAGCGTAGATCGCGAAGTAGGTCGTGGCGACGTAGGAGAGCAGGTACCAGCGATCGGGCGTGCCGGGACTGCTGTTGTCGACCGGTCTCACGTCTGATCCTCCAGTTCCGGATACAGCGGCAGCGAGAGCAGTTCACCGCCGGAGACTGCCGAACGGTCGGCGGCCTCCATCACCTCGACACACCGCAGACCCTCCTCCCAGCCCAGGCATCCCTGGTACGACTCGTCGTCGATCCACTTGACGAAGTCGCCCAGTTCCAGGCGGTAGGCGTGGTCGAAGCCCAGGTCGTCGAATCGTTCATGGTGCGCTGTCGGATCGTCGCGGTGTTGCCAGGAAATGTCGAGGTGGTCCATGAAGGGTTCGAATCTCAAGCCGCCGTTTTCGAACATCACGATCGGTCCACCGGCCTCGCGGAATTTCCACGCCGGGAAGACCAGCGATGCGGCCAGGGTGGCGACGGCGCCGGAATGAAACGTCAGCGTGACGTGCATCGTGTCGGGGAAGTCGTAGCGGGTGTCGACCTGTGGGGGCGAGACGGCCCGCACGGTGGCTACGTCGCCGCACATGGCTCGCATCCAGTCGATGATGTGAACACCGATCACCGGCAGCAGGCCGCCACAGGCCTCGCGGCGGGTCCACCAGCCCTGGTGATCGTATTGCCGCGCGTCGTGGTAAGCGCACGACGTGATGGCCAGGGGTGCCCCGAGTTGTTCCCGCAGCTCGATCATCCGTCCCCACGGTGGCCGTAGCCGTCGCTTGTGGCCGACCATCAGCCGCACGCCCGCCTCGCGACAGGCCCGCACCATCTGCCAGCACTCGGGCACCGTGTTGGCCATTGCCTTCTCGCAGTAGACGTGTTTGCCAGCCTGGGCCGCTGCCACGGCGATCTCGCAGTGGGTGTGATTCGGACTGGTGATCGCCACCACATCGATCTCCTCGCCGGCAATCAACGCTTCGTGGTTGTCGTACTCGGTCACTTCCAGTCCGGTGGTCTCGTGAAAGCGGGTCCGGCTTTCGGGGTCGGGGTCGCTAAGGGCAACCAGGTCGCCCAGTTCGTCGATGTAACGGGCGAACTGCGGTCCGAAGTCGCCGGAACCAAACAGGCCAAATCGCAGTGGGGAATCGGGCATCGCGTGAGTATCCGTCAGGGCAGTTTCCAGCGAACAACCTCGGTCACTGTTTTCTGGGGAGGCTGTTCCAGGTAGGCAGTGATAGCGTAGGCCGTCAGCAGGCTGTGGTCGGGAAGTTGTATGGTCACCGGCCAGCCGACATAGAGGTCAGCCGAGAGAACCAGTCGGGCCGGGTGTTGCCGGTCCCAGCTGCGGCCCCCGTCGGCACTGATGATCGCCGAGACGCCGTAGGGCAGGTGGTAGTCGGAATAGGTCGCCAGGATCCGCCCGTCGGCCAGCTCGGTCAGAAACACGTGGACCTCGGCCGTGTTGACCATCACCCGGGGTTTCGACCAGCTGCGGCCCCCGTCAGCCGAGGCGGTGATCACCGTGTCCTCGAAACCTTCGCCGTGTGTTCCCGGCAGTTGTCGTCGCAGGGCCGCCAGCAGGCGGCCGTCCTTGAGTCGGATGGCCGAGACCTCGCCGAAAGCCGAAAAGTCCCAGTCGATCTTGCCGACGGCGAATGTCCACGTCTGGCCGTGGTCCCGCGAACGACACAATTGCAGGTGGGGGCTGCCCTTGCCCTTGCCGCTCCAGTCGGATTTCAATGCCCGGACGAACAGCAGCGATCCGTCGCGTTCGACGATCATGTTGCGTGGGTAGTCGGTGCCGTCCAGGTCGTTGGTCTTCCAGGTTCTGCCGCCATCGCCGGAACGGGCCACGTTGATCGCCTCGTGGGCCCGCGATCCCGGGCCGCGGTATGTCTTTTGTGCCGTCAGGACCAGCCAGCCGTCGGGCAGGACCGTCAGCGAGGGTTCCTTGCCGAAAAGCGGGGTCTGGTTGATCAACTTCCAGGTCAGGCCGGTGTCGGCGGACTGGTAGACATGAATGGCGAAGCGTCGTTTCTTGGCATCGGCTTCGTAGTTGTCGCGACAGGTGGTCAACACCAGCCGGCCGTCCTTGAGCCGGACGACCGCGGCCTTGTAGTTGCCGCGCTGCCCGACCCGTGTTCTCACGGCCCGCGCGAACCGGGGAAAGGTGATCTGTTGCCGATCCTGGCCGGTATAGCCGGTGATCGCCGACGGGTACTTGCTGTAGTCGTAGCCCGACAGCAGGTCGGCATTACGTTTCTGGTCGGCGGGGGTGGGACCGACCGGCAAGGTCTCCTGCAGTACCGCCGGGGCCGACATTGCCAACAGCGCCAGCAACAGCAACAAACGGACTGCGAGGCCGCGGATGCGGCGGGGATCAGCGTCGGTCATGGCGGGTTGTTCCTCGCGGGGTCTTGGTTCAGGGCAGCCGGGGGTGGTTCAGCGGTAGTCCCACGGCCCCGGTGTTGTCGAAGCGGTGCACCACCAGGTTGTCGAGCGAGGCGGCCAGCAAGATGTCGCGGTTGGGTCCGGCAAAGGCCACGTCGGTCGGTCCTCTCAGAGCTTCGCCCATCCAGTCCTCGGCAAACAACTCCAGCCGCCGCGAGGCCAGGTCGTAGACGTAGATCGCGTCGGGGCGGTGGCAGGCGATCCACAAGCGGCCCTCGGTGTCGAAGGCGATTCCGTCGGGAATGTGCCGTGGCATGTGGACGACCCGTTCCAGGGTACCCGCCGAGCCGTCCTCGTGAATCGGAATCCGCGCGATCGCCGACCCGAAGGTCTCGACGAAGTACAGGTGTTGTTCTTCGCTATCCAGCGCGATCGCGTTGGGCGTGTCGACGGGTTCGGGATACCACAATCTCGCCTGGCCTTCCCCGGGCCCGATCCGGTAGATGTGCCCGTTGAGTTCACCCGACCAGTCCCCGCTGTCGGAGAGGTACATGCGTCCCTGGCGATCGAAGGCGGGATAGTTGGTACAGAGAAACTCGTCGCCGTCGGGCGCGGTGGCGTAGACCGAGACTTCGCCGTCGGGCGTGATCTTCAACACGTCGCCGGCGGTGTGGGCGGCGTAGAGATTGCCGTCGGCATCGACGGCCGTTCCCAGGCAGCGGGCCTCGGTCGAGGAAAACTCGCAGGCCAGGTTTTCCTCGAGATCGAGCCGATAGACCTGGCAGCCGGTTCCCGTCGTGTAGGCCATCCCGTCGGGACCGACCCCGATCGATTCGGGATGATCGACGCCGCGAATATGAATGATGTCGTGAATGTCGAAAGGTGTAATCGTGGACATGGGTTTCTCGAAAGGGATATCAGATCAATGGCAGGGCGTTGTCGCGATCGTGGAACGTCCGCAGCTTCAGTGCCTGGTAGGGATGGGCCCTGACGCAGTCCCAGTCGAGTTCGACGCCCAGGCCGGGGGTGTCGTCAAGCGTGATCGAACCGTTGGCGATGCTGGGTCCAGTGACCTGGACATCGTCGAGCCAGGGGCGATGGCGACAGTGTTCCAGGATCAGGAAGTTGGGCATCGCGATCGCGGCGTGCGCGGCCGCGGCCAGGGCGACGGGGCCGTAGGGATTGTGAGGCGCCACGGTCACGTTGTAGACCTCCGCACACGCGGCGATCCTCATCAGTTCGCTGATCCCGCCGGCATGCGAGATGTCCGGCTGCACGACATCGACGGCCTCCTGCTCGAACCATTCACGAAATCCCCAGCGGGTCATGTTTCGCTCGCCGGCGGCAATTCGCATGTCGGGAAAAGCCCGTCGCAGCGAGACCAGTCCCCGGGGCGTGTCCATGTTGACCGGTTCCTCGACGAACAGCATGCCGACCTCGCGCAACCCGTCGGTCAGCCGGTGGGCGGCCTGCAGGCTGAAGATCCCGCCACAGTCGATCATCAGGTCGATGTCGGGTCCACCCGCCTCGCGGACTTCCCGGGCCACCGCCAGGGCCACATCGACCTGCTGCTCGTCGTCGTAGGGCTCGACGTAACGGCCCGGACCGAACTTGAAGGCGTCGAATCCTTCCTCGAGGGCCGTTTGCATCTCTTCACCCTGGGTTGGCAGGCCGAGGTCACCGCGGGCGTAGAGCCGGACGCGGTCGCGGACGGCGCCGCCGAGCAGCCGATAAACCGGTTGGCCGGTTGCCTTGCCCAGGATGTCCCACAGGGCCTGGTCGATCCCGCTGGCGGCACTGGCAACGACCACGCCGTTGCGCCACCAGAAGAACCTCTGCATCTGCTGCCAGATGTGATTGATCCGCGTCGGGTCCTGGCCGATCAGCAGTTCGGCCAGGTGCCCCTCGACCATCGCCATCACGGCCAGTTCATGGTACTCGGTTGTCGCCTCGCCCAGTCCGACCAGGCCCTCGTCGGTTTCCACGCGGACAAAAACCCAGTTTCGTGCCGGGGAATGGCCGCCGGGACCCGGGATGCCCATCAGGTGCGCGGTGATGCTGGTGATTTTCATGACAGGGTTTCTCCGGAAATCTCGCCAGGTGGATCGGGAACCACGGGTGGATCGGTGTCGGTTTCGGCACGGATGGGTCGCGCTCGATCGTAGAAGAACAACACGACCGTCGCACACAGGCCGGCGATCGATGCCAGGCAAATCGGTCGCCACGACTCGAAGCCGGGAAGATCGGGGTTCCAGATCGTCTTCGATGTCCAGCCGTAGATCGTTTCGCCCAGCCCCGAAAAAGTGATCGCGAACCCGATCGCGGTGGGTCGCAGTCGATCGCCGATGTGTTCGGTCAGGTAGCCACCGTGTGACCAGCGCATGAACTGCCGGGTGAACTCGAAAACGGCGACCGAGGCGAACAGTTGCCAGGCCAGCCGGCTGGCCCCGATGCAGGTGGCACCCGCCGAGAAGGTGCCGATCATCAGTACCGCGGCGATCCCGGGTGCACGACGACCGGCCAGCAGGCCGACGGCCAGGCCCCCGGGGATCCACATCAGGGTCTTCAGCAGTGTCAGCCAGATCCATCCGTTGTCCGAGGATCCGTCTTTCAGCCCCAGGTCCTCGGCGCGATAGGGCAGGTAGTAGTTCGACGTGCCAAAGACTGCGCCGCCGAACAGGCACAACGGGATCACCAGTGCCCAGAACCGGGGCATTGTGGCCAGCGTCTTCAGGTCGGCGATCGTCTGGTTTAATGTTGGTGGCTCGTCGCGCTGATAGCGTCCGGGGCGCTGTCCCCAGAGGCCGATCAACAGGCTGCAGCCGGCCGTGGTGCCCGCGAGGATCCAGAAAAGCAGCTCGAAATCGACCAGGCCGGGCGTGCTGGTCATCCGGCTGAAATTGAACATCCGACGCAGGGCCTCGCCGGGTTCGCCTGCCGAGATCAGTTCGACCAGTTCGACACGATACAACAGCAAGCGGCCGCAGATCGGGCCCAGCAGGCTGCCGATGCCCATGCTGGTCATCAGCAGGCCGTTGGAAAACCCCTTCCGCTCGGGCGTGACCATCTGCACCAGCGACAGGCCGGCGATCCACATCAGGGCTCCGGTGAACCCCTGCCAGATGGCCAGCATCGCGATGTAGTCGGGGTGAGGGTGAAAGACCAGTGTTAGGGGCACCGCCAGCTTGCCTGCCAGGGCCAGCGACCAGACGGTTCGTTCGCCGATCAGTCGCGCCAGCACGCCCGCTATCATCGGGCCGATGATCCAGGGTGTGACCCGCCAGATCGCCAGCGTGGCGAACATCCCGCGTGGAAACGATCCCCCCGTCTCTAACGCCGCCGCCTCGCGTGCCCCCAGGTACAGCGGCAATGCGTAATCGAGCAGGTTGGCGTAAAAGAAGCTGACCAGCGCCACGGTGATCACGATCGGCAAGCGGGCCGTGCCGGCCAGCCGATCGGGTTCGGCCACAGTGACAGGTGTGAATTCCGAGGAGGACATCGCTGCTCATTCTACGGCGGCCGCTTTCGGTTTTGCCACGCATCCGGTCCGGCCGCTTGCCCCGCCGTTGCCGATCGGATGCAATGGACGACCCACAACAGCCAGGAACATCCGCCATGCAGCGCCTCGTGATTCTCGCCGCCGTGCTGGTTACCCCGCCGCTTGCTGTCGCCGAAGAACCGGCCAGGTCTGTTGTCTTCGAGGCAGGCCGGGAGGGGTACTTTTCCTTCCGGATCCCCGCGGCGATCGTTACCTCGAAGGGAACCCTGTTGGCCTTCTGCGAGGGACGCAAGACGACCCGCAGCGATCACGGTGACCTTGACCTGGTGCTCAAGCGCAGTCGCGACGGGGGCAAGACCTGGGGACCGCTCGAACTGGTCTACGAAGAAGGTGGCAAGGCCAAGATCACGATCGGCAACCCCTGTCCGGTGATTGACCAGTCAACCGGCAGGCTCTGGCTGCCCTTCTGCCGGAACAACAAACAGGTGCTGATGACCCACAGCAGCGACGATGGCCGGACCTGGGCGAAGCCGGTCGAAATCACCCGGGCGGTCACCCGGCCCGACTGGTCCTGGGTGGCGACCGGGCCGGGTGTCGGTATCCAGTTGCAGCATGGCCGGCACAAGGGCCGACTGGTGATACCCTGCGACCAGGGCATTGTCAGCGAGGGCCGTCGCGTGATGTACTCTCACGTCTTCTACAGCGACGACCACGGCAAGAGCTGGGTCCTGGGCGGCCGGCTCGAGAAGCACACCGACGAGTGCCAGGTGATCGAACGAACCGACGGCACGTTGCTGATGAATGCCCGAAACTACTGGGGCCGCAGCGGTGGCCGGCCCGAACGTGGCAACATGCGGGTGACATCGCGCAGCAATGACGGTGGCAAGACCTGGTCCCGGCTGACGTTTGAGAAGGGCCTGGTCGAGCCAATCTGCCAGGGAAGCCTGCTCAGCTACGTGAAGCCCGGCGGTGCACCCGGACGCGGGGTGTTGTTCTCCAATCCCGCTTCGCGGAAGGGGCGCGTTCGCCTGACCGTGCGGTACAGTGGAGACGAGGGCCGCAGCTGGTCGGCCTCGCGGCTGATTCACCCCGGACCCAGCGCCTACTCGTGCCTGGCGGTTCTGGCGGACGGTTCGATCGGCTGCCTGTACGAAGGTGGAACGAAAACGGCCTACGACCAGATACACTTTGTCCGATTCAGCAGGAAATGGCTGACCGCCAAGACCCCGTAGTTTTCAGCGAAGACCATCCCCAGGAGACCTCGCCATGACGTTTTCCCGATCCGCGGCCCTGTTTGTTCTGTTGACGGCTTTGGCTGTATCCGCCCGGGCCGCCGACGCTCCGATTCCATCGACGGTTGCCCGGGGGGCGGTACTGGTCGAGGTGTTTTCGAGTGCCGCCTTTCACGAGGGACCGACCTGGGACCCGGTCACCGGCAAGGTCTATTTCACCGCGTTCTTCAGTGGCGAGCAGGCCAACCAGCAGATCATCCGGCTTGATGCCCCCGGCAAGGGCACCGTCTGGCTGGACAAAAGCGAGGGGGTCAACGGGACGTGGCTTTCGCTGAAGGGACGGATGCTGGGTGCCCAGGCCTACGGACACCGGTTGATGAGCTACGCGATCGGACCCAAGGGACCCGAGGATGCCAAGGCTCTGGCCGTCAACCAGAAGTGGAACCAGCCCAATGATGTCTGCCAGACGCCCGGCGGCAATATCTACTTCACCGACCCCGACTTCAAGGACCGCAAGACGAGCAAGGTGTTTCTGCTGAGGGCAGACGGTTCGGTCAAGAAGATCATCGACGACATGCCGGTACCCAACGGCCTGATCGCTTCCAACGACGGCAAGACGCTCTACGTCGGCGACAGCCATCGCAAGATGTGGCGGTCGTACCCGATCCGGGCCGATGGCACCACGGGGCCGGGTAAGGACTTTTTCATTCCCAAGACGAAAAACGAGTCATCTCCGGACGGCATGACGATCGATGAGTATGGCAACCTGTACTTTACGGGTCGTGGTGGTGTCTGGGTCGCTTCGCCGGCCGGCGAAACGATCGGGTTCATTGCGACCAAGGAATTTTGTTCCAACGTCACCTTCGGCGGAGCCGACGGCAAGACGCTTTATCTTACCTGCGACAAGAAGGTCTACAGCCTGGCCATGGATGCACGCGGCGGCGAGCACGCCGGCCGGGCACTGCGGCGGCTGGCTGCCCGGGACCGCAAGAAAAAGAAGGGACTGGTCGGTTTTCTGCGGCGGGTGCTGAAACCGGCCGCGGTGGTCGTCAAGGGTGTCGGCGACGCCATCGACAAGATTGATGACGACTGATCACCTCCAGGCACTTCACGGATCCTGAAAGGAACCGATCGATGAAACGACCAGCCGTGGGACTCGTCTTGTTTGCCGTGGTTGCCGTGCTGATGGCCACCACCACGGCAGCTCCGAAGAAGGAAAAGACGAAGAAGAAAAAGCCCAGGGAGTTCAAGGCAACCTGCCCGGTACTGGGAGAACCAGCCGAGCAGGATGCGATGATTCTCTACCAGGGCAAGAAGCTCTATTTCTGCTGCCAGAGCTGCCCGGATATCTTCGCGTCCGCGGCAAAGGTCTACACGACCGCCGTCCACCGCCAGTGGTACCAGACCGGTCAGATTGTCCAGGTCGCCTGCCCGCTGAAGGGCCACGATCTTGACCCCGTGCTGGCCGTCAACGTCACCGTCGGTGGCGTGAAGCTCAAGGTCTGCTGCCCGGGTTGCGAGCAGAAGTTGAAGTCGCTCAAGGGCGATAAGCGACTGGCCGCTGTTTTCGGTTCGCTGAAAAAGGGCTTCACCCTGCAGTCGAAGTGCCCGGTCAGTGGTAAGCCGATCGATCCGACCCGGTTCGTGACCTACCAGAAGCAGAAGGTCTGGTTTTGCTGCCCGAAGTGCAGAAAAGCATTCCTGGCGAACCCGAAGAAGTATCTCGCCAAGCTGCCTCGACCCAGGGCCACCAAGAAGAAGTGAAACCGCACTAGAGCATCGCGTAGATCACCGCCTGCAGCAGCAGGGCAAATGTGGCGGCGATCTTCAGCGACACGGTGGGGTGTTCGGGCGGTTCGTCGCCTTCGGCAGATTTGACGGGGCGAACGAGAATCCACGCCAACAGGACCAGCGGCAGCGCGACGAACAGTCCTCGCACCGCCGACAGGGGCACCAGTGCCATGGCTTCTCGGATCGCGTCACCGAAAGTGTGCAGGAAAGTGGTGTTCATCGGAAAACCGTGTAGGCGAGTTTCTCTTCAGGTTCACGGGCGGTCGACAGGCTGATGACGATCAACAGCACCACGGCGACCAGGAATCCCCAGATCGAGTAGTAGAGGAACGGTTCCTGGATCCGGAACAGTGGCCTGGTTCCCAGCCAGCGACAAACGGTGGCGTTATTGAGCAGGAACTGCCCGACGGTCGTCACCAGCCCGGCCAGGAATGCCACCAGCGCACCGGTCCCGGTCGCGCGTTTCCAGAGTGTCGCGCCCAGCAGAACGGCAAACGCGGGTCCCTGGAAGAACGACATCAGTGTCTGGAAAATCGTGTAGATGCCCTCGTCGAGTCGCGCCATCACCAGGGCACACGCGATGGCCCAGATCACCAGCCCGACGGTGACGAGACGCCCGACCCGCAGCATCTGTCGGGGATCGGCCTCGGGCCTGATAAAACGCCGATAGACGTCGTGGGCGATCAGGGTCGAAGCCGAGTTCAGGTAGCTGTCGACACTCGACATCAGCGCGGCCAGGAATGCAGCCAGGAAGATGCCGCGCAGGCCCGCCGGCAGCAGGTGCGAGACGAGTTGTGGGAAGGCCTGGTCCCCGTTGGCGAGCTCGGGAAACTGCAGTGCCGCCACCAGGCCGGGCAATACGATGATCACCGGGATCAGGTTCTTCAACACCGCGCCCCAGATGTAGGCCGCCTGGGCCTGGAAGGCACTCCTGGCGCCCAGTGATCGTTGCACGATAGCCTGGTTGCCGATCCAGTAGGCCGGGCTGAGAATCAGGGCCAGTCCGAAGAAGATTCCGGTCCAGGGGAACGGGGTGTCGGTGTCGATCGGCAGGATCAGCGAGCGTTGTTCCGGTTCCAGACGGCTCCAGAACTCACCCGGGCCTCCAATTTCGACAACACCCAGCACGAGCACCAGCAGGCAACCGCCGATCATCACCGTGCACTGGATCATGTCGGTGTAGACGACCGCGGCGAGTCCGCCAACGACCGTGTAGGCTCCGACCAGGACCGCCGTGACCAGGATGCAGGAGGTTTCGTCCCAGCCGAACAGCACCGAGGTCATCCGGGCACTTGCCAGCAACATCACGCCCAGGTTACAGGCCATGAAGATCTGCCAGCAGATCGACAGTGCCGTGCGGATCCGGACGTCGAAGCGGCGCTCGAGGTACTCGGGGATCGTCGCCACTCCGGTTCGCCAGAAGAACGGGATGAAGACGAATGCCCCGATGATCATCGCCGGAACGCAGCCGATCCACTCGAAATTGGCGACTGCCAGTCCGTGACCGTAGGCGGCACCACCGACCCCGATGATGTCGGTACCGCCGATGTCGGTGGCGACCAGCGACATGCCGATGGCCCACCAGGGAAGCCGGCGACCACCCAGGAAAAAATCGTCGCCGGTCCGGACCGACCGCCCGATCCACAATCCCAGTCCCATCGTGCCGACCAGGTACAGTCCCAGCAGCAGAAAATCGATCGACGAGAGTGTGGTGGACATCAACCGGGATCGCCTGTCATTGTAGGGGCCGTCTGCTGCCGCCACCGTGGCGGTCCGCAGTCTTCACTCGACCGATCATCAATCCGGCACCCCCGCGATTCAACCCTGACCTGTCAAACAATCGGGACACTCATGCTCGGGAAAAACTCCTTCCTGCGACTGCCCGTGGCGCTGATCCTGCTGCTGTCTTTTCCGGTTTCGGCGGCCAACTGGCCGGAGTTTCGAGGACCCTCGGGGAACGGCAATGCCGCGACGGCCCGGTTGCCGGTGACCTGGAGCGAGACGAAGCACGTGCGGTGGAAGCTGGCATTGCCCGGCCAGGGCTGGTCGACACCGGTTGCCTGGGACGGGCAATTGTGGATGACGGCGGCCGAGGACCAGGGTCGGACACTGTTTGCCCTGTGCGTTGGATCCGACGGAAAGCTGCGGCAGCGGGTGAAGATTTTCTCGGTGAAAAAACCCGGACCGATCAACCGGCTCAACAGTCATGCCAGTCCCTCGCCGGTGATCGAGGCGGGCCGGGTGTACGTGCACTTCGGGACCAATGGCACCGCCTGCCTCGACACGGCCAACGGTCGCGTGCTCTGGTTGCGGCGCGACGTGAATCTCGATCACCAGGAGGGTCCCGGATCGTCGCCGATCCTGTTTGGCGACCGGCTGATTTTTCACTGCGATGGCCGCGACCACCAGTTCGTCACTGCCCTGGACAAGGCGACCGGCAAGACGGCCTGGCAGGTCAAGCGGTCGATCGACCTGGCGAAGATTCCCACGCATGCCCGCAAGGCATTTTCGACACCGTTGATCGTAAAATCCGGCGGGATGGCGATACTCGTCAGCCCGGCCGCCCAGGGTTGTTATGCCTACGACCCGCGCAGCGGGCGGGAACTGTGGCATCTTCGTTTCAAGGGCTTCTCGGCGGTTCCCCGCCCTGTTGCCAGCAACGGGTTGGTGTATGTGATCACCGATTTTGCGCGACCGGAACTTTGGGCCGTGCGTGCCGATGGCCGGGGTGACGTGACCGGGTCGCACGTGGCCTGGAAAGCGATGCAGCAGATGCCAGCGACTCCCTCGCCGGCGATTGCCGGCGGGCTGATCTACACGGTGACCGACAAGGGCGTGGCGTGTTGCCTGGACGCGGTGACCGGCAAGCTACAATGGCGACACCGCCTCGGCGGCAACTTCTGCTCGTCGCCGATCACCTCCGCCGATCGCGTCTATTTCTTCGATCGCCAGGGAGCGACCACCGTCATGCAGCAGGGGCGCCAGGCGAAAGTGCTCGGCGTGAACCGACTCGACGGGGGCCTGATGGCATCGCCGGCCGTCGGCGGCGATGCTCTTTACCTGAGAACCCGCACGCATCTTTACCGGGTGGAGCGGGACTGATCCTCGCCCCGCTGCCGGCCCGACTCCCGCCCGGGGTTTCACGCCACCAGCGGGTGTGAAACCCCGTTCGAGTCGGACGGTCTCTTCAGGATGATCAAGCAGACCGCTGTTCGCAGCCGAGTTTTCCTAGACCTCTTTCTTGGTCGGTTTCTCGGCTGGTTTCCTTCGGGGCCGTTCGGGCGGTTGCCCGGGTCGCTCCGGACGTTGTGGGCGGTCGCCACGTCCTTCCGGTGGACGACCTCGCCCCTCGGGACGGTTCTCTCCAGCACGGTTTCGCTCGAACAGAGTCTTGAGCTCAGACCGATCAAGGGCACCGTCCTTGTTTGCATCGGCACGTTCGAGAAGTCTCTTCAATCCCTCGGGAAACTCGCTGGCCTCGATCTTGCCGTTCTTGTTACGGTCGAGCCGCTGCAGGAGCTGCTCGGGATTGGGTCGGTTCTGCTGCCGCCCTTCACTGCCGGGACGGCCCGCCGCACCTGGTGCCCCGGGTCGTCCGGAACCGGCACCCCGACTCCCTCGGCTCCCCCGATTGCCTTCGCCGGGGCCGCGTCGCTCCGGGCCGGCGTTCCCCGTGGATCCGGATCGTCCCGGTCCGCGACGTTCTCCCGGTCGCTCCTGACCATCGGCTCGACCGCGGGGGGCCGGCAGCTCGTCGTCGGTCAACTTGCCGTCACGGTTGCGATCCATCTGCTTGAGGATGTTGGACGCGTTGGCGATCTCGTCAGCCGAGAGTGCCCCGTCGCGGTTGCGGTCGAACATCATCAGCAACGGGTGAGAACGGGGACCACCCGGACCACTGCCGCCGGACCGACCACCTGATCGTCCACGTCCCTGCCGTCCTCCTTGCCGTCCTCCTTGCCGTCCACGAGGTGCATTTCCATCACGTTCACCGCGAGCCTCGGGCCGCTCGCGCTGTTGATCTCCTTCGCGGCGAGCGTCGGGCCGCCTGCGTGGTTGATCTCCTTTGCGGCGAGCGTCGGGCCGCTCGCGCTGTTGATCCCCTTCGCGGCGAGCGTCGGGTCGTCGGCGTGGTTGATCCCCTTCACGGCGAGCGTCGGGTCGTCGGCGTGGTTGATCCCCTTCGCGGCGAGCCTTGGGCCGATTGGCCGGCCGCGCGTCGTCGGCCTGCTTGTCGGCTGTGGGCGGAGCATCTTTCTTGGGCGGAGCCTTTTTTGCACCGTCGTCTGCCGTTGTCGGAAGACTGAGCAGAACGCCCAGTCCCAGCACGGCCAGTGCTGCAGTCAGAATCTTCTTCATCGTTCTCTCCTAGTTCAGGGTGTCTGGCCCGTCAGGGTGTGCTAGCCAGGATCTGGTTCGGCTCGTCTTGGTGAGACCTGAACTCCGGATCTGGTTGTCATTGTCACATACAGGCTCGTGGGTTTTCCAGCGGCTTCTCAGATCAGGGACGTCGACGACCGCCCGGATCAGTCACCGGGATGGCCGTTGTCCAGTTGATTCCCAACTGGCGTCCACGGGCGACGTGTGTCCGCATGACTTTTTGTTGAAATTCCGAGAGCAGGATCCCAAGCTGCAGGGCTTCCTGGAGATCCTCGGAACTGGCGCCCGGCAACCTGGAGGTGACGACCTGGCCGCCTGTGCCGTAGGCGCCGGGTTGAACCACCAGCAGACCGGGCCGGACACCCGTTGCTACCAGGCTCTTGAGTTCCCCGGGCTTGGTCGCCACGCAGTATTGCAGACGGCCGACCAGGTTCTTGTGCCAGGCCAGGCCGATGAGTTTCTGTTCAAGCGCCGGTCGGGTGGCCGGGTCGGGCGCGTAGAGGATTGCCAGCGGGGTGCTGTCGCAGGCGGCAACATTGATTGCCAGCCGGACATCGGGCAACAGCGGCAGGGTGGTGTTGGCCGGAGCCGTTCCGGGGTATTTCCTGAGAATCTGCTGCATGGCACGAGCCATGTCGTCGGGACTGCTGTAGGCGAAGCCTGGACTGCGGCCGGTGCGGCAGAGTCGAGTCCGTCCGTCGGGAGCAAGGATCGCGAAGACGGTATTCTCCAGATTGTCCGAGCGGCCACGGAACAGGCTTTCCAGGAACGGAGCCTCCTTGGCGCTTTCGTAGGTCGACGGACGAATGCAGACGAATTCGCGACTGGCGGCAACGACACCGGCGTGGGACAGGAAACTCCTGTCCATCTGTTGCTTGCCCGGTCACCAGATGCCCGAGACACCGTTGCAGTGCGGAGCGGCCGAGATGAGCAGGATCGGTCGCTTGGTGGCCTCGGCAACCGCGAGGCCCTGTTTCAGGGTGCCGAACCAGGCAATGCGTCCGGGGGCGTCGGCCGCGTGGACCGGAGACACCGAATACAGCAACAGCAGGGCCGGAAGCAGGCGGTTGATCATGCCGTTCTCGTCAATCGATCGGTTCGGGGTCAAACAAACACCGTGGCCGTTGCGAAGTTTCGGGGAAAAAGGACCGGTTTTTCCCGTGCCGAGTGGTTGTGTCAGGGTTTCCTGATTCTTCTACGGCCTCACGGCTCTAATCTATCACCAAAACTGCGTCACCGAGAATATCGGTTCGCGGTGTGATTCCCAGACCCGGCTGTGTCGAAGCCGCCAGTCGCCCGTTGTTTCGCTGAGGAGCCCCCTCGGCCGTGCTCACCGTAACGTAGCTGTTGAAATCGGTGGCCGTGAACAGCAACTCCGTGGGTGTGCTGTGTGCCAGGTGTGCGATCGCAGCGGTCGTGATGTCGCCGCCCCAACTGTCTTCGATGGTCATCCCGATTCCCAGCGAGGCACACAGGTCACGAGCCTGCCGGGCTGGGGTCAGGCCACCGAACTTGCTGATCTTGATGTTCACGACGTCCATGGCCCCCTCGGCGTGACCGCGGAGCAGGATATTCAGCCCGTCGATTGATTCGTCGAGAACGAACGGATGCGAGGTTCGTCGGCGAATCGCCAGGCACTCGTCGTATGACAGGCAGGGCTGTTCGATGTAGACATCGACATCCCCGACGGCACGGACCACGCGCGCCGCCTCGTGCTGCACCCAACCGGTGTTGGCATCGGCGATCAAGCGGTCGCCGGGTTCGATCACCGCCGCGACCGCCCGGATCCGCTCGATATCCACGTCGGGGTCACCGCCGACCTTCAACTGGAATCGCCGGTATCCCTCGGCACGATAGCCGGCCACCCGCGAGGCCATCGTTTCGGGATCGTCCTGGGAAATTGCCCGGTAGAGCACGAAGTCGTCACCGTAGCGGCCGCCCAGCAGATCACAGACCGGTCGACCCGAGACCTGCCCGAGGATGTCCCAGCAGGCGATGTCGATCCCACTTTTGACGTAGGGATGACCCTTCAGCGACCGTTCCATCCGCTGGTGGAGAACGTCGAGGTGAGTCGCCTCGGCACCGATCAGGTGAGGAGCCAGCTCGGCCAGTCCCGCCCGGACTCCTCCCGCGTAGGAGGGAAGGTAGAAAGGGCCCAGCGGACAGACCTCGCCGTGACCCGTCACGCCCTCGTCGGTTTCAACCCGCACGATCGTGCTGTCGAAGACCTCAACCGACTTGCCTCCCGACCACTTGTAACTGCCCTCGTGCAAGGGCAGATCCACCTGGAAGACACTGAAACGGGTGATGCGAGGCATGGCGGAATCGCGTGAAATGGGCGTCCGAGTTGTCTCCACGGTAGCTGTTGGTGAGCGTGTTGGGAATCGGGCTGCTGTTTGCTGCGGCGATTTGTCCGGTCTCGGGAAAAACAGAGATGAAGCCGGTGTGCCGCGGCCGTTGAGTGGCGTTTGGTCTTTTGCCGACACGGTCGGTTTGACTAAAACCTCGATCTCGAGTCATCCGGGGAACCAGGCCGGTGCGAGCGAATCTTGTGGGAAAAGTGGTTGCCGCCGGGGTTGTGCTGGTTTTCATTGCCGGCTGCCACGGACCGCTGTCGTTGCAGTGGACCGATGCTGAAGAGGCGACCGCGGGGGTTCTCGGGCAGCGCTACGCCCGGGCCGGTGTGTCGCAGGTCAAGACCGGCAATCCCGTGCTCGACGATCTGGACGACTTCATCACGGCTCTTGACATGAGCCTGAATTTCCCCGTTGCCGAGACCGTCGATCTCCAGGTGTTCCTGGGGAATCGCGAGGTGTCGGGGCAGGCCGTGGATTCCTGGTACGGGCCTTACAGCATGGTCGTGGAAGGTTGGGATGTCGGTCTCGGCATCGTCGGCCACTCCCGTCCCGGGAAAACCGTGGATCCCTACCTGTTTCTTGCCGGCCAGTACCTCTCGGCCGATGTCACCTATCTCGATGGATACGGTGGCGTGTTCTTCGACGACGAGGACTTCGGTGTGGTGGCCGGGGGTGGAGTGCAGCTGCAACTGAATCGGGACACGTCGCTGGCACCCTACATCAAGTACTACGATAACGGGCTCTTTGGAGAAGGAGCAAAGGCCGGGGGCCGGCTCGACGTGTGGCTCGATCGCACCTTCTTCTGGGAAGTCATCGGCGAGACGAAGATTTCCGAAGACGGTTACGAGTTTGGTACCGGGCTGGGGTTTCGGTTCTAGCTTGTCGCCTCACCCCGGACGAGGGGATTCGGCGGCCCGCGATGACAGTCGGCGATCGGCATGACAGAATGGTCGGTCACCGATCACTGTCACCGAGTACCCGACGATGGAACAAGCACAAGCAGCCCCGTTGACGGCCCTGATCCTGGGAGCCGGTTTTGCCGCCGAGGGCCACACGATCGCGCTCAGGGGCGCCGGCGTTGATGTGGTGGCGATTGCCAGTCGGACCGAGTCGTCGCTGGCCGCCGCGGCCGAGAAACTCGAGATTCCCCGCTGGGACACCGACTGGCGATCGTTGCTGGCCGATGTCCAGCCCGACATCGTCGCCGTCGGCACACCCGGTGGCGTGCACTTCGAGACGATCGAAGCTTCTCTAGAGGCCGGGTGCCACGTGCTCTGCGACAAGCCGCTGACGACGTTGTCCGCGGATTCGCGAACGCTGTTCGAGCTGGCACGTGACCGGGGACTGAAGACCGCCTACGCCGCCAGCTACCGTTACCAGCCCCAGACACTCTACGCCCGCGAACTGGTCGCCTCGGGCCGTCTCGGGGAGATCTACGAGGCCGAGTTTGTCTCGCACTACCACTGGCCGGCCCGGATGCCCTACGGGTGGCCTCACCGGCTCGAGGAAGGTGGTGGACGGCTCAACAACAACTTCACGCACAAGTTGGCAATTGCCCAGAATATTCTCGGTGGCCGTGGTCCGGGCCGGGCCGAGGTGCTGGCGGTAACCGGTGAATGCCGCAACGACCTGAAGCGAGTGCCGATTGCCGGAAAAGTTCACGACTTCCGCGAGTACTTCACCAGGGCGCTGTCGGTCGAAGAGGCGGCCGAGTGCGAATGGGCCGAGGTGACCAGTGACTGGGCCTACACGGTCCTGGCCCGACTTGGCGAGCGCGGCGCCTCCGACGACGCCGTCAGTGCCACCTTCCGCCATTCGGGGCTGCGTTTCGGTCGCCATGCCGACTACGTGGCGATTTACGGCCAGGAAGGGACGTTGCACATCGAGGAGGCCTACACGCAGGGGCCGATGTTCCTGGCAACCTCGCCGGACAGCTGGGAGGAACTGACCATCCCCGAACACATTTTCACCGCGCTGCCCGACGAGGAAGACCCCACCCAGCGAAACTGGACACAATTGGCCTGCGACCTGGTCGATGACATCCGCGGCGTCGAGACCCGCGACTACCTGACCTTCCGCGACGGCTGGATTTACCAGGAGGTCATCGACGTGGTACGGGCGGGCGCGGGTTGGACCACGATTGCCGGCGAGTAGGCGGCCAGGGAACTCACCATGAGCGATTCTCGACCTCACATCATCTTCATCATCACCGACCAGCAGCGGTACGACACGATCGCGGCGCTGGGTTACGACCACATGCAGACACCTCACCTGGACCGGCTGGTCCGCGAGGGTGTCAGCTTCAGCAACTGCCACATCACCGCCCCGTCGTGTGCCCCGGCCCGGGCCAGCCTGTTCACCGGCTATTTCCCTCACACGACCGGAATTCTCAAGAACGCCGACAGCTGGCGGCGGAGCTGGATCGAACTGCTGTCGGGGTCGGGTTACCGCTGCATCAACATCGGCAAGATGCATTCCTATCCCTACCACGCACCGCTGGGGTTCGACGAGCGGTACGTGGTCGAGAACAAGGACCGGTTCCTGGAAGAGCGGTATTACTACGACGAGTGGGACAAGGCCCTGCACGCGCGAGGGCTGATCAAGCAGCAGCGGGAACTGTACCGACAACGCGTCGACTACGCCGAGTGCCTGGGGGCCTTCGAGTGGGAACTGCCCGAGGACATGCAGTCGGACATGTTCGTCGGCGACCTGGCCACGTGGTGGATCGAATCCAAGCCCGTGGCCGAACAGCCGCTGTTTCTGCAGATCGGGTTTCCCGGCCCACATCCGCCCTATGACCCGACGCGGCGGTTCCTGGAACCGTACCTCGAGAAGGACCTGCCGTTGATGGAGGTGACCGACGAGGAATTGGCGGGCCAGCCACCCCCCTTCCAGAAAATGCGGGTCCACAACAGCGAGGTCGATCACGACTCGATCATCCACCTGCTCGATCCCACTTCCGAGCAGCGTCAGCGGCAGCGGGCCCACTACCTGGCCAACGTGACGATGATCGACGAAAAGGTCGGCGAGATCCTGCAGGCACTTGAAGTCAGGGGGTATCTCGAGAACGCGGTGGTCTTTTTCACCAGCGATCACGGCGATTGCCTGACCGATCACGGTCACAGCCAGAAGTGGACGATGTATGACCAGATCCTGCGGGTGCCGTTGGTCGCCTGGGCGCCGGGACGGTACCCGGCGGGGGTCGAGATCGACGGGTTGTGCCAGCACATGGACGTCGGTCCCTCGATTCTCGAACTGGCCGGCCTGGTCCCCGACCCGTCACTCGAAGCTGTCTCGTTGACCCCCGCCCTGGAAGGCGGCGACTGGAGTCCGCGGCCGCACGTCTATGCCGAGCACGGCCGGGACGCGATCCTGCAGGAAACCGAGTTCATGACGATGGTCCGCGACGAACGCTGGAAGCTGGTGCACTTCCTCGACGAGCCGTTCGGGCAGCTGTTCGACCTCGAGAGCGATCCGACCGAGGTGGTCAACCGCTGGGACGATCCCACCGCGGCCGAATCGCAACGGGCACTGCTGGATGAACTCCGCGAGTGGCGGATCCGCAGCGGTTGGCACACCAGCGGTTGGCCGGCAGAGTGGCGGTAGCCGGCATCGGGATTGCCCGGCCCGTGATCAGGGGCTGTTGAACTGGTCGAGCAGTCGTTGCGCTTCCTGTCCGGCCTGGCTGTCGGGCTGCTTGTCGGCGAGCCGCTGGAGTGTTCGCAGGCCGCTCTTGCGGCCCGAGACGGACTTGCCTCCCAGTTTCCTGCGGGCGGCGGCCAGGATCTTCAATGCGCTGACTTCCTGCTTGACCGCCGGATCGACTGCCAGGCGACGGACGGTCGTCGAGAGATCCTTGGGCAGACCGTAGCCCTTGTATCGCACCGTCGCATTGGAATAGCCGCGATAGGCCTCCCACGTCTTTCCATCCGCCTCGGCTTTCTTTGCCGCTTCCAGCTGCGCGGTCATCTTGCCGGTGACATGGTCCCGCAACTTTGTCCCGGCCTGCTTGGTCTCGGTCTTCCGCGAGTTGGCGGCTTTCTTGATGGCAACCGCCGCCTGCGCAAAGTTGCCGAATTCGACCTGGAACCATGCCGTCCTGAGCCCGGCAGGGATCCCGGTCGGATCGACGTTCCACTTGGCCTTGGCCAGGGCGCTGGTCAGTGACGTTTCCAGGCGGGTCGCACTGGTGGCGACCAGCTTGCCGTCGGGTTTCAGGATACGGACCTGGCAGATGTTCTTGAGGCTGATCATCGGCACCCCGCAGCTCTTTTCGAACGACCGGTCCTGGTCGGCGATCGCCGGCCAGCGGATGCGATTCTTGCGGAGATAGGCCTGCAGCAAGGGCCGGGCCGATCCGGAATTGACGGCGAGAAACAGGACGGGTTTGTCTTGGTACTTGCTGGCGACCGCCTGCAAACCGGGCCACATGCCCGAGCAGCGAGGTCACCCTTCCTCGAAAAAGACCATCACGGCGGCCTTGTTCTGGAGCTGCTCGCGGGTGAAGGGTCGCGAGTTGATCCACGAAGCCGGATGGGCGGGAAAGCGGAAGCCGGCCGGCGAGTCGCCTTGCTGGGCCACGGCCTCGGTCGGGATCAGCCCGGCGGTCGCCAGGATGGCGGCGAGCAGGGCCAGGTGGGCACGGAGGGGTGTCATGAGGCCGGTTCCCAAGGAGTTGTTCGACAAGAAATATTGTATCGCGCGGGTCCCCTGCTTGAGAATCGCCGGTTGTTGTCCGACAATCATCGATCCCGCCCCGGTCGATGTTCGACCCGGTGACCGGCCGGCAGCGATTTGGTTGTCGATGACGGTCGGGCGGTGATGACACCGTGAGGAAGACAACATGACGATGATTGCCAAGAGCCGTTTTCTCGTGGCCGGAGGGTTGCTGGTGGCCGTCTTTTGCAGTGCAGCGTTTGCCGCGGACGGGAAAAAGAAATCCCGGCAGAAGGCTTCGCGGACCGTGCGCGTTTACGTGGGCACCTACACCAGCGGGAAGAGCAAGGGCATCTACCAGTTCACCTTCGACACGAAAAAGGGGACTGCCGGCAAGGTCAGCCTGGCGGCGGCCACACCAAGCCCCTCGTTCGTGGCGCTGCACCCGACCGGGAAGGTCCTGTACGCGGTCAACGAGACGGCGATGTGGGAAGGCAAGAAGAACAGCGGGGGAATCAGTTCCTTTGCGATCGATCCCGACAGCGGCAAGCTGGAACTGATGAACCAGCAACCGACCCGTGGAGCCCATCCGTGCCACCTGGTCGTTGACGGGTCGGGCAGAAACGTGCTGGTGGCCAACTACACCGGGGGCAGCGTGATCGGGCTGCCGCTGGACCAGGATGGGTGCCTCGGCGAGGCGACGGCCTTCCGGCAACACGAGGGTTCGAGCCTGCTCAAGCCGCGGCAGGCTGCACCGCACGCCCATTCAATCAATATCGATCCCTCCGGCCGTTTTGCCGTGGCCGCCGACCTGGGGATGGACCAGGTCCTTGTCTACCGGTTCGATTCGTCCAAGGGTGCCCTGGTGCCGCACAAGCCGACCGGGACAAAAGTCGTTCCCGGTGCCGGTCCCCGGCACTTCTCGTTCCACCCCAACGGCAAGTTCGGCTACGTGATCAACGAGATCAACATGACCGTCACCGCCTTTGCCTGGGACGGAAAAGCCGGAACGCTGACCGAGATCCAGACTCTCTCGACCCTGCCGCCCGGCGAGAAGGTCGGCAAGGGGATGAGCACCGCAGAGGTGCGGGTGAGTGTCCGGGGCAGATTTCTCTTCGGGTCCAACCGCGGCCACAACACGATCGTCAGCTACCGGATCAACAGCAAGACCGGGAAGCTGACCTACGTCGGCAACTACGACACCGGCGGCAAGACGCCCAGGAACTTCGGACTCGCTCCCGGCGGCCGGTTCCTGCTTGCCGAGAACCAGGATTCGGGCACGATCCACGTCCTGAAGATCGATCGCCGATCCGGGAAGCTGACCGCGACGGGGACCGTGATCACGGTGCCGTCGCCGGTGTGCGTCAGGACGCTGGCGATCGGCAAGAGCAAGTAACGACCAGAGGCAACGACGAGTGAACAGCCATGGCAACCAACACGAACAACCCACGACGAGGATGACCACGATGACCGACACCACCAGGACCGACGAAACCACAACCAGCCAGTTGCCCCGACGCAGTTTTCTGGCCGCGGCCGCTGCGATCGCCGCCGGTGCCCACGTCGCCCAGGCGCAAGAGAAAGCCAGTTCGCCGAAGGGCCGTTCCCGCTATGGCAAGGGGGCGCAACCGGTGCGGTATCCCGATCCCGATATCGTCGAGCTCGACGAACGCTTCAAGAAATACAGAATCGGCAACTCGGCCATCCGCCGCGTCTACCACAACCCGGACATGCTCTGGGCCGAGGGGCCTGCCTGGAACGGCGTCGGCCGTTACCTGCTCTGGAGCGACATCCCCAACAACGTCCAGTTGCGGTACCTGGAGGAGGACGGACACGTCAGTGTTTTTCGCCACCCGTCGGGCAACTCCAACGGCAACACCTTCGACTTCCGCGGCCGGCAGATCGCCTGCGAGCACGGCAACCGCCGCGTGGTCCGCTACGAGTACGACGGCACGATCACCGTGCTGGCTCACAAGGTCAACGGCAAGGAGCTCAATGCTCCCAACGACGCCATCGTCCATCCCGACGACGGGGCAGTCTGGTTCACCGATCCCGGCTACGGGAGCCTGATGAACTACGAGGGGCACAAGGCCGACACCGGCAGCGTGCAGCCCCTGCAGAAGGAAGCCGTCTACCGCATCGACGCAAAGACCGGCAGGATCACGAAGCTGACCGACGAGATCTTCAAGCCCAACGGCCTGTGTTTCTCGCCCGACTACAAGAAGCTCTACGTGGCCGACACCGGGGCGAGCCACTATCCCGATGCCCCGAAGAACATCAAGGTCTGGGACATCGAGGACGGCAAGAAGCTGAAGAAGGGCCGGCAGTTCGCATCGATGGCACTGGAAGTCGATGGCGAGGAAAAGGCCGGTTTCGCCGACGGGATCCGGGCCGACAAGGACGGCAACATCTGGGCCAGTGCCGGCTGGGTCGGTGCCGGCTACGACGGCGTGCACGTCTTCGCTCCCGACGGGGTCCGGATCGGCCAGATCCTGCTGCCGGAAATCTGTTCGAACGTCTGCTTCGGCGGAACCAAGCGGAACCGGTTGTTCATGACCGGCAGCCAGTCGCTGTACGCTCTCTACACCGAGGCCATCGGGGCGCACATCACCTAGGACCCTGGTCCACCTCGACGATCGCCTTGATCACCCCGAACCCTGGATCGAGCCAGTTCTCGAACTCACCGATCATGCCGTCGAAACCGGTACGGTGAGTGATCCAGGGCGTGGTGTCGGCGGCGCCTGATTCGATCAGCGAGATAATCCGGCGGAAGTCGGCTGCGGTCGAGTTGCGGGTGGCCAGGACCGTCAGTTCCTTGCGGTGGAACTCGGGGTCGTTGAACGTGACGTCGGCCTGGACCAGGCTGACCATCGTCAGTCGTCCGCCGCTTCCGGTCAGGTCAAACGCCGCGTTCATCGACGGTGGGAACCCCGTGGCGTCAAAGACAGCCGTCGGCAGTTCACCGCCAAACGCCTCGGTCACCTGCTCGACCGGTTCGCGGCCGTCCTCGCCGGAAACGATCGTCTGGCGGACCCCGAACAGGTCGCGGCAGAAGGCCAGCCGGCGGGGGTTGATGTCGATCACGGTGACACGGCCACCGGCGATCTGGGCGAACTGTGTCACGGCCAGGCCGATCGGGCCGGCCCCGATCACCAGCACGTCCTCGCCGTCGGCCACGCCGCTGCGATCGACGGCGTGCGCCCCGATGCCGAGTGTTTCGACCAGGGCGAGTTGTTCGAGTGAGAGCTGGTCGCTGCGGTGCAACTTGTTGCCCGGCACCACGATCGTCTGTCGCATCCCGCCATCGACGTGGACACCCAGGACCTTCAACGAGCTGCAGCAGTTGGTCCGTTCGGCGCGGCAGGCCCGGCAATTCCCGCAGTTGAGGTACGGCTCGACCGCGCAGCGATCACCGACCGAAATTCCCTCAACACCCTCCCCCACCTCCAGGACCTCCACGCCCAGCTCGTGACCCAGCACGCGGGGGTAGCTGAAGTAGGGCTGCTGTCCCCGGAAGGCGTGCAGGTCGGTGCCGCAGATTCCGATTCTTCGCACGCCGACCAGGACGTCACCCGGTCCCGGCGAGGCGGGTGCCGGGGTCTCTCCCAGCACGAACCGTCCGGGTTCTTCGAGCGTGATCGTCTTGTTGGTCATCGTTGGCTATGATGGCACCCCGCCTGCCGACTGTCACGCCAGGCCGGGCGGGCCAGCAACAGGAGAAACACGACGGTGGGCGACCGCATTCCGATCATGGCCGATGGGCTCCCGAAGATCTTTCACGAGGCGCTGGGCGAGCGTTTCGAGATCCTGGACTGGGACACCTCGGAGAGTTCCGACGCGGTGACCCGCTCGGTGGCGATCTTGAGCTACGCGCACCCGGCGGCCGACGGGGACCTGATGGACCGGATGACCCGGCTGAAGGTGATCAGCAACCACGGGGTTGGTGTGGACCATATCGACCTGGTCGCGGCCGAGGCGCGGGGGATCCCGGTGGGCAACACCCCCGGCTGTCTCGATGCAGCGACGGCCGACATGACCATGGCACTGTTGATGGCCAGCGGACGCAACCTGCGGATCGGTGACAGCTACGCCCGCAGCCCCGAGTTCCTGCACTACGATCCGTCGATCCTGATCGGGCAGGAGATTACCGGCAGCACGCTGGGGATCATCGGCATGGGACGAATTGGCAAGGAAGTGGCTCGCCGCGCGGCCGGGTTCGAGATGACCGTGCTCTACCACAATCGCAACCGGGACGAGGCGGCCGAGGCCGAGCTGGGGGTGCGTTACGCGACGCGGGACGAGTTGCTGGCCGAAAGCGACTTCGTGGCCCTCAACTGCCCGCTGACCGACGAGACGACCGGGATGATCGGGCCAGCCGAGTTCGAGACGATGAAGCCGTCGGCGTTCCTGGTGAACATGGCCCGCGGTCCGGTGGTCCAGACCGACGCGTTGTACACCGCCCTGACGACCGGGCAGATCCGCGGTGCCGCCCTGGACGTGACCGATCCCGAACCGCTGCCTCGTGATCACCCGTTGCTGGCTGTCGAGAACGTGATCATCCTGCCGCACCTTGGCAGTGCGTCGAACCGGACGCGGGAGCGGATGATGAACATGTCGATCGAAAACCTGGAAGCGGGGCTGGCCGGTGAGCCGCTGCCGTACCGGATCCGCCCGTAGGACGAACACGTTTCCGGATCGTCCATTTCCCGACAAGGTATCGTTCGACAGACAATGCAGACCTGGCCCTACCTGCCCCGGCTGGATTCCGACGCGCCGTCGGTCCAGGCCGCGCTGAAGCGAGACCCCGAGGATTTCCTTGTCGAGGAGATTCCCGCCTACCCGCTCTCCGGAGACGGGCAGCACCTGTTCTTGTGGATCGAGAAACGGGACGTCCCCGCCGAGGGACTCCTCAATCACCTGGCCCGCAGCCTGAAAGTCTCGCAGCGTGACATCGGTGCCGCCGGGATGAAAGACCGCCGGGCGATCACTCGCCAGTGGGTTTCGGTTCCCGCTGAAGCCGAAGCACGTGTCGAACGGATCAACACCGAGTCGATCCGTGTCCTGGAGGCGACCCGGCACAAGAACAAGCTGAAGACCGGTCACCTGGCGGCCAACCGGTTCACGATCCATGCCCGCGGCATTCCCAAGCCGATCCGGGACGAGGTCTGTGAGGCGGCCCGGCGTGTGGGCGAAAGCGGGTTCCCCAACTACTTCGGACCCCAGCGCTTCGGCCGTGAAGGCAACACGGCCAAGCAGGGTCTCGACCTGCTCAAGGGGCAGCTCCGCACCGGCGACCTGCCGCGGCAACGCCGCCGGTTCCTGATCCGCTTGGCCATCTCGGCAGCGCAGTCGATGGTCTTCAACACCGTGCTGGGCAATCGGATCAGCGATGGCCGTGTGACAACGGTCTTCACCGGTGACGTGCTGCAGAAGACCGATTCGGGCGGCCTGTTTCTCTGCGAGAATCCGGCCGTCGACCAGCCTCGGCTCGAGGCCGGGGAACTGGCTTTGACCGGCCCGATGCACGGGCCGAAGATGCGACAGCCCGAGGGGGAACCGGCCGCGTGGGATGCCGCGGGGCTGCAGCGCTGGAAGTTGACAGCCGAGCAGTTCGAGCCGTTCTCGCGGGTCGCCCACGGGACACGTCGGCCGCTGCTGGTCAGGGCAACTGACCTCACCGCGACCCCGGCGACCGGGGGCGTAGTGTTCAGCTTCACCCTGCCCCCGGGCGTGTACGCCACGGTGTTGTTGCGCGAGATTATCGGCCTGGAAGCCTGAGGCTTTTGCTGCCCTGCTAGGCGTCCAGCACCAGTCCCGAGCCGGTGATTTCAAACGGCACGATCTGGTCACCACACGCGCTGCCGCGGTGCTTGGCGACATGCAGCGCGCGACCCATCGTGCCGCCGGCGCGGGTCTTGCCCATCAGCAGAATCGTGTTGGCATTGCTCAACAGGTCGCCACTCTCGATCGGCCGCGCGAGCAGATCGTCGAGCATCACCTCGTGAGAGGTGTACAACAGCAGGCAACCGATGCCGGACTGATCGTAGGCGTGTTCGGCGACCCGCTCGGCGTTGGCCCGGAACCGCTCACGGAACAGGTCACGCGCAACCCAGTCGTGGTCCTTCCTGAGGATCTGGTGGTAGATGTACTCGAAGAGATCCAGTTGCCAGCTGTCGCTGGCGCGATCGACCGGTTCAACCCCGTCGACTAAGCAACGACGGACCCCGTGGACGAAGTTGCCGTAAAAGAACGAAATGGCCCGCTGCAGTTTTCGCGACAGTTCGACCTTCCACTCCTTCCAGTCGTCCAGTTCGAGATCACTCTTGGTGACCCTCCGCCCACTCTGGCGGAAGATGTGGGTGTAATCGAAACGGGCCTGTGCAGCATCCCAGACATGTTCGGGCAGCGCCGCATCCTCGGCGGGCTTCTCGGTCAATTCCCAGTCGAACAGCCGCGAGGCGTAGTCGGCGTGGTTCTGCGAGTCACCCCGGCTGGCCATGTCGAAGAGCACGCCGCGGTGGCCTTCCTGGTCGAGACCGGCCTGGGCGAAGGACAGGCCCAGCTGGGTCTTGCCGATCCCGGTGGCTCCGACGACGACCGTCAGCGATCCCGGCAGCAGGCCGCCATCAAGCAGCCCGTCCAGTGCGGGGATTCCGGTAGAGAGTCGTGCGGACGCCGGTTCGTTCATCTCAGATCGTGATCCACCGGTCACGGCTGGCGACATCCCAGCGATCGACCAGTTCCCCGTCGTCGATGACGTAGACCTGCTTGTGCAATGCCGAGGTGGGACAGACATGCCAGGGGATGCCGAGCAGGTAGTCACCGGGGGCGTAGTCCCCGGCCCGGTCGGTCTGCAGTACCAGGTGCTCCTCGTTTTGCAGGACCTGGACGGCCTCGGGCAGGTCGGCAAAGTGGACCCGCTGGCCCATCGGCGGATCGCTGGCGACAGCCTTGTAACCCAGGTCCAGCGTGATCCGATCGCGGGTGGGACGACTGACAACGCGGGTCAGCACCGCCGCGGCCGGGGGAAAGACCAGGTCGGGGAAATAGCTGGCGTAGCCCCCGTCGTTGTAGACACAGGTGCCGGGGCTGAGCTCGATCGACGGATCATCCTTTTCGGCATAGACCGGAAATGACGCGGTGCCCCCGGCGACGATGCGCGGGACCGGCAACCCGTCGGCGACCACCGCGTCTCGAAAGGCGGTCACCCGCTCCCACTCGGCATCGATCGCCGCCCGCCGCTCGTCGCGGTCCTCCTGGTGCTGGTGGCCGTCGTAGACATGCAGGCCGCCGGGCACCAGGCCGTCGCTGTCGCCGATCAGCCGGTAGAGCCGATGAGCCTCGTCGCCAACGGTCAGCCCGGTGCGGTGTTGTCCCGTATCGACATCCAGCAGCACCTCGATCCGCTGACCGGCCGTGGCCATTGCCGCTCCCAGTTGTGCGACGGGATCGGGATGATCGGCGGTGACCGAAAAGACGGTGTCGGGGTAGGCTTCGACAAACGCGACCGCGCGGGCGATGTTGGGACCAACCTGGTTGTAAGCCAGGAAAACGTCCCGCACGCCGGCCTCGACGAGCATCTCCGCCTCGGCGAATGTCGCGCACTTGTGCCGGGTGATTCCTCGTGCCAACTGCAACTGCACCACCTCGCGGGTCTTGTGGGTCTTGCAGTGAGGCCTGAGGCGGGCCGGGTCACCGGCGATCGAGATCATCTGCTCGATGTTGGCCAGCAACTGGTCGCGGAAGACCACCAGTGCCGGCGAGATGATCCCGGTGGCGTCGTTGATCGTGAGGCTCATGAACGCTCCGTGCAAAAAGGAGGCGGCCTGTCAGCGGGCGGGATTCTTGAAGCCCTTGAAGAAGACCCGCTCGGCGGTCCCGGTCAGCAGCCAGCGGCGGTCATTATCGTCGAGAAAATCCAGTCCCGACTTGATCAAGTCGATCGACTCCTTGTAGGTGTGGCCCTTGACGACCTGGAAGGGACCATCCGAGGCCCACATCAGCCGCTTGGGGCCGTAGGCATCCAGCATCTGCCGGATCAGGCCGGCGAGGTCATGGTAGGGGGGTTTCTTCTTGCCGAGGGCGTAGAAGGCCGAGATCTTGACGTGGACGTTCTTGTGTCGGGCCAGGTCGGTCAACGCCTTGACCTCGGCGGGCTTGATCTCGCCGGTGACACCGATGCGGCTGATGTGATCGATCACGACTGTCGTGTCGGGATAGCGGCGACACATCCGGTCGATTGCCGGCAAGGCGTCGGCGTCGATCAGGCAGCACATCGCGAGGTCTTCCTTCCCGCCGGTCTTCCACATCGTGTGCATGCTCGGGGCGTCCAGCCATTGTTCGACGGTCTGGTTCTTCGGGTAGATCCGGAAGCCCCGGACCCCCTGCCCTTTCATTTTCCGCATCTCGAGATCAACCCGGGGCTGGTCCTGATCGATCACGGCCACGCCACTGAACGAGCCCGGGTAGCGGCGGATGGCGTCGAGCATGTAGCTGTTGTCGTACCCGTAGAAGGACATCTGGATCAGCACGACGCGGTTGACCCCGACCGGTTTCATTTCCTTCTGCAGTTCCTCGGCGGTGAAACTCGGCGGGTCCATGTTGAATCGCCGGTAACCCGGACCCAGCGGGTATTTCTTCGTGTCGGGGGTCCAGATGTGCGAGTGGGCGTCGATGAATTTCATGATGTCTCGTGGTGATTGTGCGTCCTGATCAATCCAAGATCAGCTCTTCTTGTGGAAGTACTTGCGAACCAGGTCTTCCGGCGGCGGAGACGTCATGACGGTCACGACGTAACCGACGATGAACGAGGTGAACAAGCCGACGATGATCGGGTCCATGCCCTGGAACCGGTAGGGCGAGAATCCGTCACCCTTGAGAAAGCCGATCACGTACATCGCCAGGTGGGCTCCGAATCCCGAGAGCATTGCCGCGATGCATCCCTGGGCGTTGGAACGGGGCCAGAACAGCGAATAGACCACCGCGGCCAGGAAACAGGCGGCCAGGCCGCTGCCGGTGTAGACGATGATGTCCTGCAGGAACTCGGGGGGATTGAGTGCCCCGCACAGCGCGCCCAGGCCGGCCACCATGGTGATCGCGTAACTGAGGTACTTGAGGCGTTTCTCGGAGGCGTCGGGGTTGAGGTTCCGTTGGTAGATGTCACGGACCAGTGCCGAGGAGATCATCAGCAGGAAGCTGTCGACCGTCGACATGACCGCTGCAAACGGAGCGGCGATCAGCAGGCCGGCCATCCAGCCCATCCCGATGTTCGCCGTCAACTCGACTGCCATCTGCGGCATGATCCGGTCGGGTTCGGACTCCATCCCGGGAATCAGCACGCGGGCACAGCAGAAGATGATCACCAGCGGGAAGTAAATCGCCGAGTAGTACATGGCGACGGTAAAGATCGATCGCCTCAGCGTGACGGTGTCCTTGAAGGCCATCAGTCGCACCATGTTGCTCGGTTGTCCGGTTCCCGAGATTGCCCACATGAAGAAGAAGGAAATGGCCAGGCTCAACGGAAGAAACCCGTCGGTGCTGGTGCGGTGTGGCCCAGGTCCGACGACATACGACCCACCCTCTTCCGGCTTGGCCCCGTAGGCGTAGTCCTTGAGTTCCTTGATCTGCAGTGTCACCACGTCGCTGACATCGCTGCGTTCGCTGCCGCTGGCAAGCCGGTCGCGGACCCGCTCGATGTCGCTGGGCGTGACGATCTCCCAGATCTCCACATCGGAGATCTCACTCTGCCCGGTCGCGATCAGGTGCCGGCTCTTGATCTTGAACAATCTCTCGGTGTCGCCTTCCTTGACGAAGGCCCACGATCCCGAGGGAATCTCGACGGCGGCACCCGGCGTGGTCGCTGACAGTGTCGCTGTGCCCTTGCGGGGCGGCACCATCCTGGCCATGTTCCGGGTGACTGCTTCGAGCCCGCCGCCCTGGCCGTTGGAGACGGCGTGGCTGGCCTGGCCGATCGCCAGCGGCAGCATGATGATCACACCGATGACCATCACGATGCCCTGCATCACGTCGGTCCAGACGACTGCATGAAACCCGCCGTAGGTCGTGTAGACGATCACGGCCACGCCGAAGACGACCAGGCACAGGACATACTCGCCGCCCAGCGACGAGAGTCCGGTCAGCCAGCCGGGCAAGGCGTCGGCGGCGGAGGCGAAGGCGTCGATCGGAGCCAGCAGCGTCCGCAGAATCTCGCTGCCCCCCTTGAACTGGGCAATCAGGTTGAAGGTCATGAAGAAGACGATCAGCGAAACGGCGATCAGGCCGAAGGCGACGCTGCGGAAGCGGTCGCGAAGCACGTCGGGAATCGTGATCGCGTTGGCGGTCCGGGCCACCTCGTTGATCCGCTTGCCCAGGATCCCCATCACGCAGATCGGGACCACCATGTAACTGCCGATCCACAACCCCAGGCTCCAGCCGTGCGTGTAGATCTTGCTGGGAAAGCCCATGAAGCTGCCACCCGAGGAACTGGTGGCGGCCAGCGTCAGCGCGAAGGCCCAGACGCCCAGGCCGCGGCTGCCGAGGAAATACTCGCTGAGAAAACTCCGACTCTTCAACAGGCGGTTGGAAAGCCAGGCGATCACGAAAACCCCGACCATGTAGACCAGGAACGTGTAGAGCACCGCGTTATTCGAGTCGGCCACGGCCAGAGCTGGGTGTGTGAACAGGTTCATGCCCCACCTCCCTCGGCGCCGGTTGCAGGTTGCGAGTGCTGCTCGTCTCCGGCGATGCCCAGGTCGTCGTCCTTCATGTAGGCGAAGCTGAACCAGGTCGTGAACACGTCGGCGACGACCCAGGGCAGCAGGATGCCGCCGAACAGCCAGGAGGGAATTCCCAGCGTCGTGCTGAACGTCTCGGGATCAACCGCCTGGCCGTATCCGTTGAAGTAACAGTAGGGAACCGCCCACAGCAGCGCGACGACCCATGCCGAGAAGATCACGATGGCCTCGCGTCGCGAATTTCGAAACACCTCGCTGTGTTCGGTGGATAGAACCGGCGCTGTTTCCCCAGAACTCATCAGGGATTCTCCTGTTGACGATGACAATGCCTCGAGTCGAGTGATTGTACTTCTGCCCCGGCGGGGTTGCAAAGAAGGGCCGGTTCCCACGTCGCCCGGGCTTGGAGAATTGAGTTCCCGGGCGCGGTCATCCAGAATGGATGGTTCGCATCCAGGGAGAACCAAGATGACCGAGCAGCCACGAGTTGGATTCATCGGCACCGGCCGCATGGCCACCGCGCTGGCCGGTGGACTGGTCTCGTCGGGGTTCACCACCGCTGACCGTGTCGTCGGCAGTGACGTGGTGGCCGCAGCCGGTGAGGCTTTTGCGGCGGCCACAGGGGCAACGGCGGTCGACGGCAACACGGCCGTGCTCGACCGGTCCGAGATCGTCGTGCTGTCGGTCAAGCCTCAGCAGATGCCCGGGGTACTTGCAGAACTGGCGCCGGGGATTACCGATGAGCACCTGGTGGTTTCGATCGCCGCGGGGATCACCCTGGAGACGCTGGCCGCGGCGCTGGGCCAGTCCAGACGACTGGTGCGGGTGATGCCCAACACGCCGTGCCTGGTCGGGATGTCGGCTTCGGCGTATGCGATCGGTAAGGTTGTCACGCCGGAGAACGCGGCGCTGGTCGAGCGAATGCTCTCGACGGTCGGCGTGGCGCTGGCCGTCAAAGAATCTTTGCTCGATGCCGTGACCGGGCTTTCCGGCAGCGGCCCGGCCTATGTTTACCAGGTGATCGAGGCGCTGGCCGACGGCGGTGTCCAGTGCGGGCTGCCCCGCGACATCGCCCAGCAACTGGCCGCCCAGACGGTCAAGGGCGCCGCCGAGATGGTCCTGGCGACCGGTGAACATCCCGGGGCACTCAAGGACGCGGTGGCCAGCCCCGGGGGAACGACGATTGCCGGGCTGAGTGAACTCGAACGGGGAGGATTGCGGGCCGCGTTGATCAATGCAGTCGAGGCCGCCACGCGGCGGTCGCGGGAACTGGGAGCATCCTGAATTTTCCCGGCCGGCCTGTGACGGCCACTGACGACAAATGGAGCCGAGACGATGAGCCGAGATGACGATTGGGCCCTGTTGTGCGAGTACACCCAGGGCGACGGCCTGCGGAAACACATGCTGGCCGTCGAGGCGACCGTGAGGGCCTATGCCCGCAAGCTGGGCGAGGACGAGGAGAAGTGGGGGACCGTCGGCCTGCTGCACGACTTCGACTACGAGCGATGGCCCAACCCGCCCGATCACCCGCTGCAGGGGTCGAAGATCCTGGCCGAACGGGGATATCCCGACGACGTGATCTACGCGATCAAGTCCCACGCGGATTACCTGGACGAGTGTCCCCGCGTTTCGCAGATGGACAAGTGCCTGTACGCCTGCGACGAGTTGTCCGGATTTCTTACCGCCTGCGCGCTGGTCCGGCCGACCCGGCTGGAGGGACTGAAGGCCAAGAGTGTCCGCAAGAAGCTCAAGCAACCGGCTTTCGCCGCCGCGATCAATCGCGACGACATCATCAACGGCGCCGAGGACTTCGGGGTCGAGCTCAACGAGCACATCGAATTCTGCATCGCGGCATTGCAGGAGATCGCCGAGGATCTCGGCCTGGTGGCAGCCGCCGACGATCAATAACCGGTCACAGGTCCGACACCGTGATCACGGTCAGCTGAGACGGAAAAAGACGTTTCATGCCCGGTCGGCGACGTTGATCGTCACACCACCCGTCTGCCCGAGTGATATCTGCTCCCCGACTCCGCCTGTTCACCCGGCGAGAACTCGCCGAAGCGTGGATCGCGGGCCGGGAGGGTAACAGCAATGGTGGCCATCAATGACGGCTGTGGTCGAGATCGGCTGCAGTGTATTATCCCGCCTCACATGCTCGAGAACATTGCCGCATCCGGCCATCCCGAGCTTGGTCGGTGGGCCCGCGAGGCGCTGCTGCGTTCGCTCGAGATCCGGGCGGTTCGCGAGGCGGTCCGGGTGCCGCCACGGATGCCGGCGAGACGGGCAGCGACGGCAGGCAAGCATCGCCTCGTCTACGACGCCGGCGGCAGCTTCGACCTGCCGGGCCAATTGGTCCGCTCCGAGGGGGAACCGGAAACCGGTGACATGGCCGTTCGCGAGGCGTATCGACATACCGGCACCGTCTGGGAGTTCTTCCGGAAGGTCTGCGATCGCAACTCGCTGGACGGCAAGGGCATGACACTGGCCAGTTGTGTGCATATCGGCCGCAACTACAGCAACGCCTTCTGGGACGGTTCCCGGATGGGCTTTGGCGACGGCGACGGCGTTCTCTTTCGCCGCTTCACCCGCTCGATCGAGGTGGTTGGCCACGAGTTGACACACGGGGTGATTTCGTTCTCGAGCGACCTGAGATACCACGGTGAACCGGGTGCGCTCAACGAGCACTTCGGTGACGTTTTTGGTGTGCTGGTTCGCCAATGGAAACACGGCCAGGAGGTTGCCGGCGCCGACTGGACGATCGGCAGCGAGTTGCTCGTCAGGGCTCCGACCCGCCGTGCGCTCAGGGATCTCTCGGCACCGGGCACCGCCTATCGCGACGATCCGTTCCTGGGCAACGATCCTCAGCCGGGTCACTGGGATGACCGTTACCGGGGCGACACCGATAACGGGGGTGTGCACATCAACTCGGGAATTCCCAACCACGCTTTCTACCGGGCGGCCGTCGAACTGGGCGGACGAGCCTGGGAAACGCTCGGGAGCGTGTGGTACCAGTCGCTGCTGCTGTTGAAGGCCGATGACCGGTTCCGGGACTGCGCCGAGGTCACCGAGCGAGAAGCCGCTCGCCAGTTCGGGATCCGCAGCCGCGAGGTGCGTTGTGTTCGTCGCGGGTGGCGAGCGGTGGGGATTGTCGTATGATTGGGCCAGTGAGTCGAGTCCCCGGCTGGAGAGCGATCAATGCGGCAGAGTACGCTTACGATCCCGTTGCTGGTTGGCCTGTTGATCGGATCGCTGGCCTTCACCGGATGCAATCGAGAAGCCACTGAACCGGTGGACACACCGGAACTGGCCGAACGCAAGCCGACTCCCGGCTTCGATCCGGTGTCGTCCGGGGCCGACCCAGCCAAGGCGCCGTCGCCAGACGCTGCAAAAGCCAAGCCCGTGCCGAAGCAGAAACCAAGGCCGAAGAAGGGCAAGGATGAGCCGTTTGATCCCGACACCCCGATGATTCCCGTCGAGCAGGCCGGAGCGATGGTGGCGTTGGAGGCGATCGGGGCCGAGATCAAACTCGACTTTCGTGATCGCGTCGTTGATATCGACATGAAGGGGACCGAGCTCGATGACAGCGGGGCGATCCACCTGGCCGCGATGAAAGATGTTCGCACCCTGAATCTCTCGGAGACGAACATCACCGACGCGGCGCTGGTTCACCTGGCCGGAATGAAAAACCTCCGCAGGTTGTTCCTTTACGGTGACAACATCACCGACAAGGGCCTGGTTCATCTCGGGAAATTCACGAAACTGGAGAGACTCTGCCTGGATGAGACCCGCGTCAGCGACGAGGGCTTGCCGTTGCTCCAGGGGTTGCTGGACCTGGAAGTCCTGCACCTCCGCAGCCGATTGCCGATCAGTGATGTCAGCCTGCCGGTACTCGAAAAGTTCGAAAACCTGCAGGAATTGAAGATCCAGGGGACAAAGATCACGCCCGAGGGCCTTGAGCGACTCAAGCGGAAGCTGTCGGATTGTCGAATCGAGTAAGGGGGGGAAAGCGCGGCCTTGACCGGTCACGGTTGGCCCGCGTATTCTTTGAGACAGAATGGTGTAATTTTCGCTGTTCTTGGGACAGTTCCTCACAGGGAAGGTGTTGTCATGCCGCGTCTGTTTCATGCCGCGATGGCCCTGGTTTTGCTCACGGCAACGACCGAGGCCGCCAATGTCGTTCTGACGGCTCCGTCGGCCACCCAGGCCCGGACCAAGGTGATCAGCTGGGTTGCTGCCCAGGGTGTCACCGACAAGGCGACACTTCAGCGGGTCGGAAAAGCCTGGGCCCTCGGCAAGCAGCCGGTTTCGGCCAGCCGCCTGCACGACATGGTTGTGGGCACCTTTGCGAGTATCGATGCGAAGACAAAAGCGTTTGTCGAGTCCTGCAGCATGAAGCCGGATGCGACGCAACCGGATACCGCGATCCTGAAGGGCAAGGACGCCTTCTACAGTGCCAACATGCGACTCTTCTATGGCCGGTACCTGGCACAGATGAGGATGTATGACGAGGCCCTGGAGTTGCTCGCGTCGCTCGACCCGAAAAGCGTTGTCGATCCGGCCGCCTGCCTTTACTTCAAGGCTGTTTGTGAGCACCAGTTGCTGATGAAGACCGAGGGCCTGGCGACGATCAACACGTTGCTGGGAAGCACCGCCGGCGTGCCGTTGAGGTATCAGACGACAGCCGAGTTGATGCGTCACGACCTGCAGGCCCTGAAAAAAGATTCGCTCGCCGCAATTTCACGGAAGATGAAGGACGTTGAAAGACGGCTGGACCTGGGCCGCGGTGGTCAGCGGGTGCAGAAGGAAGAAGACGAGATCGTGGCGTCGCTCGACGCGATCATCGAGAAGCTGGAACAACAGGGCGGCACGTGACCTGGCTGCAGCGGCGGCCCGGGTGGTCGCAACAAGTCCAACAGTCCTGCCCAGGACAGCTCGATCCGAGGAGGTTCCGGACCGGGGAACGTGGCGAACAAGAACATCGGCAACAAGACCGGCTGGGGGGCACTGCCGCCCAAGGCCGAGGCCCGCGCAAAGAACATCCTGAATCGCAACTACCCGCCGCATTATCGCCGCGCGATCGACGAGTATTTCAAGCGGTTGGCCGAGAAGCAGACCGCGTCTCGCAAGTAAGTCACAGCGGGCCTGGCCGATCGTCGGTCGGGTTTCCCGCGGGAAATCGCCTTTCGGGGCCAGGCATTTCAGGTGCCTGGCCCTGTTTTGTTGGTGGCGGCATTTGCTGAGATCCCGGCCGCCGCCCGGTCTCGGACCGGCCTCTATGCTTGCACCTCCGGGGGCATCACGGACAATGGAGTGGCGAACTCGTTGGCCGAACAGAGGAGAAATCGATGAGATCCTGGTTGTGCGCTGTTGTGTCCCTGACCGTCCTGGCTTTGACAACCACGGCGACCGCCGACGATTGGCCGACCTATCGGCACGATTCCACCCGCGGTGGTGCGACGGCCGATGCGCTGGTTTGGCCGTTGACCAATCACTGGACACACCGGGCCGCCGCCGCGCTGAAAACCGCCTGGTCGGGTGCCGAGGGCCGCTCGATCGAAGGCAAGGATCTCTACGACCGCGTTCGTTTTGACGACGCGTTGCACGTGGCCATCGTCAACGGTCGGGTCTATTTCGGGTCGTCGATCGACCATCGAATTCACTGTGTGGATGCCGCCAGTGGGCGGTCGATCTGGAGTACCTTCACCGATGCCGCCGTGCGACTGGCACCGACGATTGCCGACGGCCGCCTGCTGGTCGGGTCCGAGGACGGTTACGCCTGGTGCCTGGACGCCGGGTCCGGCAAGGTCCTCTGGCGGCTCAGGCTGGGTCCGGCCGACGAACGGTTGCTGGCACGGGGCGAGATGATCGCCCGCTGGCCGGTCCGTACCGGGATCCTGGTCGACAGGGGGGTCGCGTACTTTGGTGCGGGTATCTTTCCCCATGAAAACGTCTACCTCGCCGCCGTCGATGTGGCGACCGGCAAGCCCGTCTGGAGAAACGACCAGGTCAGTCACGGCAATGCCGGTCGTGCCGACCTGTCTCCGCAGGGGTACCTGCTGGCCAGTGGCGATGACCTGTATTTTCCCTCGGGGCGTGCGAAACCGTCAGTGGTCGATCGCAAGACCGGGCGAATCGCCGGACTGAATGGCTGGCGCGGATCCGCGACCAGCCAGACACTCAGCCTTTCCTCCGGCCACGTCGCCGGTACCAACGCCGTGATCCTCGGGGGCAAGCTGTACAGTTACACGCTGGGAAGCCAGGTTGCAGGGACAGCCGAAGCGACCTACGTCACGACCGGTGAAACGGTTGCGCGACTGGATCGCAAGGTCTACAACGCGGTGAACACCCGCCGCACCAAGCTCAAGGCCGATCTCCGTACCGTTTTCAGTGACTACCGTGCAAAGAAGATCGAGAAGGCCGAGTACCTCTTGCGGTCCGAGGCGGTCCGCAAGCAGATCAACGACCAGGCCGACGCCGGTGTCGAGTGGCGTGTGCCCAGCAAGGCCAATGCCGCGGTGATTGTTACCGGTTCGCACGTCATTGCCGGTGGATCCAACGTCGTCGAGTTGTTTGACACCAAGACGGGGAAACTGGCCGGGCGGTTGAAGGTCGAGGGGGCCGCGCGAGGTCTGGCCGTTTCCGACGGTCGACTGCTGGTCAGCACCGACACGGGTCGGGTTCACTGTTTTGCCTCGGGCGAGGCTCCCCGGGCCGTGGCGGCAGCCAAGCCGGTTGCCGATCCCTACCCGAAAGACAAGTGGACGGCCGTCTACGAGCAGGCCGCCGAAAATATCCTCAAGCAGACGGGAATCCGGACGGGATTCTGCCTGGTGGCAGGAGCCGAACAGGGGCGACTGGCGTTGGCACTGGCCCGCCGTAGCGGCCTGAAGATCTATGGTGTCGAGTCGGATCCGAAGAAGGTGGCCGCGGCCCGACGGGCCCTGGTCCGCACGGGGTTGTACGGACACCGCATCACGATCCACGAGGCGGCCGCCGGTGAGATTCCCTACGCGAGTTACTTTGCGAACCTCGTCGTTTCCGACACGCACCTGCTGACCGGGCGGGTGCCGGTGGCTGCCGATGTCGTGGCCCATCACCTGAAGCCGTGCGGTGGCACGGTCTGCCTGGGCGGCGATCACCCGTTTGCCGACGACTGGCGCAAGGATCTGGGACTCGAGAAGCAGTCGATCACGAAACGCGGCGGCGACTTCACCCTGGTGACCCGGGGCAAGTTGCCCGGGGCCGGCAGCTGGTCGCACCAGTACGGCGATCCGGGCAACACGGCCTGTTCAGACGACCAGCTGGTTCGGGGCGGGCTGGGTGTGTTGTGGTACGGCGATCCCGGTCCCGGCAAGATGGTCAACCGCCACGACGGTGCCGTTGGTCCGGTTTCGACTTTTGGCAGGCTGTTCATCCAGGGAACCGACAGTCTGTTGGCCTACGACGCCTACAACGGGCAGTTCCTCTGGGAGTTCAAGAACGAGAAGGCGGTACGCACCGGCGTGTTCCAGAACCACGCGCCGGGCAACCTGGTGGCCAGCGACGAGAGCGTCTTCATGATGCTCGACGCGCGTTGTCTGCAACTGGATGCGGCAACCGGAAAACTGCAGAAGACGCACAGCCTGCCCGCCGGAAAGAACGCGGCCGAGCAAGAGTGGGGCTACATCGCACTCTCGGAGGGAATACTGTTTGGTACCTCCACGCGTCGCAAGCGGCTGGAGCTGGTGCGGTCTCGACGTGGAAAGCAGACCGAGGATGCCACGGACGCGATCTTTGCGATCGACCTGAAGACGGGCAAGCACCTGTGGAGCTACCAGGGCAAGAGCATCGATTTTCGAACGATCGCCCTGGGTCCGGAACGCGTCCATTTCATCAACAGTACGATCACCGCCGAGCAACGGCAGGCACTGCTCCGCGAGGACAAGACCGAGTTGAAGAGCCTCAAGGGCGAGGCGGCGAAGCGGGCCGAGGCGCGGTTGAAGCGGATCGATGGCCGGACGGCGATTGCACTCGATGCCAGGACCGGCAAGCAGTTGTGGGCCCAGGCGGTTGATGTGACCGACACCAGCGAGATCGGGATCGGCGGCGGCCGCTTGTCGATGGTCTACAAGGACGGAGTGCTGCTGATGGGCGGCGCCAACGCCAACGGGCACTACTGGACGCAGTTCATCGCCGGGGAGTTCAAACAGCGACGACTGGTCGCGCTGTCGGCTGTCAACGGCTACAAGCTGTGGTCCAAGGATGCCAACTACCGGCACCGGCCGATCGTCGTCGGCAACAAGATCATCGCCGAACCGTGGTCGTTCGACCTGAAATCGGGAAAGCAGACCACCCGGATCCACCCGTTGACCGGCAAGGAGGTGCCGTGGAGTTTCATGCGGCCGGGGCACCACTGCGGGATGAACACGGCAGCGCCAAACATGTTGTTTTTCCGCTCGGGGTTCACCGCGTTCTACGATCTGCAATCCGACAGTGGAACCCGGCACTTCGCCGGACACCGGCTGGGCTGCTGGATCAACGCGATTCCGGCCAACGGGCTGGTGATGATTCCCGAGGCGAGTGCCGGTTGTGTCTGCCTGTTCTCGATCGCCTCGACTGTTGTCATGGAACCTCGCAAGCCACGTCGGCCGTGGGGAATCTACAGCGGTGTTGGCACCGCCACACCGGTCAAGCAGCTGGCGTTGAACCTGGGAGCTCCCGGCGATCGGCGGGATGCGACCGGGAAACTGTGGTTGAGCTATCCACGGCCGAAATCGAACAAGACGACCGGGCTGGAACTGAACCTGGACCTGGGCGAGATGTTTGCCAAGGGCGGGAAGTTCGTCAGCCGCGACGGTGATGCCAGCGAAGAGAGTTCGCGTCCCGAAGCGTGGGTCTTTTCTTCGTCGGCCCAGGGCATCACGAAGTGTTCCTTGCCGCTGCGGGGCACCGGCGACAAGCCGGCCCGCTACACGGTCCGGCTGTACTTTGCGGCCAACAAGGAGAAGCCGGGCCAGCGGGTCTTTGACGTACAGGTCCAGGGCAAGGTTGTGCTGAAGGACTTTGACGTGGCCAAGGCCAATCGGAACGGCACGGCGGTCCGCGAGATTCCCGGCGTGATCGTGACTGGCCAGCTCAAGATTGAACTGGTTCCCAAGCATCCCCAACCGACTGCTGACCACCAACCGATGCTCAGTGGTATCGAGGTTGCCGAGGTAACCGGCGGCTCCTGATTTCCGGGTTCGGTGACAGTAGGACACGATGAGCCGGGCACGCATCGTTTCAGCCGTGGTCATCGCGGCGACGACCTGGGCGCCGCTTTCGGCGGCTGCCAAGCCCCCGTCTGCGAAGAACCTCGAGTTCTTCGAACGGCGGGGGCGACCACTGCTGGTCCGTCGCTGCTACAAGTGCCACTCGAAAAAATCCAAGCCGATCGAGGGTGGCCTGCGACTGGATCGGTCCACAGCGATCCGGCGGGGAGGTGACTCGGGGCCGGCGATTGTCGAGGGTCGGCCCAATGCCAGCCGGTTGATCGAAGCCGTTCGGTACACCAATGCCAAGCTGCAGATGCCACCCAGGAGCAAGCTGCCCCCGGCTGAGATTGCGATCCTGGTTGAGTGGGTTCGGCTGGGGGCGGCTCTGCCCAGGGACCGGGCAGGCGATAAGCCCCAGTCGGTTCGCGACATGAAGACGGCTCGCGAATTCTGGTCGTTTCAGCCCCTGCAGCCGGTCACTGCACCCCGTTCGACCCGGGCCGATTCCTGGGCACGAGGGAGGATCGACCACTTCATCCACGCGGGTCTAAAGCAGCACGACCTGGCCCCGTCTGCCGAGGCGGATCGAAGGACCCTGGTCCGGCGGCTGAGTTTCGATCTGCTGGGTCTGCCGCCGACCAGCGGGCAGGTCGATCGGTTCATCACCGACACCCGGCCCGATGCCTACGAACACCTCGTCGACGTGTTCCTGGCCAGCCCGCATCACGGCGAACACTGGGCTCGTGGCTGGTTGGACCTGGCCCGCTATTCAGACACCACCGCGTCCTGGCTCAAGAGCACCGCCGGGGCCTGGCGTTATCGTGACTGGGTTGTTGAAGCGATCAACTCGGATCTGCCATTCGACGAGTTCGTCCGTCGGCAACTGGCCGCCGATCAGGTCCCCGGCCTGCCCATCGAACAACGCCGCGCGTTGGGGTTTCTGGGTCTCTCGCCCACTTACTGGAAAGAGCCCCGGCTGGCTCCGGGCCTGATCAAGGTCGTGGTGGCCGAGGAGTGGGAGGAGCGGATCGACACCATCGGTCGCACTTTCCTGGGACTCACGCTGGCGTGTGCAAGATGTCATGACCACAAGTTCGACCCGGTCAACCAGGCTGACTACTACGCCCTGGCCGGCGTGCTGGCCAGTACGCGACTGTTCGACCAACCGCTGTTGCCGGCCGACCGGGCCAACGTGGTCCGTGATGCCGACCGACGGATCGACAAGCTGGAACGAGCCGTCACACAGGTCAGCCTCCGCATCCCCGCTCCCGGCGACAAGCAGCAGCAGATCGCACGGCTCAAGGCACGGATCGAACAGATCAAGAAGTCGACCCCCGACTTCGACGCTCCGCGAACTCACTCGCTGGAAGATGCCAGCCTGTTCGTGCTTGCCGACGGGCAGGACATGACGCGGCTGGAATACCGCCTCGGGGAAGTTCGTGACCTGGCGATTCATCAACGGGGCAACCCGTCCAGCCTCGGGCCGGTTGTTCCGCGACGGTTCCTGGAAGTGCTGTCGCAGGGCAAGATCCGTCCCTTCCGGAACGGCAGCGGCCGGCTGGAACTGGCCAACGCTCTGGTTGACTCCCGGCAGGGAGGATCGCTGACGGCTCGCGTCATCGTCAACCGCATCTGGCGTGAGCACTTTGGCCACGGGCTGGTCACCACGCCGTCGAACTTTGGTTTCCAGGGCGAACGGCCCTCGCACCCGGAACTGCTCGAGGATCTCGCCGGCAGGTTCATCGACAACGGCTGGTCATTGAAGTGGCTGCACCGCGAACTGGTACTCTCGGCCACCTACCGCCAGGCCAGTCGATCCGCTGGCCCGGGCCGGACAATCGATCCGGACAATCGCTGGCTGGGGAGGATGAATCGCCGTCGGCTGTCGATCGAAGCGTGGCGCGACGCGATGCTGACGGCCAGCGGAGAACTCGACATGGCCCTGGGTGGTCCGGCCCGGACAGTCGACAACCCCAAACACCGACGTCGCACGCTGTACTCGACGATCAATCGCCGCGAGTTGGACACCATGTTGCGGCTCTACGATTTTCCGTCTCCGACCGGTCACAGTCCCAAGCGAGTTCGCACCATCACGCCACTGCAACAGCTGTTCGTTCTCAACAGCCCGTTCATCATCCGGCAATCGGCCCTGATCGCCTCGCGCATCCCCGGCGGACCGCGACCGCGGATCGCCGTCGATCGACTGCACCGACTGCTGTTCGATCGGACCGCCGGGCCGGGCGAGATACAGACGGCGGTCGAGTTCCTGGCGGCGGCCGGACCGCGGGGGTGGCCTCAATACATCCAGGTACTGCTGGGCAGCAACGAGTTCGTGTTTGTTGACTGATACGCCATGATTTCAATCTCGAGACGACAGATGATCGCGCGGATGGGGGGCGGCCTGGGTGCCGTGGCCCTGGCCGGTGCCGTGCAATCGGCCCAGGGGCCTCATTTCCAGCCCCGGGCTCGTCGCGTGATCCAGTTGTTCATGAACGGCGGCCCGTACCAGGCCGACCTGTTCGATCCCAAGCCGCTGCTGCACAAGTACGCGGGCCAGCGACCCGAAGCGGTGAAGTTACGGACCGAGCGGCAAACCGCCGGACTGATGCCCTCACCCTTCCGGTACCGTCGACACGGTGAGAGCGGTCTGGAGATCAGCGACTTGATGCCGAACCTGTCCCGGCACTCCGACCGGCTGTGCGTGATCCGCAGCCTGCACACCGACAATCCCAACCACGGCCCCGCGCTGCTGCAGATCAACAACGGCACGATCTCGCCGACGGCTCCGAGCATGGGCAGCTGGTTGAGCTACGGGCTGGGGACCGAGAACGAGAACCTGCCCGGATACGTGGTGCTGTGCCCGGGACGTCCGGTGAGGTTCTCGGTGCTGTGGACCAGTGCCTTCCTGCCGGCCGAGCACCAGGGTACCTACATCAACCACAAGTCGCTCGATCCGAAACAGATGATCCCCTACCTCCGCAACGCCCACCTCGACCGGCCCACCCAGGCGCGGCAGCTGAAGTTGATGCAAGCGGTCAATCGACGTCACCTGGACCGCCGTGGAGGCGATCCATTGCTGGCGGCGCGGCTGAAATCGATGGAGACCGCCTTCCGGATGCAGTTCGCCGCGACCGACGCTTTCGACCTCTCTCGCGAATCGAAACAGGTTCGCGAGGCCTACGGCACCCGGGAATTCGGCAACGGCTGCCTGCTGGCTCGACGGCTGGTTGAACGGGGCGTCCGCTTCGTGCAGGTCTATTACGGCAACGGCCAGCCCTGGGACACGCACCACAGTCACAACGCGCGGGCTGCCAGTCTCTGTCGTGACATCGACCGTCCGATCGCCGCTTTGCTCGATGACCTGGCCGGTTCAGGACTGCTCGAGGACACCCTGGTTGTCTGGGGGGGTGAGTTCGGCCGCACACCCACCACCGATCTCTCGGAAGGCAAGGGGACCGACGGCCGCGATCACAACCACTATGGATTCACCATGTGGTTGGCCGGGGGTGGTGCCAGGGGAGGCCAGGCCTACGGGGCCACCGACGACTTCGGGTTCCAGGCCGTCACCGACAAGGTCCACGTGCATGACCTGCATGCCACGATCCTGCACCTGATGGGACTGGATCACGAGCGGTTGACCTACCGCTATGCCGGTCGCGATTTCCGGCTGACCGATGTCCACGGCAACGTGGTCCACGAACTGCTCGAGTAGCCCTCAGCCCTCCAGCGCAATTGCCTGGTACTCGCCCTCGCACGCGCAGCCGGCGCAGATGTGCATGCTCCGCTCGCCCAGCACCTGCACCATCGCCGCGATCGTGCTGCCGCGGAGATGGTCGGGTTCGTCAGGGCCACCGTGAGCACAGATCGAACGGGGATAGGAGCTGTGGTCGGCCGTCATCGCCTTGAGCGACTCGCGATCCAGGTCGTCTCGCTGCAGGAACCGCCGCAGGGCCGTGTAGCGGGCGATCGAACTGCCGATGGCCGTCGATCGGATCACCTGGCGTGGCTGAAGCCACTCGGCAAGGTAGTGATTGGTGTGGCCGTAAGGTTTCCCGTCGGGATAAAACAACGCGAACGCCCCGGCGGTGGTTTCGACACTGACCACGTGCCCGGCGTCGTCGGCGACCAGGTAGTGAGACCCTCCGGCGCGGGTTCCGGCCGTCGGAGCCGCGACGGCATCGGCCAGGTTCGTTGCGGCCAACACCTGGCGGACGATCACCGCGTGCAGCTTGCCCGGCTGGCAGTCGTTGCTCGAGAGGTAGTTGATGTTGATACCCAGGCCGTGTTGATTGAGTCCCGCCAGGCCAACGATGCCGGCCAGCGAGTAGACCAGTTGAGAGGGACCGTCCTCGGGGCGGATCCGCAACACGATGTTGAACCGGCGGCGAAAAAAGGCCAGGTCGTAAGTCTGGCCGATCAACGTCTGGTTGGTACCCGCCTCGTGAGGAACCACGAAACTCGTGCAACCGACAAGCTGTCGCACGCAGTCGATCCAGCGGAAGTTGCCGATGTCCAGCAGCGAGTTGACCTGGAAGACGTGTTCAAACGGCACACCGGCTCCGCGGGCAATCCCCCGCATTTCCTCGATCAACGCCGGCGCAACCGCTTCGTTGGCGGCAATCCAGGGTTGCCAGGTTGCATCCAGCGACTCGTCGTCGAGCGGGATGGCCGAGTTCTCGAAAATCCACTCGCGATGACAGGCAATGTGTTCGCCGACCAGTTCACGAAACGACTCGCCATGTGCCTCGCCGATGTCCGACGGAGATCCGGAAAGTTCCACCAGTGGGATCGCGGTTTCATTCATACCCTGTTTCTACTCGTTCCAGTTGGCAGTTTTCCACTACAAGGGCGATCCTTCGCGCTGGTGGGATGGTGGACTATAATGGCCGGGTTCGATTCCACGCCGGTCACCGCCGGTCCCTCCCCGGACTCGTCCCCTCCCTCGCGTATGCAGAGAACCACCCGGATGGCTCGATCCGTTCTTCCACGTGGCGGTGTTGTCCTGTTGCTGTGCCCTGGCTTGTTGCTGGTGGCCGGCTGTCGAGACGCCGAAATCTCGACATACTCGATTCCCAAGCCCAAGGCGGTTTATGCCCGCAACCATGTTGAGGGACCCGACCGTATGCTGGCGGCCCTGGTACCGCGGGCGGGGCAGGCCTGGTTTTTCAAGGCCTCGGGGTTGAAAGAAATCGTCGCCGAACAGTCCGACGCCTTTCGCAGGTTTCTTGAATCGATCAGTTTCGACGAGACCAGTGGCAATCCCCGTTGGACGTTGCCGGAGAGGTGGACCCGGAAAGGCGATGGCGAGCCCGGGGGGATGCGGTTCGCCACGTTGTCGTTGGGCGAGGGTGACAAGTCAGCGGAACTCTCGGTCACACGACTTCCCATGCCCGCGGGAGATTACGACGCCTACCTGTTGCAGAACGTCAACCGCTGGAGGGGTCAAATGCGGTTGCCGCCGTTGCTGCCCGGACAGCTGGCTGCCGAAACCGAAACGCTGTCAATCGGCAAGGATCAGGCCACGATCGTGCTGAACCTGGTCGGACACATGAAGCCCAGCGGTCCGATGATGGGACCGCTGGCTGCCGGCGGTTCGGATCGTCCCCGGTCCGCTCCGAGCCGACCGGGACCGTCGGCTGCTGAACCCCGGTTGCGCTACCAGGCGCCGCCGACCTGGTCTCCGGGCCAAAAGGTCGTCAGCCGTGGCGGAATCACCATCCGTCGCCAGGCGGCGTTCGGGTTGAAGGCCGACGGCGAGTCGGGCGAAGTGACCGTGACGGCGATGCCGGTGGGACGCCGCAGCCTGTTGATCAACGTCAACCGCTGGCGAAGACAGGTGGCCCTGGACGCCATCGAGTCGGATGGGCTGAAGGCCGTCCTGGAACCGATCAAGTTGGGCCCGGCGGTCGGCCAGTATCTCGAGTTTGCCGGGCCTCGCGATACGATCCTGGGCGCGATCGTTGAAACCGGCGGGCTGACATGGTTCTTCAAGCTGACGGCTCCCAACCGGCTGGCCGACCGCAGCCGAACCGAGTTCAAGGCGTTTGTAAACTCGGCCCGATTCGGAGCCGAAGCGGATGGCAATGGAGAACAGCCCGATGACGGCTGAAAACCTGTCTGACGAGATCGCGGCGATCGACACACCGGTGTCCGACCGGGAAGACGAGCTGTCGGCGACGTCAGGTCCGAAGATCCCGGGGCTGCTTCGCCTGCTGGCCTCGTTGAAGATCACGGTGGTTCTGTTCGCGATGGCGATCTTCATTGTCCTGGCAGGCACGCTGGCCCAGGTCCACAAGGACATCTGGGAGGTGGTCCGGGATTATTTTCGAACAGATTTCGCATGGATCGAATTCCGGGTCTTCTTTCCCAAGTCATTTTTCATGGGGAGCTTCCTGGAACCGCTGACCGACATCCCCGAGGGACTCGGGCTTCCGTTTCCCGGTGGCTGGATGATCGGTGGGGCGATGGCCATCAACCTGTTGGCCGCACACGCGATCCGCTTCAAGGTCCAGGTCCGGGGTCAACGCCTGGTGTACGGGATACTGACATTGGCCGCCGGTTGTGCCCTGACCACCGTCGTGATTCTGTGGGGGTCGATGCAGAGCGGGCAGGAGAACCCGCTGTTCCAGGAATGGCCGTCGTTACGGATCCTGTTCCAGTTGTTCCAGGGTGGCCTGGCCGGGGGTGTGCTGCTGGCCGGGTGCATCATGGTCTTCCGCCGGCGCGCCGGAATCGTGCTGCTGCATGCCGGCGTGCTGCTGTTGATGTTCAGTGAACTGCTGGTCGGGTTGACGGCCATCGAAGGGCAGATGAGCATCCGCGAGGGAGAGACCGTCAACTTCGAACAGGATGTGCGGGCTGTCGAACTGGCGATCATCGACCAGTCCGATACCGCGACCGACCGGGTGACGGTTGTGCCGTTGACCGAAGAGGGTGTGGCGACCCGGTTCCTTGACGGCGAGACGATCTCGCATGAGGACCTGCCGTTTGACATCGAGGTTGATCGGTTTCTGAGGAATTCCCAGCCTCCGAAGAACCGGCCACAAGCGGACAAGACGTTCGAAGGCTCGGGCCGGTTCCTGGATGTCGAGGAGGCTCGACCCGGAACGGGTACCGACACGAGTGGCTCGGTCGACGTGGCCTCGATCGTGGTGACTCTCAAGGGAAAACCGAGCGGGTCGCTGGGCCGTTGGTTGTTCAGCCAGCACCTCAAGGCCCAGGATATCACCGTCGACGGTAAGACGTACGAGATCGATCTGCGGTTCAAGCGGAGCTACGTTCCGTATTCACTGCACCTGGTCGACGTGCGAGACGACAAGTACATCGGGACGCAGACGGCCCGGAACTACTCATCGGACGTGCGACTGCTCGACGACAGCGGGACCACCGACCGGATGGTCCACATCTGGATGAACAATCCGTTGCGGTTTGCCGGCAAGACCTTCTACCAGTCCTCGGTTGATCCACAGGCCCAGGTCACCGGGTTGCAGGTTGTCACCAACACCGGCTGGATGATTCCCTATGTCGCCTGCATGGTCGTGGCCATCGGGATGGCCTACCAGTTCATGTTGGTCTTGATCCGTTTCCAGCGGCGACGGAGCCGAGGGATGTTCGACGTGGAAGAAACCGACGACGACCGGCAACCGCGACCCGCGGAGGAGACTGAGCAGATGCTCAACTTCGACGGAACACCGGTGGTTGACGACAACGACGGGTTGTCGATGGGAACGGTTCCCTGGTACCGCCAGGGTCAGTTCCTCTTTCCGCTGATCGTCGTGGTGGTGACGGTGCTATGGCTGGGCAGCCGGATGAGGCCACCGAAGGTGGCTACCGGTGAGCCGAACGTGCATGCACTGGGGCGATTGCCCGTCGTCTACCAGGGTCGTGTCAAACCGTTCGACACGCTGGCCCGCAACAGCCTGCGGGTGATCTCGGGACGCAATACCTATCGGGATGCCGCCGGCAACAGCCAGCCGGCCATCCACTGGTTGCTTGACGAGATGGCCAATTCGACAGAAGCGGGAACACACAAGGTGTTCCGTATCGAGAATTTCGACGTGCTCGATACGCTCGGCCTGTCGCGGCGAAAGGGGTTCCGCTACTCGTACCGCGAGTTCCAGGAACATGTCGTTCCCGGCCGCGAGGCCCAGGGGCAAAGCGAGTATCGCAAGCAGGTCGCCAAGGCGATCGAGACACCGAGCGAACAGATGACGGTGTACCAGAGAAAACTGCGTGAACTGCACAACAGGATCCAGCAGTACCAGGCTCTGCGAGCCGCCCACAAGCTGGTCGAACCCGGTTTCGACACCAGTTTTGATCGTATTCTTTCGATCCTGCGTTCGCGGGAACTTACCGACCAGCGGGCGAATCTGCCCTTGTCGGTTCCCTCGAAGCAGCGGAAGTGGCAGGCCCTGGCGCTGGAGTCGCTGCGGGCCTGGATTCGCGATGCGGCCCGAGAATGGAAAGTCGATTCTCCGGCGGCGGTGGCGACCGAGCTGGTCCGGCGATTCGGGGAATTACGCGATCCGGATTTCGAACGGATCGTGCGGGACCAGGCCATCGATTCGATCATTCAGAGTGCCCGTCAACAGGGCATGAAGGCATCGCCGGCCGAGATGCTGGAGATGGTCAAGAAACAGCTCGAGCAGGTGACCGCGGCCGAGCGCGAGGAGTTGTTGTCGCGGACACGTGGTCCGGTTCTCGAACGGCTCACGCAGCAGGTCGGCAGCGTGTTCCTGGTCCTGCTGGGCGAAACGGGATTCTCGGAAGAGACACCTGTCGGTTGCCGGGCGCTGGAGAACATCTTTCAGGCCTGGAAGGCTGGTGACGCGGGGACCTTTGCGGCCGAGACCGAAAGCCTGCGGAAGGCTTACAGCCAGGCCCCACCGGAAGAATACAACGCCACCCGTGCTGGTTTCGAACACCATTTCAACGGTTTCGAGCCCTTCTACCTGTCGATCATTCTCTACGGCTTCGTCTTCCTGCTGGTGGCCGGCAGCTGGCTGGGCTGGACCACGCTGTTGAATCGGACCGCCGGATGGCTGGTGTTGCTGATCTTCGTGTTGCACACCTACGGGCTGGTGTCACGGGTCTACATTTCCGGAAAACCGCCGGTCACCAACCTGTATTCCTCGGCCGTGTTCATTGGCTGGGGTGCCGTGGTGGCGGGGATCATCATCGAGCGGATGTACAAGATGGGGATCGGTAACGTGATTGCCGCGATCTCGGGTTTTGCCACGCTGATCATCGCCCAGAACCTTGCCGGCGACGGCGACACGTTCACCGTCCTGGCCGCCGTGCTCGACACGCAGTTCTGGCTGGCGACACACGTGGTCTGCATCACCCTGGGGTACACGGGCACCTACGTCGCTGGCCTGCTGGGCGCCCTGTACATTCTGCGAGGCGTGCTGACCCCGTCACTCTCGCAACGGGTCGGTCGCAACCTCGCACGGGCTGTCTACGGGACCACCTGTGCGGCGATGTTCTTCAGTTTTGTCGGCACCGTGCTGGGGGGCCTGTGGGCCGATGACAGCTGGGGTCGATTCTGGGGCTGGGACCCCAAGGAAAACGGGGCCTTGATCATCGTGCTCTTCAATGCCCTGGTTCTTCATGCCCGCTGGGATGGTCTGGTCAAGGATCGTGGATTGGCGGCACTGGCCGTGCTGGGCAATATCGTCGTCAGCTGGAGCTGGTTCGGTGTCAACGAGCTGGGCGTGGGCCTGCACAGCTACGGGTTCACCGAGGGCGTGATGCTGGCGCTGGGAGCCTTCTGTGCCAGCCAGCTGGCGATCGCCGCGATGGGCTGCCTGCCGCGGCAGTCGTGGTGGAGCGAACGCGCCAATGCCGACAAGCAGGCGAGCGCGGAAACCAGTCCGGTTGGCCCGGCCTAGGTCCGGAACTTCTTCCGCTTGGCCTTGCGGGCCTTGGCACTGGCGGGACGACGCCCGTGGTTGGCCTTCTTCAGCTTGCGAGTGGTCTTGGCCATGATCGAGCTCTCGTGGTGCCGATTGACTGGTTGTTGATCGCTGCTGTCCCGGTCGACCGGGGAGGACAATTGTAGGACAGGAGGACCGACCGTGGGAAGGCAGGAGCGTTCTCCGGCGAGGGGCTAACGCGGCTTGACACGGGACATGTATTTCAGGAATTGCCGGTCGAGTTTCTGCCAGTCGTTGCCGAAAGCTGCCTCGAAGTCGGCCTGCCGTACCTCGGGCGTGTCCCAGCGGAGCAGCGGTTTGGCGGCAATTGTCTTCAGGTAGGCGAGGTACTGCTTCCTGCGGGCTCGCATCAGGTAGTAGCTCAGCGCCCAGGCCTCGGCGTAGGCGTCGATTTCGGAAGGTGCGTCGCGAAAACGGCGATCGACGGTGACCAGCGATTTTAATGATCCCGGCCGGCGTCTCTGCCTGACGAACTCCACGAACCTGGCCAGCCGGGGACGATTGACCTGGCCGACGGTTCGCCATCCGGTGCGGCTGCGGAGGTCGGGGGTTTCGAAGAAGACCGCCATGCCCTCGGCCAGCCACAGCGGGTTGTCGGCCAGTCGACGATGCAGTCCGCTGTTGAAGGCCACCTGGTGAGCCGCCTCGTGGACCACCGTTGCGATTGCCCGGGGTGCTGTCGCCAGGCGACGCTGAATTTCCGCCGCGGTACCGGCTGGTGGCCGGCCGGGAACGGCGGCGAGATCGTAGAGCACGATGCGGTTGGTGAGCATCGAGTAGTAGCCGACCGCCTGGGTCGAATCGAGGCCGGCGTCGCGCTTTGCGAAACGATTGAACTCGTCCCGGTTCTTCAGCACGATCGCCACCATCGGGAACTCGGGCTCGGCGAGTGCCAGGCCGCGGCCCTTCCAGTAGGTGACGAAGGCCGTTCGCAACCGTTCGAACAGCAAACCACACCAGCGAGCGTAGCGGGGGTCGGCCGAAGAGACGATCGTGTAGTGACGGGTCGTGGTGATGAGGAGATCCGGGCCGACCGACTGTTTGAGTTCAGTGGCCAGGTGGGAACCCAGTTCACGGGTCGTGTAGGGCTGAAACGGAATCCGGCTGGGATCGCGGGTCTTGAGGGTTTCGATCGTTACCGTCCACAACCGTCCGTCCCGTTCCTGGACAAGCAGACCACCATCGGTGGCGGTGACCAGTACCCGGCCGGAAATCGTCCGGGTTCGGCCACCGTCGTCGAAACTGACCGTCTCGACCATCGCGGCGTCTTCGGCCGACATGGCGGACGTGATCGGGCAAGCCAGCAAGCAACAGGCCGCGATCATCGCTGGTGCAGTTCGCATGAAATCTCCCGGAGCAGACACACCAGTTTAGCACGAGAAACCAGGGGGCGTTGGGGCGAGTTCGGGTGCGAACTGCCGTTGCCGGTAGAGCATTCCTATAATGAACGTTCCCGGACGGTTCCTTTTCTGTGAATAATCGAAGCGATGCCCAAGTCATTGACGGAGTACGCCGAGTGGCTGGACGGCCAGGATTATACCTGGCCGGTACCGCCGCCGATCGAGTCGGTCACGGCGACACCGTTCGTGAAGCCGCTGGAGGGCATTTGTGCGGTGACCTGGTCGGTGTACGGCACGCTGCTGCGAATCAGCGATGGTCAACTGCACCTGGACCATCCACAACAGCTGAGAATGCGGGTGGCGATGGAGAAGACGATCAAGGCGTTCAACATGTGGCAGAGCATGAGCCGGAAGCCGGGTGCGCCCTGGGAGTATCTCTATCAACAGTACTGCGATTGCCTGGAATTGCGGCAGATGGCCGCGACCGGAAAGACCGGGAACTTTCCCCAGGTCAACGCGGCCACCGTCTGGTCGACGTTGCTGGGGCGGTTGGCCCAGAACGAGTACGAGTACGACCGGGAGTTCTACGGGGACGAAGACCAGTTTGCCGAAAAGGTGGCGTTTTTCTTCCACCAGGGACTCCAGGGAGTCGAAGCCTCCGACGGGGCGCTGGAAACCCTGTCGGCGATTGGCCAATCACCCATGCGACAAACCCTGCTGGCCGATGCCCAGCCGTTCACGCTCGTACAGTTATTGCGGGCTCTGGGATCCCAAGGTACACTACCGCCCCTCGGTGAACTGCTCGACGCCGATGCCATGACACTCTCGTGCCAGATCGGCCTCCGCAAACCTTCACCGTTGCTGTTTCGGGCCTGCCTGGAACAACTGGCCCAGGACGGGATCGAGCCGGGTGAGGTTCTCCATATCGGAAGCCGACTGCGGAACGATCTTGTCGTCGCCAGGCAACTGGGAATGAAAACCGCTTTGTATGCTGGAGACAAGGAAAGCCTCGAGGCGAGCAAGGACGAGGTGCGTGATCCGCAGCTCCGTCCCGATCGCCTGCTGACCGAACTCAACCAGGTTCTCCAGGTGCTCGGAATCGAGTAGATCGCGCCATGCCTCCTCCCCCGCTGTATTCCCTGGAGAACCTCGATTTCGACAATCCGCAGTTCGATCTCGAGGCGATTCGCCGGGTCAACCCCCAGCGTCACGAGATGGAACAGCTGACGGCCGTGCTGCGGGTCGATCTCGAAACCCGGGGCCTGGTCGGCTACAAGGACATCAGCCAGACGGAATTCTGGATCACCGGACACATGCCCGGCTTCCCGTTGATGCCCGGCGTGGTCATGTGTGAATGTGCCGCACAATTGGCCGGGTTCTTCGCACGAAAATACGACATACTCGGCGGTGATTACCTCGGCTTCGGGGGCATGAGCGACGTGAAATTCCGCTTCCCCGTCTTTCCCGGTGAGCGGCTCGTGCTGATGGCACAGGTCACCAAGGTTCGGCCGAATCGGCGTGCCGAGTTCGCCTTCCAGGGGTTCGTCAAGGATCGGATGGTCTTTTGCGGCACCATGGTTGGCGTGCCGATCTCTCGTGACCAGAAAATTGACTGACCGGTCTGTCGGGGGGTGCCGATGAGACAGCCGCCGACCGAGGATCTTGCCCCCTGGTTCCTCACGCTGCCGGACCTGGATGATTCTCTCGACTGGCCCACGTTCTTCGGCAACGATCAACCGGTCGAACTTGATGTCGGCTGTGGCCGGGGCCTGTTCCTGGTCAACGCGGCCGTTGCCGATCCTCGGACGAATTTCTGCGGCCTGGAGATCGACTACCGCGAGGGACGGCGCACCGCGCGACGACTCAAGAAACGGGCGATGGCCAATGCCCGGGTCCTCGGTGGTGACGCCCGGACCGCGCTGGACCAGCTGATCGCTCCCAGTTCCGTTTCGGCCATCCATGTCTACTTCCCCGATCCCTGGTGGAAACGCAAGCATCGGCACCGGCGGATCTTCACCGATGAGTTTCTCGGACTCGTGACCCGGGTGCTGGTCACCGGGGGAGAACTGTTCTCGAGGTCTGATGTTGGTGAGTACTTCGAGACCATCCGTGTCCTCGTTTCTCACCACGAAAAGTTCCAGGAACTGTCGACGCCGGAATTGCACCACCCCGAACACGATATGGATTACCTGACAAGCTACGAGCGAAAGGGCCGTAAGGCAGGGTCAGAAATCCACTGTGGCCACTGGCGATATACTGGTGAATGACCGTCGCGGTTCTTCCCCTTTCAGCATTCGGGTGAATCTCTACGCCTTGCGGGTGCCCTGTCCTGGATGTCAAACTGGGTAATTCAGGGAGGGTGCAGTGTTGTCTTGAGTTGAGTTGTCTCGGGAGAGAATCAATGGCTGGTTGGCATCGAATTCTGGTTGCGTTGTGTGTCGTCGCGGGTGGGATGGGCGGTTCCGATGGCCGGGTGATCGCCCAGGACGCGGACCCCAAGCGGTTGACGTTCACCGATGCGGCGTCGGCGGGCGAGGATTTTCGATTGCAGGGCGAGTATGTCGGCTGGGTGCTGACGGGGTCCCAGGAGTACAGGCCGATCGGGCTGCAGGTCATTGCGTTGGGCGGTGGTCGTTTTGAGGCGGTCGAGTATGCCGGTGGTCTTCCGGGGGCGGGAGCCGAGGGGAAGGCCCGGTTGCGGATCAAGGGTTCACGTCGAGGAGTGGCGGCTCGTTTTGTTTCCGGTCCACTGAGGATCCATGTCGCCGATGATCGGGCGGTGCTGTATCTCGAGTCGATCGACGGAGTGATTGCCGAGTTGCAGAAGGTCGATCGGGTCAGTGCGACGATGGGGGCGAAACCACCCGGTGGTGCCGTGGTGCTGTTTGACGGAACATCGGCGGATCATTTCAAGGGTGGGAAGGTGACCGGCACCGGCCTGTTGATCGAGGGAACCGAAACGAAGGCGGCCTACGCGAGTTTTCATCTGCACCTGGAGTTTCGATTGCCGTTCATGCCGAATGCGCGCGGCCAGGGTCGTGGCAACAGTGGGGTTTATCTGCAGAGTCGATACGAGGTGCAGATTCTGGATTCCTTTGGCCTGGCCGGAAAGAGCAACGAGTGTGGTGGTCTTTACCGCTACCGGGAGCCGGCGACAAACATGTGTCTGCCGCCACTGTCATGGCAGACGTACGACATTGACCTGACGGCGGCCAGGTTCGATTCGTCTGGTAAGAAGACCGGCAACGCCCGGCTGACGGTGCGTCACAACGGGGTGGTGATCCACGACGATTTTGAGGTCGAGCGGAAGACGGGGGCGGGCAAGCCGGAGGGTCCGTTGGCCTTGCCCACGAAACTGCAGAACCACAGCAACCCCATCCGTTTCCGCAACATCTGGCTGGTGGACCGTTCCGTGAAACCGACCGCGGCCTCAGCGAACTCGTCTCCGGCGGCACCGGTCAAGTAAGGGTGTTGCGAACCCGTGTTGACCGGTTTCGGGACCGCGCATAGAGTACCGCCTCTTCGAGCGTTCGCTCGGCCCGGGTTCCCGGAGGTTTTTTCTTGCGTTGGTTTCAAGGACCGCGTCGCACCGCGGCCTCAGTTGTTCCCGCGATGCCGTTGCCGCGGGTGATATTTCGTGAATTGCTGCTCAGGCACGGGGTCGGACCCGGCGATCGTGTCCTGGATGCGACCGGAACCGGTGAGTTGGTCGAGTATCTTGAGTTCCTGGGCTTCGACGCCGAGGCGAGCCGGGATTTCTCGGTCTCGGGAACTTCGCACCACCTGGTCGTGGCCCGCCCGGGGCCGGGGCGTGCCTCCGGGAAGATGCTGGCCGGGTGGCTGGCATCGCTGCGGCCGGGCGGTTCGCTGGTGATGATCGGTTGTCGGGAACCGGGTGCACTGACCGCATTTCCCGGAGCCTGTCGATTGTGGTCGTGCGGCGGGACCGACCTGCTGTCATTCAGGATCGCTTCCTCCCCCCGCAGCCGGATCGAGTGGTGCGATCTTGCCCCCGATTCCACCAGGCTGGCATTTTCCCCGGCTGTCTAGGAACCGGGTGTCCAGGAACCGGGTGGTGATTGAGTCGGCCATGGTCGGGTCGATAGAATTGACGGTTGCCAAACCGTCTGTCTCGATCCAGGTTCCCTCGGCGATCACGTCGCATGAATTGGTTTCTGCTGTGCCGGATGCTCGGCATGCTGGGAGTTTTGGTTGGTGGCTCGATGGTCTTCAGCCTGCCGTGGGCGTTCCCCGCGTGCGGTGAGGCCGAGACCTTCGAGGCCGCCGGGTTCTGGGGCCTGCTCACGGCGATAGGCTGCAGCCTGGCGGTCGGGGGCGGCCTGTCCTACATCGGCCGTCACGACAGCGGCACGATCCTCCGCAAGGAAGCCCTGGCGATCGTTGGGCTGGGCTGGTTGCTGGCCGGATGCCTGGGGTCATTGCCGTTCCTGTTTTCCGGTGTTCAGCGGGCCGCCATTGCGTCCGACGGCCACGAGATCATTGTCACCGTGGGGGTAGCCGACGCGCTGTTCGAGTCGGTGTCGGGTTTCACCACGACCGGCGCCAGCGTGTTGACCGATCTTGAAGCCGGAGCCACGGGCATGAGGCCGCTTGTGCCCCGCTGCATTCTTTTCTGGCGGAGCTTCACTCACTGGCTGGGCGGGATGGGGATCATCGTCCTGTTCGTTGCGATCCTTGGGCAACTCGGTGCCGGCGGCAAGGCGCTGCTGCGACGCGAGGTGCCCGGACCGATGTCCTCGACTGTCAGGCCACGTGTCCAGGAAGCGGCGATGGTGATGTGGGCGATCTATGTTGCCATCAGCGGATTGCTGGCACTGTTGCTGGCCATGGAGGGGATGAGTGTCTTCGATGCGCTGTGTCACACCTTCGGCACGATGGCCACCGGCGGTTTCAGCACTCACAACGCCAGCGTCGGCGGGTTCGGGAGCGTGGTGATCGAATCGACGATCGTGATCTTCATGATCGTGGCCGGCACGAACTTTTCCCTTTTCCACCTGGCGGTTTCCGACCGCCAACCGCTGAAGACGTTTCGTCAGGACCCCGAGTTCTGTGTCTACCTTTTCCTGCTGCTCTCGGCATCGGTCTTCCTGGGGCTCTCAATTTTTCTCGATCAGCAGGTCGATGACCTGTTCGAGGCGGTCCGGATCTCGCTCTTTCAGACGACGTCGATCATGACCACCACCGGGTTTGCGACGGCCGATTTCGGCCAGTGGTCCGATTTTTCGCAGGGCCTGTTGCTGTTGCTGATGTTCGTCGGCGGCTGCGCCGGCTCGACGGGTGGCGGCCTGAAGGTCATTCGCTTCATCCTGTTCGCAAAGATCGTGCGGCTGGAGGTTGAACAGGCATTCCGTCCGAACGTGGTCAGGCCATTGCGGTTGGCCGGGACACCGATCGACAAGGCCCAGCGACACCAGGTTGTCGTTTACTTCTGCCTGGTGTTGTTGATCTGCGTGATCAGCTGGATGCTTCTGCTGGTGATCGAACCGGGGGACGCTTGGCACGGCGAAGAATCGAATCGGCTGCTCGACACGGCCAGTGCCGTGGCCGCCACGCTCAACAACATTGGCCCGGGCCTGGGGGTGTTTGGTCCCGAGCGGAATTACGCGATGCTGGCGGCACAGTCGAAGCTGCTGCTGACAGTCTTGATGTTGCTGGGTCGGCTGGAACTGTTTGCCATCCTGGTCCTTTTCGTTCCATCGTTCTGGCGGTCTCGCTAGTGAAAGCGACCAGCGGGACTACGTCTTGACGTTGCCCGTCTTGCGGCTTACCTTGCCGACGATTTCGGAGACCTGTCGGCAAGGGGAGCGAATGCGGATCTTTTTTTCGGTTGGTGAACCCAGCGGCGACCAGCACGCCGCCGAGTTGATCCGGGAACTGCGTCGTCGCCGACCCGAGATCATCCCGACCGGATTCGGCGGACCACTGATGCAACCGCTGATCGAAGAGGCCGGCGGTGACTTCGTGTACCCACTGACCGACCTGGCCGTGATGGGCTTTACCCGGGTCGTGCCGATGCTCGGCAAGTTCTACCGACTGGTCAGGCGTGCCGAACAGATCTTCCGGACCGATCCGCCCGCCGCCGTCGTCCTCGTGGACTTTCCCGGGTTCAACTGGTGGATTGCCCGCAAGGCCCGTGCGGCCGGGATCCCCGTGTTCTATTTTCTGCCACCGCAGTTGTGGGCCTGGGCCTCCTGGCGGATCAAGAGAATCCGTCGGTTTGTCGACCACGTCCTTTGCGGTTTGCCTTTCGAGAAGGACTGGTATGCCCACCGCGGTGTCGCGGTCGAGTACGTGGGTCATCCGTTTTTCGACGAGGTGGCCGAACGGGTGCTCGACGAGGACTTCCTTGCAGGTTGCCGTTCCGGTTCGTCTGCGGTCGTCGCCGTGTTGCCAGGATCGCGGTCCCTGGAGGTCGCGATGAACTGGCCGGTGATGCAGGAGGTGATCCTGCGGCTGCAACAGCAGCACCCGTCGGTTCGATTCCTGGTGGCCAATTACCGCGCCGCCGATCGCCGTCACTGCGAATCCCAGTTCCTGGCCGGGGAACGCGTTGCGACCGGAGAAGGGCGTGTCGAGTTCCATGTCGGTCGGACCTCGGAGATCCTGGAAGCGGCCGATTGTTGCCTGATGGTCTCCGGGTCGGTCAGTCTCGAGGTTCTCGCCCGTGGAACTCCCGCAGTAGCAATCTACCGATCGACGCGATTGATGAGGTTCCTGGCCCGGCGACTGGTGACCTGCCGGTACATGTCGCTGCCGAACCTGTTTCTCGACGACGAGTTGATTCCGGAGTTTCCGTTTGCCGGCCCGATCGCACCCAAGATCGGACCGATCACAACGATCCTTGACGGCTGGCTCCGTGATCCGGAAACGCTGGCGACGATCGCCGGTCGAATGGCCGCGGTGTACGAGGACGTTGTTCTGCTCGGGGCCAGCGAACGGACCGCGACCGCGATTCTCGACCGACTGCCCGCCCGTCGCCTGGCCCGGGCCGCCTGAGACTCACCGGTTCGATTGCTCACCCGTCCCGGTATTCGACGTGGCGAAGACCCGTCGTTGGTCTCGGGGCTTCTCTCCCGGTAAGATCCCGGTTTCGGTTTCGAGTCCCCGCCGCTGAGGTTTCGCATGTCGACGGACACCATTCGAATCGGCATCGTTGGTGCCGGTGCCAACACGCGTCTTCGCCACGTCCCCGGATTCCGGGCCATCGAGGGGGTCGAACTGGTCGGCGTGGTCAATCGCTCGCCGGAATCCTCGGCACGGGCGGCCGAGGAATTCGGGATTCCCCGGGTGTACGAGAACTGGCAAGAGCTGGTGGCCGATGATGGCCTCGATGCGGTCATGATCGGTACCTGGCCGAACGTGCACTGCGAGATCACCTGTGCGGCACTCGAGGCCGGCAAGCACGTGATGGTCGAGGCCCGGATGGCGCGGACGGCTGCCGAGGCGCAGCAGATGCTGGCGGCTTCCAGGGCGCGGCCGGACCTGGTGACACAGATTGTCCCCAGCCCGTTTGCCTTCTTCTGCCTGGATCACGTCCGCGGGCTGGTCGATGACGGGTTCCTGGGAGAGTTCCGTGAACTGGTCGTGATCGGAGCCAATGACCAGTTCCACGACGTCACGACTCCCCTGCACTGGCGGCAGGATCGTGAAATCAGCGGGTTGAACGTGTTGGCGATGGGAATTCTGCACGAGGCCGCGCTGCGATGGGCCCCGGAGCCTCGCCGCGTGTTTGCCCAGGTGGCCACCTTCGGACCCGAGCGACCCGACGGACCGGCGACGATCCCCGACAGTGTGCAGGTGGTGACCGAACTGGAGGGCGGTGGTCGCGGGCTGTATCACCTCAGCGGCATCGCCCTGCACGGACCAGGATTTCATCTCCACCTGTATGGCAGCGATGGCACGATCCGGGTCGATCTCGGCGCCGAGCAGTTGATGATCGGCCGCTCTGGTGACCAGTCCCTGCACGAACCGGAAATTCCTCAAGAGCAACGAGGTGGCTGGCGGGTCGAGGAAGAGTTCATCGGGGCGATTCGCGGCGAGGAGTCGATTCGCCTGACCGACTTCGAGACCGGTGTGAAATACATGGAGTTCACCGAGGCGGTGGCTCGTAGCGCCGAAACGGGTCAACCCGTTGACCTGCCACTGGGCGGCTAGTCGGCAAACAACGCCCGCTCGATCGTCTCCGCCACCAGAGCGTGGGCGCGTTCGTTGGGGTGGGCGTCGTAGGCGTTGACGGTCAATCCGCTGGAGACGTGAGGCTGCAGGGTTTTGATCAGGTCGAGCAGTCGGACCTCGCGGTCCTTGCCCCATTCGGCGAACTGATCGTGGACATCGCGAAAGGGGTAGTCCGGTCCCAGGTTGTGCAGGAACGGAAAGACGATCACCTCGAGTCTCGCCTCGTGTCGCTGGCACAACGCCAGGACGTCATCGAGGCGATCCTGCATGTCCTGCCAAGGTTGACCATCGTAATACTCGCGGACAAAACGGTAGTAGTCGCGGATGTCGGGAATTGCGAATTGCCGAAGCCGAAAGTACATCAGGTTGAAGAAGTACGTGTCGCGCCACAGGAAAAATTTCGGCGCGTGACGGGCCAGGTCGGTGTAGTAGGTCTTGTGACGCGGATGAAACGTTTCGATGTCGTTCAGGCACACGACGTAGATGACGCGATCAACCGGGTACTTCCCGGCAAACAGCTCTTCAAGCAACCGGTGCACCCAGTAGAGGTCGCGTCCGGCGTTGGAGAGATTGGTGATCGTGTACCTGCCGGGTCGCGTGGCCTCCAGCGACATGGCCAGGCGATTGGTGAACCGGTCGCCAGTTCGTTTCACGCCGTGTCCGTAAGTGAAACTGTCTCCCACGAAGACCACGTGCCGCTGGTCTTCGTCGCCGCGGGTCGCCGGCAGGTCGTGGTCTTCGCGATAGAGAATTCCGGACCTGGTGTTGAACCGCAATTCTCGTTCACCGGGTTTCACGTGCATCGCGAACCACTTCTTCGAGACGTTGGTCATGCTGAAACTGTCGGTCGTGTCGTACAGCAACGCGTAGTACAGTTCGACACCGGTCAGCCCGGACAGCACCATCCAGGCCGAAAGCCCGGCGTGGACCCAGCGCCTTGCTCGCGACGAGACTCGTCGTCGGCGACGGACCAGGATCACCAGCGAACAGGCTCCGGCGGCCAGCCAGGCCAGCATGCCCCAGAAGTAGTTGTCAGAGAGAAACAGGATCGACTGCAAGGGAGGGTCCAGGTTGGCAAGGAGCTTTGACGTCAGGACTGGTCACAAACTAGTCCGAACCGTCCGCGACGGACAAGAGACAGCGTGACGAACAGGACGAGTGAAACCAGGCTGATCACCGCCCCGATCCGGATCGAACTGGGGGCATAGGTCCAGACAAGATCGTGGCCGCCCGCGGTGACATCGACACCGCGGTACATGCCGTCGACACGAATTGTCTCGGCCGGCTTGCCATCGATGCTGACTTTCCAGCCCGGGTACACGAGGTCGGTCAGCACGAGCCGGCCCCCGGCAGCCGACTCGACACGCGCCGTGATTCGATTGGCCGTGTAGCTGGTGAGCCGGGCTGTTCGAGGAAGGACTGCGGGTTGCCGGTCCGTGTCGGTGGACTTTGCGGGAGCGAGCCATGCCAGTCGCCCGCGCGAACCGAGCAGTTCGTAGAGATGGAATTCCAGCGGCACGTCGCCGCCGTGGTAGGCCACCTGCAGGAAGGCCGGGTCGAATGTTCGTTCGATCAACTTCACCGGCCAGGCCGCCGTGTCGAGTGGGTGGCGGGACAGGATGTGCGTGACACCGGCACGCTGCAACCAGTCGATCTGTTCAGGCGTGGCCGTCCGCTCGAACGGAAGAGGTTCGGGCATCGCCAGGGATTCATCGAAATACTCGGCCGGACCCAGTCCGAGATAGACCGGTGTCGAGGCGACACCCAGTAGCGTGGGCAGGTTCTGGTAATCACAGAACAGCCGGACCGGTTGCTCGCTGATGCTGCGCAGGCGGGCCGTCACCGGACTCGCATCAACACGATCGATCAACGACCGCTGCATGAACACCGCGTAGGTCTGTTTCCGGCTGACGTCCCACAGGTCCCAGGTTAGCAGCGGAAAGAACGAGGCGCTGACCAGCAGCGCGATGCCGCCTCGACGAATCAGCAGCGACCGCGTCGTCAGCCACTGCCAGGCAGCGGCGGCCAGGACGGCGACTGACAGTGTGGTGACGATGCTGTAACGACCGGGACCGGTGAAGAACCCGAAACCCGGCAGGTGGCGAGTGATCGGCAAATGCCAGGCCGGCGTGTAGGCCAACGCCAGCGCCCCCAGCCCACACCACAGCATCAACCGCGAATCGATCCGGCGCTGCCGCAACCAGGCCAGTCCGGCGACGAGCAGCAGTCCGATCGTCGGCAATCCGAAATACAGGTGAGCTTCGATCTGGTTCGTGTCGGCCGGACCCGCGTCGATCTGCGAGACGTGGTCGAAACCCGCGTCGTACCATTTCCAGGGCGCCACCACCTGTGTCCAGTACGCGAACGGAAGATGACCATAGCCGGGATCGTACTTGCGTCCGCTCACGTTGTCTCGCTGGCTCGCCTGTTTCAGCTCCCAGGTCGGGACCAGTTGCACGGCCGCCAGACCGAATGCCAGGACCAGTGTCAGCGCGGTGGCTGTCAGCAGTCGAAATCGCGATGCCACCGATGTCTCGGGCAGACCCTGCCGTGCCAACCACAAGCGTCCCGGGACGTAGGCGGCCAGTACAAGCTGCGTGATGAAGGCCAGGTGGAAGTGACCGGCCAGCAGTTGCAGGGCCAGGGTTACGGCCAGTATGGCCAGGTCACGTCGTCGTCGATCGGTCAGAAATTGCTCGGCCATCCACAGTGCCAGTGGCAACCAGGTGCCGCCCAGGATAGCCCACTCCAGGCAGATTCTCGGCGGGAACCATCCGTAAACATACACGATCGCCGCCAGTACCCCCGCCGTGTCGCCGGGACCCAGTTGCCGCACGTACCGCCAGGTGAACAGGAATGCGAGGATGTAGTGGAGCAGCTGCACCGCGTTGTAGGCGGTGTTGACGTCGAGGACCGCGTAGAGCAGGTGGAACGGGTAGAACAGCCCGGTCTGGCTCTCGCCCACCAGCGGGTAGCCGTGGCCCACACGGTTGTTCCACAGCGGCAACTCGCCTGCGGCAAGCTGGTCGGCCAGGAAGGCCTTCTGGGGGAAGAAGTAAGTATAGATGTCACCCCCGATCAACCCGCCGCCCTGGTACAGCGGGGCCCAGAAGAGGATCGACAGGCCGGTGGCCACCGCGGCGACAATCAGCCAGCTCCGCCACGAAACGGCGGTGCTCTTGTCGTCACCGGTCGGGGGGCAACCAGGGCTTGTCGGTTGGTCGATCACGTGCCGGGGAACTCCCGATTACTTGACGACGTAGATGGGACTCGACCACGCCATGTGTCCATCCTCCTGGACAACGTGGATCGACAGGGGGTTGTCACCCGCGTGGAGTTGTTCGGGGCGGGGTCGGAACAGGAAGGAAAAGTCTCTCGGGCCGTCGGCGGCCGGCAACCGATAGACACTCAGTTGACGGCCCAGCCCTCCGAGTTTCCAGCGTCGTCCGCGTGGACCCAGCCGCTGCAGGTCAACGGCGAAGCGACCCAGCGGGGTCTCGATCGCCATCGTGCCCCGCGAGGGGTGCTGGAGCGAGGTGATCACGCCGGCCACGCCCCCGGTCGTGATGGACTCCCAGGCGAGTTCACGGGGTCCGATGCGTTGGCAGGGCTTCTCGAAGTTGTGGAAGTTGATTGGCTGGAAGTCGCTGATGCGATTGTCCCGGAGCGTGACACCGCCGTTCCAGGTTACCTGACGTCCCCGTCCGCGGACGGTCGCTCCCTGCCAGAGTAACTTGACCCGGTTGCCCAGGTCGGCGGTTTTCCAGGGTCGCAGCACGGCGATCACGTCGGTGCCGTTGCGAAATTCGACCCGTTCGATCGGTGCCGTGCCGTGGACACCGACCTGGAACTGCGGGATCGTGGTCCCGGCAGTGACGACCGACCCCATCGCCAGGCCAGAATCGGTTGTCACCTCCAGCAGGATCCGGGCGCCCGTCGTTGCAAAGACCCGTCGCTGCCGGTAGGCCTCCCAGACACTCTCACGGTCGAGCCGCTCGGCGAGTACACAGGTCAGGCCACCGTAGCTGCCGAATGTGCTGGCTCCCGGGGAACTGGCCCCGGGACGCCCCTTGTGTCCGTCGGAATTGGCGACGATGGCCACCCGGTATCCCCGCCGGAAGGCGTCTTCGAGCATCCATTCAAAAGTCCCCCACGCCGAATGGACCTCGACGGCCCGCTCGAGTTCCTCGCGGTGACGATCGAGATCGGCGTAGCGGCCACCGACGTGAGCGATCAGCATCGCTTCGGGATCCGAATTCTCCAGTTTCTCGAACAGGTCCTCGACCGTGTCGGCAACCGCCGTGACGGATTCGTTCGGATCGACCAGTGCCCGGCTGCTGCGAAAGATCTTTCCGCCCTCGTCCCGGAACACCACGTTGCGGTCGCCTCCCAGGCCCGTATTGCCGCTCCACTCCCAGCCCGGGAAGGTCACGAAACGTCCCGGCCGGTTCATCGCCCGCGTGGTTTCCTGCAGATGCTGCCAGAAGTCGTCGGTGATCTGGAAGTCGTTTCCCTGGTGCGAGGCGATGTCCAGGAAGGCGCGATCGCGGGCAAACCGAAAGTACTCCTCGATCGTGCCCGTTCCGATGGTCTCCTCACTTTGTCCGTGCAGGTCGGCCCAGAAGCGGCCATACCGATCGTCATCGCGGGCGATCACCGGGTTGGATTCTGCGGCCAGGCCGGTGTGGTCGTCGACGATATCGACGGTGTGGCGACCGGCCGTCTCGAAGCCGGGATGGTCGAATCGCCGTGACCGACCGACCGGGTTGCCCCAGGCGTCCTCGAGTCGCCAGCGAACCGTAAAGCGGCGACCCGGTCTGACCAGTGTCGGGGCGACTGCCACCAGGCGGACCGGGTCGGCGGCAACGATCTGCAGGACAGGCTGCCGGGGCAGCGGCTCGTAGACATAGGTGGCGTAGCGATCGACCAGGACCCGCAGTTCCAGGGTCTTCTCGGCAAAAGTCTGCATTCGCCAGCCACGGCTGCCGCCGGACTGATCCCCGAGCGTGATCGTGATCGTGTCCCCCTGGCGAAGAAATCCCTGCAGGACTTTCACGTGCAGTGTCTTGCCCCAGGGGCGGACGTTGTCCTTGGGATCCCAGCGGAGAGCCAGGTGGGCACCGTTGGAAGCGACCGCGGTGGTGTAGTTTGCCGCGGCCGGATCGGTGAATTGCGGTGTGCCGCTGTCGGTGGCGTACCGCATGACGATCTTCAGCGAACCGGTATCGTCGATGCCGGAAAAACCGGCCGTGTAGACCAACCGGCAGGTCTGCCAACTGCCGGCGGCGATGCTACCCGCCGGCCGGCAGCGGATACGGCCGAGATCGTCGGAACCGGTCATGGTGTGGGTTTCCGCTTGAGCACGATGTAGTAGAGCGTGCCGTCGTCGTCGGTGATCAACCGGTGGGTGTCCCATTCCCCGGGAAAGGCCTTCAACTCGTGGACCTCGTCGACCGTCTTCAGCTTGCTGTAGGGATGCCGGGTGTCGATCACGATGTAGTAGTCCTGGCCGGGGGCAGGCCGGGTCAATTCCCGGTCGGATGTCCGCTGGTAGTCGCTGTAATCATACGAACGGGCGTGGTGGGTAAACCGCGGATGGATAAAATCGGTGGAGAAGACGCGGGCGGAGGTGGGGATGAGTTGCTCGACCTGTTCGAACATCGCCGCGCGGCGACCGGTGCTCATCAGCGTGGTCCCGTGATGTTCGGAGTGAGGATCCCAGAAGGCGATTCCCAGGGGGCCGGCACTGAAAAACAGGCCCGAACAGGCCGCTGCCGCCAGGGCCAGGTATCCTCCCCGCGTCGCCGCCCTTCCCGGTGTTTGCGTCTGCGAATGATGGCGGGCCAGTTCGCCCAGCCCGCTGGCTGCGGCCCAGTAGAGCACCGGCACCAGTGGGGCATGGAAATGATGGAACGGCACGACGGCCTGGCCCGAGGCCTGGCCGGTGGAGAACTCCAGCAGGCAGAGCATCGCGAAGATCGGCAACCCGACGGCCAGGCGGCCGCGGGCCATCAGCGGCAGAAAGCCGACCGGCAGCAACAGCGCCAGGGCGTAGAAGACAGCCCGCGGGCTGAACCACTTCGACAACAGCAGGCCCGGCCGGGTGACCGCCGCCTGCAGAATCTCGCCCGGTGTTCCGCCAAGTTCGCCGAAGTACCGAGCGTAATGCGGCTCGTCGCCGCGGAAGGCGGGAATCACCAGCAACAGGACCAGCAGCAGCCAGGTCGTCGTTGCTGCCGCGATCAGGATCCCCCAGTTGCGGTTGCCCGGCTGCTGGGATGACCGGGCCGTCCACGCCCACCAGGCACCCAGCGGCGCAACGACCAGGCAGTAATCCTCCTTGGCAGTCAGGGTCAGCAGCAGCAGGACCAGTGCCGAGCGACGGTTTCCCGACTCCCAGCGCTCGATCGCCCAGAGAAGCAGCGGCACGCCCAGGCTGATCGGCCGGAAAGTCTTGCCGTCGATGGCGATGTCGAGAAAGTGCACGGGAAAGGCCAGCAGGTAGGCGATCGCCAGTGCCAGCGCCAGGTGGTCGGACCCGGTTTCGCGTCTCGTCATCCGCAAAACGGCCAGGGCCCCGACCGCCAATGCCGCCGACTCGCACAGTTCCAGTAACAGGTGTGACGACCAGAGCCAGTACAGGGGGCTCAGCAGCAGGTGCACGACCTGGGGGTGCTCGCCGAGAAACAACCGGCCGTCGTCGAGGTAGCTGCGAAATCCCTTGCCGTGCCAGGTGTTCCACAGGTGTTCCTCGTACATCGCCGAATCGCCATGCGGCACCAGCAGGTTGTGGTAACGGGCCCAGTTGATGGCCGTGGCAATCAGCGTGTAGGCCACCACGGCCGCCAGGGCCAACAGCCACGTGCGTCGGGCCGGGGACGAACCGCTGTCCGGGAGAATGGTCGAATCGAGGGGCCAGGCGTTGGCCAACAGTGCGGCCAGCCAACCGGCCAGGGCCAGGGCCTCGACCAGCGAGACGGTACGAATCATCAGTTCTTCGATCACCGCCCATTCGGTCAAGACCGAGAGCACCCGGACCAGTTCCCACCCGCCGGGCAACCACCACCAGGCCCATCCCGAGCGGGCCCACACAATGGCAGCGAACTTCAGACCGGATTCAAGGGGGTGCCGTTGCAAGAGTCTCCAGCGGTACCAGGGTATGGCCCGGCGAATCATCACCGCTCCCAGCGGCAGGAGAACTGCGGTGACCGAGGCCAGCAACAGCAGTAAGCCCGGGTAACTGGCATGGTGCCGAACCTCACCGGTCTCGACATCGACCTGGCCGCCCAGTACCTCGACGATGGCCTGCCACGTCTCGGGGCTGAACCACTGTGTGGCCAGGGTCGGGTCGCCGAGGACCGATTGCAGGAACATCGCCTGCAGGCAGATCCCACCACCGACGATCAACAGCGGCAGCGGCGAATAACGCCGGATCGACGTCGCGGGCATGGGGATGATTGGGAAGACGGAGAGGAAACAGCGGGATAGTAAGTCCTTCAGCCTGGCTCGGCTATGGCTGTTTGTCGGCCAGGAGTCGCCGGGAACTTCGGGACGGGTCAAACCCACCAGGTTTTCTACGTCGTCGGTGCCGACGTTGTTGACTCGACCGGGAGCCGGGCGTGATTTCCCGGTATAATTTCGTGGATGCAGCATCCCTACGGTGACATTCCCGAGTTGACCAACCTGGAAGGCGGCCGGGGAATCGTGCGGATTCCGGTCGAGCAGGACGTGCCGTTCACGCCCCGGGTCCGGGCGCTGGTGGACACGCCCGAGTTTCAGCGGCTCAGGCAGATCACGCAACTGGGGCTTGTTTCGAGAGTCTATCCCGGTGCGACGCACACGCGGTTTGAACACGCCCTGGGCGTGTACCACAACGCACTGAAGTACGTCTGGCAGCTGGGACGCGATCCGCGATTCTGCGAGATCGTGGATCGGCACAGTGTCGAGGTGTTGCTGGTGTCCGCGTTGTTACACGACCTGGGTCACTGGCCGTATTGCCATCCGATCGAGGACATGAAGCTGCCCGGCCTGCCGCCCCACGAGGTTTTTGCGGCCCAGTTCCTGGCCGACAGCGGCACGCTCGCCGGGGTGCTGGAAACGCAATGGGGTGTGGCAGCCGAGGAAGTGTTAGACGTTCTGGTGGCCCGCACCGATTCCCCGGACCGCCGCCTGCTGCGTTCGATTCTGTCGGGACCGATCGACATCGACAAGATGGACTACCTGGGCCGTGACAGCCTGCACTGCGGGGTGCCCTATGGTCGGCATTTCGACAAGAACCGGCTCGTGTCGTCGCTGGTGACAAACGCCTCTGGAGACGGACTGGCGATTTCGTCCAAGGGAAGGACGGCGGCCGAGTTGATGGTGTTTGCACGTTACGTGATGTTCAGCGAGGTCTACTGGCACCACGCGGTTCGCTCGGCCACCAGCATGTTCGCGCGGGCGTTCTTCCACCTGCACGAGCAGATCGAACTCGAGTCGTTTTTCTGCAAGAGCGAGGCCGAGACGATCGACGAATTGTGTCGGCTGGCGGCCGGGGGACCGTGCAGCGGACTGCTCGAGGGAGTCTTCGGCGTGACCCGGAAACTGTACAAGCGGGTCGGCGAGTTCAGTTTTTACCAGTCGCCGCGACTCTACCGGCAACTGGCACGCCGGTCCTACGGTTGGCTGGTCCAGCTCGGAGAAGTGCTGGCCGCGGAAGTGGAAGTTGAGTTTTCCGAGACAGTGGCATCGACGGACCTGCTGATTGATGCCCCACCACCTCACCGCGAGGTCGAATTCGACGTCGAGATCTTCTTCCCCAAGGACAATCTCTATCGTCCGCTGCAGCAGGTGTCACCGGTCGTTGATGCACTGGCCCGCACCCAGTTCGATGATTACGTCAAACGGGTTCGCCTGTTCGCTCATCCGCGACTCGCCGAGACACTCTCCGATTCCGACCGCTTCGTCGGTTGCCTGGACCGGGCACTGGAACGAATAGGTGAACCGATTGACGAGGAGGATGAGGCGTAGCTGGTACTGCCGGTTTTCGTCTGCTATCGTGCGCAGTCTCCCGTGGGGTTCCGGAAAAATCAGCGATGAGCACCGCAGTTCTTCCCCAGGCGATTCCCGGTGCGGAAACGCAGACCGAGCGTGCCGTGCTGACGCGCTGGCCGTCGGTCGCCTCGACGGTCATCGGGCGGGGAATTGGCCGGTTCCTGGAATCGGCTCCCGACTGGCGGCTACTCGGTGTTCGACTGACTTACGCCCCGGCGCTGATGCTGGCCCCGCTGGCCGCGTTGACCTACGTGCGGTTGAAACTGTTGGGGCAGCGATTCGCCCTGACCAACAGGCGGATCAAGATCCAGTCGGCACTCGGAGAAAAACTGCTGGGCGAGGTCCCCCTGGAGGGGATCAAGGAGATCGCGCTGGCGGCCCGGGAGGGGCAGAACTTCTACAACGCCGCCGACCTGGTGCTGCTGGACGATTCGGACAACGAACTCGCCCGGCTTGAAGGTGTCGTGCGACCCGAGGTGTTTCGGCAGAACATCTTCGAGTGTCGGGACGCCCTGCTACTCGTCCGTGAGGCCCTGGCGACAATCGAGTCGCGAAGCGAAGACGGATGATCGCGGCGACGGCGCGTTGAAACGGCGGCGTCTAGTTGTCGATCCCCAGCCGAAACCGCAATTGTTCGAACAGCTCGGCGAACGTGTCGGTCGAACTGTGGACGTGCTCGGCCTCGGTGATGAACTTGATGTCCTCGCAGCAGGGAACGCTGTGCGTCTCGAGTACCTGCTCGAACTCATGCAACTCCTGCCCGTACAGCGTGAAGATCTTGTGCTCATCGAACTGCACTTCCATTGGCAGCTTCGGATTCAGCACGGCGATTCCCGTGCAGCCATCATTGACCAGCATCTCCTCGAAGTCGTACAGCACGCTCTTGAGGATCGGCAACTCGATGCTCTCGCGGTAGTAGTCGTCGTGACCGTTGCCCTGGCTGTGATGACTCGTCTCCAGAACCACGTCGACCTCGCCACCAAGCGGATCAAGCAGATCGACGAACAGGTCAAGTACCTCGTCGCGTGAAACCGAAACCATCAGCACGGGAATCGCAATCGCGGTTTCCGTGTCATTGTAGGTGTCGTGCCGAAAACCGGTTCGGGGGACGACCTGCAGGTCGTAGGACGGACGAACAGCGTCGGTGAGCACGAAACTCCCGTACCTTGTGATTTTCAGGTGTGTTTCGAGCTGGTCATCGGAAAGATCGGCGAAACTGCTCGCCGGACGTTCCGGACTCGGTTCACGGGTCCTGGCCGATATGAATTTCTTCAGGAAGTCCATCGGTTCTCGCTCCCCAACCAGCTTCCCTCGTCACCGTTACCTGGTGCGAAAAGAATTCGTGGTCGGCTGTGGTGTTGCTCTCAGTGTCTGCAGAAAACTCTAGCACGCGTTTTGGCACCGGGAGCGATCCCAACCGGAACCGCAGTCAAGAAAGCCGTTCTTTCGGAGTGTTTTCTACAATTTTGAGTGATCGGCACTTGTAACAACTGCAACGAATCGGCTGCGCACCCCGGCAACTTTTCCGGTCCATCGAAACCGGTAAATGGTGCATAAGTCACTTTGTGAACGTGACTTACGCGATACGTGTGATGGGAATTCAAGGGAAACTTGCCAGCCATGGCACGCGGGGTGCTTACAGGTTACGTCGAGTGAGAGAGACGCCGGTTGTGAGAGACCGGCTCCCACCGGCCCTTGGAGAGGGGCCTTTTTCCCACCTGATACCCCACCTCACCTCATCACACCTGGACGGGCCGAAAGGACGTGTGAGAAGCGTCCTTTCGGTTTGTTCGTTTAATTCCGCGACGGGATTTGCAGAAGGCCGCTGTGATGGGTTGGATGGCGTGATCGCAACAGCATAAACTGTCGGTGAGATTGATCGACACCGTGCTGGCAGGTCACAGTTGGCTGAACCGAAGCGTGAAGAACTCAAGGTCGAGAAGAAGCGGGGCATCCTGGTCCGCGTGCTTGCTCATGCCCAGCGGGGCGAACGCGAGAGGGCATTGGAGGAGATCCGCGGTCTGGCGGCGACCGCGGGGGTGCGGATTGTCGACGAGGTAGTCCAGGTTCGGCCGCGGCCTCACCCGGCCACCTGTGTTGGCAGCGGGAAGCTGGAAGAAATTCAACACCTCGTCGAAGTGCACGAGGCGCAGCTGGTTGTCTTCGACAACAACCTGACGCCTGCACAGAGTCGCAATCTCGAGGAGGCGTTGCAGACGATCATCGTTGATCGCAGCGAGGTGATTCTGGACATCTTTGCCACGAGGGCGCAGACCTACGAGGCGAAGTTGCAGGTCGAGTTAGCCCAGTTGCTCTACTTCCGCCCGCGGTTGAAGAAACTGTGGACTCACCTGGAGCGGATCGAGGGGGGAATCGGCACCGGTCGCGGCCCGGGTGAACGGCAGATCGAGACCGACCGTCGCTTGATCGACAAGCGGGTTGCCGAGTTGCGTCGGCGGTTGAAGACCGTCGAGGGCCGCCGCCGCCGCGAGGTGGCTCGTCGGGCCAACCACATGACGGTGTCGCTGGTCGGCTACACCAATGCCGGCAAGAGCACGTTGATGCGGGCGCTGTGTGGTGCGGATGTGCTGGTGGCCGACAAGCTCTTCGCGACACTCGACACGAGGACTCGTCGCTGGGAGATCTCCGGCTGGGGCGAGGTACTGCTCAGCGACACGGTTGGTTTTGTTCGCGACCTGCCACATCACCTGGTGGCCTCCTTCCGCTCGACCCTGGAAGAAACCCGCAACGCCGACTTGTTGTTGCACGTCGCCGATGCCGGGCATCCGCGTGTCGAGGAGCAGATTGCCACGGTCAACAAGGTTCTCGGAGACATTGGTGCCGACGAACTCGAACAGATCCTGGTGCTCAACAAGGTCGACACGGTCGAGGATCGTACCGACATCGACATCCTCCGCGCCCGGACCGAGCATTGTGTGACTGTCAGTGCTGCCACCGGTTCTGGGATCGACCGGCTTTCGGTGGCGGTCAGCGAGTTGTTGGGTGAGGGGGAGGTCGAGGCAGAAATCGAGACCGACATCGGCAACGGCCGGCTGCTGGCATTCCTCAACGAACACGGCACGTTGACTGACAGCGAGTACGACGAGCAGCGGATGCGACTGGTGTATCGGATTCCGAGGCGATTTGCCGAGCAGATTGGATCCGCGGGCACGACGGTTGTGGTTCGCTCGTCGTCGTGATCCGGCCACGTGTTTTTCGTGGTGGTCAGCAACTATCATGGAAACCATGGCCGAGCGATGTTTTCTTGGTGTCGATCTTGGGGCGGAAAGCGGTCGCGTGGTGGCCGGTCTCTTCGACGGGCGGACGGTACGACTCGAGGAACAGCATCGCTTCACCAACGGGCCAGTTCCCGTTGGCGACACGCTGCGATGGAATGTGCTGGGCCTGTGGAACGGTATCCGGGAGGGCCTGGCCCGGGCGGCATCGGTTCACGGCGAGTCGATCTGCAGCGTGGGGGTTGACACGTGGGGCGTTGATTACGTGTTGCTGTCGGCCCGTGACGAACTGCTCGGCTTGCCCTGGCATTATCGTGACAGCCGCACCGCCGGCATGTTCGATCTGGCGTTCGACCGTGTTCCCCGCGAGGAGATCTTTGCGGCGACCGGTCTGCAGTTCATGGAACTGAACACGCTCTACCAGTTGTTGGCCATGCGGCAGAGTGACCCCCAACTGCTCGGCCAGGCGGCTCGGCTGTTGCTGATTCCCGACTACTTCCACTGGCTGTTGTGCGGCAGTCGCGTGATCGAGTTCACCAACGCCACGACGACCCAGTGCTTTGATCCCGCCCGCAACGGTTGGGCGACGGATCTGCTTGGCCGGCTCGAGCTGCCGGCGGAGATTTTTCCCGAGGTCGTGGCTCCGGGCACCACGCTCGGGCGGCTCAGGGACGACGTGGCCCGGGCGGCGGGACTCGAACGGATCGACGTGGTCGCCCCCGCGACTCATGACACCGGTTCAGCGGTGGCGGCGGTTCCGACGAGTCGGACCGGCCATTCGGACTGGACGTACATCAGCTCCGGGACGTGGTCACTGATGGGAGCCGAGGTGTCCAATGCGGTGACCGGTCCCGAGACATTGGCACTGAACGCGACCAACGAGGGTGGAATCGACGGGACGTTTCGATTGTTGAAGAACATCATGGGACTGTGGCTCGTGCAGGAATGCCGCCGGGCCTTCGTGCGTGACGGGCGCGACGGCGACTACGACGTGCTGACCCGGCAGGCTGAAGCGGCGCCGGCGTTCGTCTCGCTGATCGATCCCGACGATCCACGGTTCCTGAGTCCCGCCTGCATGCCGACGGCGATTCGCGAGGCGTGTCGCGCGAGTGGACAGCCCGAGCCCGACAGCGACGGGGCACTGGTGCGTTGTGCTCTGGAGAGCCTGGCACTGAAGTATCGCATGGTCCTTGATGGCATCGAGTCCCTCTCGGGCGTACCCAGCCAGGTGATTCACGTTGTCGGTGGTGGCTGCCAGAACCGGCTGCTGAATCAACTGACCGCCGACGCCTGTGGTCGGGCGGTGGTCGCGGGGCCGGTCGAGGCCACCGCGCTGGGCAACGTGCTGGTGCAGGCCCGTTCAGCCGGTGAACTGGCGTCGTTGGCCGACATCCGCGAGGTCGTGGCGAACTCGACGCAACCCGAAACCTACAACCCGACGGCGGCAGCCGCCTGGGACGATGCCCGCGGACGATTTGCCGAGTTGGCCGGTTGATCCCGGCCGGAAACCACCAGACCATCCAGGGGAGCGCGACGAAACGATGGGACTCTTCGATCGCCTCAAGCAGGGACTCCAGAAGACCAAGGACGTGTTACGGACCGATCTCCGTGACCTCTTCCAGGAAGGCCAGATCCTTGACGAGGATCAACTCCGTCAGCTCGAAGGCCGGCTGCTGAAGACCGACATGGGGGTCGTGGCCACTTCGGCGATCGTCGGGAAGCTCCGCGAGGAATACGGCGGCCGCACGGTCGATGTCGACACGGTCCTCGAGACCGTCAAGGACACTCTCAAGGAGCAGCTTGCCGCCAGGAACGATGAGCAGGAGCACTCGGATGTCAACGATCCACTCTCACCCCTGAACCTCTCACCGGCGGGCCTCACCGTGATACTCGTCGCCGGAGTCAACGGCGTGGGCAAGACCACCTCGATCGCCAAGCTTGCCCGGCTGCTGATTTCCTCGGGACGGAGCCTGGTCCTGGTTGCCGGCGACACGTTCCGGGCGGCGGCGGTCGAGCAATTGACGATGTGGAGCCAGCGGCTCGGCTGCGAGATCGTGACCCGACCCTCCGGCACCGATCCGGCCAGCGTGGCTTATGCCGGGTGTGATCGCGCACTGGAGGCAGGGGTGGATTGCGTGATCATCGACACCGCGGGGCGTTTGCAGACCGATCACAACCTGATGCGAGAACTGCAGAAGATTCATCGGGTAATCGGCGAGAAGGTGCCAGGAGCGCCCCACGAGAGCCTGCTGGTTCTCGATGCGACAACCGGGCAAAACGGCATCAGCCAGGCGAAGAACTTCTCCGAGGTTGTCGAGTGCACCGGGATCGTGCTGGCCAAGCTCGATGGGACCGCCCGCGGGGGCATCGTCGTTCCGATCCGCCAGCAGATGAACCTGCCGGTCAAGTACGTGGGCGTCGGCGAGGGCGTCGATGACCTCGAGCCATTCGACGCGAACTGGTTCGTTGACGTGCTTTTCGACGACGGGCCGTGAATCGCCAACCGGCGATTCTTCCGGTTCACATCGGTGCGATTCGACGGGTGCCGACATCGACGCCGGTCAGGACCGTGGCGTCGAAGCTGGACTTGAGCAGTTCGGACTTGATCGCGCTGCTGCCGGGGTCGTCCCAGAGGTTGTGGAATTCCCACGGATCCTCGACCAGGTCGTACAATTCGCCGACCGCGTGTCCGTGGTAGACCGAGAGCTTGTGGCGATGGTCCCGGTACATGGTGCCAAAGGTCCCCGCAACGGGGTCGTCGTCGGTTGCGGTGTCGTCGACCGGCGTGTCGGGAGAACCGGTGCCGATAAAGGCCGCGTCGAGCGCGTCGTAGTACTCGCTGCGGACGAAATCGCGGTGGTGATCGAGAGGAGCTTGACCGGACAGCATTGGCCAGAGGCTTTGTCCCTGCAACTCGTCGAGACCCGGGGCACCGGCGACATCGACGATTGTCGAGGACTTGTCGAGCAGTTCGACCAGCGCGTCGCTGACCTGTCCGGCCTGGACATGTCCAGGCCAACGAAAAATCAGCGGAACGCGGACCAGGCCCTCGTAGAAGCGGCAGCCCTTGAACAGCAGTCCATGGTCACCCAGCGATTCGCCGTGGTCGCTGGTGAAGATGACCAGCGTGTTGTCCCGCTGTTGGGTCGCGTCCAGGCAATTCAGCAGTCGGGCCAGTTGTTCATCGACCTGGGCGATCATCGCGTAGTACAGGGCCTGGATCTTTCGCCCGTTGAAGGTGTCGGGATGGGCGGCCAGCGTCTGGAAGTCGATACCGGCCAGCGAGGCCTGGGTTGCGAGGTCACTTTCCTGGAAGTGCGGTCCCGGCATCGCGTCGGCCCCGAACTGCTCGGCATAGATCCGGGGTGGAATGAAGGGCGGATGCGGGTCGTAGATATTGACGCTGAGCATCCAGGGTGACGAGCGTTCCTGGCTGACGAATTCCATTGCTCGTTCGGTCGCCCAGGCCGTCTGGTGCAGATCCGGCGGGACACGTTCGTCACGGTTGCGGAGTTCGTCGAGATCGCCCCCGAGGGAACGAACCCACTCGGCATAATCGTGACCGTCGGGCCAGTCATCGCGTGGTGCGTGGCTAAATTTCCAGTAGCGGTAACCGTCGTCGAGCCGAGGTTCGGTGCGACGGCCAGCACTTTGCAGGTGGAATTTTCCGATCAGCCCGCAGTCGTAACCCGCTTCGGCCAGTCGCTTCGAGACGAGCTTGGGGTGGTTCGGGTAGTCCTGGTTTCCGTTACGGCAGTTCCGCGCCCGGCCCGGATACAGCCCCGTCAGGAAGCTCGCCCGGCTGGGAGTGCAAATGGGGCTCTGGCAATAGCAGTGAGTCAACGCCGTGCCTTCGGCGACGAGCGCATCGATCGTCGGGGTTCTGACGTGGGGGTTCCCGAGTGCCGCGATCGTGTCGAATCGCTGCTGGTCGGTGCAGTACCAGAGGATATTGGGAGGTGTGGTCACCGGTCGTCCGTGGAGTGTCTACCAGGGCGCCTCGAGCAGGTCGACAATCTGTCGAGCCATCCGATCCATGACCTGTTGCGAGGCGGTGGCCATCGACTGCCCGGTTTCGGGGACGAGTTCGGTGTGTGTCAACAACGTGACCGAGGGACTGTCGTCAGAGACCTTCCGGCGGGCAAGCACTTGCTGCGTCCGGAGATCGGTCCAGGTCACTTCGACAGCAAGCTGCAACTGCAGCGCACGAGGGTCGTCGTTTCTGGTTTCACCGAGGACATCCTTGTACGCCGCCAGGACCCGCCCGGTGAGTCTCGAGTCGGCGCCGGGCCCGGTCACGATCCGGTAGGGCAACCGCCGCTGGATTTCCTTGTGGACTGCCCGGGTCAACTGCAGTCCCAGCCCCCGGCGGTCGTCATCGCACGAGAACACCGGCACCGAGATTGTCCGGATCTGCTGGCGGTGGGCCGGCCCGACCATGTACCCGCAACCCGAGATTGCCAGTGTCGCGAGCACGGCAAGCGATCTGACGGAAGACGTTCGCCTTCTCTCGTCTCGGGCGGACATGTGATTGGTGCGTCCAGGTGGCGGGGCGTGACGAGGGACGTTGTAGTCGCTGGCTTCGGGTCAGCTCTTCGGCGGGAAGGGGGCTTTTGCGTCTACCGGCTCGTTGAGAGAGCCGGAAGGAGTCTTGGTCGAAACCGGCTTGGCCAGGGGGTTGCCCACCGATTGCACTTCCTGGGCCAACCACTTGCCATTGGCGTAGCCGGGACCGAGTTGTCGCAGCATCGCCTGGGCGCGTTTCGCATGCCCGGTACCGGGAAAACGGGCGAGGATCTGGGTGAGATGGATGGCCATGGCATTGGGCAGGTTCTTCTTACGGTAGAACTCGACCCGCTGCCATTCTCGATCCGCCCGGGCATTTTCGATGTCCTTGAGCTCCGTTTCCAGGCGGGACTTTTCCTTGATGCCCGGATACAACCCCAGCGTGCTACGTTTCAGCTGCGCCGATTCTTCCAGCGGGGTCTGGTCATATTCCGAGCCCTGGTAGGAGAGCAACCGGACATGCGATCCCAGCAGAAAGGCCGGTTCCAGGTAGGGGCTGTCCGGGTAAAGCTTGCGGAGGTTGGTCAGGATGCGGTCGGCCTCGCGGCGGTTCTTTTGCTCGAGGTGGATCGCGGCACTGAGCATCAACGCATCATCGGCCAGGTGTCCGGTGGGATCGTTCAACCAGATCGACTTCAACGCCTGCAGGGCTCGCCCTTTCGTGTCGAAGAGCGGCCGGGTTGGATCGGTGACGTTGGGCAGGATCGGCATGGTCATTAGCCAGCCCTGCGTGGTGGAAGGATCGGAGCCGGCCGCGGGAACAATGGCGCCGGCGGGTCGGATCGTGCTGGCCGCCGAGAAATGTTGAGAATCAAGCCAGTAGCGACCAATTTCGAAGAGGCGTTGGGTCGCACGATCGATGTGCCGCGTCGAGGGGAACTCGGTCATCAACGCGGTGAAGTTGTCCTGGGCCGGTGCGAATTTCTTCAGCTGAAACTGGTTTTCGGCGAGCAGGAAAAGAGCGTCTTCCCTGAGCGCGGCGCCGGGGTCCAGCAGGTGCGGGTTCAGGGTGTCGCCCAGACGAGGATCCTTGTCGATCTTCTTGACGAAGGACTTGCGGCGGCGACTGGAGAAGTCAAAGAAACGAGCGTAGCCCTTGTTCTTCAAATCGACGAGCAACGTCTCGGCCTCGCCGTGTTTCCCTTCCTCGGTAAGACGGGTGGCCTGTTCGAAACGGGCCAACTCGACGGCGGTTGGTCCCGATTCGGCCTCGGGGTGCTGGCTGGTGTCGGTGGACACCGCCGATTTCATCACTGCCAGTGAACGGTTGACGGGGGCGGTGACGAGATCGAGGCCACCGACCTCCAGCGAGCGGCAGCCCGGAGTACATCCCAGCAAACAGGCGGCGAGCAGTATCGCGGTGCGTTCGACCTTGGATTCCATGGTCATCCCTGACGAAGGAAAGTCTTTGGGGGCCGGGGCGGGGAAACCGGCCAGGTGATGGGCTCAAAAGGGAAGGAAACGCAGCATCTTGGGTCGATGCTCCAACACGTGACAGATGGCCGGTGTGACCACTCGCCGCAGTTCCGGGAGCCGGTCGGGCGGGATATCCGGAATCGGGCTGTTCGGGTCAGAAAACCGCGACAACAGTGTTGCGGCGTCGGCGGTGATCGTGGGGGAACCGTACTCCGGTCTCTGGCAATGGGAACAGATCAGGCCTCCTGCGGAGACCCAAAAAGCAAAGCGACGATCGTCGCCAACGGGCGTGTTGCAGGTGATACAGAAATCGAGGGCCGGCAGCTGTCCGATCTCGCGTAGCAAGGCCATCTCGAATCGCAGCAGCACCGAGCGAAAGTCGGCGTCACCGGCAAGTCGTTGGAGTGCGAGAATGGCCTGGTCATACAGCACCGGGTGAGGATCGTAGTCTTCGGTAAGACCTGAGAGCAATTCGGCAACGTAGTAGCCGCCGTAGAGGCTATGAAGGCTGCGGCCGTACGGCCGGAACCGGGAAATCAGCTTGGCTTCGGTGAGGAGATCGAGACTGGCCGAGGATTTGCGGAGGAAGACTATCTGACACGTCGCAAGCAGGTCAAGAGCAGCCTCGAACGGACCCTTCAGCCGTCTGCCTCCTTTTGCCAGGCCGGCGATCTTGCCGAAATCGCGGGAAAACAACGTCACCACGCGACTGGTTTCGCTGAAGTCCGCGACCCGGATCACCACTGCCTCGGTTTTCTCCATCAGACGTCTTCCGCTTCCTGGCACCGGGGCTGGTTTCCCGGTTCCAGCGACCGGGAGCGTTCGTTGTCGAGTCATCCATAGCCGATGCCCGGCCTGGCAGAAAGAGAACTTCGCCGGATTCCGTGATACACTGCCGCCGGCCCAGACGATGCAGGATGCGCGATGAGTCTCGCCAGTGACCACCCCCGACGGATGTCTGCTGCGAATTCTGCTGACGACGGGCTGGCCCGGGCCGTGGCGCGGCTGGCCGACCCGTTGGTTGATTCGGGAGTCGCCGTCGCGGCCGTCCCGGGTGAAGTTCGCCGGGTGTTGATCACCATCCTTTCGGCCGCCCGCTGTCCGGACCTGCGGTCTCCGGAACTCGAGGGAGCGACCGCGTTGCCCGGGGAACTGGTCGAGAGTTGCGTTAACGCCCTTGCCGGCTGGGATCTCGGTGACCTGTCCCAGGCTTTGCTGGGATGGGAGTTGGGCCGGGCGAGCGGATCGCCGCAGGAGATCGAGCTCTCCTGCTGTGATGATGTCGAGAGGCTGGTCCTGTGCCGTCGGGCCAAGCGGCGACGGACCCTGGGAGCCTACTTCACACCTCCGGAACTTGTCGACACGCTGGTGGCCGGGGCACTGCAACCCTGGGCGGATGATCCGGAGGGATTGCTGCGGCTGAAGATCCTGGATCCGGCCTGTGGTGACGGACGATTTCTGGTCGCCGCCGCACGTTGGATCTGGGATCGACTCGAGGGAGAGGATGGTCCCGATCCCCTGCTCCGACAGGCGGTAATCAACGAGTGTCTGTTCGGGGTCGACATCGATCCGCTGGTCGTGCACCTGGCCCGGGTCGGGGTCTGGTTGGCTGCTGGACTCGACTCGCTGCCGCCGGCTGCGATTTTCTCTCATCTGGCTCCCGGTGACGGATTGCTTGACGAGTTCCAGGAAGAGTCCGATCGTTTTGACGTGGTCCTGGGCAACCCGCCCTTCGGTTCGTTTTCAGGCCGACAGGCGATTTCAATCGATGCCGTGCGAAAACAGGAATATCTCAGGCGATGGGGCGGTGGTGGATGGGATACGCTGCACGGGATGTTTCTCCGGCGCGGCCTGGACCGGTGCCGACACACGCTTGCGATGGTCTTGCCCACCCAGGTCAGTCATCTCGACGGTTACGCAAATCTTCGCGCTGATGTCGGTTCGCAGATGTCTTTGCACGATGTGACCGATTGGGGGGAAGCGGTGTTTGGGTCGGAGGCGGTGGCGCCGGTGATCACGCTGATCGCCCGCCGCGATCAGCGCGGCCGCGCGGGTTGGTCAACGGAAACCGAAGCCGCCTGGATCACGGCCCTTCGTGAGCGGGCCGAGAGCCTCGGTTCGCTGGTGGCCGACCCGGGAGTTCACACGGGGAATTGTGCCAACCGGTTGATCGTCGAGCCGGCTGTCAGTTCACCAGGAACCGCTCCCGTGCTTGAAGGCAAGCAGGTCCACCGCTATCGATGTGCTCCTCCAACGAAGTGTCTGCAGCTGGATTACCAGGCCGGTGAAGGAGAATATTTCACGGTTCGACCACGTGCCACGTACCAGCGGGCCCGGTTCCTGATTCGTCAGACGGCGCGTTTTCCGGTTGTCGGACCCCGGCGCGGCGCCGATTATTTCCGTAACTCGCTGCTGGCTCTCTACGACCCGACCAATGGAGTCGATGCTCGCTACCTGGTCGGCCTGCTGAATTCCCGGCTGATCCGCCATCTCTATACGTCAGCAGTCAGGGAATCCGGCCAGGCGACGTTTCCGCAGGTCAAGATTGGTTCACTGCGGTCCCTGCCGATTCTCTGGCCGGACCTTGGACTTTCGCTCCACCGCCAGTCCTACGCGTCGATCGTCGATGACGTGGAAATTCTGTTGGCGGTGTCCGACCCAGCGCGATCGGGGGAACGACGGCGGGAAGAGGCTGCCGTCGAGGAGATTGAGCGCCGGATTGACCAGTGTGTGTTCACGATCTACGGGCTCGACGATGCGGCGATTGCCACCGTGCTGAGTTCCACCGACGCGTGAAAACGCACAAGGCCCGTCCAGAAATCTGGACGGGCCCGGCGCACTCCGGCTTCGCAGTGGCTTGAATGAGAGCCACCACGATTGATGAACGGATTCTCAAAAGACGTCGAGGATGAAGTGGTGGCCGCGGTGATACGGCCGCTTGCTCGGATAGAAGTTATGCCAGCCCTGGTTGTAGACGGGGATCCGCCGCACCTGGGGATAGCGGTAGTACAGGTGGTTGTAACTGCCCTGGGACCGCTGGAAGTTGTGGGGATAGTAGATGTAGGGGTAGTAGAAGAATCGCTTCCAGTCGGTCGGCTGGCCGGGACCGGCGGCCCGGGCCGGTGAACAGTCCAGTGAGGTGGTCAGGGCCACGACGGCCGCTACCACGAATGCGGACAGAATCGATCCTCGACGCATGGTCTGGCTCCCATCATTGCGAGTTCTGCACGCCACACCGGCGTTCTTCTGCTGTATCGACCACGGCAGGACCGGTACAACAGGAAACTTCGTCACAATCGTCCAAACCCGACTTCAGGCTTGTTGCACCCGCCGAAGCGGACTAGGCTGCCGCCGGATTCCCGGAGCGATATTGATGCCACGACGGCCATTTTTCCGACGGCTGAGGACTTGTGCGGCACTCTTTTCAGCCGCCGTCGGCATGGCGTCGACGGGCCTGACGGCCGAAAAACCGCGGACACCGACGCCGATCAGCGTCGAGGCAGTTCGGCCGCATGTCCATTGGCTTGCCGATCCCCGTCGGCAGGGTCGATCGGGCGAGTCGTCTTTGCGGTCGGCCGAGTACATCCGCGATCATTTTCGACGACTGAAATTGCAGCCCCTCTTCGGCAAGGACTTCTTCCAGCCAATCCCGGGTCGCCCGGATGACCAGGGAAACTCGCGCACGATCGGGCGGAATGTCGGGGCCTGGTTACCGGGACGTCGGGCCAACGAGTTCGTGATCATCAGTGCCCATTTTGATCACCTCGGGGTCCGCAACAAGATCGTGTTTCCCGGGGCCGACGACAATGCCAGCGGTGTGGCGATGATGCTTGAAGTGGCACGCCAGTTGACCTCGCGCAAGAAACGTCTCGAACGCAGCGTGGTGTTCGTCGGGTTTGATCTCGAGGAACGACTGTTGTGGGGATCCCGATGGTTCGCGGCCCACGCTCCCTGGCCGCTCAAGCAGGTCCGGTTGTTCATCACCGCCGACATGATCGGCCGTTCGCTGGGCAACCTGCCGTTGCCCACGGTGTTCTGCCTGGGCAGCGAGCACGCGCCGGTCTTGCGGACGGTGCTGGATCGCGTTGGTACGCCCGGGGGCCTGGAGGTTGCCAGGCTGGGAGTCGATCTGATTGGAACCCGCAGTGATTACGGGCCGTTTCGTGACCGCAAGGTCCCCTTCCTGTTCTTCTCCACCGGAGAGCATCCCGACTACCACACGCCGAGGGATCAGCCCGGGAAGATCGATTTCAAGAAACTCTCTCGCGTTGCCAACCTCGTGCTGGCCGTCGCCACCGAGGTGGCCGATGGTCGCGCCGACCCGACCTGGACCGACTCCATCGATGGCGGGCTGGATGAACCCCGGGCCCTCTTCCGCATCACGTCACTGATGCTCGAGGAGGAGCGCCAGAAAGGGCTGACGGACCTGCAGAAGTTGCTGATCAGCGGAACCCGCAACAAGGCGCGCCAGATCCTCGACGCCGGGACCATGACCGTCTCGGATCGCAAGTGGTTGGTCCGTGCCACCCAGTTGCTGCTGTTCTCGGTGTTCTAGAACACCGTCATCAGCCATCGTTGGTCCTGGTCCCGATCGCTCCCAGCCCGAGGACCAGCAACAGTCCCCCGATCGCCACGGCGACCGTCAACCAGGCCTGGGTATCCCACTGGTCGGGCCACGTGTTGGCAAGACGTTTCAGCACCCGGTCGACCTCGTCGGGGGTGAGGTCTTTCTTGAAGGGCCAGAGTTTCCGCAAGGAACCGGCCATCACCCCGCAAAGGATCGCCAGCGTTGCCCTGGGCCAATTCCGCAGCAGGACTTTCAACAGCTTGCTGAAGCCGATCAGCCCGGCCAGGCATCCGGCCAGGAAGATGGCCATCGTTGACAGCGTCTGGCTGAATTCCTCTCCCCGCAACAGCCTCGGGACCAGACCCACCACGTCGCGGTAGCGGCCCAGCACGACCAGCAGAAAGGCCCCGCTGACACCGGGCAGAATCATCGCGCAGATCCCAATACTGCCGCACAGAAACAGGTACCAGCTCTCTCGGGGAGGTTGGGCCAGTGCCGGCTGGCCGACCAGCCAGTAGGCCAGCAGCGCACCCAGGGCCGCCAGGCCGGCATGTGGCCACGTCCATCCCTCCAGCGAGCGGGCGACCAGCCAGGTCGACCCGATGATCAACCCGAAAAACGCCGCCGATGTCAGCTGGGGTCGGTGTTCGAGTAACCAGGCCATCGTCGAAGCCAGGCCGATCACGCCGGTGGCAATTCCCGTCCCCAGTGCCAGCAGGAACCTGAGGTCGATTCGTTCAGCCGCGTCTTTCCACCGCCGGGAGAACAGCAGCTTCAGCAGCGTCACATCGACGTGACTGATGGCCGAGACCAATCGCTCGTAGATGCCCAGCACCAGCGCCACCGTCCCCCCCGAAACGCCCGGGATGACATCGAACCCCCCTATCAACATGCCGCGGCCGGCATGGGACAGATCGGTTTTCAGTGAAGTGGATGGTTGGTCCATCGACATTCCTGTCGGACTTGTCCGACCGGCGACGACATCGGAGAATACAACCCGGGGTGGACCCCGACGGTTTCAGCATCAAAGGGCGTGCATCGTAGTGTCCGTGCCGTGGGGCGCGAAGAGGAGCGACAGGAGGACCTGGTCATCAAGGGCCCCGGGATTCGACTCGACCTGGACGTGCGTCGCGTGTGGCGATGCCGAACGTGTCAACGCATGTTGAAGACCTCCGGTCACGTCGTCAGTCGCCGCTGTCCCACCGACGATTCGTGGATGGAAATCGACGACAAGGACCACCGGTTCGGCCACCCGTTTCCGCTGACGATCCCTGAAACAGACTCTGCTGCTGACGAAACGGTCGCGGCCGATGACGATCGTCCCCGCAAGCAGTCCCGTAAACAGAAGCGCCGGCGTCGCGGACGGGGGCGCGATCCCAAGGCCGAATCAACCAGTACCCCCGATGAGCAGCCAGCGTCTGAATCGACCGGAAACGGCGACGACGAGACGACTTCGGGAGATGCTGCGCCAGTGAGCCAGTGACGTGGGGCGGTCCAGGGCGGCAAATAGCCTGGCGATTGAGGCGACAGACATCGTCATTCGGGGTGCCCGCGAGCACAACCTGCGGGATGTCAGCCTGACGCTGCCGCGAAACCAGTTGATCGTGATGACCGGCGTCAGTGGTTCCGGTAAGAGTTCCCTGGCGTTTGACACGCTCTACGCCGAGGGGCAGCGACGTTACGTCGAATCGCTTTCAAGTTACGCGAGACAGTTTCTCGGTCAGTTGCCCAAGCCCGATGTCGATCTTGTCAGCGGACTCTCTCCGTCGATTTCGATCCAGCAGAAATCCGCCAGCCGGAATCCCCGCAGCACGGTCGGTACGATCACCGAGATCCAGGACTACCTGAGGGTCCTGTTCGCTCGTGTCGGACATCCCGCCTGTGCCCGTTGTGGACGGTCCATCTCGGCGCAGACCTCCGAGCAGATCATCGAGTCGATTGCCGGTCTGCCGCGGGGCACGCGCTTCAGCGTGCTGTCACCGTTGATCCAGCAACAAAAAGGCGAGTATCGAGACCTGTTCGACGACCTGTTGAAGCAGGGCTTTGTCCGGGCCCGTGTGGATGGTGAGGTGGTTTCGCTGGTTGATGACCTGCGACTGGATCGCCAGATGCGGCACACGATCGAGGTGGTTGTCGATCGACTGGTGACCGGGAGAACCGGGCGGCAGCGACTGGCCGAGGCGGTCGAGATCGCATTGCGGCTCTCGGGAGGAACCCTGCTGGTTGCCGTTGCCGACGACGTGTCACGGCCGACGCAGAGCGAAGTCGACGATCGGCAAGCGGGCTGCGACACGCTCCACAGTTCACGTTATGCCTGCACCCGCTGCGGCATCAGCTATGAACCTCCAACGCCGCAATTGTTCAGCTTCAACAGCCCGCTGGGGATGTGTCTGGAATGCAACGGACTGGGCCAGCGGCACGAGTTCCTGCCCGAGAAGATGATCAGCGAGACCGGCAAGTCGCTCTGGAGGGGTGCGATCGGTCTGCTGGGTCCCGTGGGACGGATCGGTCGTTGGCGGCGACACATCTACCAGGGTGTGGCGGCGGCGATCGAAAAGGACCTGGGAATGGAGGACGAGAGCCTGCTGAAGATGCCGTGGTGTGATCTGCCCGAGGAGGCTCGCCGGCTGTTTCTCCACGGAACCGGTGATCGCCACATCACGTTCGCCTGGCGTTATCGCGGGGGGGTCTGGAAGCACGGGGGCACGTTTGCCGGTGTGATTCCCAGGCTGCTTGAATCGTATCGCAAGACGAACAACCCGATGCGGCGCCGACAACTGGAGAAGGCGATGCAGTTCACCGACTGCTCGGCCTGTGGCGGCACGCGTCTGAACGGACAGGCGCGTGCGGTGACCGTGACGACCACCAATCGGCAATTCGGGCGATCCGACGGCAAGCGACGGCGAAGCCTGCCGGAGGTGTGTGGGCTGTCGATTGCCGAGGCTGCGGCGTTCTTTGAAGACCTCCAACTCGATGACACCGCGCGACTGGTTGCCGGCGAAGCCCTCAAGGAAATTCGTGGACGGCTGGGATTCCTGCTCCGTTGTGGACTCGACTACCTTGCGCTCGACCGCGCCGCTCCCACGCTCTCGGGTGGAGAGACCCAACGCATCAGGCTGGCCGGACAGATTGGCAGCGGCCTGGTCGGTGTCGTTTACGTCCTCGATGAACCCTCGATCGGCCTGCATCCCCGTGACAACACGCTGTTGCTGGAGAGCCTTTGCGACCTCCGCGACCAGGGCAACACGGTGATCGTTGTTGAGCACGACGAGGAGACGATCCGGGAGGCCGATCACGTCGTGGATTTCGGACCCGGGCCGGGTGTTCGCGGTGGGCGGGTTGTGGCGACGGGGACGGTCAAAGACATCGAGGCGAACTCGAAAAGCGTGACGGGCCGGTTTCTCAGCGGACGCGAATCGATCGCGGTTCCGCAACGGCGACGCCCGATCGGCAAGGACCGGCTGACCGTCCGCGCGGCTCGTCACAACAACCTGCGGGGCATCAACGTCCCGATTCCAGTCGGCGCGTTCGTGTGCGTGACCGGCGTCAGTGGTTCGGGCAAGAGTTCGCTGGTCAATGACATCCTCTGGCAGGTACTCAACCGGGATCTGAACCGCGGCAAGGGCACCCCGGGCAGGCACCGCGAGGTGACCGGGCTGGAGTTCGTCGATCGCGCGATCAACATCGACCAGGCCCCGATCGGTCGCACCCCCCGTTCGAATCCCGCCACCTACGTCAAGTTGCTCGATGCAATCCGCGACCTGTACAGCCGGTTGCCCGATGCGAGGGTGCGGGGATACAAGCCCGGCCGCTTCAGCTTCAACGTGGCCGGAGGCCGATGCGAGGCGTGCGAAGGCTACGGATCGAATCGCCTGGAGATGGATTTCCTGGCCGACATCTGGGTGACGTGTCCGGTTTGCGAGGGCCGGCGGTTTCACCACGAGACGCTCGAGGTGAAGTTCCGCGGCAGGAGTATTGCCGAGGTGCTGGAGATGGACGTGCAAGAGGCACTCGAACACTTCAGCAACCATCCCCGGGTGGCCCGGCTGCTGGGCACGCTGCGTGACGTCGGTCTCGATTACCTCAAGCTCGGCCAGCCCTCGCCGACACTTTCCGGCGGTGAAGCACAGCGGATCAAGCTTGCCCGGGAACTCGGCAAACGCTCCACCGGCCAAACGATCTACCTGCTCGACGAACCCACGACCGGTTTGCACTTTGCCGATATCAGCAAGCTGCTCGATGTTCTCCATGGCTTTGTTGACGCGGGCAACACCGTGCTCGTGGTCGAGCACAACCTCGAGGTGGTCAAGACAGCCGACTGGGTGATCGATCTCGGCCCGGAGGGAGGAGCCGGCGGGGGCCGGGTTGTGGTCGCCGGTGAACCCGAGGCGATTGCCGATTGCAAGGAATCCTACACCGGACAGGCCCTGCAACCGCTGCTGGCCGGATCCCCGTCGAAGCGGACCAACGGCCGACCGCGACGACCGAAACGGGGAAGGCCGAGGAAGCGTCGGCAGCGTGAATCGACCGAGATCGTCATCAAGGGGGCGTCGCAGCACAACCTCAAGGACGTCAACCTTCGTGTGCCCCGTAACCGGTTGAATGTTTTCTGCGGTCCCAGCGGCAGTGGCAAGAGTTCCCTGGCGATGGACACGCTGTACGCCGAAGGCCAGAGGCGGTACGTCGAATCGCTTTCGGCCTATGCCCGGCAGTTTCTCGGCCAGATGCCCAAGCCTCGCGTCGAACAGGTCCAGGGCCTCTCACCGGCGATTGCTATCGAGCAGAAGACCACCGGGACGACGCCGAGGTCGACGGTCGGAACGGTGACCGAGATTTACGATTACCTTCGTGTACTCTTCACTCGACTCGGCACCCGTTATTGCCCGGGATGCGAGATCCCTATCCGCCGGCAGACGACCGACGAGGTGATTGCACGCGTCCGCACACTGCCTGGCGGCAGCCACGTGCTGATCCTGGCACCCCGGCAAGTCAGGGTTGGACAAGAATACTCGAAGTTGTGGGAGTCGTTGAAAGAGGATGGCTTCCGTCGTGTCCGGATCGACGGCATGACCTGCCGCCTCGACGATGTGCCCGATCTCGATCGCCGTCGGCGTCATGACGTGGAAGTCGTCGTCGATCGAATCACGATCGGCAAGACGTCACGGACCCGCGTGGCCGACAGTGTCGAGATGGCACTGGGGCTTGGTCTCGGGGAAATGCGTATTGCGCACGAGGACGCTGAGCGAGACGAAACCGACTGGGTGGTCGAGCCCTTCAGCCTGCACGCGGCGTGTGAGAAATGCGGGCAGAGCTACGAGGAACTGACACCGAACAATTTTTCCTTCAACAGTCATCTCGGCTGGTGCCCGGCCTGCGAGGGGATCGGGACCGAGCAGGGAACCAACCTGGCAACCCTGGTGTCTGACGGGTCCCGCAGCCTGGCCCAGGGAGCGATCGCCGCCTGGCCCGATCCGGCCACCGCCCCCGTGTTCGCTGCGATTCTGGAGGGACTGCACCGCGAGTTCTCGCTGCCGCTGGACCTCGCCTTCGATGCTCTGCCACCAGCCGCGCGGCGACTGGTGCTCTACGGTTCCGGAGACCGCTGGTTCAACGTGACGATACCGTCGGGGCAGACACTGCAGATGCAGTACAAGGGGCTGTATCCGGCCATCGAGGAGGCGTCGAGGGTCTCGCGGTCGTATCGGCGGCGGTTGCTGGACCTGGTCGGCGAGGTCGATTGTTCGTCGTGTGGGGGCAACCGGCTAAGACCCGATGTTGCCGCGGTTCGATTTGCTGGTCACACGATCGGCTCGTTGTGTTCGCTGCCGCTGGATGAAGCGTTGCGGGTGCTGAAGAGCGTCCGCCTGGACCGCGACGGGAAGAGAATCGCCGCGGACCTGATGCGCGAAGCGACCAGTCGCCTGAAGTTCCTGGTCGATGTTGGCCTGGATTACCTGACGCTGGCCCGGCCCCTGCCGACACTCTCGGGTGGCGAAAGCCAGCGGATCCGGCTTGCGGGACAGATTGGACGGGCCCTGACCGGCGTGTTGTACGTACTCGACGAACCCACCATCGGGCTGCATCCCCGTGACAACCGTCGACTGCTGGGGGCGCTGGAGCGTTTGCGGGATCTCGGGAACACGCTGGTCGTGGTCGAGCACGACCGCGAGGTGCTCGAGACAGCCGATCGGTTGGTCGACTTTGGGCCGGGTGCCGGTCGGCACGGCGGGCAGGTCGTCGGACAGGGACCACCGCAGGAAGTGGCCGAGAAACCTCGGTCTCTGACAGGCCGTTTTCTCTCCGGACGACGCAAGATCTCCATCCCCGTCACCCGCAGGATGAAGTCGATCAAGACCGTCGACAGCGATGCTCCCGGAGGAGCGTGGCTCGAACTCGACGGCGCCCGGCAGAACAACCTCGACCAGGTCGATCTCCGTATCCCGCTGGGCACCCTGACATGCCTGACTGGTGTCAGCGGGTCGGGGAAAAGTTCGCTGGTCGAAGAGACCCTGGCCCGGGCGGTGACACGGCAGTTGCATCGCACGGGAGACGTGCCGGGACCTTTCGATGCACTGAGGGGGGCCGAGCAGCTCAACAAGGTGATCGTCGTTGATCAGCAGCCACTGGGGAACACCCCGAAATCCAATCCCGGCACTTACACCGGTGTCTTCAACGAGATCCGCGAGTTGTTCAGTCGATTGCCCGAGGCCAAGGTGCGGGGATACCGACCGGGACGCTTTAGCTTCAACCGCGCCGGTGGCCGTTGTGAAGCCTGCGAGGGAAACGGTCAGAAGTGTATCGAGATGCACTTTCTGCCGGACGTGTGGATCGAGTGTGACGAATGCCGGGGGCGGCGTTACAACACCGAGACGCTGTCGGTGGCCTACCATGGCCACACGATTGCCGATGTGTTGGAGATGCCGATCGGTGAGGCACTGAAGCTGTTCGAGAATATCCCGAGAATTCGTGCTCCCCTGGCGACGCTCTGTGCCATCGGGCTGGATTATCTCACGCTCGGGCAGTCCGCGCCCACACTTTCCGGCGGCGAGGCGCAGCGGGTCAAGCTGGCGGCCGAGCTGGCCCGGCCACAGACCGGTCGCACGCTCTACCTGCTGGACGAACCAACGACGGGCCTGCACTTCGACGACATCGACAAGTTGTTGAAAGTGCTTGGCAGCCTGGTCGAAGCGGGAAACACGGTGATCGTGATCGAGCACAACCTCGACGTGATCAAGACCGCTGACTGGATCGTCGATCTCGGTCCGGAAGCCGGGGCCGGCGGGGGACAGATCGTCGCCTGCGGGACACCTGAAGACATCGTCGAACAGGCGCGTGCGGCCCGGAAAGAGGCTGGCGGTCTGAGGTCGTGGACGGGCGAGTTGCTGGGTCCGGTGCTGAGAGAGGGTGAGCGGGCCGAGCGGGATGTGTTTGACGCCCGCGCCGTCGCCGAGAAAAAGGCTGGCGACCTGGATTTTCGGCAGATCGGCCGCGAGACCCGGATGCCGTGGCAGCAGGATGGCCGTCGCTGGCACACGATCGACCGCATCGCTCACAACGGACAGCCCGCCCGTTGGGAAGGCCGGGTGCTGGATCGAGTCCTCGACCGACTCGCCGCGTGTCCCGATCTCAGGCCGGCCGACTTCAACCATCGCAGTGTTGTCGAGATTGCCGGTTCGGGCCGCAAGGAGTGGCTCCTGCACGCGCTGACCGGGGACGAGTGGTTGCTGACGCTGAAGTTCCGGATGGGACGCAACACGTTCCAGCAGGACACCCTGCAGGCTCAACTCGACCTGAAGCCGCTCGATGATATCGACGAGTTGCCGATCTATGGTCGTGGTCCGAGGGTCCGCGTGAAGAATCTGAAGGGGCCCTGGCAGGAAGTGAGCCTGAAGGTGCACTGGCTGAAGGAAGTCGACACACCCGGTTTCGAACAGTTCCTGGAAACGGCCCGGGATTCCTTCCTGGAGAGGATCGGCCAGGGTCAGCAGAATCCCGAGGACCTGATGCCCTGGAAGGTGCTGGGGCGAAAGTGGCATCAGATGAGAAAGGGATTTACCGGACGGCGACGGGTGGCCTGGCCGGCCGATCTGGTGGATGTGTTGGCGGAATGGCTGGAAGCCTCGGTCCCGGATCCGATCGTCGACTGGACGGGACGGCAGTCGGTGTCATTTCGCGACGGCAAGAGCGGTCCGGTCTGGGCGACATTGTGGACAAAGCGTCCCGGGCACATTGATCTGGTGCTGTACGGTCCGCCCGGTGCGGTGCCACTGGGTCGAATTGCCGGGCTGGGTGATCTTCGCGAGATCACCTCGCACCGCGACGGCCGTGACGTGATCAAGCTCAGGATCAAGACACTGGCGCAGGCCCGCGATTCCGACCTGGGCCGGTTCCTGGCCGAGCACCGGCAGGCCTGCCTGGCCGACTAATCCAGCCAGCCGCAGGCGTCCTTGGCGAAGTAGGTCAGGATCATGTCGGCCCCGGCCCGCTTGATCGCCAGCAGGCTCTCCATCGCCACACCCTGCTCGTCGATCCAGCCGGCTGCGGCCGCGGCTTTCACCATCGCGAATTCCCCACTGACGTTGTAGGCCGCCAACGGGATGCCCGGGTGCGCCTGCTTGACACGGTGGATGATGTCGAGATAGGCCAGCGCGGGCTTGACCATCAGCAGGTCGGCCCCCTCGGCAACGTCCAACGCCGCCTCCCGCAGCGCTTCACCGGCGTTGGCCGGGTCCATCTGGTAACTCCGACGGTCGCCGAACTGCGGGGCACTCTCGGCCGCGTCGCGGAACGGACCATAAAACGATGACGAGTACTTGACCGAATAGCTCATGATCGGCAGCTGAGTGAACCCGGCGGTGTCCAGGCCCTGGCGGATTGCGGCCACCATGCCGTCCATCATTCCCGACGGGGCCAGCATGTCGGCTCCGGCCCGGGCATGGGTCACTGCCTGTGCAGCCAGGATTTCCAGCGTCGCGTCGTTGTCGACATCCAGGGCGCCATGACGGTCGTTGATGATCCCGCAATGGCCGTGGTCGGTGAATTCGCAGAAACAGACGTCGGTGATCACCAGCAGGTCGCTGCCGGCCTCCTTGATCGCCCGCACCGCCTGCGCCACGATTCCCTGGTCGTCGCAGGCGTCGCTGCCGGTGGCGTCCTTGTGGGCGGGGATTCCGAAGAGAATCACGGCCGGGATTCCCAGGTTGGCAATCTCGGCCACTTCGTCGGCGAGCAGGTCGACTGTCAGTTGGCTGTGGCCGGGCATCGAGACGATCGGCACACGCTGGTTTTCACCGTGCCGTACGAACAACGGCAGGATGAAATCCGACGGGCTCAGCCGCGTCTCACGCACCAGTTCGCGCAGCCGCGGATGGGTCCGCAGGCGTCGCATACGCGTCGTCGGAAACGACCCGGCCACGTCTCCTGCCACGCGCGTGACGCCGGGGGAATCGGGAACGGTTGAGGCCATCGAGGGCAATCTCGGGATGAATGATCAAAACGGGTGCCCTTCCGTTGTAACGGCCCGTTGATAGCCAATTCAAGGCCCGTCTTTGCCGGTCACCAATCGGCTGATTTCGCGGAACTCGTCGGTTCCGGCGACTTCGCACCACTCGAACAAAACACTCTCGGTCGTCAGCACCACCGCACCCGCGTCAGACAACCTCCTCAGGGCAATTTGCCAATCCGACTTGTGACGGCTGGCCACCGCGTCGGCGGGAATGTACACACGAAAACCCCGTGACAAGAGGTCCAGCGCCGTCTGCATCACGCAAATGTGCGATTCAATCCCGCAAAGGACCACCTGGCCGGGTTGCCTTGTTTCCGGGGAGTCCTCGGCCCAGTCGAGCGACTCGACACAACTGAAACGCAACTTCTCGGGAATCTCCCCCAGCAGTTCAGCCAGCACAGCCGTTGTCGGCCCAAGTCCCCCGGGATACTGTTCGGTTGCAGAAACCGGGACACCCAGGATCGTGGCACCGCGGATCAGTCGCCGGCAGTTTTCTACCAGCGTTTCGGATACCGGGATGTGGGCCAGCAACTTGTCCTGGACATCGACCACGACCAGCCGGCTGGCCGTTCTCGACAACAACTCAAAACTCCGCGGCGGACCCGCTTGAGACTCACTCATGATGACATCACTCTGATCGCTGGCGAACTTCCCGTCAAACAGGGCCGGATCGTTGCGGCCCGGGAGTAACTTCGATAGTAATGAAATGTCCGGCTGATGTCGGCCCGGGGTATTTTCAGACGACGAGCCACGCCATGACCAGAACCTGCCGACCACTCGAAATCACGTTGGCCAGTCTCGGCCTGTTGCTGTTCTCGGCAGACACGCTACTGCCGGCTGCCGGCCAGCCCAAGAAGGACCCGGGGAAGACAATGACCGCGGCCGAACGCCAGGAGTTGTTGAAGACTTTCAACGCGGAATTCGTCGAGATCACTCCGGGCAAGGGAAAGTTCCCGGGGACGTTTGTGATGGGGACCAAGGGTGGCGACGCCAGTGAACAACCGGCACGCCAGGTGACGATGAGCGGTTCGTTTGCGATGGCTCGCTACGAGGTGCCGCAGAATCTCTGGGAAGCCGTGATGGGTAAGAACCCCAGCCGCTGGACCGGGCCGAGAAACTCCGTCGAGATGCTCAGTTGGCAGGAGGCGACCGTGTTCTGTCGTAAGGCGACGGTGTTGATGAGACAGTCGGGGTTGCTGGATGGAAACGAGGAGATCCGGCTGCCCAGCGAGGCGGAGTGGGAATTCTGCTGCCGCGCCGGGACAACGACGGCCTACAGTTTTGGTGAAAAGGCCCGATCGGCCAACGACAAGGGCAACAAGGCCTCGCTGGCGGACCCCTACGCGTGGCATACTGGAAACGCGGCAGGCAACGACCCGCCGATCGGTGCCAAGAAGCCCAACGCCTGGGGTCTTTACGACATGCACGGCTATCTCTGGGAGTTTGTTGCCGACGCGTGGCATCCCAACTACGTTGGAGCTCCCGTAGACGGCAGTGCCTGGAAAGCTGACGAAAAATACGTGTCACGGATCATTCGCAGTGGGTCCTGGCGAGATCGTCATCCCTCGCTGCGAAGTGCGGTTCGTGTTTCGATTCCCGACCACGCCAAGAGCGATGCCATTGGCCTGAGGTGCGTCAAGGCGACCACCGGGCCCGCCAGCAAGAAATAGCATCGGACCGGTTGACCGCCCACGACGTGAAGGGCTCTATCCAGATCCAGCAGAGTGTCCTCCCGTGAATGATACCCCGGTGCCTCCCGAAGATCCGGCAGCCACTCCCGAGCGAAAACGACCGCGTTTGAATCCCGGCGGAGCCGACTCGGCTCGCCCGATCCCCTCGCGATCCAAGCCCGCCGTGGTTCCGGTCACCGACGAGGGTGCGATCGAGCAACTGGTGGAAAAGGTTGTGGTCGCCAGTGAGTCGGCCGCCCCCGTTGAAGAAGACGAAACCAAAACCGATCCGGTGGCCCAACTTGAGGCCGCCCCCCCCGTCGAGTTGCCTCCCGATGACGTGCTCGATGGGGACCTGGAGGCCGAGATCGAAGCCGCGATGGCCGGGGACGACGCCAAGCTGCTTGACGTGGCCGCCCAGGCCACCGACGCGGCTGGTGATGAGGGCACCGTGGCCGAACAGGTCGAGTCGGAGGAAGATCTCGAGGAGGGGTCTCGACTGAAGGGGACCATCCAGTCGGTCGACGTCGAGAGCGTGCTTGTCGACATCGGCCTGAGAGCCACCGGAATCGTGCCGCGGCGCCAGTGGGAGAAGACCGAGCCGGAGGTCGGGCAGGTGATCGACGTCAGCGTTGATCGTTACGACGCCGACGAGGGCCTGATCCACCTGAACCTGCCCCGGGGTCGACGGCGTGTCGGTGGCGATTGGAATGCCGTGACCGTGGGAATGGCCTGCGACTGTGTTGTTACCAAGGCAAACAAGGGGGGGCTCGAGGTGTCGGTCGGAAGCTTGCGAGGCTTTCTTCCGGCCGGCCAGGTCGATCGATCGTACGTCGAAAATCTCGACGAGTACGTCGGGCAGAAACTCTCGGTCCAGGTCATGGAGGTCGATTCCCGGAAACGAAACCTGATTGTCAGCCGGCGGGCGTTGCTCGAGGAAGAACAGCAGGATGTCGAACAGGCCATCTGGGAGCAGCTCAGTGTCGGCGAAACCCGCTCGGGAACCGTCAAGACCCTCAAGGACTATGGAGCCTTCATCGACCTGGGCGGACTCGACGGATTCCTGCACATCGGCGAGATCAGCTGGTCGCGGCTGAATCACCCCGATGAGGTGCTGACGCAGGGTCAGACGGTTGAGGTCAAGGTGCTCTCGATCGACAAGGAACGCAGCCGGGTCAGCCTGGGGATGCGACAGCTGACCCAGGACCCGTGGAGTGGTGTCGTCGCTGCCTACGCCGTGGGTCGCCGGGTCAGTGGCAAGGTGACCCGGATCATGGATTTCGGCGCGTTCGTCGAACTCGAGCCAGGTATCGAGGGGCTTGCACACATCAGTGAACTCGACCACACCCGCGTTCGGCGCGTCGGCGACATTCTCAAGGAGGGGCAGCATCTCGAAGTGCAGATTCTCGAGGTCGACCCCGACCGCAAGCGGATCTCGCTGTCACTGAAGGCGCTCAAGGAAAAACCCGGGGGCGAGGATCCCGATGAACCGGAGGGGCCGCCGGTCGAACGCGTGGATCCGGCAACTCTCAAGGGAGGCATCGGCAACGGCGGTGATGGTGGAATGCTCTTCGGTGACCCGGGCGAGTTCTAGTCGAATCGCTCCGGGACTCGCCGCTCACATGAGCAGGGATTCCAACAGCATCCGCAGCGTGCGGAGTTCGAGGCGGCGGTCGAGGTCGTTGAAGAGCTCGGGAAAGAAATCGACCGAGAGCAACCGGTCGTAGTTCTCACGACGCAACTGGCTGATCAACCGGCTGTAGTCCACCTCGCCCAGTCCCACCTGGACCTGGATTGCTTCGGGCGTCGTGTCCCTGAGAAAGACGTGGTAGACGTAGGGGTAGACCTGGTCGTAGGCCACGCCCTTGTGGGCTCCGCAGATGTAGCAGGAGGGATCCAACGACAGGCCGAGACCTTTGACGGCCTGGCAGAGTTCGACGGCGGTGTGGGCGTCCTCGGTCAGGTGGCCGGTGCGGGTGCGAATCGAGAGCTGGATCCCGTGCACGCTGGTTATCGCCAGCAGATCCTGCAACCGTTCGATCTCGGCGTTGAATGGCGTGCCCAGCGGGGCCGAGGGGATGGTGATCTGAGCGACACGCATCAACTTGGCCAACCGGGCAATCTCGACGAATGTCGAGGGTTCCACGGACTGTTCAAAGCAGAACGCCACCGGTGTCAGGCGGCTGGCAGCACGATAACGGGTGACAAACGCCTCGGGATCAGCCGCCACGACCGATGGTTTCAGATGGTCACTTTCCTCGTCGAACCACAGCTCGACTCGGGTGTAGCCATAATCAGCCAGGAAGCCGCAGGCTTCCTGGAAATCCAGGTCACCCAGGCAGCGGGAGGTTGCGGAAACATACACGCTGAAAGTTCTCTGTAGGTCCGGCAGCGAAACCACCTCCGGCCCTGCCGCTGAGGGACCGGTTCGGCGCGCGGTAATCTATCCCGATCACGGAAACGCCGCAAGATCGAAGGAATTTTCCGGGTAAGTAAATCTTCCGGATTGTCCGCATTCTGTGGCCTTTTCCTCCGCTGGCGACCGATAACAGGACCAGGACATATTGTCCCTGTCGAGCGTAGTTCTACAACCGGTCCACCGACCGGGGGGGTCATTTGATCATGAAGGTTCGTGTTGTTATCGGTCTGGCCGCCTGCCTTGTTGTCTCGCTGGCTGCCGGGTGCCAAAACACTCGAGGAATCGTGCGTGGGCAGACCCCGTCTGCGGCTTACGAGCCGCCTGCCAACTCCCAGCAAGACCGGACGTACTGGTCCGAAGATCAGCCTCGCGGCGCCTTTCACGGTGGTCACTACCACACCTTCGAATACAAGGCCCCCCAGGATCTGCGGTACCCCGATCCCAATCAGCCGCCACCTGTCACGCAGTATCCCTACTACACGCTGCGTGGTCCCACGGACTTCTTCTTGAAATAGGTCGCCGATTTCGGCGATGCCCGTTTCAAACCGTACCGGCTGTGAACCGGAAAGGCTCGGCGGTGATCTCGTATCCCGGCCGGATTGCCACGTTGACCAGCAGTCCCAGGGCGATCGCCGTCGCCACCAGGCTCGATCCCCCGTAACTGACCAGTGGCAGGGGCATGCCGGTGATTGGCATCAGCCCGACGGTCATCCCGGTGTTGATGATTGCCTGGGCCGCCAGCAACGTCACCACGCCGGTCGCCAGCAGCCGCCCGAAGGGCTCGCGGGTTGAAGCCGCAATCGCCAGCCCCTTGATCAGCAGGACGGCATACACCACCAGTGTCAGCAGGCAGCCACCCAATCCCCAGCGTTCCCCGATCAGGCAGAACACGAAGTCGGTGCGTCCGGCCGGCAGGTGGTAGGCGGCGGGATCGTCGCTGGACATGCCCGCCAGCTCGCTGCCCCAGGTTCCGCCCAGGGCGAGCATCCGCTTGGACTGGAAAAGATGGTAGCCGTCGCCGCGCGGAGCGGGACCGTGATCCGACTGGGTGAACAGTGACACGATCCGCGACTGCTGTTCCACGTTCATCCCCATCCACAGGACTGGTGTCACCGCCATTCCCAACACGCCGAGAAGTGCCAGGTGGCGTGGCCGGGCGCCGGCGGCAAACAGCATTGCGAACAGAACGGGCAGAAACAGCAGCGAGGTGCCGAGGTCCGGTTCCCGCAGAACCAGAACCAGAGGAACCAGGGTCAGTACGAACGGGGTGATCAGGCCCAATAGCCGTCGGTAGTTGCGGCGGTACATCAGGTAGTGGGACAGCGCCAGGATGAATGCCAGTTTCGCCAGCTCGGAAGGTTGCACGTCGAACACGCCCAGCGGAATCCAGCGCCGTGCACCGTGGTGGGCCGGCATCAGGAAAACCACCAGCAACAGCAGCAGGCTCCCGGCAAACAGCAGATAGGCGGCGGGCTTGAGCGAGCGGTAGGGAATCCATGCCGCGGTGACCAGCGCGGGGACTGCCAGGCCGATCCAGATCAGCTGCCGGGTGAAGTAGTGTCCCGATCCGGCCAGTTGATCACCACGGGCGATTCCCGAGAGCCCCACCGTGACCAGGAACACCGCGGACGCGATCACGGTCCACGGCACTCGTTTCAGACCCTCGCCGAGCTGCACCGCGCTCGTCTCCCGTTTGACCGTTGCTTTGGCAACCGACTACCGTCGGGCGCGAGGTTGTAGTCGATTGTCCTGAGTTGAGGAACTGCAGGTGACTGCACGGCCGTCCCCTTTGCCTTCGGGCATCAGCGCATCCACCGCCACGATGGTCGGGCTGGCCATCGCGGTCCTGTGGGCCTGGTTGGTGCGGCAACCACTGTGGCACACCGACCTGTGGGGGCACCTGGCGTATGGGCGTCTGATCGTCGAGAACCGTGGTCTGCCGGCGCTGGAACCATTCCTGGAGCACTCGGTTGATACTCCCCTGGTGGACTCGGCCTGGCTGAGCCAGGTGATCGGCTTTGTCGTGATTCGCTGGTCGGGTGTCGCCGGGCTGCAACTGCTGTTTGCCACCCTGGTGACAGCCTGTGCTGTGCTGACGATGGTCCCGGTGTGTTGGCCAAGCCGGGTTGGCGATGGTCGTGCCGCCGCGCATCCGCGGGCTGCCCTGGCTGGTGCCGCTGTTTTCCTTGCCGCGGGCTGGCAGCAGCTGGAGATCATCCGGCCCCAGTTGGCCGGACTGGTCTGTTTCACCGCCCTGGCGGCGGTTGTCGCTCGGCCCGGAAAGTCGCGCTGGCGAACCACGGCGGTGATCGTGTTGATGGTCAGTTGGGCCAACCTGCATGGGTCTTTCGTCGTCGGTTGGCTGTTGCTGGCCGCCCAGGCCGCCGGTCGCATCTGCGACCGCTGGCGACGCACCGGTTGCTGGAGCTCGGTTCGACGTGACCGGGTCGTCTGGCGGCGGTGCCGCCACCTGGTCCTGGGCGTTTCGGCCACGCTGTTGACTCCCCATGGACTCCGCCTGCCGGTCGCAGTCTGGGAGATCAGTCGCCATCCCAATCTGCGGGACGTGATCGAATGGCAACCGCTGCAATTCGACCAGCCACAGGCCCGGGCCATGCTGGTTGCGTCGGTCCTGATCGGGCTGCTGGCCGTCGTCAGTCGCCGTCGCGGTCGATCGGCCGACTGGCTGCTGCTGATCGGTCTCGGCGTCTCCTCGCTGTGGACCTCGCGGATGTTGGCCTGGTGGGCCGCGGTGGCCGGTGGTGTCGTGGCGTTTCATGCCGCCGGCATGGGCTGCCGTCGCCGGCATTCATCGATTCGGCCGGGGCGTTTTCGTCCGGCAATCACGGGGCTTGTGGTCTGGGGGTTGGCGGTGGGGACCGCTCCGGCCACCTGGTCGGCCCTTGACTCTGCCGAGCCGCTGGTGGCCCGACGACCGGCCGTGTCGGCAGCAACGCCGGTCGAAGTTGCCCGGTGGCTGGTCGAGCATCCGCCGCCGGGAATGGTCTTGGCCGCTTACGAGTGGGGCGATTTTCTGCTGTGGCAGGGTCCAGTCGACCTGCGGGTCCTGGTCGCCTCGCACGCTCACCTGATCCCTGCGGCGGTCTGGCAGGACTACATGGCCATGATCCGCCTCGAGACCGGTTGGCGGGAGCGACTGTCGAAGTACGACGTGAAGACGGTTGTGCTCGACCGCCAGCGACAGGCCGGCCTGCTGGAAATGTTGGCCGAGGAAGAGGATTGGCGGCGGGACTACCGCGATGAACGTTGCGAGGTCTGGTCGCGAAATCCGTAGCTGAACGCGCCGAGCAACGTGCCGCGAGGAACCCGGTGACAGGCCGCGCACTGCCTGGCGGCTCGCAGTGAACCGAGCATTTTCAGTTGGTCGCCCTGCCCGCGGACGACCAACGATTCGCCGTTCCGCAAGTCGTTCATCGCCAGGACTTCGAACCGATTCAACGACCTCAGCCTGGTCCCGGCCAGTTCGTCCATTCGCGGTAGGTTCTCCGAGACGTACACGCCCGGTTCGTCGTGCAACAGCAGGCTGACCAGTTCGACACGTTCCAGGACCCACCGGCGGTGATCGGAAAGCGAGGTCTGCTGGTCCCGTTGGAATTGCCGCCTGAGTGGAACGATGTCGCGCAACGCGTGGGGCTGGAAACCCGCGACATGCTCGACGTCGCGGACGAAGCCGAAACGGACAGGATCCAGGAATTGAACCGACGCCTCGAAATGCAGCGTGTTCAGTGCCGGATACGTTGCGCCCGTCCTCGGAACAGGCAACCAGGGCGTCGGCCGATCGCCGGTAGAACGCGAGGCTGTCGCAAGAACCGCCGGTTGAGACAGGGCCAGGTTCCCGGGCAACTCGACATCGGAAATCGTCGGCGTCAGGCTCCGGCCGATCCCGAAACCCTCGCTGCTGATGAACTGCATGACCTGTGATGCGTGGATCATCTCCAGCGCCGCTCGCCGCTTCTGGTAGCGACCGAAAATCTGACGCTCCATTTTATTGGAGAGTTGTTTTTCGATTGTTTCCAGTGACGCAACAGCAGCGGAGCTCAGCGGCGCGGGAGTCCTGGGAGTCCGGACCTTGGATTCCAGTCGCTGGGCCAGCGATTTCATCGGATGCTGTTTCCCTGCCCGGGCCGCCTGGAGGACACCCTGTACCCCCACCACGGTGGCCAGGAACAAGGTGGCAACCAGGCCCACTGCCGCAAAACGGCGAGATGGCCAGTTTCGGCTGCCGCAGGCGACCGACAGCAACAGGAGCGCCAGGAGTTGGACCAGCTGCAGGCGACCCAGCAGTCCGAACACAAACAGGATCACGGTCGGAAGAAGCACGATCGCAGCATTTCGCAAACCGTGGCGAGGCCTGCTTTCGGGATCACCAACCAGGGCCCGTCGCCTGGAGGAGTACATCCACCAGGCCAGGACGAGGACCACCGTGGAGATGATCAGGTTGGCCTCGAACATTCTCCAGCTGTTGGTTTTCCAGTAACTGAATAAGTCCATCGGCTGATTCGTGAAAGGCAACGAGGGTCTTCTCGCAGCATTATATCAATAGTGAAGTGCCCGGGCCGAATTCTCGGATTTCTGTCGGTTCACCGCAGGCAGGCATCGGTGGCTGCCCGGTAGGCGGGTTCATCGTCTTCATGAATCGCCTCTTCGGCCTGCTGCAGGTGTTTGACCAGCCGTGCGGAAATCGGGACGGCCGTACCCGGTTCGGGACGTCGAGGCAGCAATCGCTCGAGGATCGCATCGGCCAGCTCAGCGACACCCTCGCCGGTCAGTGCCGAGACGGGCAATGCCGTTTCCGGGATGAACTGGTCCACGGCGTCGTCAAGATCGCTCTTGTTGGCGACAACCAGCGCCGAGGGATGCTCGGCCAGCAGGGCTCGTGCCTGGTCGTCGAGACGGTTGCTGCGATCCACAACCAGCACGACCAGATCGGCAGTCGCCAACCGTTGCCTGGCGTGATCAACACCGGCGGCTTCCAGCTGGTCCCGGGTTGTTCTCAGTCCTGCCGTATCCGACAGCTGGATGGCCCAACCGTCCAGCGCCGTTGAACCGGTGACGACGTCGCGTGTGGTGCCGGGCTGGTCCCAGACAATCGCCCGACCGTACCCCAGCAGGGCATTGAGGAGACTCGATTTCCCGACGTTGGGTGGACCGGCCAGGACCACCGACCAGGGTCGGGCCAGGTGCAGTCCCAGGTCGGTCCACTCGAGCAATCCGGCCAACTCGCCGGCGACCTGGTGGCGAGCTTCCCAGTCGACTGTCGCCAGTCGTTGGAGAGCTCCGACCAGCAGCCCCGATCGTTGATCCAGCAGAACGGCGGCTGCCTGCCAGGTGGTTGTTGCTGCCAGGGCCTGATCGAGTTCGACACCGAGCTGTGAATGCGAGGGTTCTTCGGCCAGGCCAACCAGTTCGGTCCATTCGCACCGATCGATGCCCACCTCGGCCAGGTCCTCGAGAATCCGTCGGGTTGCTGCCGGACCGCCGTGGCAATGCAACTCAACACGTGTCTCCGAGGTTCGGCAGGCCACGATCTGCTCGGTCGAGTGTCGCCCGTCCTTGCGGCCCCAGAGTCCCGGGCAGATCCGGTTCAACGGTTGCTGGGCCAGCGGTTGATTGTTGACGGCCGTGAAGAGCTGTTGTTGGTCGATCAGATTGACCGCGTGCTCCACCAGCAGGCTGGCAATGGCACCTCGTCCGGCCGGTGTCAGCAGGGCGGCCCGGCCGGCCGTCACGACCCGGTCCCCTCGAAGGCGACACGAGCCAGGCCGTGCAGGCCGAGATGAGGTACCAGCCGGGCCTCGGGAAGTGCGGTTGCCAGCAGCGGTCCTCCTCCACCTGTCAGGAACATCGTGGCGGGTCCGCTACCCAGTTCGCGTTCCAGGGAATCCGCCAGTTCCCGGACGGCTCCCAGCTGACCGTAAAACAGGCCACTCCGGATTGCAGCGGGGGTGTCCTTGCCCAGCGGGGAAGGTGGACCGTCGCCGAGTTGCTCGAGAGTGAGCAGTGGCAACAGCGCGGTGTAGCGGTGCAGTGACCGGGCGAGCAGGCCGAAGCCGGGCAGGATTGCCCCGCCCAGAAAGGCACCCCCGGCATCGAGGGCGTCGACGGTGGTGGCGGTGCCCGANTCGACGATGATCGCCGGTCGGCCGTCAGGCCGCAGNCAGTTGACGGCCACTGCGTTGAGCAACCGGTCGATTCCGGTGCGNNCGGGATGTTCGAGTTGAACCGGGAGTCCCAGTTCGGCGGGATCGGTCAGCACGCGGGGCGGCGGCAGGTCGGCNGGCCAGTTCGCCGTGATCCCGTCACGGATTGCCGGATTGGCTCCGGCGACGATCCCCGCCGGTGACCCGCTGGACCCGGACCATTCCCTGATGATCGTCCAGGGCACCTCGGCATCCGGAGCAATCGCCAGTGACTTGTGGATTGTCGGCAATTGGAGCGGTCCGTTGCCGGTCACGTCAGCTGCGAACAGGCCGAACTTGACCCGGCTGTTACCGACGTCAACGGCGAGCAGCGTTGAAGAAGCGGACGTGTTCACGGCGGGGTGCCTAGTCAAGTCGCTCGAGGAGTGCAGCGACGAATCCGGATGTGTCGAGGTCGCCACCCAGGTCCCGCGTGTGGCAACCGTCGGCCAGTGCCCGATTGTAACTGGTCTTGATCCGATCGCCGGCAGCACGGCAGGCAGGATCATTGCGGGTATCGGCGAGGTGGTTGAGCATCATGACCGATGACATGATCAGTGCCAGCGGGTTGGCGACGCCCTGGCCGGCGATATCAGGAGCCGATCCGTGAACGGCCTCGAAGACGGCCAGGTCCTCGCCGATGTTGGCACCGGGCACCACTCCCAGTCCGCCGACGAGGCCGGCACAGAGGTCACTGACCACGTCGCCGTAGAGGTTCTCCAGCAACAGCACATCGAATTGCGATGGGTCCTGGACAATCTTCATGCAACCGGCATCGATGATCATCTCCTCGTAGGCGATGTTGGGGTATTCCGACTGGTGGACCTGCTGCGCGCAGCGAAGGAACAGCCCGTCGGTGAGTTTCATGATGTTCGCCTTGTGAAAGACGGTGATCTTGTTGCGCTGCCGCAGGGTGGCGAACCGGAAGCCAAAGCGGGAAATCCGGTCACAGGCCGTCTGGGTCGCCACCTTCATGCTCATCACGACATCGGGTGTCACCTGGTTCTCGACCCCGCTGTAAAGACCCTCGGTGTTCTCTCGAATGATCACCAGGTTGACATCGTCGAATCGGGTGGTGATACCCTCGAGGTTGCGGACCGGGCGGACGGCGGCAAAGAGATTGAGTTTCTGCCTCAGTTGCACGTTGACCGACGTGAACCCCTCCCCGACGGGCGTTGTGCAGGGGCCCTTCAATCCCACGCCGCAGTGCTTGATGGCCTCGACGGTCGAATCCGGCAGCACGTCGAGTCCCTGTTCGATTGCCGTGACCCCGGCGTGGTGCACCTGGAAGCGGAGCGGGGCGCCGGCGGCCTCGAGAACACGTAGCCCGGCGTCGGTGACTTCCGGGCCAATCCCGTCGCCGGGAATCAGGACGACATCATGTGGACTCATCGGTCGTTTGTCTCAGGCCTCGAGAACCTGGCGAACCCGTTCGTGGACGACCTGTCCGTCGTGGGTGACAAGCGTACCGATCGTCACTTCGTCGTCGGTGTCGACATCAATCGAGGCGTCGCGGCAGATGTGCAGCAGGAAGTTGACCACGTTATTGGCGTACATCAGGCTGGCGTGAGCCGGCAGGGTACAGCAGAGGTTGAGCGGCCCGAGGATGGTCACCCCGGAATCGGTCGTGTAGTTGGTTCCCGGACGGGTCAACGCGCAGTTGCCGCCCCGCTCGGCCGCCAGGTCCACGATCACCGATCCGGACTTCATTGCCGCGACCATCTCGGTGGTTACAAGTTCCGGGGCCGGTCGCCCGGGGATCAGCGCGGTCGTGATCACCACGTCCATTTCCGCGAGGTGGGCCGTCATGGCCGCCTGCTGCCTCTGGGCCTGGTCCTGGGTCTGTTCCCTGGCGTAGCCCCCGGCGTCCTCGGCATCCTCGGCGGCGACATCCAGGTCCAGGAATGTCGCGCCCAGGCTCTCGACCTGTTCGGCAACGACCGGTCGGATGTCGTAACCCCAGACCAGTGCCCCCAGTCGTCTCGCGGTGGCGATCGCCTGCAGGCCGGCGACGCCGGCTCCCAGGACCAGCACCTTGGCCGGGTGCAATGTTCCGGCGGCGGTGGTCAGATAGGACACGATGCCCGGTAGTGACATCGCCGCCAGCAACACGGCCTGGTAGCCGGCCAGCGTGCTCATCGAACTCAGCACGTCCATCGACTGCGCCCGCGCGATCCGTGGAACCAGGTCAAGCGAGAACGAGGTCACCCGTTGTTCAGCCAGGCGATTGACGAGGTCATGTTCGATCAGGGGGTTGATTGTCGCGACCAGGAATGTTCCAGCCGGGATCCGTGCAATCGTCTCGGCATCGGGTGGCTGCACGCCCAGCACGATGCCCGCGTCGGTGTAGAGTGAGTGCGGGTCGGAGACGATCGTTGCCTGGGCCTCGATGAACTCGGCGTCACTGATTCCCGAGGCGCTGCCGGCGCCGGTTTCGATGTGGACCGAGAGCCCGGCGCGGACCAGCCGCTTGACGGTTCGCGGCGTCACCGCGACCCGGGTCTCGCCGGCGACCCGTTCTCTCGGTACGACGACCTTCATCGGTTCCCCCCTCATCTCCTCGTTCGGCTTTCCGCCCGGCTACAGTGACAGGGTTTCGGCCAGCTGCTCGGCGACTTGTTTGCCGTCACCAAAGAGCATGTGACAGTTTGGTGCCAGGAACATCTCGTTGGGAATCCCCGCGAATCCGGGACTCATACTTCGCTTGATCACGATCACCTGCGAGGTCTGGTCGACGTCGAGGATCGGCATGCCGAAGATCGGGCTGCCTTCGGCGTGCCGGGCGGCGGGGTTGCATGTATCGTTGGCCCCCATGACCAGGGCGACGTCGGTGTCGGCGAAGTCCGGGTTGATCTCGTCCATCTCGACCAGGTCGTCATAGGGCACGTTGGCATCGGCCAGCAGCACATTCATGTGGCCGGGCATACGGCCGGCAACCGGATGGATTGCGTAACGCACCTCGGTACCGCGTGACTTGAGCAGATCGGCGACTTCGCGGACTGCAAATTGGGCTCCGGCGGCCGCCATCCCGTAACCGGGCACGATAATGACCCGCCGGGCGTCGAAAAGTCGCTCGGCCGCTTCGACGACCGAGATTGTCTGGGGATCGCCCTGGTCGGTTGAACCGCCGCTGCTGACGGCCGCGCCGACGGCGCCAAAGAGCACGTTGGTGATCGAGCGGTTCATGGCCTTGCACATCAGCAGCGACAACAGCAGGCCCGATGAACCATCGAGCGCCCCGGCGATGATCAGTACCTTGTTGTTGAGCACGAAACCGGTTGCCGCGGCGGCCAGGCCCGAGTAGGCGTTGAGCAGGGCGATCACGACCGGCATGTCGGCTCCACCGATGGGCAACACGAACATCACGCCGAAGACCAGGGCCAGCCCGGCCAGCACGAAGAAAAACTCGGGAGCCAGGCTGCCGGTGACCAGGCCGCTGATGACCGCGAGCATTCCGACGAGCCAGGCAACGTTGACGATGTTCTGGCCGGGATAGGTCAGCGGGCTGCCGCTGATCAGGCCCCGCAACTTGCCGTAGGCAATCATGCTGCCGGAAAATGTCAGTGATCCCAGCATGATCTCGAAGCCCGCGACCCCGGTGTGGAAGGCGTCGAATGTGACGACCGAACCAGCGGCCTGTGGAACGATCACGTGACGGTAAACCTCGCTGATTCCCACCAGCCCGCTGGCTGCACCGCCCAGTCCATTGACGATCGCAATCCGTTCCGGCATCGCCGTCATTGGCATGTAGACCGCCATCAGCAGGCCGATCAGCCCGCCGATCACCATCCCGGCGATGATCCAGTCGATCCGGACAATCGCCTGGTGTTGTAGCGTGCCGATGATGGCCAGCAGCATGCCGATTGCCGCCAGCGTGTTCCCGCGGCGGGCGGTTTCGGCGGAACTGAGATCGCGGATTCCGAGGATGAACAGGACCGCGGCGGCCAGGTACAGCCATTCGATCGATGCGGCCATCGTCGCAGCCCCTAGCGGTTAGCCTTGCGGAACTTGGCCAGCATCCGGTCGGTGATCGCAAAGCCGCCAACCACGTTGCACATGGCACAGCCGACCGCGACGCCACCCAGCACGTTGCAGAGCAACGGTTCAGCCAGTCCGGCGGCGACCAGGGAACCGACCAGCGAAATGCCCGAGATCGCGTTCGTGCCCGACATCAGTGGTGTGTGCAACAGCGGGGGAACCCGGGTGATCAACTGGTGACCAAGAAACGAGGCCAGCACGAAAATGTACAGCAGCACCAGAAGATCGGGGTGTTCGGCGGTGGCCGTTGGCGGTCCGCTGGCGGGATCGGCGGCCAGGAGCGTGCCACCGCAGCCACCCACCAACAACACGGCTGCGACCGACGTGATCGTTGGCAAGAAAATACTACGCATAACCCGTCCACCCCGCCTGTTGACTCGAGGCGACCTTACTTCAACCGAGTGGAGAAGAACAAGTTACTTTGAAGAATCCCGACAGATCGATCCGTCTTGGCACTCTTGAGAACCCGTTCGACTTGGGGCACGATAGGCCCTGTAGCGGCCAGTGACTTCCGTGTCCCGAGACCGGTGATGGTTCTTCCTCCCGACAACACACCCGAAAGCCTCGACGGCCAGGGCACCAGTGATGGTGAGCCGGATCGCCCTGTCGAGAAAAGCGTGGGCGACGGGAAGACCATCGGGATTGACCCCTCCACGGAATCCGGTGGCGAGGCCTTTGCCGAGGACTGGACGCCTCCCGAGATGCTCGCCGATCGCTACCGGCTGGAGGACGAACTCGGTCGTGGCGGCATGGGCGTGGTCTACCGAGCCCACGACACGCAGCGAAAGCGAACCGTAGCAGTCAAGTTGATCTTCGGAGGGACTGTCGCGAGGTTTCAGACCGAGGCGGAGGCGATCGCACAGCTGGACCACCCGAACATCGTCCACGTCTATGAGTTCAACCAGCAGGACGACCTCTACTACATCGTGATGAGTTTCATCCAAGGCGAGAGCCTCTCGCAGCGACTGGACCAGGGGACAATCCCGACTGAAGAGGCCCTCCGGATCACGATCTCCCTCTGCGATGCGCTCTCTCACGCCCACGGCAAGGGGATCATCCACCGCGACATCAAGCCGTCGAATGTTCTGTTGAGCAAGGAGGGAGTGCCCAAGTTGGTCGACTTCGGGTTGGCCCGGATCGATTCCGATGACGGCCAACTGACGCGAGGTGGACTTGGTACGCCCGCGTATGTGGCACCCGAACAAGCAAGGGACGGGACCCTGGCCGATGCGCGAAGCGACCTGTGGAGCCTGGCGGCCAGTCTCTACCACATGGTCACGGGCAGGATCCCCCGAGTGATCCGTCTCGATGACCTGGCCACCTCGATACACAAGGTGTTGGGCAAAGCGTTGGAGGATGTCCCGGACTCCCGCTACCAGACAGCTGACGACTTCCGAGATGCCTTGAAAGTCGCGCTCGATTCAC
>PBSL01000002.1 GCA_002726205.1 Planctomycetaceae bacterium | reverse complement strand
GGGAGTCCGTGGGGAACAGGACACCCTGTTCCGGCTCTTCCTGGGCTCACTTGTCCTGATGGTGGCCGGGCTGGTCTACATCCTCGGGTCCGGCCAGGGACGTGAAACCTGGTTGGTTGTCTCGGGAACCATGCCATTCTACATCCTCGCCTCACTGATTCTTATCGGGGGCATCCTTTTCTGGTTTCAGCACGAGAACTTCACGGCTGTGGAACTCGTCCTGTTCGTGTGCATCGCGCTGCCATGCTCCTACACCACACTTGGCCTCTCGTTTCTCTGGTTCACCGACCTGGGACATGCCGTCATCTGGAACTCGAAGATCAAGGAGATGGTCTGGAAAGAGGCGTGGATCGACAGGGCCGATGGCAAGAATGATACCGACACTCACCACGGACCCGAGTACAACATCCGGACAGCCGCCGACGAGAGAATTTCAACGACAAGGAAGGCCTGGCTCGCCTTCGTTGGGCTCAACGGCGGCCGGAAACGTGTGAACTCGCGTCGTAACATGGGGGCCGATCGAGAGAACCGGAGGTTGGGTTCCGATGGAGACGGTATTCCCGAGGTGCACACGATCACGTGGGACGGCCGGGAAGAATCCGAAGTCCCGACCAGCCGGGAACACATCGAGGCAAATTACCTGCAGGCCGCCGACACGTCGCTGAAGATCAAGGGCGTCAAGCAGGACTACCAGGACTACCTGGTTGATTACCCTCGGGTCACGTCGGGCACGTACGGCGATATCGAATTTGATCGCGTGATCGAGAGCAAGGTCAAGGTGGGAGGCACGTTTCACTACGTCGTCGATCGGGGGCTGGACAAGGCGTTGCAGACTCTCGGCTCCAAGAAACAGTGCAACATCGTCGTGTTCGTTGCCGGCACCGAAAACGTCGGCCTTTTCCAGGCGTTGCGCGAACACTGGAAGGAAGGAAAGAAGAACGACATCTGTGTCTGTATCGGGTACACGCGAGCGGCCATCCACTGGTGCAAGGTCATGACCTACACCGACCACACGATGTTCGTCGAAAACCTTGAACGTGACGTGCGGCACCTGGAAACGCTCGAGGGAAAAGGGGATGCCCTGGTCAAGGTCATCCTCTCGAACATCAATGCTGCCGGCGACGCGGGTTACCTGAGAAAACCCATGGCGGATTATGAGTTCCTGGCATCCGACGTCGAGATGCCCTGGTACACGCTGACGGGTTCTTTTCTGTGGGCCTGTGCCTGGCTGTCCTGTACCGTGATGATCTGTATTCGTGACTAGTCCGGTTTTCTGTTTTTTCAGCGGTTTGTTGACTGTTTCTCGAGAGGAAGAACGCGATGACAAGTTCCAAGCTCCTGGTTGCCGCCGGACTGATCATGCTGGTGTCCGGCCTGGGCATCGGCGGATGCGTCTTGACCACCTACAACACCCTGGTGGACGACGAAGAAGGCATCCGCGCCCAGGAAAAGCAGATCGACATCGCGATGGACAAGATGATCAAGAAAATTGAAGGGCAGGGCTACGTCGTCGCGAACTTCAAGTCGACGTTGATCGAGGTGTTGGCGACGACGATCGGCCAGGGCGGACGTGCTGCCTCTGGCGGCAAGTTCTTCCAGGCCGTTTCGGAACGCTATCCAGACGTTCCCTCGGGGGTGTGGTCGGACATGGCTGCCACGATGAACGCCGAGTACGAGTCGATGGCGGCTTCGCAGTCAACCAAGGTCGCCAAGATCGAGTCGTTGCGCAAGCACCTGCGTCGGCCGCACTACCTGCTGTCGAAGGGACTGGGCGGCTTCCCGACGATCGACCTCGAGGAACACGACAAGCTCATTCTCGGTTCCAAGGCCCGCAAAGGCCGCGAGACAGGCGTCATCGAGACGATCGACCCGTTCGGGAAGAAAAGCGGTGACAACACCCAGTGATCACAGGTTGTCTAACAAGCCCCGCATGTAACCGACGGCGAAGGAAATGTACTGCTTCGAAAAGCGGGTGTCCCCGGTGATGCCGACCGGGTGATCGAAGTCGATCACGCCGTCGTAATCGACCGCGTCGAGTGCACGCACGACCTGGCCCATCTTCATGTCGCCGTCGTCAACGAACATCTCCGAGTAGCCCCGGTCAGCCGGCAGCGTGCCGCGGACGTTGCGGAAGTGGACGTGAAAGAGCTGCTTGCGGCGTCCGAAGTGCTCGATCCCCTTCAGGACATCCTCGCCCGACTCGTACCGCGTGCCGCAACAGAAGGTGATCCCGTTGTTGGCACTGGGTACCTCGCTGAACAGTCGATCAAAGTCCTTGAACCGGCAGAGAATCTGTGGGCTGCCGACAAACTGGTGAAGCGGCGGGTCGTTGCCGTGCATTGCCACCCGCGTCTTTGACCCATCGACCAGCGGGATCACCTGGCGATAGATGTTCAGCAGCCCCTTCCACAATTGATCGGAGCTGACCTTGTACTTGGGTTTCAGGCCAAGTGACTGCACCCGATCGAGATCGAAGTGCAGGTAGCGGTAGCCACCGCGTCCGCGACGGCGAATCCAGTGATTGCCGCCGCCGGCCAGGTGCAGCCGTGCCTGGCAGGCCTGGATTCCATAGACGGGGATGTCGAATTCGACCAGATGCCCGGCAATCGTCTTGAGCTTGTCGATTTCCTTTTGTCCCTCCGGCCGGGCAAGGTGTGCGTTGAGGTAGAACGAGCCCAGCGAATTGGCCCGTTCGATCTTCAGGCCCAGGCCATCGAGCCGATCGATCAGCGCCTTGAGCGCTTTCCTGGTGAACACGCCGTGCTCGCCGTAGCCCTCGATCATGTCCAGCGTGATGTCCACGTGATCGACACCGATCTGCTTGAGGAATCGCAGGTCATCGTCGTTCTTGCCCTTCAACCACGCCGGACTGACGCGTGTCCCGATCCGGATCTTCGTCGGTCGTCGCTTCGATCTCGTCGGCCGCTGGTCGGCTGTCGCCGCTGATCGACCGCTGGCCGCTGCAAGGCCGGCCGCCCCCAGTGCCGCCGTGCGAACAAAACCCCGTCGCGTCTGGTTTCCCTGGTCCCGTGGTTGGTCGGTCATCGCTGTTGGCCCTCCATTTTCTCTTGGTTCACGCCTCGACATCATACCCGTCCGTGTACAGAATTGGGTGGATACGCCGGATCGACCGAAACACGATCGATCCGGTATCGAGTGCCACTTTCCCCCGACTGATTCAAGACCCGATATGCCCGATCCGAGCAAGGTCTTCCAGATTGTCCGCCTCGCCAACACCCTGGTGGTTGTCCCGCAGGGTGCGACGATGAATTTTCAGTACACCGATGTGCATCTCGAATCCAACGAGTTGTTCCGGATCCTGGACGAACCCAACATCAAGAACGTGTTGATCGATCTGGGCGCCGTCGACTACATCGACTCGATCATCATCAGCTCGCTGCTGCGTGTTCTGACCAAGTCGCGTCAACTTGGCGGCAAGGGTGTCTTCTGCTGTGCCAGCGACGACGTCAAGGAAGTGCTCAAGTGCATCCAGATCGGCAGGCTCTGGCCACTGTTTGACACGCGGGAGGAAGCCCTGGCCGTGGTCGAGAACAAGGATTCCACCGAGTGAATCCGGAAGAGAGATCGACGGACAGATCGCTCGAGACGATCGGCGTGTTTGCCTCGATCACCGAAGCCTCGATTGCCCGCGCCCGGCTCGAGGAAGCCGGGATCCGGTCCTGGCTGCAGGGCGAACTCTCCAATGGGCAGTTGTTTCCTGTCGGCCTGGCCCTGGGTGGCATCAGCCTGGAGGTTTCCGATACCGACGCCGCCAGTGCCCGCAGCCTGCTCGATGACGTGAATCAAGCGACCACCGGAGCCGACGAGATGGCCTGGATCTGCGGAACGTGTGGCAGCGAGGTCGAAAGCGGTTTCGAACTGTGCTGGAAATGCCAGGCCGTCCGTCCCGACCGCAGCGACAGGCAAGCCTAGTACTCGTGGTCGGCCTGCGACTCGCCCTCGAACGCCGAGAAGCTGCTCTTGACCACCTGGCGGACCTGCCGGGAGTCGGCCTCCTCCCGCAACCGGGCAATCGCCTCGTCGACGGGCATCATGCCCAGGTCCCCGTCGATCCGATCCCTGACTGCGACGGTCCCCTCGGCCGCCTCCTTGTCGCCGACGACAAGCATGTAGGGGATCAGCTCCAACTGGGCGTCCCGGATCTTCGACTGCACCTTGGCACTGCGAAGGTCGGTCGTCACCCGGAACCCCTCCGACGCCATTCGCTCGTTCATCTGGGCGGCATAACCGGCGTGGCGGTCCTCGCTGACCGGCAACACGCGAATCTGCTCTGGGGCCAGCCACAGCGGGAACGCCCCGGCAAAATGCTCGATCAACATTCCCACGAATCGCTCCATTGATCCGAAGGGGGCCCGGTGAATCATCACCGGCCGGTGAGCGCGGTTGTCGCTGCCGATGTACTCGAGTTCAAACCGCTCGGGCAGGTTGTAGTCCAGTTGCACCGTCCCCAGCTGCCACTCGCGGCCAATGCAGTCGCGAACCATGAAGTCGGCCTTGGGCCCATAAAAGGCGGCCTCCCCGACACATTCCTCGTACTCCAGCCCGGTCTCTTCGAGCACGTTCCGCAGGCTCGACTCGGCTCGATCCCAGTTTTCCTCGCTCCCCACGTACTTGTCGCTGGCCGAATCACGCAGCGAGAGCTGCACGCGGTAGTCGTCGAGTCCGACCGCGGCGAGAACGAACTTGACCAGTTCCAGGGTGTCGCGAAATTCCTGCTCGACCTGGTCGGCGGTGCAGAACTGGTGAGCATCGTCCTGGGTCAACCCGCGGACACGCAGCATGCCGTTGAGTTCCCCGGATTGCTCGTGCCGGTAGACGGTCCCGAACTCGGCCAGCCGCACGGGCAACTCGCGGTAACTGCGGGGCTGCGACTTGTAGATCTGGACGTGGTGCGGGCAGTTCATCGGTTTCAGCAGGAACCGTTCCTGGGTAAGTTCCCAGTGCCGCAGAAAGGAAACGCGTTCATCCTGTGTTCCCTGGAGCGGGTAGGCGGCCGTGTCGCAGCCCAGCACGCTGGCCGCTTCGCGGAGAGCCTGCTCGTCCTTCTCGCCGAGCGCACCGGCCTCGAGGCGACGGATCCAGCCGTCGACAAGTTGCCCGGCATCGTGAGTGAACAGCGGGGCGAACTGCGAGTCGCGGTAGTAGGGAAAGTGGCCGCTGGTCTCGTAAAGCTCGACACGTCCCACGTGTGGCGAGTAGACCGGGTCGTAGCCGCGGGCAAGCAACTCGGCCTTGATGAAGTCCTCGAGCCGACCGCGGACGCTGGCTCCCTTGGGCAACCACAGGCACAGGCCCTGCCCGACCTCGGCGGTGATCGAGAACAGTCCGTGCTGTTTGCCGAGGACCCGGTGGTCACGTCGACGGGCCTCTTCCATGCGTTCCAGATAGGCCTTCTGATCTTTCTTGCTGAACCAGGCGGTGCCGTAAAGCCGCTGCAGGCGACGGCCGGCGGCGGCATCGCCCTTCCAGTGCGATCCGGCCACGCTGAGAAGCTTGAACGACTTGATGCGGCCGGCGTCGGGGATATGCGGGCCACGACACAGGTCGACAAATTCACCCTGCCGGTAGAAACTCAGTTCCTCGTGTTCGGCCAACCCGGTCCGAATGTGCTCGACCTTCAATCCCTGGTCGAGTTCTTCGCAGAACGACAGGGCCTCGTCGCGACCAAGATGAAACCGCTCGAACGGCTCGGCCGCCTTGACGATCGCCTTCATCTCCTGCTCGATCCGCTCAAAATCCTCCTCGCGGATCGCCTGGTCCAACCCGATGTCGTAGTAGAAACCGTTGTCGATCGTCGGGCCGAAGGCGAGTTGCACGCCAGGAAAGACCCGCATCACAGCACGCGCCATCACGTGGGCGCAACTGTGCCGCATCACGCCCAGGGCCTCGGGGTCGCGAGTCGTCAGCAGCCGCAGCGCGATCGGCTCGGCGTCGGAAAGCTCGGCCAGGGGCCGCATGGCATCGACGGTGGTGCCGTCGATCTCGGCGGCGACGGTCGCCATCGCCAGTCGCTCACCGATACTCGCGGCAACATCGAGTGCGGTCGTTTCGTCGGGGTATTCGTGGAGACTGCCGTCGGGAAGTTGAACCTGGATCATCGTCGCCTCGAGGAGGTCTTCTAACAGTTGCCGTCGACCGCTACGAAAGGCCAACCCGGCAAGCTGTTTCTCGGGTCAGACATCTATGTAAAGGAGTGTCCGCGAGGCCGTCAACACCGTCTGCCGGACCGATTGTCGTCGCCGACTTCCCGCTTGACGACGCCGCAAACCAAACGCTAGGTTTGCGGTCAGGGACGATTAGCTCAGCCCGGTTAGAGCGCCACGTTGACATCGTGGAAGTCACTGGTTCAAATCCAGTATCGTCCACTCCGGTCCAGCAGCAGGACCTGGTTTCCCGGGAAGTCCCGAGTCAAAACACCGGATTGTCGCCCGCGGGTAGTCCGCGAGATCTTCGCTCAGCGACGCGTGCCCGGAGTCGTCCGGGGCGGAAGTTGTCGCCGCGTGCTGCCCGCGGCCGGGCGAACACCCTTGGCCTTGGCAGCACCGGTTGCCGGTCGCGTGAAGCCGGCCTGGCGAGCGACGCCGCCGGTGGTCTTGTTCAACAGGTAGTTGTCGACCCGCGTCCGGTCCTTCAAGGCCAGCAGGTGCTTGGCCATTGCCTCCTGCGACTTCTGGTCCTTCAACTGCTTGACCAGGTACTCCTGCACTTCCTTGAGAACGAATTCCGGCTTCGTATGACCCTCGCACTTGAGGATCGCAAAACGGGCCGGGGTTCCGTACTGGACGATGCCCGAGATCTCCCCGACCTTCAACTTGAAGGCCTCGGCCTCGAGCTTCGGGTTCTGCGAGTTCTTGCGAATGGGAGGAATCAGGCCACCCAGTGACCGGCTGTTGGGTTCGATCGAGTCCCGCTTGGCCAGCCGTTCGAAATCACCCGGAGCCTTCTGCAGCGCATTCCAACCCTCGTTGGCCCGCCGGAAGTTGTCGTAGACGACCAGCCGTACCTTGACCCGGGGACCGAAGTGATGCTCGTAAGCCTTCTGCAACTCATCCCGGGTGACCTGGACTGACTTTCCGGCCAGTTTTTTCATCGCCAGGGCCGGCCAGATCCGATTCTGGTGGTACTGCTCGGGCGTCATGTTGTGGCGGGCCTTGAGAATCTGGTACCAGTTGGACGGTTCCATCCCGGTTTCCTTGCACAGCCGTACCACCTCCTGCTTGACCTCGGCAGAGGTGACCTTGATTCCGCGAAGGCCGCACTCGATCGCGATCACCTTGCGGTTGATCATCTCGTCGAGTACCTCCGAGCCAATCCTCGTAATACACTCTCTCGCCAACTCGTCGTGGCTGATGTACTCGACGGTTTTTCCCGCACCACTGATCCGGGCCATGTGACGAGCCTTGCGGAACGGTTTCACCCGCGCCGTGCCCGTCGTGGCCGACTGCGGTGCCCGCACCTGGGCGACCCCCTCGGTCGGATGACGCAGTTGCATCACCACGACGGCGATCACGACAACTGCCAGGGTGCCACCAACTGCCAGTGTCCAGCGAGGCGACCTCCTCAGCCGATCGACCAGCCTGCCAGTCCTGCCACCAGGCGGATCCAGGTCGGATAGTGACTTTTCATCCGGGGAAAGCGTTTCGGTGGTCAATTCGTTGGGATCCATCACAGCGCCTCTGCAAGCAGTCCTCGCAACCGGCCACCTCCGGCCGAACCCGGCCCTTCCCGGGCCGGCGAAATGTAGTTCAGTCCGCCTTTGGCGGTCAACATCGCTTGCCCGCCCACTCCCGGACCGGTTTCTCCTTTTCCAGTTTGACCGGCAATTCTTCTCCCGCAGCAACGAATGACAGCACGTCGAAGCGGCTTTCCTTCAGTTGAGACATTGAAGACGGTGTCGCAACGGCGATACAATCCGCCTGCCCCCGCATGACCGGACCTCGCTTTTTTCAGGAGAAGACCACCATGGGTTTGTTCGACAAGCTCAAAGGCGAGTTGATTGACATTATCGAGTGGAGCAACCAGCCCCCACACCTGCTGGTCTGGAAGTTCCCCCGGTACAACAACGAGATCAAGCACGGCGCCCAGTTGATTGTTCGACCCGGCCAGGAGGCGATCTTCGTGCACGAGGGCCAGGTCGCCGACGTGCTCAAGCCGGGTCGCTACGAACTCGACACGAACAACATCCCGGTTCTCAGCACGCTGCAGGGCTGGAAACACGGGTTCAGCAGCCCGTTCAAGTGCGATGTCTTTTTCGTCAGCACCCGCCAGGCAACCGACCTGAAGTGGGGCACGCCGAATCCGATTCCGTTGCGAGATTCGGATTTCGGCACGATCCGCATTCGGGCCTTCGGCAGCTACACGTTGAAGGTGGTCGATCCCAAGCCACTGCTCAGCGAGATGTCGGGCTCGCAGGAAGAATTCGACTTCGACGCGGTCGATACGCTGCTGCGAAACCTGATCGTGCAGTCCTTCTCCGAACACGTTGCGGAATCCAAGATCGCCGTCTTCGACCTGGCTGCCAACTACTCGGAAGTCGCCGAGGGAGTCCGCGAACGGGTCTGCGAGAAAATCGACGACGAATTCGGGCTCGAGATCCCCCAGTTGATGCTCGTCAACGTGTCGTTCCCCGAAGAAGTCGAGAAGGCGATCGACTCGCGATCGGCGATGGGCGCGATCGGCGACATGCAACAGTACCAGCAGTACCAGTTGGGCAAGGCAATGCCCGACATCGCCAACAATCCCGGTGGAGGTTCCGCCGCCGATGGCATGGGCCTGGGCATGGGCCTGGCGATGGCCGGTCGGATGATGAACACCATGGGCCAGGATCCTGCCGGAAACGCCCCGCCCCCCGTCCCGGCCAGTTTTCATATCGCCGTCGAAGGCGACTCGAAAGGCCCCTTCCAGGCCAGCCAGCTCAGTGGCCAGATCACACCCGAGACGCTGGTATGGAGCCAGGGCATGGCGGCCTGGACCCCCGCGGTCCAGGTCCCTCAACTGGCCGGTCTCTTTGCCACACCGCCACCACCGCCACCACCGCCAGCGCCGCCAGCGGCCGACTAGACCACCGTCGCTCGGCGTTGCACAGCCCGGGAACGCGGTCTACAACCGACGGTTCGTCCTTCTCGCTGGTTCCCCGGGGCAACAGCCATGGCCAAGGTCAACGACCATTTCCTCAAGCTCCAGGCCGGTTACCTCTTCCCCGAAATCGGTCGTCGGGTGGCCGCCTTCACCGAAGCCCATCCCGACGCCGATGTGATTCGCCTGGGAATCGGCGACGTCACCGAACCGCTGCCAGCGGCCATCATCGAAGCGATGCATGGCGCCGTCGATGAAATGGCCAACCGGGACACCTTCCGTGGCTATGGACCCGAACAGGGCTACCCGTTTCTGCGCGAGGCGGTGGCGCGGGAGGCGTTTGCCGCGCGGGGAGTCGATGTCTCCGCCGACGAGATCTTCATCTCGGACGGCTCCAAGTGCGATACCGGAAATATCCTGGACATCTTCGGTGCCGACAACATCGTCGCCGTCACCGACCCGGTCTACCCGGTCTACGTCGATACCAACGTGATGACCGGACGAACCGGCCAGGCTCTGGAATCGGGACGCTACGACGGGCTGGTCTACCTGCCGGTCACCGCCGAAAACAACTTCGTACCCGCGTTGCCCGAACAGCCCGTTGACCTGATCTATCTCTGCTACCCCAACAATCCCACCGGCACGGTTGCCAGCCGCGAGACGCTGACCGAATGGGTCGAATACGCTCGTGCTCACGACGCGATCATCCTGTTCGATGCGGCCTACGAGGCCTTTATCACCGATCCCGAGATTCCTCATTCGATCTACGAAATCGAGGGTGGGCGAGAGGTGGCGATCGAGTTCCGCAGTTTCAGCAAGAACGCCGGTTTCACCGGCATCCGCTGTGCCTGCACGGTCATTCCCCGGGACCTGACCGGCTCCGATTCCGCCGGAAACCGGGTCGACATTCACCGACTGTGGAACCGGCGGCACAGCACCAAGTTCAACGGTGTTTCCTATCCGGTTCAGCGTGGTGCCGAGGCGGCATTCGGGGACGAAGGCCGCGAACAGGTCCAGTCGCTGGTCTCGTTCTATCTCGAGAACGCCCGGCTGATCCGGGAGGGACTGGAAGCCGTCGGCATCACCGTCTACGGCGGCGTCAATGCTCCCTACGCCTGGCTGAAGACGCCCGGCGGCATCGACAGCTGGTCATTCTTCGACCAGCTGCTCGAAACAGTCCACCTGGTCGGCACACCCGGGAGCGGGTTCGGGGCAGCCGGCGAAGGCTATTTCCGGCTGAGTGCCTTCAACAGCCGAGCGAACGTCGAAGAGGCCGTCCGCCGTTTCCAGCAACTGGTCGGTTGACCCTCCAGGCATCGCGGACCCGTTCAGGCGCCGCCAACCTCGCTCGCATCGGGCTCCTCGTCGGAACCCTCGGAGTCCTCTTCAACCGTCGGCGTGGAAAACGTTCCCGGCTTGATCTGCGGGCCGGTCGCGTGCTCGTCGAGGATTCTCTTCAGGTGATCGGAATCCATTACCTCGACCTCGACCAGGTCACGGGCCATGTGGTCCAGCAGGTCCCGTCGATCCGCCAGGATTTCGCGAACGGTCACCGACGCCTCCTCGATGATCCGTTTCACCTCGGTGTCGATCTCGCGAATCGTCTCGGCACTGTGCACGACCTCGTTGCGGAATGCCTGGGGCCCAGAAAATGTCGGGCTGACGTTCTTGTCTCCGTAGAATACGCGGCCCATCTTTCGGCTCATGCCAAAGTCGGTCACCATCCGTCGGGCGATGTCGGTGGCTCGCTGGAGATCGTTCTGGGCACCCGTCGATGTCTCCTGGTAGACGACTTCCTCGGCGAGAATCCCGCCCAGCAGACAACAGATCTGGTTCTCCAGTTCCGACTGCATCACCAGCTGTTTCTCGTCGTCGGGACGATGCATGGTGTAACCGAGTGCACCGAACCCGCGGGGAATGATCGAGATCTTGTGGACTGGATCGGTGTTGGGTAACAGGCAGGCAACCAGGGCGTGACCGCACTCGTGGTAGGCCACTCGCTGCTTCTCGTCCTCGTGAATGATCCGCGTCTGTTTCTCCAGCCCGGCAATGACGCGTTCGATTCCTTCCTCGAACTCGGCCATCGTCACCCGCTTCTTTTCCGCCCGGGCGGCCAACAGGGCCGCCTCGTTGACCAGGTTGGCCAGGTCGGCACCGACGAATCCCGGCGTGATCCGCGCCAGTCGGGACAGGTCAACGCTGTCATCCATCTTGATCTTGCCAACATGGACCTTGAGGATGGCCTCGCGGCCCTTGATATCGGGACGATCGACCAGGACGTGCCGATCGAAGCGACCGGGTCGCAGCAATGCCGGATCGAGGGTCTCGGGACGGTTGGTCGCCCCCATCACGATCACGCTCTGCTCGGTCGAAAACCCGTCCATCTCGACCAGCAGCGCGTTGAGCGTCTGTTCGCGTTCGTCGTGGCCTCCGGGCATGCCGCTGCCGCGAACCTTGCCCAGGGCATCGAGTTCGTCGATGAAGATGATCGCCGGCGAACGGGTGGCGGCCTGCTGGAACATGTCGCGAACCCGTGCGGCGCCGACACCGACGAACATCTCGACGAAATCCGACCCCGACAGCCCATAGAAGGGAACACCGGCCTCACCGGCAACCGCCTTGGCCAGCAGGGTTTTGCCAGTTCCCGGGGGTCCGACCAGCAGGACGCCGCGAGGAATCCGTCCGCCCAGCGCCTGGTACTTGGCCGGCGTCCGCAGAAATTCCACCACCTCACGCAACTCCTCGACGGCCTCGTCAATCCCTGCCACTTCCTGGAACGACGAATCAATCTCCTCCTGTGCGTACAACCGTCCGCGGCTGCGACCGAACGACATTGCCGTACCGGCTCCCCCGACACGGCGAAAGAGCACCAGGAACAGGAACAGCAGGATCACGATCGGCAGAAAGAAGATCGCCAGCGATTGCCACTCCGACGGTGGTCGTGCATAGCCGTAGGGAATCTGCTGCTCGCGGAGCTTCTCGGTCAGGTTCGCCTTGTCTTCATCGGCCGCTTTGACAAAGGGCACCTGGAAGTACTTTGTCTCGGATGAATCGGGTTTGTCCTTCTCCTTCTTCTTGTCCTGGAACAGAAGAAAATCGGGACCGATCACCAGTTCAAAGACATTTTCCTGGTGAAACTTTCCGACAGGCCGGTTCGTCTTTGCGTCCCGGCCCTTGGCAAGCTCGCTGTAGAACTCGCTGAACGTCAACTCGGTCCGCGACCCGTTCTGGTTGGACCAGCTGAAGACGATCACGGCGATGGCGCCGCCGATCATCAGGAACCAGAAAACGTTGCTGGCAGGTTTTTGTTCGGGACGCCGCGAACCGTCACCCCGGGGAGACCCACCGGGGGAATCGTTGGGGGGTTCTGATGGAGGCTGCTCGGGATTGCTCATGCCGCTCGCCAGGAAACGGGTCAATTCCACTGTAGAACCGACGGGGGGGACCGGTCAACCATCGTTGGAGCCACCGGTGGTCCACGCCGCTTGCTGGGTCCGGACAACAGACCTAGAATGGCCTGCCGTTGGCAACCCACATCGTCATCGCAACTTCCGCGACCCCTGCGAATGAACCGCATCGCCGTTCTCGGTTCCACCGGCTCGATCGGAACCAGTTGCCTGGAAGTCATCGCTTCGCACCCCTCAGCAATGCGGCTGGTGGGGCTGTCGGCCAACCGCCGTTGGAAACGGCTCGGGCAGCAGGCGGCCACGTTTGCCCCCCGCTTCGCGGTGGTCTGCGACGAGTCGATTCGTGACGAGGTCGACGCAAGTGCCTTTGGCAACGGAACCGAGCTGCTCTTCGGAGAGGCGGGTATCGAGAGGCTGGTGACCGCTGACGAGACCGACATCGTCGTCACCGGGATCGTCGGTGCCGCCGGATTGCGTGGGACCTGGGCAGCCCTGGAGAGCGGAAAACGCGTGGCGGTGGCGAACAAGGAAACCCTGGTCGTGGCCGGGCCACTGGTGATGGAACTGGCCGAGCGACATGGCGGAGAGGTGATCCCGGTTGACAGCGAACACAGCGCGGTCTTCCAGGCAATGCAGGCGGGCCGGCTCCAGGATGTCCGCCGGATCGTGCTGACATCCAGCGGGGGGCCCTTCCGCGGCGCGACGGCCGCACAACTGGCCGCCGTGACACCCGAACAGGCGCTGACGCATCCCACCTGGCGGATGGGACCGAAGATCACCGTCGACAGCGCAACAATGATGAACAAGGCCCTGGAAGTGATCGAAGCGAAGTGGCTGTTCGGTCTCGACGTCGAGCAGATCGAAGTCGCCGTTCATCCCCAGTCAGTCGTCCACTCGATGGTCGAATTTGTCGACGGAGCGGTCATCGCCCAGCTCTCGCCGCCCGACATGAAACTCCCGATCCAGTACGCCCTGACCTACCCCGATCGCGTGTCGAGTCCGACGACGTCGCTGGATTTTTCCGTTCCCTTTTCTCTCGAGTTCGAGCCACCCGACCTCGACGCCTTCCCGGCTCTCTCGCTGGGTTTCGAGGTGGCTGACCGAGGCGGCACGGCCGGGGCGGTTCTCAACGCGGCCAACGAGACCGCCGTCGAACGCTTCCTTGACGGGCGACTCGAATTCAACGACATTCCCCGATTGTGCCGGGGTGTCCTGGACAATCACAACTTCAGTCGATCACCGGATCTCGCCGAACTGCTCCGGCAGGACAGGTGGGCTCGAACGGAGGCGGAACAATGGTGAGCCTGGCTTTTCTGCTCGCCTTCTCTCTGGATGCCATCCTCAATGTCTCCTACGTGGTGCTGGGGCTGGGGCTGGTCATCTTCTTTCACGAACTGGGTCACTTCGCCGTGGCGAAGTGCTGCGACGTCAACGTCGAACGGTTCAGCATCGGTTTCGGACCGGTCCTGTGGCGAATCAAGCACGGTGAGACCGAGTACGTCATCTCGTGGATCCCCTTCGGGGGTTATGTCAAGATGCTCGGCCAGGACGACATCGATCCCAGCCAGCTCACCAGCGACGAAATCGCCGAGGATCCTCGCAGCTATTCCGCCAAGTCGGTTTTCGCGCGGATGGCAATCATCTCCGCCGGCGTGATCATGAACCTGATCACCGGATTGTTCTTCTACGCCGGCGCGTACGGGCTGGGTGTGGAAAGCTCGCAGCCGATTGTCGGACTTGTCCAGACCGGCTTGCCGGCCTGGCAGGCGGGGATCCAGCGAGGGGATCGGATCACGCGAATCAACGGCGAGCGAATCGCCTCGTTCGACGACATCATCCTGGGTGTCGCACTCTCTCCCAGCAACCGCGACCTCTTCCTTGCCCCCGCGACACTCGCCGACGGACTGGCCCCCGGTCCGGCCGGCGAATTGCTGCGGGCCGAGTTCTCTCGACAGCAGATCCGGTTGCCCCACAACACGATTGTCGTGACCGACACGCCGGGCCGATGGTTCGTCAAGAGTGGCACGACCCGGTTGTTCACACTGACGAAAACCGCCGAAGGCGTGCACGTGGCCGGCAACCTGCTGGCGATCGAGGGCCTGCGCGAGGGCCGGGAAATGTCATGGAACGTACTCCCCGACGGCAAGGGCACCCGCCGCAAGATCGGACTCGGTTCCGAGTACGACATCCGCCTGTTCGGAGGCGACGAGGTCGGTGGTCCGGCTTTTCCTGGTTGGGCTGCCGACGAGGCCCAACCCGCCTTCCAGAACAACGACCGTCTCCGCCAACTTGGTGAGACCCCGATCGGCTCGGTTGCCGAGATGCGAGACCACCTTGCCCGCCACGCCGACCAGGAACTGGTATACCACGTCGAACGCGAGGGATCACAGGGCCTGATGCCGATCAGGGTGCCAGCGCGACGATTCCGCACCCTGGGACTCTCGATGGATATCGGCCGGATCACCGCGATCCAGGACAAGTCGCCAGCCGACCTGGCCGGAATCAAGGTCGGTGACAAGCTGATCACCGTCAACGGTCGCGATGTCGGCAAGGATGTCAATCCGCTGGAACTTCCCAACGACTTTGCCAGGCTGCAGGGAGAGAAGGTCGAGATCGAAGTCCTGCGGGAGCAACCCACCGGGGAACCCCAGACCGTCAAGGTCAGCGTCACGCCCGAAAACCGACCGGGTTGGCTCGATCGTCCCGAGACTCCCAACGTGTCACTCTCGATCCCCGCCCTGGGTATTGCCTGTCACTGCACCGTCAATGTCCTGGCCGTCGTCCCCGACAGCCCCGCGGCCAAGGCGAAAATCAAGCCCGGGGAACAGATCCGCCGGGTCGAACTGACGCTGCGACTGCCCACCCTCGACACCAAGAACAAGGAAACCCGGGTGATCGAGTTTGCCGATTCGAAGACGAACTGGGCCCACGCCGTGTGGATGATGCAGTTCACTCACGACGGCCCGGTGACATTGCAGGTGGTCGGTGAGAACGGCCAGACCCGGGATGTCCAGTTAACACCTCAGCGCAATCCCGACCGGGCCTGGTTCCTGCCGCAACGGGGAACCCGACACTACACGCTGACCGAGATCCAGCAGGCCACCGGCGTCGTCGCCGCGGCGCGGTTGTCCGTCGACCAGGCCAAAACGACCCTGTTGCGGATCTGGTTGACGCTCCGCAGTCTCTTTACCGGTGACATCTCGGTCACCGAACTCCACGGTCCGATTGGCATCGCCCGTGCCGCCTATTCGGTCGCCGAACACAGCCTTTCCCGGTTGCTGCTGTTCCTGGGTTTTCTCAGCTTCAACCTCGCCGTGATCAACTTCCTGCCGATCCCCGTTCTCGACGGCGGGCACATGGTCTTTCTGGCCTGGGAAGCCATCACCCGCCGCCGTCCCAACGAACGCGTCCTGGTGGCGGCAACATACTGTGGAGTGGCCTTTGTCCTGACCCTGATGGTCACCGTCATCTTCATCGACCTCGAGCGGATTCCCGCCATCAAGCAGGTCGTCGAAAGTGTCTTTGGGTAACCCCACCATGCCCCCTCGCAATGAACAGGGACGCGAGGCTGTCAGTGTCCTGGCAACCGCCGCGGTGTTCGTCGGCGGGGCCGTGGTACTGACGTTCCTGATCATCTCCGGAACACGGCGCCCCGGACCGGTACTCGCCATCGTCGCCGGAGGTTTTTCCCTCCTGGGCCTCCTGATGTTCCTGCTCAGAGACCGGTCCGACACCGCTGATCGCAGCCCTCTGCTCCACGCCTTCCGCCGCCGGAAACGCTCCCCCGAACCAACGATCGTCGTCAAGCGTCGCAGTGATGAAACGGTCCCGGCAACGGGAAGCAACACGCCGCCGGCGGCCGAACAGGTTCGTGATCTGCGCGACCATGCCAGTACCTGGGTGCCAAACCGCACGTCCGATCGACCGCCCCGCTGAAATTTCCGCGATCCACTTCGGGCAAAGACAGCTCACTCCGGTTGTGCTAGAATGGGTGGTGTTGGCAGCCACGTTCTTCCAACCTCCAGGTTCTGAGGGTCCGCAAGGAAACCGGTCCATGATCAAGCTCCTCAACGGTTCGCTTCTCGCGTTCCTGGCCGCGTTCGTCGTGCTTCCCGCTCCCGGGAATTTGCAGGCTGGCGAATCCAAGCGGATCGGTCCCGACCCGGTGCAGTGGCTGAAAGTTCGCACCCGGGCCATCAACTTCCTGAAGTCAGCCCAGGATGACGACGGCAGCTGGACGTCCCCCCAGGCCACCGGGCTGACCGCCCTGGCCACGACGGCACTGCTGGAGAGCGGGATTCCTGCCAGCGATCCGGTCGTCTCCCGCAGCCTCAAGTACCTCGAATCACTCGTCCAGAAGGACGGTGGGATCTATCATCCTCGAACGCTGCACCGCAACTACGAGACCAGCATCGCGATGCTTGCCTTCCACGTTGCGGCCCGGACCGCCCGGCCGCCCAACCGTTTCGCCAAACATGTCAAGGCAGCCCGCGACTTTCTCAAGCACCTGCAGTGGGACAAGGGCGAGGGCCTGGAAACCACCGACCCGGGATTTGGTGGCGCCGGCTACGGCAAGCACCAGCGTCCCGACCTCTCCAACACGCAGTTCTTCCAGGAAGCACTGCGTTCGGCCGGCGTCAAGAAGGACGACCCGGCAATGAAGAACGTGTTGATTTTCGTCAGTCGCTGCCAGAACCTCGAGTCCGAGAACAACACCACCCCGTTCGCCGGCAAGATCGGCGACGGCGGCTTCTATTACACGCCCGCCGCCGGAGGCACCTCGCAGGCCGGGTTGGCTGCCAACGGTGGCCTGAGATCCTACGGGTCGATGACCTACGCGGGGCTGAAGAGCATGATCTATGCCGGTGTCGACAGGAAAGATCCCCGCGTCCAGGCCGCGCTCACCTGGATCCGTCGCAACTACACGACCCGGCTCAATCCCGGTCTCGGCCAGCAAGGCCTGTACTATTACTATCACACCTTCGCCAAGTCACTCTCCGTACTCGACGTCGGACTTCTCGAGGACAGTGCCGGAGTCAAACACGACTGGCGATCCGAGTTGTTCGATCAACTGCGGAAGCTGCAAAAACCCAACGGGAGTTGGGTCAACCGGGCGCCCCGCTGGTACGAGGGAGATCCCAACCTCTCGACCGCCTACGTCCTGCTGGCACTGCGTTACTGCCGATCACGGCCCCTGAAGACAAAGCCTTCCAAGGGAAAGCCTGAGTGAATCCCTCGGGGGGGGTGCCGCGTTGGAGTTGTTGCGCGAACTGGCAGCCCTGCAGCAGCAGCACGGCTGCCTCGATGACGGTTGCCTCGAAGAACTGGCGGAAAGGCGAGGCGTCCCGCGGTACCGGATCGAGGAACTGGTCAGCTTCTACACCCACTTGCGGCGGACCCCGCCGCCTCGCCGCGAAATCGCCATCTGCCGCGATGTGGTCTGCACGATGCATGGTGGCCCCCGACTTCGCGAGGCGGTGGCCGAGCACGCCGTTGAAGGGCTTGAGGTTACCGGGGTCTCTTGCCTCGGACGCTGCGACCACGCTCCCGCGGTCAGCATCAACGGACAACCCGCCGGCCGGGTCGATCCGGCAAACGCTGATGCCCTGCTCGATGATTCCACCGTTCCCTGGTTGACCGCCCACGATCGGTGTGACTGGCTTGCCGACCCCTATGCCTCCCCCGCAGATCACTACGCCACCCTGCTTGCCCTCGCCTCGGACCCGCCAACACTGGCCGGCACCTGTCTCGAACGACTGCAGGATTCCGGGCTGCGAGGCATGGGGGGCGCGGGATTCCCCACCGGCCGAAAGTGGCAACTGGTCGCCACGGAAACGGCGGACTCCAAGTACGTCATCTGCAACGCTGATGAAAGTGAACCGGGCTCCTTCAAGGATCGCGTCCTGCTCTCGACCGTGCCGCATCTGGTCATCGAGGGCATGGTTCTCGCCGGCCTGACCGTCGGCGCCGATCGCGGCATCCTCTTCCTCCGCCACGAATATTCACTCGAACAACAGGTACTGGCAGCAGCGTTGCAGACAGCCGCCGCGCGAGGAATTCTCGGTGAAAACGCGGCGGGATCCGGACGGTCATTCGAGATCGAGATCTTCGTGTCGCCCGGCGGTTATATTCTCGGAGAAGAGACGGCGTTGCTCGAGGCTCTCGAGGATCGTCGCGGTGAACCGAGAAACAAACCGCCCTACCCCGGCCAACACGGCCTGTTCGGCCAGCCGACGCTGATCAACAACGTCGAGACCCTCGCCCTGGCCGTGCCGATCATCCATCACGGATCCACGTGGTGGAGCGACCAGGGCCGTCCGGGGTTTGACGGGCTGAAGTTCGTCTCGATCTCCGGCGATGTTGTCGAACCCGGCGTTTACGAGTTGCCGGTCGGTACGACCGTTGCCGAGTTGATCGAGCGGGCCGGGGGGATGGACGGCGGACGATCAGTGAAGGCCTTCCTTCCGGGTGGTGCCAGTTCCCGCTTTCTGCCGGCCGACCGGCTCGACACACCACTGGATTTCGACACCATCGCCGCCGCCGGCAGCATGCTGGGCAGCGGGGCCGTTGTCGTCGTCGCCGAGGGAAGAAACCTCTTCGAGCTGGCCACCGGCCTGGTCCGGTTCTTTCGCAACGAGTCATGCGGCAAGTGCGTTCCCTGCCGCATCGGCAGCCACCGGGCGGTCGGCCTGTTGGAATCGGTCGCCGCAGGTTCAGCCGGCCCCGACGTTCTCGAAGAATTGACACCACTGGGTGACACGCTCGAACAGACCTCCCTGTGTGGTCTCGGCCAGGTGGCCCTGGCCCCGATTCTCTCGATGCTCGAACACTTCCCCGCCGAGGTACCCGCGCCGTGATTGTCGACACAGCGATGGTCGAATTGACGATCGACGGCCGGTCGGTCCGTGTCCCCGTGGGAACGACGATCTGGGAAGCCGCCGAGCAGGCGGGAATCGAGATCCCCTCGCTCTGCCACGACCCTCGGCTGGCGGCAGCCGGTGTTTGCCGAATGTGTGTTGTCGATGTCGGCGAACGTGTCCTGGCCGCCTCGTGCGTCCGCGAGTGCAGCGACGGGCTGGAGGTCCGCACCGATTCTGAGAACGTGCAATCGCATCGCCGACGATTGACCGGGTTGCTGCTGTCCGAGCACCCCACGCCCTGCGCGAGAGAAACCCGTACCGGCGACTGCCAACTGGAACAACTCGGTCGTCATTTTCACCTGGAGGTTCCGCCCACCGCGGCCAGCTCCCCTGCCCCGCCGCCTCCAGACCTCTCCTCGCCGGTCATCGCCGTCGACCACCAGGCCTGCATCCTCTGTGATCGCTGTATCCGTGCCTGCAACGATATTCAATCCAACGAGGTGATCGGCCGAACCGGCAAGGGTGCCGATGTCCGGATCGCCTTCGATCTGGATCGGCCACTGGGTCAGAGTACCTGCGTGGCTTGCGGCGAGTGTGCCGCGGTCTGCCCGACCGGTGCCCTGGTCGGGAAGGTGCTCACCTTGCCGGTCATCAGGCGGGAGGACATGACACGAACCGACACCGTGTGTCCCTACTGCGGGGTGGGCTGCGCGGTGACGGCCTGGGTCCGCGACGAAACGATTGTCGAATGCGAGGGCCGAGAAAGCCCGGTCAACCAGGGGCGATTGTGCGTCAAGGGACGCTACGGCTGGGACTACACCCTGCACCCGCACCGCCTGACGACACCGCTGATCCGGCGTGAGTCGGCCTACCCCAAGGGTCCGCTCTCACCGGCCGTCGCCAGTTCCCTGCCCGGCGACCGGGGACGCAAGCCCGGCGGAGTGGTCGATCTCGACGACGTCCTGCCCGCCTTCCGCGAAGCGACCTGGGAAGAAGCACTCGACCTGGTGGGGTCGCGGTTGACCGCCATCCGCGACAGCCATGGCAGCAACACCCTGGCCGGATTCGGATCAGCCAAGGGATCCAACGAGGAAGCCTATCTCTTCCAGAAGTTCATCCGGGCCGGCCTGGGAACCAATAACGTCGATCACTGCACGCGATTGTGTCACGCGTCGAGCGTGGCGGCACTGATGGAAACGATCGGGTCCGGGGCAGTCACCAATATCTTCGCCGACGTCGCCCGTGCCGACGTGGCACTGGTCACCGGTTCCAACACGACCACCAATCACCCTGTTGCTGCCACTTTCATCAAGCAGGCCGCCAAGGCCAACACCGAACTGATCGTCGTCGACGTCCGCCGCAACGCCATCGCCAATGCCGCCAGCCATTTCGCACAAATCCGTTCTGGAACCGACGTCGCCTTCTACAACGGGTTGTTGCACGTTCTCTGCCGTGACAACCTCGTCGACAAGGATTACATCGACCGACATACCGAGGGCTTCGAATCGCTCAGGGAACTCGTCGAAACCGACTACAGCCCCGAACGCGCCTCGGCCATTTGCGGGGTCCCCGCCGAGCAAATCGAAGCGATTGCCAGGACGATCGGGAAAGCAACACCGACCGGCGGTGGTGGCTCGATGATCGTCTTCTGGGGCATGGGCGTCTCACAACACGTCACCGGTACCGACAATGCCCGCTGCCTGATCTCGCTGTGCCTGGCCACCGGAAACATCGGTCGACCCGGAAGCGGCCTCCATCCACTTCGTGGTCAAAACAACGTCCAGGGAGCCAGCGACGCCGGTCTGATCCCGATCGTCTATCCCGACTACCAGTCGGTCGCCAATGAAGAGTGCCGCCGGAAGTTCGAGACCGCCTGGGGTCGCCCGCTCGATCCGGAACCGGGTCTGACCGTCGTCGAGATCATCAAGGGGGCACTGCTGGGTAGCATTCGCGGGATGTACATCATGGGCGAAAACCCCTTCATCTCGGACCCGGATTCCAACACGGTGCGCCAGGCCCTCTCCAATCTTGACTTTCTTGCCGTCCAGGACATCTTCCCGACCGAAACCGCGGAATTCGCCGACGTCATCCTGCCGGCCAGCAGCTACTTCGAGAAGGCCGGGACCTATACCAATTCCGATCGCCGTGTCCAACTGGGCCGACCGGTTCTCGCCCCCCCCGGCCTGGCCCGCCAGGACTGGGAGATCCTCTGCGAGGTGTCGGGACGGGTGGGACTCGATTCATCCTTCACCGACGTATCCGCCGTCTTTGACGAATTCACGGCGTTGACCCGCAACTACCAGGGACTCACACACGAGAATCTCGGCCTGACCGGCCGGCTCTGGCCTTGTCCCGATCCCGATACCGCTGACGGCACTCAGATCCTCTTCGGGGACGGATTTCCCACCACCAGCGGCCGGGGCCGATTCGTACCCTGCCCTTATCGACCAGCCGACGAATTACCCGACGACGATTTTCCGTTCATCCTGAACACCGGTCGAGTCCTCGCCCACTGGCACACCGGCAGCATGACTCGACGCAGCCAGGCACTGGACGCCATCGAACCAGCACCGTTCGTGGCCGTTCATCCCGATGATCTCCAACGGCTCAAAGCCGACGACGGCCAGGAGTTGAAGGTCACGAGCCGCCGTGGATCGATCCAGCTGTCGGCCCGGGCCGACAGGAATGTCCAACCCGGCTCGGTGTTCATCCCGTTCCACTTTCGCGAAGCCGCGGCCAACACGCTGACCAACGATGCACTCGACCCGCAGGGGAAGATCCCCGAGTTCAAGGTCTGTGCGGTCCGGCTGGAACCGGCCTGACCGGCTGGCCTAGACGGTCACTTCCCCACCATCAGCATCAAGCGACCCGGCGTACCGCTCGCGGATCGGGTCGACCACGCCGACGATAAACTCGTCGACCTGCTCGGCGGCTCGACCGGTGAACTGCCCGGCCTCGAGCGTGCCGGCAAGGTCAACGTCGGCGAACAACGGGTCGCCCTGCAATCGCTCGATCAGGTCGTTCTCCAGACCGTGTTGCTTGACCTGTTCGCCGGCGGCCTGGCTGTGCACGCGAATTGCTTCGTGCAGTTCCTGCCGATCGCCCCCGGCCCGAACACCCGCCATCAGGATCTCCTCGGTCGCCATGAACGGCAACTCCTCGGCCAACCGCCGCGCGATCACCCGGGGATACACGACCAGACCATCCACGATGTTGCGATAGAGAATCAGCACCGCGTCGATCGCCAGGAAGGACTGCGGCAGGGTCAGGCGACGATTGGCGCTGTCGTCGAGCGTTCGTTCCATCCACTGTGTCGCCGCGGTCTGTCCCCCGCTGTCGGCCAACGAAACCGCAAAACGGGCGAGACCACACATGCGTTCCGACCGCATCGGGTTCCGCTTGTAGGCCATCGCCGATGAACCCACCTGCTGCTTGCCGAACGGTTCCTCGATCTCCTTGCGATGCTGCAGCAGGCGGATGTCGCTTCCGGCCTTGTGAGCCGAGATCCCGATCCCGGCCAGCAGGTCCAGGACCTGGGCGTCGACCTTGCGGGAATACGTCTGACCGGTGACCGGGTAAACGTCGGACAGCCCCATCTTCTTCGACACCAGTGCCTCGAGCTGGCAGACCCGCTGGTGATCGCCGTCGAACAAGGACAGGAAAGAGGCCTGCGACCCCGTCGTACCTTTCACACCCCGCAGCTTCAACTGCGCAAGGCGGTGTTCAAGTTCCTCGAGGTCGAGGACGAGATCATAGCACCACAGCGACGCCCGCTTGCCGACCGTTGTCGGCTGAGCCGGTTGCAGGTGCGTAAAACCCAGGCACGGCAAATCACGATGCTGTGACGCAAACGTCGCCAGGTGATGGATCACGCCCACCAGGCGATCGCGGATCAACTCCAGTGACTGCCGCACCAGCAGCAGGTCAGTATTATCGGTCACAAAGCAACTGGTAGCTCCCAGGTGGATGATCCCACGGGCATCGGGACAGCGGTCACCGTAAGCATGGACGTGGGCCATGACATCGTGCCGCAGTTCGCGTTCGTAGCGCCCCGCCACGTCGAAATCAATGTCCTCGATCGCCCCGCTCAACTCGGCGAGTTGTTCATTGGAGATGTCCAGCCCCAGCTCCTGCTGTGATTCGGCCAGGGCCACCCACAAGCGACGCCAGGTCGTATGGCGAACCTGGGACGACCACATGCCGCTCATTTCCTTCGACGCGTACCTGGAAACCAGCGGGTTCTGGTAATTCGCGTGTTCCTGCCCGTCGCCTTCACTCACCGTTTGGCTCCACCACGGTTGATGACAAGGGTGCTCGCAGCGGAATTGATCGAGGCCACGCCGCCATGCGAATCACCACTCTCTCCAGGCCCATTGTAGCGAACACACGGTCCACGGGGGATGATCAACCCGAGTCCTTGGACCGGGACAACACGCGTCTGGTAACGGCTCGGGCCGGGGTTTACGATGGAGTGACGGTGTTCGAAGGGCACCGTTGAGTGCATGGAGGCCGCACGTGTTTTTCCTTGCGGAAGCCCCATGCACTACATCCCCGAATCCGCTCGGGAGTTCCTGCAGGATGAGGCGTCGTTGGCCGGCACGGTGTCGTCCGACGAAGCCGGATTCCACTACCGCTCGGCACCGATCTACCTGCTGACGGTCCTGGTCGGCCTGTTGCTTGGTTGTGACCTGGTCGTCGGCGCCGTCGCCTCGACCGGCGCACCCGGCTGGGCCGATGCCCAATCGCTGTTCGGTTTCCGTCTCGCCTTGCTGGCCGCCGTGCTCGGCGGTGCCCGCATCCTCTTCCAGTCACTCGAGGGTTTGTTCGCCGGGCGGATCGGAGCCGACCTGGCCCTGACGCTTGCCTGCCTGGCCGCCATCCTGCTCCGCGAGCCGGTCACCGCGGCACTGGTGGTCTTTGTGGCCCTGTGTGGTGAGAGCATCGAGGGCTACACGGTCGATCGCGCTCAACAGGCCATCCGACGCATTTTCCAGCTCTGCCCAGCCATCGCACACCGGCTCGTTGGCGACGTGGAAACCGATGTCCCCGTCGAAGACCTCCAGGCCGGTGACCTCGTCGTCGTCCGACCCGGAGAAAGGCTGCCGGTTGACGGCACCGTCGATTCGGGCCGCTCGGCCGTCGACCAGTCGGCGTTGACCGGCGAAAGCCTGCCGATCGACAAGGAACCCGGGGAACCAGTCTTCAGCGGTACGCTCAATCAGTTCGGAGCACTCGTCGTTCGAACCGAGAGCATCGGTGAGCAGACAACCCTGGGCCAGGTGATCAACCTGGTGGCCGAGGCGACACAGCGAAAAGCGCCTCTCGAACGCACCGCCGATCGACTTGCCCGCCTGTTCCTCCCATTCGTCCTGGGCGCGGCACTGGCAACACTGGTCGGCTGGAGATTTCTCGGTGAGGCCAGGACATGGGAATCGGGATTCCTGCCGGCGCTGGCCGTGCTGGTCGTGGCCTGCCCCTGTCCGCTGATCCTGGCGACTCCCAGCGCCGTGATGGCCGCGATGGCCTGGCTGGCACGAGCCGGAATTGTCGTCAAGGGTTCGGCCGCGCTCGAGCGACTCGCCAGTGTCGACACATTCGTTTTCGACAAGACCGGAACGCTGACTCGCGGAGAACCCGTGCTGGGAATTGTCGCTCCCAGTGCCGACAGCGGCTTGACCGCCGACGAACTGATACGCACCGCCGCGGTGGCCGAGCATTCCAGCGAACACGTGCTGGCACGTCTGGTCGTTCGCGAGGCCGAGAAACGGGGAATGGTCGTTCCGGCTCCGGAGAACTTCTCCTCCGAACCCGGCTTCGGAGTCGTGGCCAGCGTCGCACCGCATACCCTCGATTCCAACGGCAACAAGATCACCGTGGGAAATCGCCGGTTGCTCGAACAACACGGCGTGCCCATCACCGAAGAACTCGAGGCGCTGCTGCGGCAACTGGCCACCGCCGGACAGTCGGCGATCCTGGTTGCCGTTGATGGCACCTGGGTCGGCGGGCTGGGTGTCACCGATGTGGCCCGAGAAGAAGCCACCGAGGTGCTCTCGGCTCTCAAGGACAACGGTATCCAACGAATCGTTCTCTTGACCGGCGATCGTCTCGAACCCGCCGAGGCCGTCGCGGCAAAACTCCCAACGCTCGACCTGGTCCAAAGTGATCTGCTCCCGGCCGACAAGGCCGCCTGGGTTTCCGAGGCCGAACGAGACGGCGGCCGCGTGGCGATGGTCGGTGATGGCGTCAACGACGCGCCCGCCCTGGCCACCTCGACGGTGGGAATCGCCCTGGGGGGAGTCGGCAGCGATCTCGCGGCCGAGGCCGGGGACCTGGTCCTGATGGGAGATCCGCTGAAACCCCTGCCGGGCCTCTTTCAACTCTCAAGACAACTTGTCACCGTGATCCGTCAGAGTATCTGGCTCTTCGCCTTCGGCATGAACGGTCTGGGCATCCTGCTCGGCGCCACGGGATTCCTGTCGCCGGCCGCCGCCGCCGTGTTCCACGAGATCTCGTCGTTGGCGGTGATGCTCAACGCGATGAGGCTGCTGTGGTTCCAACGCTGGGACGAAACCCGCTGGGGCATCCTCAGCCACCGGATCTCCAACGCCGCCGCACGACTCACCGAGACACTCTCGCCATCACGGCTGACCTACGCCGCCCTCCGTTACCGGCAATCGGGCCTGAAACTCATCGCCGCCGGCCTGCTATTTGCCTGGTGCGTTTCGGGAATCGTGATCCTCCCGGAGAACGAACGAGCCGTCGTGGCCCGCTACGGCCGCTACCGGGAAACGCTGCCGGCAGGATGGCACTGGAGATGGCCCGAGCCGCTGGAGACAATTCATCGCCAGCGGATCTTTGAAGTCCGCTCGCTGCCGATCGGATTCCGAACGGTCGAGGATTCCAATCCCCAGGACGTTGCCGTTGCACCGATCGAGTGGAACAGCCAACACGATCAACGGACCGATTCACCGCTGATGGCCGAAGCCCAGGTGGTCACCGGTGACGAGGTCCTGGTCGAACTGACCGCGGTCGTCGAATATCGCATCGGGGACCTTCGGCGCTACACCTTCGGCGTCGCGGAGCCCGAAAGCCTGCTCAAGGCCACGACCGAGTCCGCGATTCGACAGGTGGCCGCCACCGCCTCGCTCGCCGACCTGCTTGCTGACCGACGTCGCGAAATCGAACGTGACTGCCTGGTCGCCACCCGTGATGCAGTCACAGCCTACCGGCTCGGCCTCGAGATCATCGACCTCCACCTGCTCGATATTCACCCGCCCCGGCAGGTGATCGCGGCCTACCGACAAGTCGCCGATGCTCTCGAAGAACGCGAGCAGTTGATCAACGAGGCCGAGGCCTATTATGCGCGCCGATTGCTGGCCGCCGCCGGTGCCCGCGCCATCGCCTTCCTGTCAGAAACCGGCCAACCCGACCACGTCGTCCCGAAACCACCCACGGCACCGACCACCACTCAACGTCATCGACTGACGGTCTCGAACTGGTCACTCGATGATCCCGCCACCTGGAAGGCGCTGATGAAAGGCAAGCTGCTCTCCGGAGAGGCCGCCGCCACACTGGATGCGGCTCGTGCCAAATCGACAATCACGACAACCACGGCCCGGGGCCAGGCCGATCGCTTCCTCTCGCTGCTCGCCAACGGCACCGGCTCCGACCAGACCACCGAGGTCTCCAAGCTCCATCTCTACTTCAAGGCCATCGAACAGGCACTCGCCGGTCGCCCACTCACGATCCTCGACCCCAAGGCCGCCGGCCGAAAACACCTGATGCTGACCAACCCTCGAAGCGGCGGACCACCGCTGCTGGCCCCTCTTCTACCCGGCGACGAGGAAGAACAGATCGTCTCGCCGCCACGCAAATCCAAGACCGACCGGAAGACTCCCGATGAACGATGAACAGAAATCGGCCCGCCCGGGCACGCCCTCCTCCCGATTCCTCCTGGGACTGGCCGGACTCACAGTCGTCTGTGGCCTGGCCGGATCCTCGTGCACCTTTGTCGACGAATCCGAATGGGTGCTTGTCGAAAGACTCGGGAAGATCGCCGCGATCTACGACCAACCCGCCGACCGGGGCCTGAAATTCAAGCTGCCCTGGCCCCTGGACGCCGTGCGACGCTTCGACGCCCGTGTACAACTTCATGACCCCCCGGGTGGTGAAATGGTGACAGCCGACAAGAAAAACGTCACCGTCGATTCCTTCCTCTGCTGGCGAATTGCCACCCCCGACACCGCAGCCGACACCACGAAAAACAAACCGCCCCTCTACCGGTTTTTTACCGCGCTGGGAGATCACGACACCGCGAGGACCCGCCTGGCCGAGCACGTGCTGCCGGCACTGAGAACGCGGTTGGGAGAAACCGAATTCGGTCAACTGGTCGATGTTCACGACTCGGGGTCGGGCCCGGACGTCGCCCGGCCCGGATTGCTGGTCACGATTCCCAAGGCCGTCCGCAAGGAACTCGCCGCCCTGGTCCTGGAACGCTACGGGATCGAGTTGATCGATGTCAGGATCAAGCGACTGAACTTTCCCCGGCAAAACCAGGTCGCCGTCTTCGAACGGATGAAGACGGAACGCAAGAAGATTGCCGAGGAATACCGCAGTGACGGATTGGCTGAAAACACCAAGATCAAGAGCCGGGCGGATCTGCAGTACAGCGAGATCATCGCCAACGCGCAACAGGAAGCCGACGTGATTCGCGGCCGGGCCGATGCCGAGAGCCTGTCGATCCTCAATCAGGCCCACCGCCGCGATCCGGAGTTTTACCGTTTCACCCGGACTCTCGACAGTTATCGCCTCATCCTCAACGATCGAACCACGCTGGTCCTCTCGGCCTCGAACAGCCTGCTGAAACTGCTGACCGAGGGTGTTCGTGCCGAACCGACCGACGCTCCCGCCCCGCGGGCCACATCGGCAGGCAAGGAGGGAAGTCGCTGATGAGTCGCACCACGTTCTTCACCGCCGCCGGCCGAACTGCAGTTCCGCTGGTCGTCCTGCTGCTGGCCTGGCTGGTCAGTGGATTCTATATCGTCCGTGGCAATGAACAGGCCGTGATTCGCCGCTTTGGACAACTGGACCGCAACCCGGGTGGAGGCGTCGCGGTGAGATCGAGCGGACTCCGCTGGGATTTGCCCTGGCCATTGACACGGGTTGACCGTATCAACACCCACGAAGTTCGCACGATGTCGATCGGCCAACCCGAGTTCGATGCGACCCTGGAAGAAGGAAATCCAGACGAGTTCCTTGTACCCGTCGATCCGGCCCTGCAGTCCCAGTTCCTGACCGGCGACCGAAATATCCTCAACCTCCAGGTCACCATCCATTACCACGTCGACGACATCGCTCAATTTCTTTTCGGCATCGCCACGCCCGAGACCCGGTTGCGATTGCTTGCCGAATCGCTGGTCGCCGACACTGTCACGCGATGCGGCGTGGACTTCGTCCACGTCCTCGGCCGAAACCGGCTCAAGAGCCTCCTGGTGGAACGGCTTGCCCAGGAGCCCGTTCAGCAACTCGGTCTCGTCATCGATGACGTCACCGTGGGCGCCGTCTACCCGCCAATCCAGGTCAAGTCGGAATTCCTGGAAGTGATGAACGCCCGGGCCGAACGCCAGACCCACATCAACAATGCCACGGCATACGCCGGGAAACGGACTTTTCAACGCGAGGCCGAGGCACAACGGATCCAGTTCGAAGCCGCCGCGTACAAGAGCCGGTTGATTTCATCCGCCCGGGGCGAGGCGTCACGATTCAACCAACTCGTGTCGCAAATCCATCGCGAAGCCGACAGCGGCCCCCAGGACTACCTGGCAACACGCCACCTGGCCATGCGACGCATGTACCTCGATACCATGCAGACAGTCTTCTCACGCGTCGCCGCCAAGGTCCTGCTCGACTCGGGACGGGCCGTCGACCTGACGATCCTCAAGGATCCGCAACAGTAACCGTAGCGTGACCCGGCAACTACACCTGGTCGACAAGCAACTGCTCGGCCGCCTGCTGTCCCAGCACCACCGCGGCACCATCGATCTCCAGTGTCACCAGGCCCGCCTCGCGGTTGTTCGACAACACCCGGCCTTCCACGCCCAGGGCCACGCCATTGTGAGTCAGGAACTGAAGAAACTCGGTGCCCTGGTTGATCACCCGCACGATGCGGACGCCACTGCCAACCGTACAGGAATCCAGCGTCACTGCATCGGAAACGTGTTCGGGCAATTTCCCGTCAGCCGTCGGAATCGGATCACCGTGTGGATCCGAATGCGGACGGCCAAGAAATTCGTCGATGCGGTCAACCAGGACATCGCTGACTGCATGCTCCATGTGCTCGGCTTCCTCGTGAACCTGGTCCCACGACAACCCCAGCGTCTCGACCAGGAACTGTTCAATCAACCGGTGACGCCGCAACATCCGTACCGCCAGCGTCCGCCCGGCCTCCGTCAGGCACACTCCCTCGTAGGGCCGGTATTCCGCCAGTCCCGCATCCGACAGCGTCTTCTGCATGCTGGTTACCGTACCCGGCGAAACACTCAGCGCCAGGGACAATTGCCCGGTTGACACCCACGTCACCTGCTCCCGCAAGCCGATCTGCAGGATTGCCTTGAGATAATTTTCGACGGTCAGGCTCGGCATCAGCACCACTCCTCGCCCATTGATTACATCTCCTGGACAACACCGAGTCAATCGACCCCTGGTTCCCGATTCGTGCAACTCGTCTCCATCTCACGTACACTCGAATGACCAGGTTCTCTCGGCCGCCAGCGTCAACGTCGATCCAGCCAATGTTCGTCACGCCACGAATTTCCCGACGCAAAACGCCACGCCGTGGAGGCGTCGGTCGGTTCCTGGGCGGGATCACGCTTTTCGTGGCCATCATCGTCCCGTTGTCTTCGGCCCGGGGCCAATCAACAAAGTCGACTGCAAAGACCAAGCAACTGGCTCGTGAAATCCAACAGCTGGTCGTCGAACTGGGCAACAACCGGCGGGCCACCCGTGAGCGGGCACGAAGAAAACTGCTGTCACTCGGTCCTGGGATACTCGATCACCTGCCACCCCCGTCGTCGCTGAAGAATGTGGCAACCAGGGCGGCCGTGCGTCGCATCCGGCGATCGCTCGAACAGACCCAGGCCATCCGCTCGGCCGAAGCCTCCCGTGTGACCCTCGAGGGCACTTTTCCCCTGGAGAAGATCGTCGAGGCCATCAGTCGGCAATCCGGAAACCCCTTGAAACTGGTCGCCGTTCCTGGCGCCCTGCGGTCGAGGTCTTTTCCGGTTCGCTTCGACAAGCAGACCTACTGGGACGTTCTCGATCGTCTGGCAGCGCGGACGGGACTGATCAGCCGACCGGGCACCGCCGCACTGACGCCGGGGCCCACTCCGGATCCGGTCGGATCGATCGCCAGGCCGGGCCCGTTTCGCGTGGTCGCCACCTCGCGAACTCCACGCAAGATCCCCGGCAGCGACCAACTGCTGATCCCGTTACGGTTGGCCTGGGCGGCCGAACCGCGGTTGCGCCCCCTCTACCTGGTCTGCCGACCGGCCGACTTTCGGGCCCGGGGCCATTTCCGGGACGGATCCTCCCGGCCGCTCGCTCCACGCAGTCCCGATGCCACGTTGGAGTTGCCCCTGGGCAGCGACGATCCGCGCCTGCAACTGCGACTGGACTTCCAGTCTGCCGCGGCCACACCGCTGAAAGAAATTACCCTGGTGGGTCGGGCCAATGTCTGGCTGGCGGCCGGGACCCAGGCCTTCCGTTTTCCGCGACCGTCGCAATCCAGCAAGTCGACCAGCCGACGAGCCGGTGTCGCGGTCGTGCTGCAGTCGGCAAAGTTCCTGCCGATCGAAAACGACCGGTTCAACGCCGTCGTGCAGATCCAGGTCAACTACGAATCGGGCGGACCGGCCTTCGAATCCCATCGTATCGGGCTGCTGTACAACCGGGCTCACCTTGCCAACACCGCAAAACAGCGTGTGAAATTCAGCCGGTTGGAAACACCCCGGCTCGGAGACGGCACGGCCCAGATCACCTACCATTTCAAGGAACTCGACGGGCGACCGGCCGACTGGGACTTCGTGTTCGAAGCCGCCACGCTGATCATCAAGGTCCCGGTTCCACTCAGCTTCCCGCGTTGGACAATCCGCCCGCCGACACCCTGATCAGGCGGCGTCGACACGAACCACCCGGTGTTGCACGGCGAAAGTTACCCCGCCGACCACGAAGACCAGGAATCCCGACCAGGCCAGCAACCCGGGCAACAACAGAAACCCGACCAGCCCGACGCCGACCAATCCCTTGGCGAAGTGGCGTTGCAGGGCGGCCAGGGTCTCGGGACGCCGGCAGGCCACGATGATCCCGGCGGCGACGGCCAACCAGGCAACCGTCCACAACAGGTTCAATCCCAACTTGATCGACTCGCGGGGCCGGATCGCCAGGCCCAGCTTGGGGCCGCCCCGGGTCGTGGCAAACTGCAGCATCTGGCCCCCGGTCGGAATATCGAATTCAACCGACAGTCCCCCCGCAGTGTCTCCTGCGGTCGGATCACCGATCAGAGCAACCTCTCCATCTTCTCCAGAGGCTCCACCACCCATACCTGCTGCGCCAAGACCCCCCATCGGCGACTGCTCTCCAGGGGATCCCACGATCTGGTTCAAAGACTGATCGAAGGGACGTTCTTGTTGAGGCATCACGTTTTGTTGCTGTAGTGCCCTTTGATTCTCGAGCGCCGTGTTGAGCTCCTTGGCCTGTTTCAGGCTCTGGCTGCGTCGCTTCTGCCGCAACTGGGATGTGTCCCGTTTCTTCGAAGCGACGTCCTTGTTCTTCTTGCCAGCCTTCCCCTTGGTCGGCCTCGGTTTTGCCGCCGGCACTTTCAGGGTGAAAGCGAATTTCCCGGTCTGCTGCTGCTGGCCCTGCTGTTGCACAACGTCGCGATTTTCTCTGAGCAGCCGGCTGTTGTTCCTGAGGATCTGGGCCTTCTGCAAACTCTCATCCTGTCCCGCCAGGTTTCCGGAATCATCGACAATCGTCAGCGTCTGCTGGCCCTGGTCCACCTTGACCCGCTCGAGGGCCTTCTTGTATCGGCCCTGGAACTGCTCGTTCATTCTCTGAAAATCTTCCCGGTCATTCCCGGATTGAACCGACCGAAGTCCGCGCTGCTCGCTGGTGTAATCCAGCAGGGCTGTCCCGAGCCCCTTGAGATTGGCGGCCGCCTTGTACTTCGCCTTGCTGCTGGCTCGTCCCTCGAGCACGTTCAACAGGTAATTGGCCTCGTCGAGAATCGCGTGTTGCTGGTTGAGTTTGAGGCGATCACTGCCGACTAATGACAGGTTGGTTTGTTCATCATCGATCGGTTCGACATCGAGATCATCGGGAACATGGACCGACCAGGAGATCCTGCGGACGGGCATTTCGAATTCCTGAAACACTCCCGGCACTTCCACCGCATCGTCCTCGGCGGGCTTGACCACGTGAGGCACGGGAAGACGCCGTTGATCGGCGAAGAGATGAAAACCACGCGGAAGCGGTCCATCGGCCAGGCGTCCCGAGAGGATCAAGACGACCTGGAATGACCGATCGCCCTCGCTGGTGTTGGGCAACGCGACCAGGACGATGTTCTCCTTCCGGGACGCGGCGGATTCTACCGGTCGCGATGGCCGTCCGGCGACGATCACCGCCAGCACCCGGGCCTTCTCCGGCATCCGCACGGCCAGGAACTGATGCGAACGATTACGAATCGTGTACGACGCACGCGTTCGCCAACTGCCGTCGGCGGCCAACACGGTCACAAGCTCGGCCAATTGCACCTCGGCAGTGGTCCCCTGCTCGGTCGTTGCCGAGGCCAGCGTCCACTGTGGTGTCGCGGCCGTCGACGCCACCTGCAGCATCTCGGTGGCCTGGTCGAACAACTGCCGGTCAACCCGCACTTTCACGTCGTCGAGATCGTCCTTTTCGATCCGCTCCACACCGGGAACCTCTTCCCGCAGGAGCTGCCGACGCGATTGGTTGATCAGGACCACGTAGCGTTCCTGTGTTGCCAGCGGCTGGTACTGCCCCCCCGCTTCGTCATCACTTCCCGGGACCACCGTTCGTTCGAAAATGGTCTGGGGAGCCGAAAGGCTCTTCGAGTTCGCGGACGGGGGCGGCAGCGTGGCCTGGGCGATCAGAAACAGTTGTTTGCGGACCGGCTCGTTGAGCGTGATGGTCCATCGCACACGGCCCTGCGGATCGGCGGCAATCGGTTCGCTGCGGACCTCGCGAATTCGGCCGTCACGAAACTGGAGGCTGCCCTTGAGTCGGCCCGGAGTCGTGAAGACAAACTCGTCGGCGGCGGCCTGGGTGATTTTCCAGGACAAGGCCAGCGAATAGTCCACCAACGTGTCGGTGACCGTGATCACGGTGACCACCGCAGCCTGCAATCCCGCAATCGCCTTGGTGACCTGCAGCGAGACCGGGTCCGGCGAGGAGCTGTTCGAATCAAACGCGAAGCGGGCTTTGCGGGGATCGCGACGTCCCAGGTCCGGATCGACCCGCGACGGATCAAGCGACCGCCAGCCACCACGACTGGAAATTCTCGCGGTGTAGGCTTCGTCGATCCAGACGGCTAACTGCCCCAGCAATCGACCCGTATCCAGAGGCCGCGGCAACGACAATTTCAACTCTTCCTTTTCCGGCGATCGAGGCAGTACGCCGTCGAGGACCACGTCGACGGTGCCCGTCCGCGGCGCATCAAACTTGACGGTCAGCCGTCTGCGGCCATCGTCGTTGACGTGCACGAACCAGTCGGCCAGCCCCGTGGCAGCCACGCCGACGGGCAGATAGTCGATCGGCAGATCAAACGTGACTCCGGATCGAGCGGCCTGGCTGAGATGCCAACGAATTCGCGAAGCAATTCGAACCTTGCGATGCTCGACCCGCACCGCGTGCCGGGCCACCGAGGTGGCCACCGGAATCCGTCGTCTCACTTGCAATGCCAGGCCAAACGGACGGCTGATGTACTTGAAGGCCAACTGCGGGGGTGCCATCACCGCCGGCCGCTCCGGGGAACCGGGCCTGCGGCTGATCCAGCCAGGACGGGCATGTTGCTTGAGGTCAACCTGCTTGAGACCGGTACTGGTGGCCACGCCGACGGCAAACTGGTCCTCGACAAACAGGGCCAGCAGCCCGCTGTCGCGTTCGTGCCCGACCACGCGAATGGCATCCACCGCAAGCCGGGTTGAGTTTGCACCCACTCGCTGGTCCTGGAACAACTCGAGTTCCACGCTGGTCTCATCGGTCACGCGACGACGGAAAAAGACCCGCAACCGACGCTGCTTATCGACTTCATCAAGATCCCATCCCCCCACGTCGATTCCGCTCACTCGCTGGAGACGAACGGTCGCGGGCAATTCAAAGGCCACCTCGGGAAGCCCGCCCTGGCGAACGCGGAAGCGATAGTGGCCACGACGATGCACCCCGTTGTCGGCAACACGAACCGAGGTGTACGACTCCAGTTGGATAAGCCCGTCGGCAGCGGCCAGCGACTGTCGCGGCTGCCAGGAAATCAGCAACGGGCCACCGGCATCCACACCGATGTCGATCGACTCGTTTCCGTCGGTTACGCTGCGACGGTGCCGGGTCGTTGATCCATTGACCCGCACGAGCAAGTCCTTCGCGGGAAGCAGGAAACGGAATCGACCCGCCGGGACCGCCAGCAACGGGACGGTGAACCGCCCGGCTGGACCCGTTTGCCTGAGGGCCACATCGAATTCGATTTCAAGACGGTGAGCCCCCCGGCCGTTGAGAACCACGGCCAACGGCGCGGCAGCGCGGGCCCGGGTCACGACCGGCGCCGGTTTCCCGTCGAGCCGGGCCCCGCCCAGGGCAACCGAACCCAGTGGCAACGACAACACGACCTGTCCGTCGCGGAAACTATACAACTGCAATACGCCGCGGACCGCCACCCGGTTGGGCACGCCCTCGGCCCCGGCCACCACCCGCGCCTCCCACGCCGCTCCGGCCACGACAGCGGGCCGCGGAGCAGCAGGCAGGACCTGGCGATCGGGATGGGCCAGGTTCCACAGGCGCAGGAATTCTCTCTGGGGAATCAACACCCGCGACGCCTTGAGAGGGTCGGACTTGGAATCGAAGGGAATCACCTCTCTGGGCAGTCCGGATTTCGCCAGCGGTGGCCTCTTTGCTGCCGCCGACACCTTCGCAGCCGGCTGCTGGGCAATTGCCGTCCGGGAGGAAAATGCCATCAATGAAACGGCCAGCAACAAGCCACCCGTACGCACAATGCCGCCGGGAAGACGGGATCGGCACCACGACCAGGCCGACGGCAGATTTCCGACCGCACCGATCGTCAACCAGAGTCCAGAACCGGCCACGGCGCCCAGGAAAAGACCATCCAGGAAGATGTTCCACGAAACCGGCAGAACAGTGACCAGGGCCAGGGGACCAATCACCGCGGCGATCGCCGCAACACACCGCTGTGTCAGCGACCGGGAGCGCAGGAACCAGCAGCACCCGACAACAAGCACGATCCAGAACCAGCGTTCGGTGGCCTGCGCCCCGAGGTCCTGGTAGCCAATCTCCAGCGCAGCCGGCGGTCGGTCACCTTCGCTTCCGGGAAAATCGTTGCTGCCAAGAAAATGGAAGTGACGCGAGACACTGCCGGCCGGCGGCTGAATCTCCAACGCCAGCGACAACACGGCCCCTTCACTTCTCGAGAGCTTCCTGGCCGGCTTGCCACTGGCGGCCTGCTCGTCATTTTCGGTAGGAACCGGCGGCGGCGGCTGCCTCGATTCGGAAGCGGGACGATTTGTTGGATCAACGCCGCCAAACGGCCCGTTCCCGGGGTCTCCCGGAGCGGCGGGTAACGCGGGCTTGGCTCCCTGGCTGGGTGTCTCTTTTGATTTCTCCGCAATATCAGCCAGTTTCTCCTCCACCAGCTCCCTGCCCTGTGGTAGTGCGTCACCGAGCGTGTTGCTCCGGCTGCGAGCATCCTCAGCCACCGCGGCTTCCATTTCGACAGCGGAGTCGAAATCGGCACCCTCCGAGCTGGTCGGCATTGCCATCGATTGAACCAATCCTCTGGACATATCGGAGCGAAGACCGCTGTACATGATCACTGAGGTCATCACACCAACCGCCAGCAGTGCCATTGTGGCGGCGGCCAGTCCCAGGTAGCGACGGCGGCGAAAAGCCAGCGTCAAAACGGCCAGCCCGCCGAGAACCACCAGCAGCAGGACTGCCCGCATCAGGAGGTTGCGGGGCGAGGTGACCCGGAACGACTCCTTCATTCGCCCGAGCAGGCTGACCCGATCCAGCGCGGCGGCGGGAACAAATTCTCCCTCGCTCTCGACCACAAGGGTCTGCCCGGGATGATGCAGGGTCCAGCTTTGTTCGAGAACCTCGATCGGCGGCTGTTCCCGGCCGGTTCCTTCCACCAACGACACCAGCGGCGCCGTCTGACTCAGTCGCCCCGAACCCGTCAGCGGGGGAACCTGCGACTTGTAGAAGATCGCCAGGCTGTGCCGTCCGCTTCCCGCCTCGTCGGTCGGCCAGGAAACGACAAACGTCTTTTCGTCCCGGCGACGTGCCTTGATCGGTTGGCCATCGATGGTTACCGCCCAGAGAGTCCGGGCTTGTGCGGACGTGCCGCCGAGATTGACCAGCAGGCTCTGCACGCCGGCGGCGGTCAGGTCGAACGACGCCCGGTGCTGGAACTCGCCGGTCCGTGCCAACACGCTGGTCACGGTGCTGTGGTGGCAAACCGCCGCCATCACCGATCCGTGATCGAACCGCGTCTCGGTAACCGCCACCCGGTAACCAGCCACCAGGTAGCGATAGGCGGCCACGATCTGCTCGCGCGGCCGGTAGGTGGTCGCGGGCAAGTCGATGGGATCGACCTCGGAAAGTTTTGTCTGCCGATCCCCGGTTTCAAAGGCATCGACTTCGATCTGCTGATCATCGGCCGACTCGATCGCCACGTAACCGTTTTCCCGCTCGGCACCAATCACCGCCAGCGTCGGCAGCCGGAAAGTCCTGGAGGTCCCGTCGACAGCCTCGCTCTTCTCGGCAGCCTGCTCGCGAGCCATCGTCAGATCCACCGCCAGGGACACCCGGCCCCGGACGAACTCGTCGAACTTCAAGGCCCAGCGTCGGCGGCCATCGATCGCAGCCGCGGGCAGTTGTTCGATGATCCGGTACGGCGACTGCAACAGGCGGAACCTGAGATCGAGACCAGCCTGCTCGGGCAGGTCGATCACGACCGTGCGGGTGCCTCCGCCCTGGATATCCAGTCGGGTCTCGTAGTGAGTCGCAAGGGTTCCACGATCGAGCCGCGCGACGGTCAGCGATTCGGCCGACAGCCTCACCGGTCGACGGATCACCCGCAGCGTGCCCCCGATTTTCAGACCCTGGTAGGTGTAGCCCAGCCGCTGTCCGGTGAGTTCCAGACGGGACTCGTCAAGACCGACCAGGTCGTCGGCGACCACGTCGTATTCCTCGGGCGCCTTGATCACGTAGGTCCCCTCGACAATCAAGCCCGACCTGCCGCCGGCGTTGCCATCGCCACCGACCTCCAACGCCACGTCAGGCAGGGGCACCACGTGTTGCCGGTCGCTGGCCAACGGCCAATCGGGCAGGTCACGATGAGCCAGTACGGTCACGCGAACCTCAGTCCCCTCCGGCAACGCTTTCTCGAATCCGATTCGTAACCGGTGCCGCTGATCGGCATCGGGCAGTCTCTGCCAGGGGATCGACTTGCCGGCGACCCGGACGCCGGTGACGTTCCAGTCGACCGGAGTCGACAGGTCGACCTGGAACAACGGTGAAAACCGACTCTCGATCGTCGCTTCAGCGACCAGGTCCAGGCCCTGGTCACCGATCTCCAGGATCGTTGCCAATCCCGCCTGCAACTCCTGCCGCTTGGTCTCGGTCGCAAACGACAGTGAAAAATCCTCGCGCCAGGCATCGAACCTCAACGCCCCGCCTCCGGCCGCAACCCCCTTCAGAGCCACCACGCCCGCCACCCGACGAACTCCGCTCGCCGTGGTCACCTGCAGGCGAACGCCGGGTGGATACTGGACCAGGACCTGTCCGACATGAGAGGTGACGCCGGGAAGTCGAAGCCGGGGTACCTGCCACAATTGTCCCACCACCGTGGTCATGACACCCTTGAACACCACGCGACGCGAACCGGTGAATGGCTGGCGATAATCCAGGGTGATCTGGGTCAGCCGTTCGTCCCCTGGATCGTCGGCCAGCACCCAACCCTGCAACCCACTGGACTCGACGTCGGTGATTTCCAGTGATCGTGGGACCGTCGCCACCAGCCGATTATGCGCTTGCCCGAACACATCCAGTCTCGTCACCGCCTGCCAGGTGACCTCACCGGGAGCCACGCCGATGCCGAATGCGGTCGAGGCAAAGGCCAGCTTGTCGCCACTGCGTTCGGCCCGCCGATCGGTTACGGCCAGCCGTACCTCGCTGCGACCACCGACGGGCAAGGTGTAAGTCGCCGGTTTTTCGGTTGCCGCCGGCCGGCGGACCGCCAGGCCATCCACCAGCAGATGCTTGCCCGCCGGCAAGTGGACGACCAGTGATGCGGTGGCCGCGGGAATCAACCCGAAGGCCGCGACCTTGTCGCTGCCAAGCGAGGCCAGCGGGGCCGAAAGGCCCAGTTCCAGTCTGGCAGGCCCCGGCCTGTCATGGAACAACTCCAGGCCCGAGACGGTGGGCTGCCCTTTTTTTCCCGGCAGTCGAAAACGTGCCATCCGCGCCGGCCGCCCCGACAGGACTGCACGCTCGACCGATACACCACGCAGTGGCAACGACAGGGTCTGCCAACCACGGGCAAACTGGTGGAACCGAACCGTCGTGTCGATCAGCAGGTGATCGCCGCTGAGCCGGGCCGTGTAGAGAACTTCTCGTAGAACCAACGGGACCGGTACCCGCGGACGCGTCGCCTCGTTGCTTGCCGCCAACTTCTGCAATTTCCGGAACTCGTCCTTCTCGAGCAACACCCCGCGCCGATCACCGGCAAGCACAACGTCCAGGTCCTCGATCGGAACAAACACCCGCCGCGAACGTGGCGGTGTTGCCGTCGACTGGGCCGAAACCGAACCGGCGATCAGCCACAAGAGCACCACCAACCTGATCGACCAGCGGCCGCTACCGAAAAACACGCTCACGATGCGTCCTCCGGCTCGTCAGCACCTGGCCCGTCAGCATCCGGCTCATCGCCCGAAACCGCGTCCGTCGAGACATCTTCGTCGGTGGCCGGCGGTTGGTCGGTCGAGTCCGGCGGGAGATCCTCGCCGGGTTCGGTCGACTTCGACCACGGCAGCGAGAAGAGACTGGTGCGTTGGAATCCAACAACAGCGGCCAACAGCCACACGGCGATCACAAAGCCAATTCCCCAGCGAGCCGCCAGCAGGGCTTCGGTTACACCGTCGATATCCTTGCGAGACCACAGCGAGACGATAAACGAGACGACAAGCACGACACCTGCCCGGTTGGTCCAGGGAGTCCAGAGCAGCACGCAACCGATGGCAAAGATCGGGATACTGATCCCCGCGGTCATCGACCAGTTCTTCCACCAGGTCACCTCGACCGACTCGCTGCCACCGAGGTTGCCATAAATGAACTCCCTTCCCTGGGTCGGAAAATGGCCGGGATCGCCACCGCGGCCCTGGCGGTCAAACCATCGCTCGAGTTGACCGGAGTTGGTCGAGAGGATGACAAATTTTTCTGGTGCCCCGACCAGCCCGTATTCCTCGGGAACCCAGACCGCCACTTTCAGTTCCTGTGTCACCACGTCGACACCGTCCCCGGAAGCGACTCCACCGATCTGGGGCAGGGCAATCGATTCGGTACCCCCGAACCAGCTGCCAAAGAAACTGTCGAGATCCAGGTCGTACCGCAGGGTCAGGGTGAATTCCTCGTCGGTCTTCGTGCCCGAGACGTTGATCGAGTACGACTTCCAGTCCTCGTCCTCGTTTTTCTCGCCTTCAAACAGTTCAGCGGGTACCTGTCGCCGACCAACAAAAACGTCGGGTGTCCTGCTCCCGCGGGGAAGATCGACTCTCAGTCTCTGGCGTTCACTGCTCTTGAGCCGATAGCGGCAACGGACGCCGGCCCGGCCCTCCTTGTTGATCACGACCTCGACCAGGCCGCGGGAGACGACAGTTTCGACGACCTGCTCGGCCTCGAACTGCTGCGTGATGATCTGCAGGCCGACGGGTTTGCGGTGGTGATAGCGAAAAGCGGCCGACCCGGTACTCGGAATCAACTGCAGTTCCCGCACATCAATTCTCTCGAGTCCCTCCTCTGGCTGCCCGGGTTCCGATGTCCTCACTTCCAGCGAACGGTCCTTCCTGATGACGATCTCACCGATGATGTTGTCGTTGTCGAGATCGAGCGGTCGCGGGGGCTGCAGCAGGACCTCGCGACTGCCCCCCGCTTCTCCCTTGCTTTCTGCTGACTTCAGGTCCCACACCACCCGGAACGCGACCGGCCCGGTCCGTTCCCTCTGCATCACGATCGTCCAGGTGACCCAACCATCGACGGCGTCACCGGCGGTCTTCTCGCGAATCGGCACCGTGACAGGGCGTCTGCGATCGGCCGTCATGACGGTGATCTGGGCCTGATCCCCAACCGCCTCGGGAACCTGGATTCGGAAGGTGTCCTTGCCGGCATACTCGACCAGGAACACCACGTGTGATTCGAGTTCGACAAGTTGCTGGCGGGCGGTCGCGATGGTGGCGACGGTGGCCGAGAGCCTGGTTGGCCGACGGCGTGTCGTCACCGGCAGCGACAGCTTGCGGGCGACGTCGGTGGTCGGGTACGACGTGTACTGCCAGGCGCTGGCGAGCCGGGCAAAGCCGACGGCAGCGGCCTGGCGACTGGAACGGTCCGGCTGGACCCCCGACAGCTTGCCCTCGTCGGTCACGATCTCGTAGGCATTCGGAGCGTAGACGGCCACCGATCCGTTTTCACGAATCACGCCCAGCGGCTCGATCACCGGCAAGGCCACGTTGACCGTATCGGCCTCGCCGTCGAACGGTTGATGGGCAGTGATTCTCAGTCCGACCGCACCCTGCCGTCGTTGCGCCAACGAAACGGTCAGGATCCGCGAAGCCTTGTCGAACCCGTGCTCCTTGTAACCGTCACCCTTGACGTCGTCGAGTTCCAGTCCGGCCGGCAACCTCAGCTTCCACTCGAAGACCCCGGCTCGCTCGACCGTGTATTTCAGCTGCGACGTCAATCGCAGTTCGTCGTCGCGAAAGATCAATCGGGAGACCTGATCGACGGTGATCCGGGGCTGAACCGGTTCGTAGGAAACCCCCAGGTCGAAGCGGGGACTGTAGTACTTGTAGGACCGGCCCCCCGGACGACGGATCGTCTGCAGAACTTCCGCCGGCTCGATTCGGACCAGGCCCCGCGGTGGGGCAACATTGAGCGTCAGGTCCGGACCGTGGGTCAACACGACCTGCCCACTTTCGCGGACCGCATCCAGCGAGTGGATCCCGTGGATCTTCATGCCGGCATCGTCGATCGTTGATTTGGCGATGCCGGCCACATCGACTCCCGACACCGGGAACACCTGCCCCACCGCCGGGGCCGGCCGCTCGGTGTGGACCTCGAGAATGAACTTGCCCCGGACCGCACCGATGAACTCGACGGTCACCACCTGGCGGTTTTTTTCGGCGACCGCCTTCCAGCTCTTGATCTTCGCCTGGGTCGAAGCGATGTCGAGGATGCGGTGGCCAACGGGAACGGCGATCCGTAACTGGTTCAACTCGCCACGCAGCACCTCGTGATGCAGGTGCGCATCGGTGTGCACCAGGCCATCGCGAATCGATACGTGCTGGTAGTTGTTGACACTCGAGAGCAGGTCCATGTCGGGTTTCTGTCCGACCCGCGGGTACCACAAGGCAGCGATCTTCGGCGTTGCTCCCAGGCGAGCCCGGATCCGCGTCTGTCCTTCGGCAGCCTCGATCGGCAATGCCACCAGTCGAGGCGTCAGATCGACGGCCTGTGCGGGTCGCGGAATCGACAACTCGAACGTCGTCATCCCGACCGTCGGGCAGTCGAGTTCAAACGAGTGGCCGTCGGCCGAGGTGCGGATTCGCGTGGTCAACTCCAGCGTCACCTCGTGTGTTCCCGGTTCAGGAAACAGCAACGCGTACTTGCCCGCACCCGTGCCACGCAACAACACACCGCTGGCCTCCTTGCCACTGGTCGAACTGATCTTCCCGATCGCTGCCTGCCCGAAACTGACCGGAATCTCCGACCACTTTGTCCCGAGCACCTGGATCTTCAGCTTCACGGTGATCCGCGCCAGATTCTCATCAACCGTCGCCACGTAGCCTGCCTGGGTGATCACGCCCGGAACCGGGGGCCCCTGGGCAGTGCGAGCCGCACCGCCGGCACGCTCCCACAACTTCAAGTACTCCAGGTACGGCAGGAACACCGTCGAGGGATGTTTCTCGAAAACCGACTTCAGGTTGCGGTACGGGACATAGATCAGCTGCTCCCACACATCCGAAGCGGCTGCGGCCGGTTGTACCGGACGGGTGGCTGGTTGGGCTGCCGCCGTTTTGGAGGTCGATTTCTCCGGGCCTTGGGCTGTTGCAGACGTCGTCAACGACGCCAGGCACATCACCACCACCGTGGCCTTCACACCAAGATTCATCCAAGAGCCTCCCCTGTATTCTCACACCTTCCGACAACCGAACCCACGGCTCCGTGTTGACCGGTCGCCGGACCAAGGTCCCCTGGAAAACTGGTGTGGTTATGCGGTTTGGGAAACCCAGGCAAGGGATTCCAACCGCCATGTTACTTTAGGACGCTGAATCCTCACCAGAGGTTGCAGCCATTTGTCGGAATTTCTGGTTCCGGCAGATCCCGACACGTTCGGGTTGGCGCGGTTGTATGGGCGAGAAAGCGGCTCTTGCCGGCGATGTCAGCCGGCCCGTGCCATCAGCAGGCCGGGTTCCTGGGCGATCACCTCCTCGACCAGTGCCCTGTAGTCGAGGGATCCGTTGCAGTCGGGGTCATAGCCGAAGATCGACCGACCAAACCCTGCCGCTTCGGCAAGGCGGATGTTGCGCCGGATTCGTGACTCGAAGATACAGGCGCCGGCCCACGGTGCCTGTGGATCACTGGCAGCAAAGAAGGCGGCCAGGTCCTCGGCGATGTCGGCTGCCAGGCGGGTGCCGGTTTCGAAGAGGCACAGGACAATGCCGCTGACCTTCAGGCCCCGGTTCAGCCGACGGGTGACCAGGGCGGTGGTTTCCAGAAGCTTCGAGAGTCCCTGCAGGGCCAGGAAATGTGGCTGCAGCGGTATGAAGACCTCCCCCACCGACGCCAGTGCATTGACGGTCAGCACGCCCAGCGAGGGAGGGCAGTCAACCAGGCAGTAGTCCAGGTCGCCGCCGGCGACAAGTTCGTTCATCGCGTCTCGCAACACGGTTTCACGCCCGTCCACATCGACCAGCTCGCGTTCGGTCCCCACCAGGTCCACGTTTCCCGGAACGACCGACAATGACGGACTGATCTCGCGTCGGACCTCGATCAATCGACGTCGACCGAGCATGACGTCATACAGGCTGGGCGTGCCGGGCGGGGCCTCGACACCCAGGTGGAGCGAGGCGTGAGCCTGCGGATCGAGATCGATCAGGCAGACGCGACGACCGGCGTCGGCCAACCCGGCGGCCAGGTTGACGCTGGTGGTCGTCTTGCCGACGCCCCCCTTCTGGTTCATCACAGCGATCGTCCGCACCCGATCATCTCGCTCGACGCATGATTCCCGGTCCCAGTCCGTGGGAGTATATCTCCGGAATCACGACGGCGCGAAGGTGACTTGGGAGTCACCAATGGTGGCAAACTCGGGTGTTAGTCGTCCTTGACCTTCCAGATCCTGACTTCCTGCATGACTTTCCGCGATCCACAGGACCTGGGGGGATCAGTATCCCGCGCCTGCATCACCTGGATGGCAAGGCATTCGGAAATGGTTAACCGCGTCTTCATCGACCGGCCCCTTCGTGATTTTCACTGGAAGCGTGTTGCCACGGGTGATGCGGTGGATACGGCATCGGCCAGGTGCGTTTCCTTCGTCGCATCTGCAGCCAGCCATAGCCGGCCAGCAGGACCATTCCGACAACCAGGATCGTGGTCCAGTCGATCGATTCGAGCATCGTGCCCCCTCTAACGCCACAGAACCACCGGTGTCCGGAGTTGATCCACTTTTTCTGCTCGGTTTTTCGCGTTTGTGTTCGCGGTTTCAGGACCCGCGGTGCAGAAAATCCAGCAAGGTGTGTGCGATCTGCCCGGCATCGGGAGCCTGAGAATGGACTGGATGTGCCGGTGATCGGCAACCGGCCATGCTTAGCTCCGCACAATGCGGCGACTCACCGGGCAGGACTTTCTGGACCGAGCTCCCCGCTTCGCAGGGGTGTCGCGATAGCACGAGTGGCCAGCGGTCCCGATCACACGGAACTGCCCTCANGTCGACAGGATGTCCCGGCCTTCTGAGAGCAGGTTCTCGAGGCGGTCGNCACACAGGTCGAGCGAACGGACGGCCTGCTNAAAGTTGGTGTGCGTCGAGGCCAACGGNGCGTCGATGCGAAACNGCTCGGTCGCCCGNCGCAGGCCTACGATCTTCTTGCNCAGCATCTTGATGTAGCCGGGAGGGTCAGCCCGCCGGGTTTCCAGGGCCCGCGAGGTNTCAAAAACCGTCCGCACCATCCCCATCAACTCGGGAAAATCCTCGGCCTCCTCGCTGTGCTTGACGAACGTGCGGACCATCCAGGCGTGTGCCATCACGTCCTGGCACTCCTCGACGATCTCGCTGAGCCGGTCTTCGGTCGTGGTCACGTTACTCGTCTTCGCTGTAGGTCATCAACGTCGTCACCTCGCATCCGGCCAGAGCCTCGCGGCCGCCCAGCCCCTCCAGCTCGATCACCACCGCACACCCGACCACCTCCGCCCCCGCCTCGACCAGCAGGCGGTTGCACGCGGCCACCGTCCCGCCGGTGGCCAGCAGGTCATCAACCACCAGCACGCGGTCACCGGCGCCGACCGCGTCGGTGTGGACCTCGAGCGTGTCCTCGCCGTATTCGAGCTGGTAGGAATGCGACCGGGTGTCGTGCGGCAACTTGCCGGGCTTACGGACCGGGACGAAGCGGGCTCCCAGCTCCAGGGCCAGCGGTGCCCCGAACAGGAACCCCCGCGCCTCGACACTCGCCACCACGTCGACACCCTCCTCGCGGTACGCGTCGGCCAGGCGGCGGATCACCTCGCCGTAGGCCTCCGGAGATGCCAGCAACGGCGTGATGTCACGGAACCGGATCCCGGGCACCGGAAAATCGACCACCGTGCGGATGTGCGCCTTGAGATCCAACCGTTCACCGTTGTCGTTCATTGGCCCGCGTCCTCGGTTTCTGTCAGCCCCCGCCGCGCCTCGGCGACCGCCTCGCGGGCCCGGGCATCCCCGGAATACAACTCCACGATACTCTCCCACACCCGCCGGGCTTCCTCAATCCGACCGCCCTGCCGGGCCTGCCGGGCCCGCACGAGCGCCGCCGTCGCCAGCTGCGACCTGCCCGGCCCCGCGGCCGACTCCTGCTTCCATTCCTGCAGCAATCCGCGAGCCACCTCCGCTTCCGATTCCCATTCCTGTTGCCCGGCGGCCAGCTCGAGTGCCGACTCCAGGATTCTCACGGCCCGGCCCCGGTCCCCCAGCCGCTCGTATTCCCTCGCCAACCTCAGGAACCGGCCCATCTCGGTCACATCTCTGGCCTGGATCCGTTTTGCCGGCCGCGACCGCGACTCGATGGCCAATTGCTCGATCCTCGCCAGGTAAGGAGCCGCCCGCTCACTCCACCGCTCCCGATCCTCGGCGATCAGCGGAGCCAGGTGGCCGCGGGCGGTCTGCCAGTCGGGTTCATCGGCCTCCAGCAACCGTACGGCCTCGGCAAATCGTTGTTCCGGATCCAGTCGCCCTCGTTGCCACATCACCACCGCCAGCACGATCGCCAGCGAGAGACACACCAGCAGCCCGGTGGTACTGTTGAGCCACTTCAGCAGCGGGGATCGCTGCTGTTGTCGCTCGATTTCTATCCGCATCAGATCGCGGACAAGCGTCGCCTCGCCGGGTCCGACCGAACGGGCCGAGGCGGTGACCGCGGTCATTCCCTCGGTTTTTTCTCCGCTCCCGGCGGACAGCCCGGTTGCCGAGTCCAGGACCACCGTCCGGGCATCGACATCGCCAGGGCTCGATCCTTCCTCGGCCAGCGAGACCTTCCGGGGAATCTCCTGCAATCTCAGGCTCAACACGTAGGCATCGGGATAGCGATCCTCGGGATCCTTCTCCAACAGCCGACAGACGACCTCGTCGAGCCAGCGCGGGATCTCGGGGACAATCGACCGCGGCGGATCGAACTGGCCGTAACGGTGTTTCTGGATGATCTCGACCATGTTTCGCCCGCTAAACGGCGGGCGCCCCGTCAGCATGCAGTACATGACGGCGCCCAGCGAATACAGATCGCTGGTGCGATGCGCCCGCCGGCCCTGGGCCTGCTCGGGCGACATGTACTCGACGGTTCCCACGATGCCGCCCGTGGCGGTCAACTTCGACGCGGCGAAGATCTGCGCGACGCCGAAGTCGGTCAGCTTGACCGTGTCGTCGGCGGTCAACATCAGGTTGCCCGGTTTCAGGTCGCGGTGGATGATCCCTGCATCATGAGCGGCTTTCAACGCGCTGCAGACCTGGACGCCGACCTCGATCACCCTCTCCCAGCCAATCCGCTTGACTTCATTCAACCGGGACGTCAGTGTTTCGCCCTCGACCAACTCCATCGCATAGTAATACGCCTCGTCGTGCTCGCCGCTGTCAAAAAACTGCACGATGTGAGGGTTGGTCAATTGTTTGAGCGACCCGATCTCGCGGCGGAATCGCTCGACCAACCCCGGTTCGCGGGCCATCGCCGCCGAGAGCACCTTGACCGCGGCCGACTGGTCGGTCTCGCGGTGCCGTCCCCGGTAGACGGCCCCCATACCGCCGGCGCCCAACTTCTCGGAGATGGCATACGGACCGATCGTGGTGGGCAGATCGGGCATCGCGCGTCCGTCTGGGTCGATCCGGAAAAAGAGACAGCCCCGGTGCAAAGTGGCCGAATCGAGTTTATGGTGAGACAATTCGGGTGGTCAACAGCGGGCCTTCCCGGCATCAATCGACCCACCACTTTCACGGCCGACTGACCATCAGTACTTCCCGGCAACCCTCGCCCCGGACAGCGATTCTGCTGATCGCTCACGGCAGTCGACTGGAAACGGCCAACCAGGACCTGCTGTGGCTGGCCGACGAACTCGCGCAGCGGCGTCCCGGGGACCTGGTCGAAACGGCCTTCCTGGAAATTGCCGAACCGGACATTCCCACCGGCGGAGCGACCTGCGTGGAACGGGGAGCCGGACGTGTCGTTCTTGTCCCGTTCTTTCTCGCCGCCGGCCGCCACGCCTCGCTGCACCTGGCCGAACACCGGGATCAGCTCGCCCGGCAGTTTCCCGGGGTTCACTGGGAGCTCCGGCCCCCGCTGGGGCGGCATCCCGGGCTGATCGACGTCGTTTCCGATCGCATCGACGGCCCGGCCTGCGACTAGGCCTGCTGGCCCGGGTCATCCACGACGGGCTCGGGCCGCCCCTCGACCCGGGCCAGCAGGACCGGCAGCAGGACCAGGTTGCCGGCAAGGCCTCCGAGCATGGCCACGCTGACCAGGATGCCGAAGTAAACCAGTGGGATAAAATGCGAGAGCGTCAGGACCGAGAACCCGACGATCAGGGCGAGGTTGGCCATCACGACGGCACGTCCGACACTCGAGTGCGTCTGCTGCAGTGCCTCGGCGACGTCCAGTCCCCGGGCACGGGCCCGGCGGAAACCCGAGATGTAGTGGATGCTCGAATCGACCGTCAGCCCCAGTGATACGCTGGCGATCATCGCCGTGGCGATGTTGACCGGCAGCCCGATCCAGCCCATGGTCCCGATCACCAGCACGATCGGGAACAGGTTGGGCAACACCGCCACCATCCCCAGTCGCAGGCTGCGAAACGCCAGGCCCAGCATCACGGCGATTCCCACCGCGGCGAGAAAGAAACTGACGACCTGGTCACGCAACAGGCTCTCGATCAGGAACGTCAGCAAGACGTACAACCCGGTCGCCTCGACCGGCCGTTCCCCCGATCCAGTCGCGGGAAACGTCTCCCTGGCGATTTCTTCTGTCCGTTCGATCAGTTCCCGCTTCTGGCCAGCCTGCTCCTGCTCCAGCGCCCTCAGCACGATCCGCATTCGACCGGCCCGGGGATTGTAGAGCGTGCTGACGTACTCGGACTGGAATCGATCCAGGACCTTCAGTTGCTTGGTGAGCGTGTTGAGGATCAGCGGAATCCGGGGAACCATTGCCAGGCCATCACTCAGCGCCACGACCTTCGTCAACCGGGGCCTGCTGTCCTCGGTCAACAGGCGGGCCGAGACCTCCTTCCGCAGCCGGTCGGCAAGTTTCGCAACCCGGTCGATGTCCTCCCTGCCCAGCTTCGAGGGCACCGGAAAATTCACCTCCCAGTTTCCCGCTCCCCCGAGTTTCGATTCGACAAATTTCAAACCCTGGCGAATCGGACTCTCCTCGCGAAAATTCTCGCTGAAGTTGGTTTCGACCTCCAGGCGAGTCAGCCCGGCGCCGGCCAGGATCACGATGGCCAGCGTGCCGGCAAGCACCTGCCCTGAACGACGGCGGATTCCGCGGGCCAGCGATTCGAGCCCCTTGACCAGTTGGCCCTCACCGGGTGCCTGGCCGGGATCGACGGTGGTCGACCCGAAGAGGATGCCGCCGGGAAGCAGCATCAGTGAAGCGACCAGGACCAGCATCGTGGCCAGCGCCATCATGATCCCGAAACTCTGGACCGGCGTGATCTGGCTCGAGAGCAGCGCCGCGAACCCCACGGCGGTGGTGGCTCCGGTCCAGAAGACCGGCGGTGCCAGTTCACGAAGCGTCCGTTCCAGCGCCGCCACCCGTTCGTACTCGCGGCGAAGTTCCCGGTAGTGCACCGTCACGTGCGTGACGGTGGCAATCCCGATGATGGTGACCAGCGAGTTGAGCATCGAGCTGACCATGCTCAACCTCATGCCGCTGATCGCCAGCAGGGCCTCGGTCCAGGTGATCGCCGCCACGACCACCGCCAGCGGCAACAACACCCATCTCAGCCGGCCGAAAAGCAGCAGGATCACCGCCGCCAACAATCCCAGCGACCACCAGAACAGTGTCCGGCCGTCGTCCTCGACATAACGAAACATGTCGTGTACCTGGACCGGTTCACCGACAACCTCGGCCGGGGGAACGTGGGCGGCCGCCAGTTTTCGAATCGCGGCAAACGTGGTGGCCCGATTCATCGAGGCTTCCGGTCCCTCGGCCGGTTCCAGCCTCAGAACGATCGCCACGGTACGACGGTCTTCACCGACCAGGACACCCTCGACCTGGTCCAACACGCGACGACGCCCGTAGGGAAAAGCCAGTGCCCTGCCCAGGTGCTGCGTACTACGGGCCTGGACTCCGGGGACCGAGCCCAGGTTCTCGGCAAATGTCGTCAGCCTCTGTTCAGCCTCCGGCTGCAACCGGCTCATCGTTTCCGTGTCACCCGCATCGGTCGTGCGCGTCGCCAGCAACGAGGGCTCGTCGTAGGCGACGATGATGAATTCGTCCCCACCGAACAGGCTGCGGCTGGCACGAAAAGCAGCCAGGTGGGGATCATCCTCGGCGTAGAGTGACTCGATCCTCTGATCGAACCGCAACCGGCCGGCAGGAACAACGGCAACCGCAACCAGCACCACCGCCAACAACAGCAAGGTCGCTCGCCACGCCAGGATCCGCTCGCACAGGCGTTCCAACGGGCCGCTCGACAACCCGTTCCCGGTCGACTCGTTTTTCGCCGGGTCGGTCCTGGTCGAGTTCATCAATCCCCGGCGCTGCCAACCATCGGTTACACTGGCACCACTCCCCCGGTGCCAAGGGCTGTACAGGATAGCCACGTTCCCTTCGATCGGCCAACAGGAGTCTGCGTGTTCCGCTTCCGTCCGATCCTGTTTCTTGTCCTGCTGACGCTGGCCGTCCGTGGTCCGATCGCCTGCCTGCGACACGCGTCGCTGCGAGATGATCGTGATCATTACCGGGTACTGGCCGGGGGCATTGCCCAGGGCCGGGGACTGGTCCACCCCGACCACGGTACGCCCACCGCCTACCGGCCGCCGCTTTACCCGCTGGTTCTGGCCGGCCTGGACCGGATCGCAGCCGGCGACGGAAAGTTGGCTGGTCGTGACGAGATCCTGGCCGCGTTTCACTGGCTGCTGGGTCTGGCCACGGTTCTGGGCACCTGGCGACTGGGGCTGAGACTGGGACTGGGCCAGGCCGCCTGGTGGTCGGCCGCGGCGGTGGCGATCGACCCGTTGCTGGTCGTGGGAGCCACGCTGCCGATGACCGAAACGCTGTTCACGGCATTGATCGTCTGGCTGCTGGCGACTGCTGCCGCGCCATCGACAATCCGCAGGTCGGTCGTCGTCGGTGTCTTGTTCGGCCTGGCCGCCCTCTGTCGCCCCTCGGTGTGGGCCTTCGGGACCCTGGTGCTGCTGGCCTGCCTGTTCCGCTGGTGGCGGCAACGATCCGGCAGGCCGTCGTCGCCGCGGCAGGCCGTGCTGGCGGTCGCCATCGGCATTGCCGTGGTCGTGTGTCCCTGGCTGGGCCGAAACCTCCACGTCTCGGGAACACCGGTTCTGACGACAACCCACGGCGGATTCACGCTGCTGCTGGGCAACAACCCGGTGTTCTACGAACAGGTTGTCCGCAAGCCATTGGGAACGGTCTGGAACGACACGACCTCCGACCCCGACCGCACACCGCAACAATGGCGGAAATCGCTGGAATCCCGGTTGCCGGAACCAGGACGAGGCATCGCCGCCGAGGGCCGGCGTGATACCTGGATGTACCACCGGGCCCTGGAGAACATCTCCGATGATCCGCGAGGATTCGGCCGGGCCTGCCTGCTGCGATTCGTGAGGTTCTGGACCCCCTGGCCGTGGGAATCAGCTGAACCTTCAGTCCTGAAGATCCCGGTGGCCTGCTGGTATGTCCTGGCAACACTGGCGATGTGCCGGGGTCTGTACCGGATGCCCTGGCGAGAGCATCCGGAATGGCTGCCGTGCCTGTTGCTGCTGCTGGCACTCTCGGCATTGCACCTGGTTTTCTGGTCCACGATGCGGATGCGGGCTCCCCTGGTCCCCGTGGTGGCCCTGCTGGCGGGCGTCGGAATTCTCCCCCGCGGACGGCTTATTGACACCGTTCAAAACACGGACCTATAATCCCGCCCCTTTGCCACCGTCGGCCGTCGTCAGTTCCCGCCTTTGCCCTTTATGAGAATGGGAGAAGACGTGTTGGGCAGGATGCCCTCACACGCTGTCCTCTCGCCCCGTGAGCGATGGCCCGTTGCCCGATGGCTGCGGTCTCTCTGCATCACCGGCGTTCTCGCCGCGATTGCCTTGCCCGCAGCCGCCCGGGCAGCCGATCCGGCGCGATCCGATGCGACCGGATCTGGATCGGCTGACACGATCACGGTGACGGCCGATTTCGGGTACGAAGTCGCAACCTCGGCAACCGGGGGTTCTTCGAGGGTGGCTGTGCTGAGGGGACACGTGCGGATCACGCAGGCCGACACCGTGATCACCGCCGGTCAGGCAATCGGTTGGATCAGCGCGGCACGACGCCCGGAGAGCGGGATTCGCATGTCGCTGTACCTGGAAGAGAATGTCCGCGTTCGCCAACCGGGCCAGACCCACAGCCGGCCGATCCTGCTTCACGATCTCGAGACTTCTGCGAGCCTGCCGACGGTGACAATTCGACGACGGCAGCGACATCCCACACCGCTGGTTCACGATCCGCTCTACCGACGCGCGACGGCCCACCGACAACGACGACCCACTGAACGCCGTTCACTGGTGGCCTATCAGCCCGACAGCCTCCCGGCACCGCCCCTCAGCGAGCCAACCGGTCGCCGGCGACGAATACAGTTCTTTCCGCGGACCAGCGTTCCTTTCAACGTGACAATCGACAAGTCGCCTGGAACCACGCCGGCCGAAAACATGCTCGTGATTACCGGGGGCATCAACCTCGTGGTCGATGTCGTCGAGTCGAACAAGACCCAGGCGCTGTTTGGCAGCAACACGGTCGACCTGTCGGCCGACCGTGCCGTGATCTGGACGCAACTCAACGATGGTCAACAACTGACGGCACAACTCGAACTCGGCACGGAAACGCCGATACAGGTGTACCTGGAAGGTAACATCGAGATCCGGATGGGCGGGCATGTCCTGCGAGCCCGGCGGGCTGTCTACGATGTCCGCGAAGGGCGGGCCCTGCTGCTGGATGCCGACTTGAAGGCCCAGTTGCCAGGAGCCCGCGTGCCATTGAGGGTTCGGGCCGAACGGATTCGCAAGGAAGGGGATCAGAGTTTCCATGCCCACAATGCCTGGGCCACCACCAGCCCCTTCGGAAAACCCGGTTTCCGGGTCCAGGCCCGTGACATGTTTCTCGACCGACGCAAGCTCCCCGGTTGGCTTGGCTCCTCCACCGGTTCCAGCGACGGCCAGGTCTACTGGCTGACCACGCAGAACAACCTGCTGCTTGTCGATGATGTCCCGATCTTCTTTGCACCCAACCTGGGTGGCCCCGCTGCGGAATTGAACATCCCGCTGCGTCGCATCAGCGCCCGACACGACAACATCTTCGGCGGTCAACTGGAGACAACCTGGAGCCTGTTCAGTCTGCTGGGAATCGATCCGGTCGAGGGGCTCGACTGGACCCTCAACGCCGACTACTTCTCGAAGCGCGGGCCTCGAATCGGCAGTGGCCTGTCCTACGAACGCAACGGGCTACTGGGGCTTCCCGGTGAAATCCGCGGCTGGAGCGACGGTGCCTATCTTCACGATGACGGCGTCGACAACCTCGGCCGCGATCGCAGACGAATCGCCCCCGAATCCGCGAACCGCGGTCGCGCGAGAGTCATCCACCGTCACGATCTGCCTGGGCGGCTGAGTGTGACCGGAGAACTCGGGTACCTCTCGGACCGCAACCTGCTCGAGCAGTACTACGAGGAGGAATTTGACGAGGAAAAGGATCACGAAACGCTTCTGTACCTGGAACAACTCGGGGAAACAACCGCCTGGTCGCTGCTGGCTCGCCCGCAACTGAACGACTTCGAAACGACGACCGAATGGCTGCCTCGAGGCGACCTCTACGTGTTTTCCCAGCCCCTGCTGGGCGGCTGGCTGAGCTGGTCGAGTCACACCTCGGCCGGCTATGGACGTCTGCGACCCGCCGACGCTCCATCGGATCTCACCGACGCCTTCGATCCCCTCGGCTACACCACGAACGCGGCTGGTGCGGTGTTGATGTCACGTCACGAGTTGTCGCTGCCGCTGGCGATGGGACCGGCACCGCTGGTTCCCTACGTGATGGCCGAGGAGGCCTACTGGACCGAGGGGTTTGCCGGTACCGACATCGACCGTCACCTCTTCAGCGGCGGTGTTCGAGGCAGCCTGTCGTTCTGGAAAGCCTTCCCCGGCGTTCGCAGCCCCGTCTTCGGGCTCAACGGACTCGCCCACAAGATGACCTTCGAAACTGACCTGTCGTGGACCGAAACCACCCGCGGGCTCGACGAGATTCCCCAGTACAACGAGATCGATGACAACGCGCAGGAGCGATTTCGCTATCGCCTGCTTGGCAACAGCTTCGCGGGCACGCTGCCGATGGGTTTCGATCCCCGCAGCATGGCAGTCCGCTCGGGAACCGGCCTGGGCCTGATGGTTCCCTGGCACGAACTGGTCGCCGACCAGCAGGCACTGCGGATGGCCTGGCGACAACGATTGCAGACGAAGGTCGGCCCGGTCGGTCAACAGCGAATCCGCAACTGGATGACGCTTGACCTCGAAGCAACCTGGTTCCCCCGTGCGGATCGTGACAACTTCGGCGAGGACTTCGGGCTGCTGGGGGCGATGTATCGCTGGCACGTCAGTGACCGCACCACGCTCCTGGCCGACACCTACATCGATCTCTTCGACGACGCGCCGCAGATGTGGAACCTCGGAATGCTCAGCCAACGCACCACACGCGGCACACTGTATGCCGGCATGCGACAGATCCGGGGTGGTGGACTCGACAGCCAGATCCTGACGGCCAGTTTCAGTTACCGGATGAGTCCCAAGTGGGTGTCGACGGTTGCCACCGCCTACGACCTCGCCGAGCATCGCAACCAGGGGCAATCGCTGATGATCACCCGCATCGGCGGCGACTTCCTGGTTCACGTGGGGGCCAGCTACGACGAAAGTCGCGGCGCCGCCGGCTTCCAGTTGTCACTGGAACCCCGCTTCGGGGCCATGAATGCCCGCAACCCGCAACTCGCTACACTGCTGGGTCAGAGGTGACCGACGTCGGGTTCGGCACAACCCGTCAGTGCTCGTGGCCGCCCGCCTCGGCGTCCTGCCGCCGGTGCAACTCCTCGTGCTTCTCGTCATCGATCGGCCGCGTGTCACGACCTCGACCCGAGGTCAACTCGATCCGGTCAAGGAACTTGACGTTGGCGCAGTCATCGAGTTCCTCGGTGTGGCAGGCGGCGGGGTTCCTGATCAGGAAGCGGACGGGCCCGCCCTGCCCGAGTGTCATGGGCTGGTCATCGACACTGTAGACGATGATCCCCTCGGCCCGGACCGACTCGAGCGGAATGCTGGCGGCAAAATCATCCGCGGTGGCATGCAGCGTGAGATAACTGGCGGCGTCGGTCTGCGAGACACGTTGCAGGATCGACTCGAGCGTCACGCCGTCACCACTGCGAGACGGTTGGAAACGGCTGACATCCCGTACCTGGTCGGATTCGGGGAAAGCGGACAACTCGTCGTAGGTCAGGCTGAGCGGCGTGGTCACTTCGCCGTCGATGACGAGGATTGGCGCGTTCATGTCGGTGATTTCCCCGATGAGGTTTCTGGAAAGCCAAGACAAAGGCACCCCGATCCTTCCTGTGATCGGGGTGCCAGGTGCAAGAGACTTGCTGGTCCTTCAGCTACATCCCATGCTGTTTCCACAGTTGTGACAGAGGTAACAGTTGCCGTTTCGAACGGTGATGGCACCGCAGCCGTCGCAGGCCGGGGCATCGACCTGGAACTGGGCGAATTGCTGACTGCGAATCGCCGAGGCGTCGGCGTGGGCGGCCACGGTTTCGGCCACGGCCTGCTCGAGTTCCGCGGGCGAGGAAACCGTCAGCGACACCGCCCCGGACCCGGCCGACTCGGTGGCGATCGGGCCAGGCATGTTCTCTTCGCGATACCCGGGCAGGAAACGGATACCCAGCCAACGGAAGATGTAATCAACGACACTCTTGGCGTTGGGGATTTCCTCGTTGCCGGTCCAACCCGAGGGTTCGAACCGCATGTGGCTGAACTTGCTTGTCAGCGCGTTCAACGGAACACCGTATTGCAGCGACATGCTCGTCAGGGTACCGATCGTGTCCATCAATCCACCGATCGTACTGCCTTCTTTGGCCATCGTGATGAACAGTTCACCAGGCGTACCGTCTTCGAAAAGGCCAACGGTGATGTAGCCCTCGTGGCCACCCACGGAGAACTTGTGGGTCAGCGACTCGCGTGTCGCCGGCAGGCGACGACGCACCGGGCCGAGCACCTGGCCCTCGTTTCGCGCCCCTTCCCGGCTGGTTGCCAGCGGCTGGCTCTGCTTTGAACCATCGCGGTAGATCGCCAGGGCCTTCAGGCCTTGCCGCCAGCCTTCGATGTAGGCTTCCTGGATTTCCTCGACCGTCGAATCTTCCGGCATGTTGACCGTCTTGGAAATCGCGCCGGAGAGAAACGGCTGGGCGGCGGCCATCATGCCCACGTGGCCACGCCAGGAGATCGACCGCTCGCCATTGGCAGGGGTGAAGGCACAGTCGAAGATCGGCAGGTGCTCGGTTTTCAGGTCTTCGGCACCCTCGATCGTTTCGTTCGCATCGATATACGCCACGATCCTCTCGACCGAAGCGGCATCGTAACCCAGGACACCCAGCGCCTCGGGCACGGTGCGGTTGACGATCTTCATCATCCCACCACCGGCAAGCTGCTTGTACTTCACCAGCGCGATGTCGGGCTCGATCCCGGTCGTGTCGCAGTCCATCATGAAGGCGATCGTGCCTGTCGGCGCCAGGACGGTGGCCTGGGCATTGCGATAGCCATGTTTGCGTCCGGTCGCCAGGCACTCGTCCCAGCACATCCGGGCCGCGTCCTTCAGGTACGACGGACACGCCTCGTCGATATCCTCGACCGCGTCACGGTGTTTCTGCATCACCTCAAGCATCGGATCGCGGTTCTCCGAGTAACCGGAAAACGTACCGATGTTGCCGGCAATTTCACTTGATGTCCGGTAGGCCTCGCCGTTGAGCAGTGCCGTCAGGGCCCCGCAGATACCCCGGCCCGTATCGCTGTCATAGGGAATCCCCATCGACATCAACAGGCTGCCGAGGTTGGCGTATCCCAGGCCCAGCGGGCGAAACAGGTGACTGTTCTCGGCGATCGCCGGCATCGGATAGCTGGCACGATCGACGAGAATTTCCTGGGCGGTAATAAAAATACTGGCCGCCCGACGAAACCGCTCGACGTCGATGCCCCCGTCGGCCTCAACAAACTTCCGCAGGTTGATGCTGGCAAGGTTGCAGGCGGTGTCGTCCAGGAACATGTACTCCGAACACGGGTTCGAGGCATTGATCGGCCCGCTGTTGGGGCAGGTGTGCCAACGATTGATCGTCGATTCGTACTGCACCCCGGGGTCGCCGCAGTACCAGGTCCCGTGGGCAATTTCGTGCATCACCTCGACCGCCGGATACTCGGGACCGGGCTGCGCGGGGTTTGTCACCCAGCGGGTGGTCCAGGTCTCTGCCGATTCGACGGCCTGCATGAATTCATCGCTGATGCGGACCGAGAGGTTCGCATTCTGGAACATGATCGAACTGTAGGCCTCGCCGTTGAAGTTGGCTTCGTACTCGCCACTGTTGATCAGCGTCCGCGCCTTCTTCTCTTCCTTGGCCTTGGCCTGGATGAAATCCATCACATCGGGATGCCAGTCCTTCAGGCTCTGCATCTTCGCGGCCCGACGCGTCTTGCCACCGGACTTGACCACCGCCGCGATCTGGTCGTAGACCCGCATGAAAGAAAGCGGGCCGGAAGGAGTGCCACCACCGGAGAGTTTCTCGCGCGCACTGCGGATCGTCGAGAGATCGGTGCCGGTGCCAGAACCGAACTTGAAGAGCATCGCCTCGCTCGTGGCGAGACGCATGATGTCCTCCATGTTGTCCTCGACCGACTGGATAAAGCAGGCCGACGCCTGAGGAAACTCGTAGGACGTCTCCGGACGACGGATCGACTTCGTCTCGGTGTCAAAACGGTAGTTGCCCCGAGAGCCGCCCACACCGTACTGGTGGTAGAGGCCGACATTGAACCAGACCGGTGAGTTGAACGCACCGTGCTGGTGCAGACACAGCCAGGCCAGGTCGCGGTAGAACCTCTCGCCGTCTTCCTCGCCGGCGAAGTAGCCGTCGGCAACGCCCCAGTCTGCGATCGTCCGCGCCACGCGGTGAACCACCTGGCGAACACTCGTCTCACGCTCCGGTGTTCCCGGCTCACCGTAGAAATACTTGCTGACCACCACGTTGGTCGCCAACGGACTCCAACCCGACGGAATTTCACAGTCGGTCTGCTCGAAAAGCACACCGCCGTTTTCGTCCTTGATCGAGGCCGTCCTCAGTTCCCACTCCACCGTGTCGAACGGATCGACATCGCCGGGGCAGAAATGCGACGACACCGGCTGGGCCTGTCCTGTCGACGGCTCCAGGTCCGTCCGACCGTTCCCGTTTCGACCGTTCTCGAAACCGTCACCTGATCCCTTGGCCAACTCTTCAGAACGTCCGTGCTCTTTTACGCCCTTCGTCTCGTGCATCATGCACTCCTTAACCTTGGCAGCGTCACTCTCCAGTTCTATCTCGGGAACCTCGCCAACCGCCCCCCAAAGGGACTCAGAAAGCTCGAATTGGCCTACTGAAGTGTACGGATGAACAGTATATTGAGCCGTCTTTGATGGCTCAAATACCACAAGCTATAGGGGACTGGAGTCCATGAACACCTACATCTTGTGAACTGACGAGATTCGCCACTATAAATCGGCATTCTAATTTGTCAAGATGGTGTTTTTCAGTTTGTTTTCTCTTTTTACTGACAATTTGTCGTAGAGTCGCGTTGCAACACGACTTATCGAATTCTAGAAAACCGTCTCAACCGCTCGCCTCTCTTCGGCATCGCATCCGACATGGCCCGCGCTCGACACACCAACCCATCAACGATTCGTGGTTCCGGCCCGGGACCGTCGCCGATGGAAGACCCGACGGCGTTGGCCAACTACGGTCGCCTGGATCTGGTCGCCCGACTGGTTGTCGAGGGCGACATCATGGGCCAGCACAAGAGTCCGTTCAAGGGGGCCAGTGTCGAGTTCACCGAGCACCGTCAGTACTACCCCGGCGACGAGATTCGGCACATCGACTGGCGGGCCTACGGCAAGACCGGCAAGTACTACGTCAAGGAATTCGAGGAAGAAACCAATCTGAGGTGCCACCTGCTCGTCGATGCCTCCGGCAGCATGTCCTATCGCCACAGCACGCTCTCGAAGTTCGACTACGCCCGCCAACTCGCCGCGGCCCTGGCCTATCTTCTGCTGGCACAGCGTGATGCCGTCGGCCTCACCGTTTTCGACGACCAGATTCGGACCCGCCTGGCTCCCTCGACACATCTGGGTCTCTTTGCCCAGGTCACCGAGTCGCTCGAGTCGCTCGTGCCCGGAGCCGAGCCATCCGGCGGTGGCGGGAATGGGATGGCCGAGGTGATCAGTGACGTGTTGCCGACACTCTCACGCCGTTGCCTGGTCATCCTGATCAGTGACTTCCTCGACGATCCCGATTCACTGATCTCGGCCCTGGCCCGCTTTCGTCACGCGCGACACGAACTGATTCTCTTTCACATCGTCTCGCCGGAAGAGGCAGATTTTCCCTTCTCGCGACCGTCGCAGTTCCACAATCTCGAACAGGCCGATCATCGCCTGCTGGCCGATCCGCATCGTCTCCGCGAACGTTACCTGGAGCGATTCTCCCGTTTCTGCGGTCGCCTGGAACAGGGAGCCGCCGGCCAGGGAATTGACTACCAGCGGATCTTGACCAGCGAACCCTACGTGACCGCCCTCGGCGGCTACCTCGCCGCCCGGGCACGTCGTCGTCGCCACCGCTAGGCGTTCGCTGGCCTGACCGCGGCCGTGTTGATCAGTCCCGGGCAACAAGTTCACGAAACAACTCGCCGAGTTGTTCCTCGAGCCGGGTCGTTTCCACCGCCAGGTTTTCTCGCAGTGCCCGGTAGGCGTCCACATGCCGCTGCCGTTGCCGCGACCCGTTCTCGGTCCCGTCACGGCGAACCGCCCGCAGCAGGACATTCTTCGCCGTGTGTTCCAGGTCGATGAACTCGACCACCTGGGCACGGTACCCGCAGACTTCCAGCGCCTCGGCCCGCAAAGCATCGGTCACCAGGGCCGCGAGTCGCTCCTGCAGGATCCCGTGTCGCTGCACGGCGGCCAACCGATCGATCTCCAGTGCAGCGGACAACTCGTGTTGGCAGCACGGCACCGCGAGAATGACCTCGGCCTCCCAGGCGACCGCTCGCGCCAGGGCGTCATCGGTGGCCGTGTCACAGGCGTGCAGTGAAACGGCCAGGTCGACCGGTTCGGCGTACTCGAAACCGGCGATGTCCCCCAGGCGGAACTCGATGTCGTCGAGTCCCAGTCGCTCGGCAATCCCACGACAATCGGCAACCACGTCGGGATTGCGATCCAGTCCCACGATCCGCACTGTTCTGTGTCTCAACACGGTCAGCAGGTGGTGCAAGGCAAAGGTCAGATAGCTCTTGCCCGACCCGAAATCCAGGACCGTGATCCGGCGATCTTCGGGCAGGGCGTCCAGGCAGTCATCGACGAGTTCGAGGAAGCGGTTGACCTGCCGGAACTTGGCCGTCCGCGATCGCCGCACCCGCCCCGCGGCAGTCATCACCCCGATCGCCTCCAGGAACCGGCATGGTTCTCCCTCGGGCAACAGGTACTGCTTGCGTCGATCGTGGTCGGGCGTCTCGGGCGGTTGCGTCGAGGCCGGACCACGGTGCACCTTCAACCTCTCTGCCCGGCCAACCCGTGCCGAGAGATCCTCGCTGGCGGTGAACAGGTGGACATCCCGAAAGACCCCGGGAAAGAGTTCGTCGACACGGACGACGGCGGCGGCCGGCGAGAGATTCTCGTGGGTCTGGCGATCTTCGGATTCCGATGTGAACTGGTAATGGTCACCAGAAGCCAGCCCGACCGGGCGGATCACGATCCGTTCGGGAAACTCATCCCGGTTTCCACGCCGGCGACTCAGCACGACACGGTGACAGGTCGATCCGAGCAACGCTCGTGCCAACGACTCTTCGATCTCGCCCAGGGAATCCGACACTGCTAGACTACTTTCCTGTTCTTTTCACCGGGCCAGCTCACCTGCCCGGACCGTGCCAACTCTACCGGGCGGGAGCCCGGGCGGGCAACGCGGGCGACGCTTTGGAGAAACCTGATGGGCCTCAATCGCAAGCAGAAGAAACAACTCGAGGTCTCCCGCAAGAAACTCGATAGCCTCCATCAACAGCTCGCCGGTGCCAAGGCACAGCCGGACGACCCGGCCGATATCCCCCGGATCGCGGGAGAAATCGAGACGACACTGGCGACGATCCGGGCCTTGAAGGCCGAGGCGCGGGGACGGTGACGACCCCATCATCCGCTTCACTTGCTCCCCGCGACGCCGCGCCACCGACGGTCATCGTCGTGCATCCTCGCGAACGACGCAGCAAGTGCTCGGTCGAACCTCTTCGCGGACGTGACGGGTTCGTGTTCTGGCAATTCCCGTCGCGGGGCCCGGAACCACTCGAGGGTTACGTCCGGCTGGGATTGGGGGGGCCCTTGCTCGGACCCGGCGACGCTCACCGCGGATTGCTCGTCCTCGACGGCACCTGGCGACTGGTCGCCGGCATGGAAGCCGACTACGAACAGCTCCCGGTCCGCAGCCTCCCCGACCTCCAGACAGCATACCCCCGGACCTCGAAGCTCTTCGCAGACCCACCCGCCGGGCTGGCAACGATCGAAGCTGTCTGGGCCGCCTACCACCTGCTCGGTCGCCCCACCGACGGGCTGCTCGACTCGTACCGCTGGGGCGAACTCTTCGCCTCCACCAATCTCCCACTGCTCGACGCATCCTGGTTGCCGTCCAACAGGGACGGGTGATACCATGGAGTTTCCCCGGGTCCGCTTGCCTGCCTCCTCATCCGGGTTGCCCATGCCCTACTGTACCACTCCTACCCGTGCCCCGCTGTCGGTCCCGACGGCGCTGCTGATGGCTGTCTTGCTGCCCTGGGTGCCGGCTGCCGCCGCGCCACCGGCCGTCGATTACCGGACGCAGATCAAGCCGCTGCTGGTCCGCCATTGCACCGGTTGTCACAACGCAAAGAAGGACCAGTCGGGACTGCGGCTGGACGCCGGCCGTCTCGCCAGGCGAGGCGGCGACCGCGGGGCAGCCATCGTCCCCGGAAAACCCGGCAAGAGCCTCCTGTTCCTGACCCTGCTCGGCCAGGGCGACGTCGAACGGATGCCCTACGAAAAACCTTCGCTGAAACCGGCCGAGATCGCGTTGGTCAAGGCCTGGATCGTCCAGGGAGCCAGGTTCCCCGACGACGAGAAGATCTCCGCCAGTCGTCACCGGGGCGATCACTGGTCGTTTCAGACAATTCTCCAGCCCGGGCCACCGATCGTTTCGGATCCGCGATGGGTCCGCAACGGCATCGACGCCTTCGTGCTGGCACGCCTCGACGCCGAAGGCCTGAAACCCTCTCCTCCGGCCGACCGTGTCACACTGCTGAGGCGGCTCAGCCTCGACCTGCTCGGGCTTCCTCCGCAACCGGCTGCAATCGATCGATTTCTGGCCGATACGGCACCGGGGGCCTACCAACGGCTGGTCGACCGCCTGCTGGCCTCGCCACGCTACGGCGAACGCTGGGGCCGACACTGGCTCGACCTCGCCCGCTACGCCGATTCCGACGGCTTCACGATCGACGCAGCACGATCGATCTGGAAGTACCGCGACTGGGTCATCAACGCCGTCAACGCCGATCTGCCTTTTGACCGTTTCGCCACCGAGCAAATTGCCGGCGACCTGCTTCCCGATCCCCGGCTCGATCAACTGGTCGCCACCGGTTTCCACCGCAACACCCTGATCAACCAGGAGGGTGGAACCGACGACGAACAATTTCGTGTTGATGCGATCGTCGATCGCATCAACACGACCGGCGCCGTGTTCCTGGGCCTGACCCTCGGCTGCGCTCAGTGCCACGAACACAAGTTCGACCCGATCTCGCAGCGAGACTTCTATCGAATGTTCGCGGTCTTCAACAACTGCGAGGACAACAACGACGCCAACGGTTCGGGACCGAAAATTTCGGTTCCCACCGGCGAACAGTCGTCGATGAAGAAACGTCTGGCCGAGGAGATCGTGGCCGCCGAAAAACCACTGGCCGCCCATGACCGGGCCTTCGCCGCCGGCCGACCGGCGTGGATCAAGCGACTGGCAGTGATGAAAGAAGGCAAATTCCATCGGCTGGCCCCGGTGAAATGGACCACTGCCAAGGGCGCCGTGCTGACAAAACTGAAGGACGAATCGCTGGTCGTGGATTTCAGTGTTCCGGCCAACGACACCTACACCGTCACACTCGACGCGCCACTGGAACGCATCACGGCCGTCCGGATCGAAACACTCACCCACAAGAGTCTGCCCAAGCAGGGTCCCGGCCGTGCCAGCAACGGGAATTTCATCCTCTCGGAATTCACTCTTTCCGCCGGTTCCAGAGATCCCGACGCCAAACCGGCCGCGGTGAAAATTGCTTCGGCGACGACCGATCATGCCCAGGAGGGCTACCCGATCGCTCACGCGATCGACGGCAACCAGAAGACCGGCTGGGCGATCAACGTCAAGACCGGGTCGCCCAATGTCGATCGACAGGCGATCTTCTTTCCCACCCGCCCGATCGAAAACCCCGGTGGTTCACGACTGATCATCAGCCTGCACCACAACGGGCAATCGGCCAACTACCTGATCGGTCGATTCCGCGTCTCCGTCAGCGGCGTCGACCCCGCCGACCTGAAGATCCCGGCAACGATCCTCGAGATCGCCCGTACCGCCGAGGCGAAACGGACCAAGGCCCAGCAGGCCCAACTCGTGAACGCCTACAAGCAGACCGATGCGGGCCGCGAGAAATTGGCTTCCACCGTCGGCCGCCTCAAGCGACAACTCGCCGCCCTCAACAAGGCGATCCCCACGACGATGGTCCTCCGCGAACGAAAGACTCCCCGGTCGACGCACATCCTCATTCGCGGCGACTTCCTCCGTCCAGGCGCTGTCGTGACACCGGGGGCTCCGGAAATGCTGCCGCCGATGAAACCGGCCGGACCAGCCGGTAACCGGCTGGATTTCTCCCGTTGGCTGTTCACACCCGAACATCCGCTGACGGCGCGGGTGACTGTCAACCGCTACTGGCAAAGGTTCTTCGGGCTGGGGCTGGTCGACACCGAAAACGACTTCGGCCTGCAGGGCAATCCACCCACCCATCCCCGGCTGCTCGACTGGTTGGCCGGCGAGTTTCTTCGTCGCGGCTGGGCAGTCAAGGATCTTCATCGCCTGATCGTCACCAGTGCCACCTACCGCCAGAGTTCAGCCACCAGTCCGGAACTGGTCAAGCGTGACCCGCGCAACCGGCTGCTCGCTCGACAGTCACGGGTTCGCCTGGAAGCCGAGACGATCCGGGACAGCGCGCTCTCGGCCGCCGGACTGCTCTCCGGCAAGCTCGGTGGGCCCAGCGTCTATCCACCCCAGCCCAAGGGAATCTACATCCTCACGCAGCAGAAGAAGGCCTGGCCCGAGGAACAGGGAGAAGACCGGTTCCGCCGCTGCATGTACACCTTTTTCTGGCGATCGAGCCCCTACCCGTTCCTGCCGACCTTCGATGCACCCGACGCCACCACGACCTGCACGCGTCGCAGCCGTTCCAACACGCCGCTGCAGGCTTTGACCCTGGCCAACGACGAGGCCTTCTTCGAAATGGCCCAGAACCTGGCCCGGCGGATCCTCAGCGAGGGACCCGATTACGACAAGGGACGACTGCGGTTCGGCTTCCGGACCTGCCTGTCTCGTGATCCCACCGGGGAGGAACTCGAGGCATTGACCGAATTCCTCGCCAGTCAGCGGCGACAGTTTTCACGGCCCGATACTGCCGCAAAAGTTGCCCCGGCGATCCGCCCGCAGGGAGTCTCGGCCACCGAGGCGGCTGCCTGGACCGCCGTCGGACGGGTCCTGATCAACCTCGACGAGTTCATCAACAGGGAGTGACACCGTGGACGCCCCACGTTCCCCGTCGGCATCGATCGACGAGCAATTGCTCGTCCGCGAATTGACGCGCCGCCACTTCTTCGGCGGTGCCGGCCTCGGCCTGGGCTCGCTGGGCCTCGGACAACTGCTCTCCGACGGTCAACTGCTCGAGGCCGCCGACAAGACCACCCGCCCGGGGCGACCCGGCGTTCCGGGTCCCGGGCATTTCGCCGCGAAGGCCAAGCGGGTGATTTACCTGTTCATGGCCGGTGGACCCAGCCAACTGGAACTCTTCGACTACAAGCCGAAGTTGCAAGAGATGGATGGGAAGATCATCCCGCCATCGTATGTGGAGAACAAGCGGTTCGCCTTTCTCAAGAAAGATGCCAAGCTGCTGGGAACTCGCCGCACGTTTCAGCGATGGGGTGACAGCGGCCTGCAATTCTCGACGCTGCTGTCTCACCTGGGCAGCGTCGCCGACGAAATTGCCGTGGTCCGCTCGGTCAAGACCGAGGTCTTCAACCACGGACCCGCCAAGCTGTTCATGAACACCGGCTTCAACCGGTTTGGTCGTCCGAGCATGGGAGCCTGGGTGACCTATGGTCTGGGCAGCTCGTCCCAGAATCTGCCGGGATTCGTCGTGCTGCACTCCGGGCCACGGGGACCACGCGGCGGCACGCCGCTCTGGGGCAGCGGATTCCTGCCCAGCCGATACCAGGGGGTCCCGTTCCTCAACGGCGCCGATCCGATCCTCAACCTCTCCTCCCCCCGAGGCATCGACCAAACCGGGCAGGGCCAGTTCATCGACACCGTCAACCGTCTCAACGCGCTGCGGCTCAAGCGGGTGGGAGACCCGGAAATCTCGACCCGGATCGGCACCTACGAGATGGCCTACCGGATGCAGTCGAGTGCCCCCGCGCTGATGGACCTCTCGGGCGAATCCAAACACACGCTCGAGCAATACGGAGTCGATCCCGCCAAGTCGTCATTCGCCCGCAACTGCCTGCTGGCCCGCCGACTGATCGAACGCGGCAGCCGGTTCGTCCAACTCTACCACACCGACTGGGACCACCACGGCAACCCGGGCACGAACCTGGGCAAGCCCTTGGACGACCGCTGTCGTGAAATCGACAGGCCCTCGGCAGCACTTGTTTGGGACCTCAAGCAGCGAGGACTGCTCGACGACACGCTGGTGATCTGGGGCGGTGAGTTTGGCCGCACACCACAGGGGGAACCGCGTGACACACTCGGCCGCGACCATCACATCGAGACCTTCGCGATGTGGCTGGCCGGCGGAGGCATCAAGGGAGGGCAGATGATCGGCGAAACCGACGACCTGGGTTACTACGCCGTGCACGACAAGGTTCACGTCCACGACCTGCAGGCGACGGTGCTGCACCTGCTGGGACTTGATCACCTGCAGCTGACCTACCGCTTCCTGGGCCGCGACTTCCGCCTGACCGATGTCGGTGGCGAGATCGTGCAGAAACTGCTCGCCTAGATCGGCAAAAGCCCTACTGCGCCGCTGCTGGAACCGGAATCAGGTAGGCACGGGCATCCTTGGCGCCGGTCACAATCTGCTTGCCGTCCTTCGAGTAGGCGGCCGAGTAAATCGGCGGCGCGGTGATCCGGGTCGTGAACAGCGACTTGGCGGTGCCGGTGTCCCAGATGTGAATCACCCCGGTGTAGTCGGCTGTCAGCAGACGATTCGGCTTGGTCGGATGAAACCGCACGCGGTAGATGTCGCCGCGGTGCCCGTCGAGTTCCTTCGACGGCTTCGGATTGCCCGTCTCCCACAAGTACACCGTCCGCTTGCCACCCAGACCAACACCGGCTGCGGCAATCGATCCACCATCGGGACTGAAAGCGACCGTGTACACCGGTTGCTCCGGCCCGCTGAACTTCCTGATCTCGCTCCCGGTCTCGACGTTGATCAACCGCACGCTCTTGTCCGCTCCACCCGTCAGCACCTGCTTGCCGTCGGGACTGAACACGACGCTGTAGACCTGCGAGGGTTGGGTCGAGAGCGTGCGGATCACCTTGTTGGTTGTCGTGTCCCACAGCCTGACGGTCTTGTCCGCCGAGGAACTCACCAACCGGCTGCCATCGGGACTGAAGGCCAGGCCGGCCACATAGCCACCGTGGCCGGTGTAATTCTGAGAGAACCCGGCGGCGGCAACCGTCCAGGTCTTGACCGTCCCGTCGGCACCGGCCGTCACGGCGGTCATGTTGTCGGCGACGAAGACGATCGAATGGATGTCACCGGCGTGACCGGAAAGCAGCTGCGCGGCGTCCCGCGACGGCGGTTCCGGTGGCTTGGGATTCGGGGCCGTTGGATCGAAGCTGCGAATCGTCTTGTCACGACTCACCGCCAGGAGCTTCTTGCTGTCGGCGCTGTAGACAAGCTTGGTGACCGGGGACTTGGTGGCGATCTTCAACTGCAACTCACCATTGGCCGCGTTCCACAGGCACAAGGTTTTCACGTTGGCTGCCGCCAGCTGGTTGCTTGCAGCGTTGAAAGCCACCGACTGGGCCCCACCGGGCAAGCCTTCGAACGTCCGCACCTTCTGGCCGGACCCCGCGTTCCAACTGGTCACTCCTCCCGGTCCGGCTGTCACCAGTTGACTGCTGTTGCCGGAAATCCCCAGCGAGGAGACCTCCTTCTCGTCGGCAGCCATCACCATCGCCACCGAGATTGCCTCGATATGAACCGTCTTGTCTTCACCGGCAAAGGCGATCGTGCGGTTGTCGTTACTGAAACCCACGCCGGCCACCGATCCGGACGCGGAAAAATACTGAAGAACATGACCGGTCTTTGCGTCCCAGGCTCTCACCCGACCGTCGGCGGCCGCTGTGACGATCCGCTTGTTGTCGCTGCTGAACCCGGCGCCCGTCACGGCCGCCCGGTGTCCGGCCAATGTTCGCACCGTCTTGCCGTCAGCAAGCGTCACGATCTTCACCTGCTTGTCGGCCGCTCCGATCACCGCCTGGCCGTCGGCTGACAGCCCCAGGGCAGTCGCCTCGGCCCCGACATCGATCGTCCGCACCAGCTTGCCATCGGTGGAACTGAACACGCGAACCGTCTTGTCGCGACTGGCGGTGACCACCTGGCTGCTGTTGGCGGTGAACGTCACGGCAGTGATCGGACCGCTGTGGCCAGTCGGCATCGCCTGGACACCCGCGTCGGCAATCCTGTAGATCCTGACCGCGCCCGACGCATCCCCGGCAACCAGGTACTTGCCGTTGGCCGAAAGAGCCACCGCCGTGATTGCCGCAGCGTGGGCCGGAAAGGGTTTCTGCAGCTTGCCGTCGCTCGCCTGGAACACCCGCGCGATCTTGTCAGCACAACCGGTCGCCACCTGGCTGCCGTTGGGGCTGAAGGCAATCGCCGTCACTGCAGCCGGGTGCGGGTCGAGTTGCCTGAGCGGCTTGCCGTCAGCTCTTTGCCAGAGACGGGCCGTTTTGTCGGCCGATGCGGTCGCGACCAGCGAACCGTTTTTCGAGACATCCAGAGCCGTGATTGCCGCGGCGTGACCGGTGGCCGAAATCACCGGCGGCAACGTGACCGGCCACTTGCGAACGAAACCGTCGGAACCACCGCTGATCACGAAACTGTTGTTGGGGGCATAGACCAGACCGCTGACCAGTCCCGCATGCGCGATGACAGTGCCGCCGGGCTTGCCGTCGATCGGATTGAACAGCCGCAACGCACCGGATTCGGTCGCCGTCGCCACCTGTTTGCCGTCGTTCCTCGCGGCGATGGCCACAACCGCAGCCTGATGCCCGTCGAGTGTACGAACCGGCTTGCCGTCGGCGATTCCACGAATTCGAACCGTCTTGTCGGCACCGCCACTGATGATCCACTTGCCGTCCTGGCTGACCGCCACGGCGCGGACCGCCCCGGTGTGTCCCCCATGGCTGGCAACGGGACTGCTGATCGGCACGTCCCAGATCTTGATCGTGTTGTCCATCCCGCCCGAGGCGATTTTCTTGCCGTCGGCGCTCACGGCAATCGACAACACCAGGCCCGTGTGACCGGACATCGTCCGCACGCTTTGGCGGGTCTTGCGATCCCAGAGTCTGAGCGTCTTGTCGAAACTCGCCGTCACAACCCACTTGCCGTCCGGCGTGAACATCGCGTCGTAGACCGGATCGGTGTGACCTTCCAGCCACTGCGTCGTCTGCGCCCTCGCCTCGACGGAGCCAAGCAGGCCCATCACGATTGCCGTCAACGCCAGAAAATGGTTGCCACCCATGACTCGGCCCTCTCCAACTGACACGAACCGCGCCCAGTGTCACCTGTGCCACCATCGGCCGTCAACAGTCGAGAGGTCTGGACCAGTCGCGTCACCGGGGATATCCCGCCACCGGTTGGTCAAAACCGTCTGGACACCCAGCGGCCATTCCACTATCACCCGCGTCTCTCACAAGCGATCTCCCCTCTCTTCTCCCCTCCAACCACCTCACTCACCACCGAGCAACGGAGGCACGGATGCCGCCGGAGGCGACTGCCGGATTGCGCGACGCTGCGCTGCGATGGCGAGGACTCCTGGTCCCCGTGATGGTCGTGTCGCTGGTGATGGTGATCGTCGTGCCAGTGCCGCCCGGGGTACTCGACCTGTTGCTCTCGGCCAGTATCGCCCTCTCGGTCCTCGTCCTGCTGACAACGATCCAGGTCGCCCGCCCGCTGGACTTCAGCGTGTTTCCTACCCTGCTGCTGGTCGCCACGCTCACCCGGCTGGTCCTGAACTTCGCCTCGACCCGCCTGATTCTCTCCCGCGCCGCTCTCGACGGCACCAGTGCAGCCGGCGGCGTGATCGAGACATTCGGCAACTTCGTTTCCGGTGGCCAGGTGGCCGTCGGTGTCATCCTGTTCACGATCCTGGTCGTCGTCCAGTTCCTGGTGATCACCCGTGGCTCGACGAGAATCAGCGAGGTGGCCGCCCGGTTCGCGCTCGACGCAATGCCGGGTCGCCAGATGGCCATCGACGCCGACCTCTCCGCCGGTGTCATCACCCGGGAACAGGCCCAGGCTCGACGAGCCGAACTTGAGGGACGAGCTGACTTCTACGCGGCGATGGACGGGGCCGGAAAATTCGTTCGCGGCGACGCCGTGGCCAGCATCGTGATTACACTGACCAACATCGCCGGTGGTTTCTACGTGGGCGTGGTCCAGGGTGGCATGTCACTCTCACGGGCCACCGACGTCTTCACCCGCCTGACCATCGGAGACGGCCTGGTCACACAGGTCCCGGCCCTGTTGATGTCACTGGCGGCAGGCCTGATCGTGACCCGCTCCTCGAGCGACCGGCATCTGCCCGCCGCGTTGATCTCGCAGTTGTTCGGTCACGCCGAGGCGCTGTTCGTGGCCGCCGCCTTCCTGGTCGCCTTGACCCTCGTCGGACTGCCGGTGCTTCCCCTGGTCATCCTTGCCGGAATCTGCATGGCCTGTGGGCTGTCGTTGAAACAACGGCAGGAAACAACTGGCGAAGAAACGTCTCGCGATGTCGATGTTCAACGCGCACATCAGGCGACCGCCACGAGAACTCTCGATCCGACCACGATGAACCCGGCAACTACCGCCGCGAGTCCTTTCGTCGAACCGCTGACCCTGGAACTGGGCAGCCAGTTGCTCAACCTCGCCCACGGACATCGGCTGATCGAGAGGATCGGCAACGTTCGTGAGCAGATGGCCGGGGAACTCGGGCTCCTGTTGCCCGACGTCGTGGTCCGTGACGACCTCTCACTGCCCGGACACGGCTACCAGTTTTCGTTGCGCGGTGACCCGGTCGCCGACGGCCAGCTGAAACCCGGTCCCGACGCCGTGCCACGATTGCTGGACCATCTCGGTGAGGTCGTGCGTCACCATGCCGCCGAATTGCTCAGTCGTCAGCAGGTCCATCGGCTGATCGATCGACTCGCCGAACGCGCTCCGCGGCTTGTCGATGAACTCGTCCCCGACATTGTCCCCCCCGCGCGGCTGCACCGGGTTCTCGGCAACCTGCTCGCCGACCATGTCCCCGTCCGTGACCTCGAAACGATCCTCGAAACACTCGGAGACCACGTCGCGACCACACCCGATCCCGACTGGCTCACCGAACTCGTCCGCCAGCGGCTCGCGAGGACCATTTGCCAGCAGTACCGCGACAGGGACCGACGGCTCAGGGTTGTCACGCTCGATCCGGAACTTGAAGAACTTCTCGAGGATCACGGTCGGTTTGGAGGCGGTGGACTGCAGACCTGGCTCCCTCCCTGGTTGGCCGATCGGTTGCTCGACGCACTCGTCGATCGCTGCGGCCATGTCTCGGCCACATCACCAGCGGCGGTGGTCCTGTGTTCGAGCCTGCTCGCCCGTGCCACCGTCAATCATCTCACTCGAGAATCTCAGCCAAGACTGGTCGTGATGAGTGTCGAGGAGATCTCCCGGGACACCCAGGTCGAGTCGCTGGGCCCACTCACCATTCCTCTCAACGAACCCTCCGAAGCCAACAAACGGCGGCTGGCTGCCTGAATCGGCCGCCGCCACGACAGTCTTTTCGAATTCTGCAAGCACGCAATGATACCAATCGTCGAAAACAACAACCCCAGCGGCCGGGAGCCAATCCATGACACACAGTGATGTCAGGACCTACCGGGCCGCTTCGATCCAGGAAGCCCTGCAGATGGTCGAGCAGGATCTTGGATTCGAGGCCGTGATCCTGCAAACCCGGCAGATTCCTCAAAAACGTTGGCTGCCCTGGCAAGAGGTTCGTGAAGAGGTCGAAGTGACCGCTGGTGTCGGCTGGAACATCACCCCGGCAACATTCGACACCGACGGGTCCCAACCGGCTGCGACCCCCGTAGCTCAACCATCAACCCCACCCGAACCCGAACCCGAACCCGAACCCGAACCCGAACCCGAACCCGAACCCGA
>PBSL01000001.1 GCA_002726205.1 Planctomycetaceae bacterium | reverse complement strand
GCACCAACGACTTCGATGACGATCCCGATTGGGATCATGGCATCTACGGTTGGGCGATGCCGCAGTTGTACCTCGAATTGGCCAAGGATGATCTCAGTGTGAAGCTGGGTCACTTCTACGCCATCGGTGGTTATGAGAAGTCACGGGCGACCGACAACTTCTTTTACAGTCACGCCAAGACGATGTACCGTGCCGAGGCACGTACACTTACCGGTGTGTTGGCTGACTACAACGTGACCGAAGAGCTGACCACGAGCTTTGGCTGGGTCGCTGGCTGGGATACCGGCTTCGACCAGGCCAATGATGGCGACGCCTCTGATGGTAGCGCCCTGGCCTCGAGCATCGGTTTTGAGCCGATCGAAGGCATCTCGCTGGTCTACGCCCTGACGCTTGGTGATCTTGGCGAACGTGGTGAGGGATACGCTCACAGCGTCGTCGGGAAACTCGAGATCCTGGATGGACTGAAGTACATCATCCAGACCGACATGCTTGAGACCAATCATCACCAACACGTCTATGGCATCAACCAGTACGTCCTCTACGACATCAACGACACCCTGTCGGCTGGTGTCCGGGCGGAGTGGTTCAAGGTGAACGGCGTTTCAGAAAACGACGTCACCTTCGGATTGAACATCAGGCCTCGCGATTGCCTCGTGATCCGGCCCGAGGTTCGCACCGACTGGGAACCGAGTGCTGGTACGGATCAGTCGATCTTCGGTATCGACGTGATTCTCAGCTACTAGGTTTCGGCGGCGGGAACGTCTCGCCACCAGACTGTGAGAAACGGAACACAGGCCCGGTCACCGTGACCGGGCCTGTCTCCATTTGACCGCGATGCCGATGATTCGACACACTGAGGCGGAGCGGGACGGCCGCGCGAGGAGGTGGCCGACCGTCTAGAAGCGGTTTGTGGTGTTTCGGAGCGGGGCAAGGGGCAAGGATGAGACGGACGCTGGAACTGGGACAGCGAGTTGAACTGCAATCGAGGGATCCTCATTGCCACGATATTTCCCTGGGGTTGTATCACCAGGAGTCGGAGGGGGGATCGGTTTACGTGATTCACACGTATAGCAGTCACCCGGACGGCGGATTGCGGATTGAAGCCATCTGCAGGGGTTTGATTGAATTTGCGGGGATGCTGGTGGTTTCCAGGGATCCCCAGCTGCTGGCTTTTCCTTGTGGTCAACGCCACGAAAAAGCCGTGCGGCGGTCGTTCCTTGAACTCTGCAAGTTATCGAATTCCGAGATCGGCGGATTTCTGCCGTTGGTCCGTCCAGACAAAAAGGCCGAGTGTGACTTGACGGTGGAAGTGAATGGGCCGGGTCGCTATCGGATAACGGCTGCTGAGGACGGAGAGAAAGGCAAACGTCGTTGTCAGGCAGTTGCGAGAGGATTCTCGAAATTGTGTGAGATGGACGTGTCCGCGTCGGACCTGTCGATGGTGAGTTTTGATTGTGGTCACGAGCACGACCGGCTGATGGGAGCCCTGTTTTTTCGGGCACAGAACGTCCGTTCGGCGTTCAAGGAAGACGAACTGGCCGCATCGCGTGGCACACTAGCGGCTCCAGGCAACCAGGATGGGAACGCGTGAGCGAGGGTGAACAAAGGATGGCAGCCAACCATGACAAGGGCATGAGCGGAGTTGCTGGGATGACCAGCCGGGGGCGGGTAATGGCCGCCTTGGCCGGGTCAGCGGTTGATCGCACACCGGTCTGCAACCCGACATCGGTGGCCACCGTTGAGCTCATGGATCTCGTCGATGCCAATTTTCCCGATGCAAACCGGGACGGTGAGAAGATGGCCCGTCTGGCGGCTACCAGTTACACCGAACTGGGTTTCGACAGCGTGATGCCGGTGTTCACCATCATCCAAGAATCGTCGGCCCTTGGCTGCGAGATTCAGTGGGAGGCGAAGGACAATTGGCCGACAGTGCGGATGGCACGGCCGATCTGGCAGACGGCCGAAGACGTGAGAATGCCTTCGGATTTCTTGTTGCACCCGGATATCACGTGTGTACTCGACGCGATCAGGCGGTTGCGACGCGAATTTGGCGACGAGGTGGCGATCATCGGCAAGACGATGGGGCCCTGGACACTGGGCTACCACGTGTTTGGTGTGGAGCCGTTTCTGTTGATGTCGATTGACGATCCGGGACACACAAAATTGTGCCTTGAACGAATGAAAGAAATCACGATTGCCTTTGGACAAGCGCAGATCGATGCAGGCGCTGACGCTCTGACAGTACCGGACCATGCGACCGGAGATCTCGTCAGCGGGGAGTATTACCGGGAGTTTCTGCGGGATCTGCACACGGAATTGGTCGACGAGATTCCTATTCCGTTGATCTTGCACATCTGCGGACGGACCGTTGATCGGATGGACTATATCGCCGAAACGGGCCTGGCTGCCTTTCACTATGACTCGAAGAACGATCCGGCCGAATCGATGGCAATTGTCACCGATCGGATTGCGCTGATTGGAAACATCAATAATCCCCAGACATTGTTCGCTCGCGGTCCTGAGGATGTGGCCGGCGAAGTGATCCGTAATCTCGAGGCCGGCGTACCGCTGGTCGGGCCGGAGTGTGCCATCCCATTACAGACGGCAATCGAGAATCTTAAGGAGATTCCCCTTGCGGTGCAGCGTTGGCATGCTGACCAGGCCCGGAAAGGGCCAGTGAGGGCAGACGACCAATGAGTGCATTCCTGGATCGAGTGGCCACTGGGGAATTGTTGATCTCCGACGGCGCCACGGGCACTTATCTCCAGGTGAACGGGCTGAAGCCAGGCGGGTGTCCGGAGGAATTCAACAGCAATCACCCCGAGGTCGTCCGAGGGATGGCGAGGTCTTACTTCGATGCGGGGTCGGATATCGTTGAAACCAACTCGTTTGGCGGCAGTCGCTACATGCTGGCGAAATACGGCCACGGGGATCGCGTGAAAGAACTGAATTGCCGGGCGGCCGAACTGGCGCGAGAGGCGGCTCCTTCGGGAAAATTCGTCCTGGGGTCGATGGGGCCTACCGGTGAAATTCTGGAGGAAAAGGGAGGCACGGCCGATGCCGGGGAAATGTACGAGGTGTTCTGCGAACAGGCTGCTGGCTTGGCACTCGGTGGGGTGGACGCGGTGTGCATTGAGACCATGAGTGATGTCAGTGGAGAGATGACCCTGGCGATCCGGGCGGTCAAAGACAGTACAGGGCTGCCGGTGGTCGCGACCCTGTGTTACGACCGGGGTCCACGTGGCCTGTTCACGATGATGGGTGACACGCCGGAATCAACCGCGGTGGCGTTGACCGAGGCAGGGGCTGACGTGGTGGGCTCCAACTGCGGAGTGCCAATTGGCGATATGATCGAGATAGTCGATGCCATGCGGCAATCGACCGATCTACCGATTCTGACTCATGTCAACGCGGGTCTCCCCAGGATCGAGTCTGGGGAAATTGTCTATCCGGACACACCGGATTTCATGGCCGAACAAATGCAAAGGGTGATCGAGGCGGGGGCGACGATTATCGGGGGTTGTTGTGGTACGGGGCCGGAGCACGTGCGGGCTTTTGCTCTGCTCTTGCGGGGTGGGGCGCCGTGAGGGAAAAGAGGGTGACGGTGCGGTGGTTTTCAAAGAGCGATGATGGCTGAGTTGACGGACATACCCAGCGATTTCATTCGAGCTGAACTCGATGAATTCGTCGAACGCGAAGATGAACGAGCCGAGTTGATCGATTTCTACGCGGCGGTGGCACCTCATCTTCTGGAAATCTCGGCGTCGATCATCAGCGGCCGCAACCACGACGCTGATCGTTTGACGCTGGAGGCCCTCGCGGGGGGAACTCCTGCGCTGGAGGTAATGGATGGTGGATTGATCGCCGGAATGGCGTTGGTGGGCATCAAATTCCGCGAGAACTTCATTTTTGTACCAGAGGTCCTGGCCTGCGCGCGGGCAATGAAAGCGGGGATGGTGCACATCGATCCCATCCTCTCGGCCTCGGGGATCGAACCACTGGCGCGAGTCATCATGGGGACGGTCAAGGGTGATCTCCATGACATCGGCAAGAACCTGTGTATCATGTTGTTGCGAGGTGCGGGTTTTGAGGTGATTGACCTGGGAGTGGACATTTCAGCTGATGACTTCATCGGCGCGGTCGAGGAACATTCGGCGTCATTGGTGGGGATGTCGGCTCTGTTGACCACGACCATGCCCAATATGGGTCATACGATCGAGGCTTTCATTGATGCGGATCTACGTGACGATGTGAAGATCATGGTAGGGGGCGCCCCGGTGACACCGGAGTTTGCCGAGGAAATGGGTGCCGACGCCTATGGTGACAACGCGGTCGAATGCGTAGAAGTCGCCAAACGGTTGGCCGGCGTCGGCAGATAGACGACGTTTGAGCAGGCAGGCGAAGATGAGCGAGGGGATCGACAGTGAGGCGGTGGAGCGACGTCGGGCGAGACTGACGCGGATTTTTGCTGACATCGTCGAGCACGCACAGGTGCAATGTCTGTCGCGGTGCCCGTATCGGGACAGCCGGGACCTGTGTACAGCCAGATTTGGGTGTCGCAACCAGGGACCGACGGATTCCGAACACTCGCTGCCGGTGTGCCAATGCGATGGGGAATTGGACTACCGGGGGGCCTGGGAAGTCGAGGATCCCGAGGAGGTGCTGGCGCAGTGGCGGGGCGAGGCGAAACGCAAACGACCCGGCGGCCCTGAGGCCGACGCGACTGGGCCAACAACAAGGCCCGGAGCGTTCAACTGTGACGGTGCCGTGGGCACAACGCTGTTTGAACTGGCAGACGGACTGGGTGTGCCAGTCGATAGCTCGTGTGGTCGGACGGGAAACTGCCACGAGTGTGTCGTTGAAGTGTTGTCTGGCGCCGAGTCCCTGGATGAAAGTGGGGTTTCGGAAAACTTCTTGCCGGAGGGATACCGGCTGGCGTGCCAGGCTCGCGTCGTCGCGACGGGCAGCGTCACACTGGCACCCTTGAGACGGTCTCCGCGTGTCTTGATTGATCATGTCGGTGTGGATGTTGCACCACAACCCGGGGTTGTTCGGCGTGACGAAGAGGTGCACCGCGGTCTGGAAGTGATCGACAGATGGCGGGGGCGACTGACCGGGGTGGCCGTCGATGTCGGTACCACCACGGTCGCCGTCGAACTGGTCGATCTCCAGACGGGACAGACTCTTTGTCGCAGCGGTTTCGAGAACCCACAACGGTTCGGTGGCAGTGACGTTATCAGTCGAGTGGCCTACGACGCGAATCACCGGGGCGAGTTGCATCAAGCGATCGTCAAGGCACTCAATCACGAGATCAGGGAACTGTGCCAGAAGGCGGGGATCAGCCGGCAGACGGTCTACGAAGTGATGCTGGTCGGAAATTCGACGATGAGAGACCTGGTGTTTGGTCTGGATGTCCAGTCGATCGGCCAACGACCCTACAAGTCGTTGACCGAGCTGGAATGGTCCTCGGGTTCCAGAACGGGGACTGGTCTGGAAACGTCGGCCAGGCGGTTGGGCCTCTGGGCCAGCGAATGTGGCCGGGTGGTTTCGCCACCATTGGTGGCCAGTCACGTCGGAGCGGATATCGCGGCGGGGCTGATCGCGTGTGAATTTGATTGCCAAACGGGGACGCGAGTGTTTCTAGATATCGGGACCAATACCGAGGTCGTGATCGCGACTCCTGAAAGGATTGTCGCGGCGTCGTGCCCCGCAGGCCCGGCTTTTGAGGGGGGGTTGGTACAACATGGTTTGGCAGCGTGCGACGGCGCAATCGACACGCTGAGAGCTGTTGGAGGTGGTTTCCAGTACACGACCGTCTCGGATTCCGAGCCAGTGGGGATCTGCGGTTCGGGTCTAGTGGATTTGCTTTCAGAATTGAAACGGACCGGTCAGATGACCGCAATGGGTGTCTTTACCTCCGAGAGTGGACGTGCCAGGGAGTTGTCAGTGGTTGACGAACCCAGGATCACGCTGTCGAGGGGGGATGCCAGTCATCTGGCCCAGGCCAAGGCAGCCAGCTTCTGTGGCCAGTTTATTCTGCTGCGAATGCTGGGCCTGGATCCTGGTGGTGTTGAGCGGGTTGACCTGGCCGGAGGGTTCGCGGATTCGATCGACATCGAAGCTGCGATCTCGATCGGTTTCCTGGCTCCGTTCTCCGCGGATTGCGTTCACCGGGTGGGGAATGCCGCGTTAGAGGGCGCCCGCCAACTGGTTCTGGATACCCGCCGTCAAGAACGGGTCGTGCGTCTGGTCGAACGGATCGAGCATATTGAATTGGAGACGACCGAGGACTTTTTTGAGGTCTTCACCGAAGCGTGCCAGTTCAAGCCGATGGTGCTGTAGCAGGAAAGTGCCCGTTGTGGCGACAACGGCTTGCTGGTGCATCAATGACTTTGACGCGGCTGTGCTTGAGCTGAGGTTACTCGATCGCGTGGTCGGCAGGTTTGACGCCCTTGACGTAGGCGCCAAAACCGAAGCGGGTTGGTTTGTAGCTTCCCACGTAAGACACATCCGACGTGGCCGAAATGCGGGTCTCGAGGCCCAGGCCCCAGTAGCAACCGTTGACAAGAAGTCGCCTGAGACCGGCGCTTTGAAGATCGGTCGAGGCCCCCATGGTGGTCGCGAGCACGCGGGCTGTCTTGCCTGTCTGGGTTTTGAATGCGCGGGTCCAGACCAGTGGCATCATCGGCTCGTTCTTGCGGCCCTTGACAGGTTTGGCAGAAGGCTTCATCCCGGCGAGAACCTGTCCGTGCACGATCACCTCCGCATCGGTGGGGAGCTTGCGGACTCCGTAGACGTCGGTGGGGCCCCAAATGTCTGTGACACCTTTGAGTACCGGGTGTGTCTTGTACTTCGAGTTGATCACGCCACGGGTGCTCTCGCGACCGTGGTGGCCGTGGTGATTGAGCCAGGTGTCTCCCAGGACGAGTCCCCCCCAGCCCCCACGGGGCTGTCCACTGTTGAACGACAGGGGGCGGAATTGACTGTTCTTGTTTCGCCCATAGTTGAATGCGTGTGTCGCGGTCCGGAGGCCGATGATTGGCTTGCCGCTGTGTGTGAACTTGACGATGTGAGCCATTTGTTCGTCGGGCAATTCCCGAAACCGAAGGAACAGGACCATCAGGTCGGCTTTTTCCAGCGCCTCAAGGCCAGGAATATTCGTCTGGTGGTCAGGTTTGATGACACCGGTCTTGGGCTCGATGGCAAACAGCACGGTGCACTTGAACCCGTGGCGTACCGAGAGAATCTTGGCAAGCATTGGCATGCCTTCCTCGGACCGATATTCATCATCGCCAGTGACAAACACGATATGTTTTCCGGCGCCGGGACCTTTGCCGCCGGGATAGACGATCCACGCATCATCTGCCAATGCCGGGTTGGCGACAAACAGAGCCAGGGTGGACAGCAGTAGCACGATGGGGGAACAGTTCATGGTGACTCCGGTGTTCTGTTGCGGCCTCTGACAGGCAGCGAGTGAAGGTGTCGGAAGCGAAGATACCCGCGAAACCGTCATCGCGGCAAGGGGCGCAACCGAATCTTTCGGGCGGCGGATTCGAGGCGTATTGCCACATCAGGGTTCTTTTCGGCGAGGTTGGTGGTTTCGGAGGGGTCGGCCGCCAGGTCGGCGAGGAAGAAGGGTTTGGCGAAGGGGCGACCGCGCGGTGCCTGACGCCCGCCGGATCCGTTGCCCAGGACGAGTTTCCATCGCCCATCCCGGATGGCAAACATGCCGGCGGCGGAATGATGTATGACTGGGGGACGCTGGTACTTCTTGTCAGTCCCGGCCAGGACGCCAAGGAAACTGTAACTGTCCGGAGCCCCATCTTTGGGCAAGGGCCGGCCAATCACCTCGGCGACCGTCGCAAACACGTCGGTAAGGCAGATGGTGGCAGCGGTTCGCGTCCCGGGCTTGACAGTTCCGGGCCAGCGAACAAAAAACGGGACCCGGTGTCCAGCCTCCCAGATGTCGGCCTTCGTGCCGCGGAAGTTGGCATTCGAGCGATGACGATCCTTGCGAAAACCCTGTATCGAGGGATCATCGACATGATCGCGGGCCCCGGCGTTGTCGTAGCGCCGCATGAACGACCCGTTGTCGCTGGTGCAGATCAACAGTGTCGAGTCGGCCATTCCTGTGCGATCGAGGGTGTCGAGAACACTGCCGATGGTGTCATCGACCTGTGCAATAAAATCGCCGTAGGGCCCGAGCTTCGTCTTTCCACGAAAACGAGGATGCGGAAGGACCGGCTTGTGTGGGGCCGTCAGTGGAAAGTAGAGCAGGAACGGGGTCTCCGGATCGCGGGCACGCTGCTGGAGGAACTGATTGGCCTGCTGCTTGAGATAATCCAGACACTCGACCATGACCAGATCCTTGCCCCGCGGACCACGGCGAAGAAACCCGGGGAACTTGATCGCCGGTTGCGTGACTGTTCGGGACTCGGTGATGCGTGTGTTTCGGATGTAGACATACGGAGGGAAGTCCAGCGATGCGGGAATGATCAACGAGTCCTCGAAACCGCGGCGATTGGGTCCGTCGAGAATGGGGCGAGTGAAATCAAGAGCCGGAGACGCCGATCGGCCCGAACGTTTGGGTTGTGCCTTCTTGTCCTTGGCGGGTTTCTCGGTTTTCGAGGCAGGAAGACGGGTGAAGTCGAGACCGAGATGCCACTTGCCGACAATGCCGGTGCGGTATCCGTGGGACTTAAGGAACGAGGCGAATGTCGGACGATCGGGTTCGATCAGCGGAGTACCGTAGCCATTGAGAACCCCTCGCTTGAGGCGGCTGCGCCAGCAATATCTGCCGGTCAGCAGGCCATAACGGGTCGGAGTGCAAACGGCCGAGGGGGTGTGCGCATCGGTGAACCGCAGACCTTCACGCGCCAGACGGTTGAGGTGCGGGGTGGGGATTCGTGATTCTGGATTCAGGGCCTGGACGTCCCCGTAGCCCATGTCGTCGGCCATGATGATGACAATATTAGGGCGGGATGCGGCCTCGACGAACGAGGGGTTGATCACGGCCAGCAACAGGATCCAGACAGGCAAGGGCCGAAAAAATGTCATGAGCGGCTCTCGAGTGACGTGGGTCATGGTTGTCGCACCTTGTCGGAAATATCCTTGCGGCACCAGGCACCTTCCCAGCGGATGCACTTGACCGCTTCGTAGGCGCGTCGTTTGGCGTCGGAATGATCGTCACCGAGAGCCGTGATACCCAGGACCCGGCCACCGCTGGTCAGAACCTGGCCATCAGCGGCGGTTGTGCCGGCGTGAAACACCTCGACGTCGGGCAACGCGGCCGCTTGGTCGAGTCCCTGGATGGGATGCCCGGTCTGGTACTTCTCCGGATACCCGTCGGAAGCCATGACGACGCAGACCGATGGTCGGGGATCCCACTCGAGTGGTCCGAACTCGGCAAGGCGACCATCGGCGGCGGCCAGCAGGACTTCGCCCAGATCGGACCGCAGTCGCAGCAGCACCGGCTGCGCTTCGGGATCTCCGAACCTGACGTTGAATTCCAGCACGCGAGGGCCCTGGTTGGTGATCATCAGGCCCGCGTAGAGCAGACCCTGGAACGGGCAACCGGCCAGCTTCATGGCGTGAACTGTCGGTACGAGCACATTACGTTCGATGTCACTCATCAATTCCGGTGTGACCAACGGGGCGGGGGAGTAGGCGCCCATGCCACCGGTGTTGGGGCCGGTATCGCCGTCACCGGCGCGTTTGTGGTCCTGGGAGGATTCCAGAGCGACAATGGTGTTTCCATCAACGAGTGCCAGGATGCTGGCCTCCTGGCCGACGAGGGTCTCTTCAATGACGACCTGCTTGCCGGCATTTCCAAATGCGTCTTCGACGAGAATGTGTCGGACGGCCTCCAATGCCTGGATGCGGTCATCACACATGATGACTCCCTTGCCGGCGGCCAGGCCGTCTGCCTTGACCACCCAGGACTGGTCCTCACGATCCTGGAGAAACGTCTGTGCTTCCTCTAGCGTCTCGAGCACGACGTGATCAGCCGTGGGGACATTGCCGCGACGCATTATCTCCTTGGCAAAGGCCTTGCTGCCCTCGAGCGCTGCGGCCTGTTTGGAGGGGCCAAAGGCACGAAGGCCGGCGGCCTGGAAGGCATCGACAAGCCCATTGACCAGCGGCACTTCGGGGCCGACGACAGCCAGGTCGATTGACTGGTCACGGGCAAAAGAGACCAGCGCCGGGATGTCGTCACTTGGCAGCGGCACGCAACTGCCTACCGTGGCCATCCCCGCGTTTCCGGGAGCACAGAATACGTCGGTGACCGATTCGGCGCCGGCCAGTTTCCAGGCCAGGGCGTGTTCCCGCCCTCCCTGGCCGATAACCAAGACCTTCATAGCCTGCTTTCACACTGCATGTCTTGTGGAGAAGTCGATGGGAGTATATCAACGGGTGAAAGGTGTCGACAGGTTGGCGGTTCGCGTGTGTGTTGTGCAGGAGTTGGCCGAAGATGTTCGAGACAGTTGCCGTTGTGGGTGCCACCGGCGCGGTGGGGCGGATCATGCTGAAACTTCTCGAGGAACGGGCGTTCCCTGCTGGGGAGTTCCGATTACTTGCCTCCTCACGAAGCAGCGGTACGGCGGTCTCGTTTCGGGGTGAGCAATGCCAAGTCGAGGAATTGACTCACGACTCTTTTGATGACGTGGACCTGGTGCTTTCGAGCACACCAGATCAAGTCGCCGCGGAATTTCTGCCCTCAGCAATTCAGGCCGGTGCGACGGTAATCGATGAATCCGGCTACTGGCGGATGGATCCGGATGTGGCGCTGGTCGTCCCGGAAATCAATCCTGAGGCGGCTCTTGGAGCGGCGGGAATCATCGCCAGCCCGAACTGCTCGACGACACAGATGGTCCTGGCATTGAAGCCGTTACACGATGCGTCAGCCCTGAGACGGGTCATCGTGAGTACGTACCAGGCGACAAGTGGGGCCGGTGCGGAGGGGATCGAGGATCTTCAGGCCGGGACCCGAGCGGCCCTGGACGGACAATCCTACGATTACCGTTGTTTTGCCCATCCAATCGCCTTCAACGCCATTCCACAGATCGGCAGCGTCAAGGAGCAGGGCTACACCAGTGAGGAAATGAAGATGGTCATCGAAACGCGCAAGATCCTGGGCCTGCCCGACCTGGCGATCAACGCCACCTGTGTGCGTATCCCCGTCGCCAATGGTCACAGCGAGACGATCACTGTCGAGACCGAGCGAGCGATCGATCCGGATGAGGCCCGCCGCCTGTTCGCCGAGCACCCCGGGATTAGCGTGCTCGACGACCCGGCTGAGGGGATTTACCCTCTGCCGACTGCCTGCAGCGGACACGACGACGTGTTTGTCGGTCGTATCCGCCGCGACCTGTCGAGTCCGACGGGTCTGACCTTCTGGTGCGTTGCAGACAATCTCAGAAAAGGCGCGGCGACGAATGCAATCCAGATTGCCGAGTTGCTCTCGGCGAATCGCTCCGACTCGCCGCGTTGATGCGGCGACGAGACTACGCCGAGGCCTTCTTCGGCTTGGGCGCGTCCTCTTCCGTCTTGGCCTTTTCTTGCTTGGGTTGTTTGACGTTCTCGACGCTGTCTTTCTTGGGAGCCTTCTCGGTCTTGATCTGTGGAGCCTTGGGCTTCACAGCGGCCTGTTTGCGAAGAGCGTCGTTGGTGGCCCGTTCCTTGGCGAGTTGGTCCTCGGCAACCTTGAGTGATGAACTGGTCTTGGCCAGGTCGCCTCGCGACTTCTTCAAGGCGGCCTTGGATTGAGCAAGCTCCGCACTTCTTTGGTCGAGGGCCTTGCGAATTGTCGTCTGGACTCCCTGGCTCTTGGCCAGCGCGGTCTTGGATCCGGCTAACGACGTCTGCGAGGTCGTGAGCGCGTTCTGGGCCTTGGTCAGATTGGCCTGGCTACTTGTGAGCGACGTCTTTGTCTTGACCAGGTTGGCTTCCGATTTGGTAAGTGTGTCCTGGGTCTTCAGGAGGGCGGCTTGCTTCTTGGTCAAGTCGCCTTGCGTCTTGGTCAAGCCGACCTGGGATTTGGTCAGAGCTTCCTGGGTCTTGGCGAGGGTGCCCTCCTTCTTGGACAGGATGTCCTGCGTTTTCAGCAGGGTGTCCTGTGTCTTGGTGAGCGTGGTTTCTTTCTTGTCGAGGGTGTTCTTCGTCTTGACGAGGGTAGCTGTGGTCTTGACGAGATTCGCCTGCGATGTGGCGAGGGTGCCGGCGGTCTTGGCGAGCGTCGCCTTGGTTCCGGTGAGAGTGCCCTGGGTCTTCTTCAGCGTGGTCGCGGTTTTGGCCAGGTTGCCCTGAGTGCTCTTGAGCGTGACCTGCGTCGATTTCAGGGAGGTGTCAAGCTTGGCATTACGGGCGGTCAAGTCGGCCGCCTGCTTGCGGGATTGATCACGTTGTTGGGTCGTTTGCGATAACACGGTTCGAGTGTCTTTGAGGACTCCCTGTGTCTTGTCGAGAGTCGCCGAGTAACGGGTAGCTCGCGACTGCGATTGGCGAACGGAAGTGACCAGTTCGGAGACCTCTGAACGGAGAAGCGTGCCGCTGGCAGACTGTCGGGCGACCTGCGCTTCCTGGCCGGTCAACGCCGTGCGGGTGGACCCGAGGCTCTGCCGGGTCGAGCTCAGCGCGTTCTGGGAGTTCTTCAAACGGACGACGAGTTTATCGCCGCGGGATGTCTGTTGGGCAGCGAGCGTCTCGGCCTTTACGGCTCGTTGCGTTTGCCGTGCGGCGAGCGCTTCGCCCTTCTCGGCGCGAGCTTTCTGTTGCGCGGCGAGTGCTTCGCCTTTTTCTGCTCGGGTCTTCTGCCTGGCGGCCAGCGCTTCGCCCTTCTCGGCACGGGCTTTTTGCTGAGCAGCCAGGGCCTCACCCTTTTCTGCACGACGGGTCTGTGCGGCGAGGAGTTCGCGTGTTTGGTTGAGCGAGGCAATCGTCTTGGCGAGTTGAGATTCGAGCCGGACGATCTTCGCTTCGGCCTTGTCTGCGTCGGCTGCCCTGTGGAGAGCATCGACGTAGGGAAGGACCTTTTCGGGATGCACCACGCCGTTGGCATCAACGTATCCGGGGATCAATTCACGAGCCGGGGTCTTGACGTCCTGCGCGATGACGGGGGCGACCAGAAGTGTCGCCAGGACAGTGGCCAGAAATCTTCGTGGTGCAGAGTTCATTGTGAATTTCCTTCGGTTGGAAAAATGTCGATAGCCGAACGGCAACCATCTCACAATCGTTCCGACGGGCAATGTTTCTTCATTGTTTCTAGTCTTCGTCGTTTGTCCAGCTTCAAGGGTGGTCGAGTAGAATAATTATGCGGGTTTTGCGGCCGGTTGGGTTGCATCACGTGCTGTCTGTTGCCTCCTGAAACGGTAGTTCGTCGGCTCGGCGAGTGGCCATTCCAAGTTTGAAATGTTTGCGACAGACCGACTGGTAGGTCTCGTTTCCGCCAATCTTGATCTGGGTACCCTGTTTGACGACACGGCCCTGGGCATCGAGTCGCAGGACCATGGTGGCCTTGTGACCACAATGACAAATTGTCTTGATCTCGACGAGGTTGTCGGCCCAGGCCAGAAGGTGGCGACTTCCTTCGAACAATTGCCCCTGAAAATCGGTACGAAGCCCATAACATAAGACAGGAATGCCGAGTTGGTCGGCAACATCACTGAGTTGGTGTACCTGATCTCTAGCCAGAAATTGGGCTTCGTCGACAAACACACAATGGAGGGGTGTGTGTTGATGGTGTGATCCGACCGTGGCCAACAGGTCCTGGGCCGTGGAAAAGACGGCGGCATCGGCCCGGAGCCCAATCCGCGACGTCACATGGCTATCGCCGTAACGAGAGTCCAGTTCCGGAGTTAGGATCAGGGTGTTCATGCCGCGTTCACGGTAGTTATAGCTGGATTGCAGCAGGGTCGTCGATTTTCCCGCATTCATCGAGGAGTAATAGAAGTAGAGCTTGGCCATTCCGGGTGCCGTTGTTGGGATGACGTCGTGGAGTCGGATGGAGTCGACGGTTGATCAGGTCAATGCGAAAGCCCGGGAAAAGTCAGCGTGGCAAAGTAATCGTCGATTGTCTCGGCGCGGCGAATGTGTCGGACCTTACCGTCGGGTTCGAGCAGGAGTTCTGCAGAACGCAACTTGGCGTTGTACTGAAATCCCATCGCGTGCCCATGGGCCCCCACGTCATGGATAACCAGCAGGTCTCCACGTTGAATGGCCGGCAAGGGGCGATCGATCGCGAACTTGTCGTTGTTTTCGCACAGTGATCCGACCACATCGACCACCACATCGTGTGGGGCATCTTCTTTGCCCAGGACGCTGATGTGGTGATAGGCGCCGTAGATTCCCGGCCGCATCAAATTCGCCATACAGGCGTCGACGCCGACATAATTCTTGTAGATGCGTTTTTCGTGGATCGCGGTGGTAACCAGGTAGCCGTAGGGCCCGGTGATCACGCGACCGTTCTCCATGAGTACACCGAGCGGATCGAGACCGGATGGAACGATCATTTCACGGTAGATCTCTCCGATGGCAAGGCCGAGGGCTTCGAGGTCGATCGGTTGGTCATCCGGGTGGTAGGGAATCCCAATTCCTCCCCCGAGGTTGACCCACTCCAGGCGAATATCGAGAGTTTCTGCCAATTCCAAGGCCAATGAGAACAGCATCCGAGCGGTTTCGACGAAGGAATCGATGTTGAGCTCATTGGAAACAACCATCGTGTGCAGGCCAAATCGAGAGACCCCCAGCGATTTCAGTTCCTCGTAGCCCGTAAACAACTGGTCGCGGGTCAGGCCGTATTTCGCATCCTCGGGATTACCGATGATTTGGTTTCCGGCCCCGTCTCGGAGTGGGCCGGGGTTGTAGCGAAAACTGACGAGCTCTGGGATTCCGCAGTGTTCAGCAATGAAACTGATATGGGTGAGATCGTCGAGGTTCAAGACGGCACCAGCCGTCCGGGCCCCGACGAACTCCGAGGCCGGCGTATTGTTCGAGGTGAACATGATGCGTTCACCGACAATCCCGGCCGCTTCAGACAGCATGACTTCCGGCAGACTTGAACAATCCGTACCGAACCCTTCCTCGCCGAGAATCTTCAGGAGATGCGGATTGGGGGTGGCCTTGACGGCGAAGTGGTTGCGGAAGCCAGGGCACCAGGCGAACGCGGTCGTAAGACGACGAGCATTGTTTCGAATGCTGGCTTCGTCGTAGATGTAGAACGGCGTCGGGTACCTGCCGGCCAAATCGCGAATTTGCGACTCGTCAAATGGGAGCGGGAGTGTGGGCATGATGGCTGATGACCCCTGTTTTCCGGTGGATTGATTCTACGGAGTCGATGATCCGGTAGGCCAGAGTATGCGGCCGGCGTGGCGGCCTGTGTTCGGGGCAAGAGGAGTACGATTGGGCCGGTTGTAGGGGTGCGGCAGGTTTGGGGAACCCGATTCCTGTTACGATTGTCACAGACGGTCCCCAAATGGTGTGTTCAGTGGTCCGACAGCGCCCGCCGGAACAGCGTGGACCCACGATGAACCGATATTGCCGAAAGCAGGGACTGGTCGTGCACTGGATGCTGTGCGGACAGTGGTTGTAGCCGCCGTGGAGTCACTCGTGAAACATTCGCACGCCAGATTTCCGGACCGGGTGGTCGTGATCATCACGTTGATCGCGATGGGTTGGTCCGGCGGGGCATTTCCTGCCCAACCACCACCGGCGGCGGTACAGCCAACGGTTGAGGAGGCACAGAAGTCTCCGTTGGTTGATCCGACCACACCGGAGGCCTTGTTTGACGCAGTGGTGTTGATGATCGACCTGGGCCGTCCCAACCTGGCTCGCGCTTACATGCAGCGTCTGCTGCGGCTCAAACCAGACGACGCGGCATTGTTGAGAATGCGCGACAAGCACGGTCCGGCCGGGTTTCTGAGGTTAGCGAATCTCGTGTCACTTCAGCCAGAATCGGTCACACTCTTGCAGGCGATGAACAGTGGCTTTGCCCGTTTTGCCGCAGACACGGAGCGGATCGATCGACTGATCAACGAACTGGAAGGGCCTCCTACGGTACGTGACGCCGCCATTCTGCAATTGAGGTCGGGAGGAGCCCTGGTAGTTCCTCGCCTGATCCAACAGATCGGGGATGTCACCAAGACGACGGTTCGTGAACTGCTGACGTACGCTTTGGTGGGATTGGGGCCAGACGTTGTCGAGCCGATGCTGGCTGTGCTTGATGCACCCGATCCGGACTTGCGGTCGGCGGCAGTGCAGGTCCTGGGACGATTGGGCAATCAGAAAACGGCAACCCATCTGTGGTACTCCGCGTTCAGTCAGCAGGAGACTCCGGGCGTACGGGTGGCCGCCCGGGAAGCTTTGGCCCGCCTGCTGCCCGACGATCGCGATGGAGCGGCTCGGTTGTCTTTGGGCCAGGCTCTGCGGGCGCTCGAGGCCGGTGCTCGACGGCGATTGGCTGGGAAGGACCGCGGCGCGGCCGATGATCAGGGAAAGGTCGTCGTCTGGCGGTTTGACGTGAATGCGGCCCGACTGGTCCGTGAATCTGCCGGAGCGGCAGACGCCGCACTGTTTACCGGCAGCCGACTGGCACAGCAGGCCCTGGCTCTTTCGCCGGAAAATCCACGACTACAAACCTTGTTCCTGGCTCTCGTGCTGACCCGGGAACGGGCGGCGACCCCCTGGAACCAGGCGCTAGGTCGCGGAGAGGGCACGGCCTTCGACACAGCGTTACTGGCAGGGGACGAGGTTCTGCAATCTGTCCTGGCTGACGCCTTACGTGAAGGAAACGCTACCGCGGCTGTCGCCGCGTTGGAAGTGTTGCGACAGTTGGCCACACGAAACGACCTCCATGACAAATATGGAGGTCCATCACATCTGGCGGCGGCTCTCAACTATCCCGATCCGCGCGTACAATTCTCCGCAGCGATGGTTATCGTCGAGATTGATCCGCGACGGCCGTTTGTGGGGTCCTCGCGGGTGGTCCCAATCCTGGGCAGGGCACTGCGAAACGACGCGTCACGGCATGCGGTCCTGGCCGGTCCCAAGCCGGCCGAAGCCAGCAGTCTGGCGGGTCTTGTGGAGCAGGCCGGATACGTAACAGTTATTACGTCGAGCGGACGCCGTTTGTTCAAGGAAGTTGCTGCACGCGGCAATGTCGAACTGATCGTCCTGGATGCGAACGTGACGCGATGGAGTCTGTCGCAGACAGTCGCGAACCTGCGTGCTGATGCAAGGACGGCTTCGATTCCGATTGTCGTCGTTGGTGATGTCCGGCGGATCGCGTCGGTGGAACGTTTGCGTGACCGACACCGACTGATGCTGTACATGAGCAGGCCGGCGAACTTGAAAGGTCTGAGTGACCGGTTGGCACCGTTCTTGAAGGGACTGGCCGGGGCGGCGCTTTCGGCGGCGGAACGCGGAGAGCGGGCTCGCGCAGCTGTGAGCCTGCTCGGCTACCTGGCCGATGCTCGGGGCCGCGGTGTCTTGGATCTGCGACCGGCCGAGGCTGGACTGCTGGAGGCTTGCGAGAAACCTGAGCTGGTTGACGGAGCCGTTTATGCCCTGGCGGCCATTCCCACGGCGTCGGCACAGGATCGACTGGCGCTAATACTGGTTCAACCGCAGATTTCGACGGGTACGAAGGAGTCGGCTGCGGCACATCTCGGATTTCATGTTCAGACACACGGCCTGTTGCTCAAGGCGTCCCGCCTCGACGAGATTCGAAAGGCCCATGCGGCGGCGAAGTCAGACGCGATCAGATCGGCGCTGGCCGGTGTTATCGGGACACTACGTCCGACGGCCGGGCTGGTAGGAAAACGGCTGCGAGCCTATCGCGTCCCGGGTGCGAAGTGATTCGTGCGGCGGGTCAGTCACCATCCACGGGTTCGTCAAGAGACAACCGCTCCAGGAAGTGGCGGGCGGCTCGAAGTGGCGAGTCGAAGCTGACGGCCGGATCGTCGAGGCGTTGAACCTCGGCGAGGTGTTCAGCACGCTCCTGCGGACACTGACGCTTCAATTGGCGTTCGAAGTCGAGGTAGTCGGCCGAGAGCAGTGCGGCGGGCATTGTCGGGAAACGGCTGACGAGATGACGAGGGTTGTCGCGACGGACGCATTCCTGGCAAAGATTGGCTTCAACGTGCCATCCGGCGTCGCAAGCATGGCGTGCAGCCAGCAGCAGAAGCCGGTGAAGTGTATCGCGTGGAGCCGAGTGTGGGAGTTGGTTTGCCAGTTGCAGGTAGAGCGCGGCAAGTCGTTGGGATCGCTCTGTCGTGTGGTCGCTCATGCTGGTCCCGGGTGCAGAGGAATCCGTAAACCATCGTAGGCCAATGCGACATGACCGGGAAGTTGATCCGTGACCGTTTGGTGGTCGAGATGGTGAGAAACGTGAGTGAAATAGGCCTGTCGCGGTTGAAGTCGCTCGACAACGGCCAGGCTTTGTTCAACGGAAAAATGGGTGGGATGAGGGCGTTCACGCAACGCGTCGATGATCAACACGTCGAGTCCTTCGAGCAACGGCCAGCTGGAGTCGGGTATGTCGTTGACATCCGTGCAGTAGGCGACGTTTCCGAAGCGGAAACCGAGGACGGGCAGTTGACCATGATGCAGGCGAATCGGGATGAGGGTCGTTCCTAGTAGCGAGAACGGTTCGGTCCCAATCCTCTCGAATCTCAGTCGAGGCGTCGCTCCCTTGTGGGCCGAGGGCCGAGGGGACGCGAAGGCGTAGTGATAGGCCCTGCGAATCTGCTGTTCGACGTCCTCTTCGCAGTAGAGGGGGATTTCTTTGTCGAGGTACTGACCGAAAAGACGGAGATCGTCGAGCCCGAAAATATGGTCGGCATGATCGTGCGTGAAGACAGCAGCGTGCGCCAGGTCAATGTGCTCACGGATCAACTGAAGTCGCAGTTCCGGTGGCGTGTCAATCAGAAAGGTACCCTCCGGAGCCTCGACGGCGACGCCGCACCGCGTGCGTTGGTTTCGAGGATCGTTGGAAACACAGACCTCGCAATGGCAGCCAATCATCGGGACGCCAACGCTGGTTCCGGTTCCCAGGAACACCAGGTGCCTTGGATCCGTCACGGCCATTGATCACTTCTCTCCGTCCGCAGGCGGTGGGTCATCCGCGGCGGCAGGGCTCCGGGGAGCGGAAGTGTCGGAATCGTCGAGTGGCTCTGCGGGGGTTGCCGAGTCAGGGGCCGTCGAAGCGGCAGGCACAGCGGAGCTCTGACGTACACAGGCCATTCGCAGATCATGGAGCGTACTCTCTATTGCCTCGCGTTGTGCAGGCTCGAGATTGCCGCTGGTCTTTTCGGCTAACACGGCCAACAAATCCACGAAATATCGTGCCATCGGCAGGTTGAGTTCCGGGGTCGCCTGCCCGGGAGACGGTGCCATGCCCAATCCGAGCAGTGCTTGCGAGGCGCACAGCGAGACGAGTCCAGAAATCGATGCNGGCGGCCAGGACGCCTCGCGGAGATCATCGGGCTGCGCATCGTCGTTGCTGGCNTCGTCGTTGCTGGCGTCGTCGTTGCTGGCGTCGTCGTTGCTGGCGTCGTCGTTGCTGGCGTCGTTCNTTNNTGANAGTCNCAATGGCAAACAGGGGCAGGATACGGGGGACCGCCTCGAAGGGTCAAGCTGATGGAAGCGGTAGCCTGTATTGATGCAAGACTGCACCCGGGGCGGACTTGAGGATAGAATCGATCAGAACGCAAAGGGCCTGGCGAACATGGAACAAACAGACGTGGTTCTGCGGGTTTTGAGTTTCGAGAGCCGTAGGCAGACAGAGATGGAGGCGTTGATCAGCAAACAGGGCGCCTGCCCGACGGTGGTGGCTTCGATGCGGGAAATTCCGTTCGACGAAAACCCCGCGGCATTGCAGTTCTTACGGTCACTACGTGATGGGGACGTCGACGTTGTAGTGTTTCTGACGGGGGTTGGTGCCCGCGCGCTGCGGACCGCCATTTCGACTGAATGCCCAGACGACGAGTTCGTCACCCTGTTGGAGCGTTGTCTGATCGTGACGCGAGGTCCTAAACCGGGGGTCGTGCTCAGGGAGTGGGGCCTGGGTGTTGATGCGCAGGCCGATGAGCCGAATACGTGGCGGGAAGTGGTCACAGCGTTGTGCGGACTCGAAGCGGTCGCTGGGCAAACGATTGCGGTTCAGGAATATGGGATCGCAAACGACGCGTTCTATCAGGCTCTGCGGGATGGCGGAGCGCGTGTGCTGCCGGTTCCCGTCTATCGCTGGTGCCTTCCGGATGACAGGCGACCATTGGAGTCTGGAATTCGCAGAACGGTTGAGGGTGGTTTCGACGTGTTGCTGTTCACGAGTGCAAACCAACTTTCGAACGTTCTGGAGATTGCCGAGAGTCTGGGGCTGTCGGCGGAATGGCGACAGGCTGCCAAAGAGTGTGTGATTGGATCGGTCGGTCCCACGGCCTCTGAGGCTCTGCGGCAGGCTGGTTTGCAGGTCGATGTCGAGCCGAAGAAGCCGAAGATGGGGCCGTTGGTCCGCGAGACGTTGGCCGAGGCTATTTCGCGTATTCAACAGCCTTAGTTTCTCGCAGAACCGTGACGCGAATTTCACCAGGATATGTCATCGTTTCCTCGATCGCTTTTGCAATCTCCCTGCAGACGGTGGCCGCCTCTCGATCGTTGATCTTTCCCGAGTCAACCACGACACGGACTTCACGTCCGGCCTGGACGGCATAGGCCTGACGCACACCGGGGAAGCCGCAGGCGACGGTTTCGAGATCTTCGAGGCGCCGCACGTATCGTTCGAGCGATTCTCGCCTCGCACCGGGCCGCGAGGCTGAAACGGCGTCGGCGGCGGCAACAAGGACGGTGTAGAGGTGATCCACGCGAATGTCGTCGTGATGCCCCGCCGCGGCATGCACGACTTCCTCCCCCTCGCCGTATCGCTTAAGCAACTCGGCGCCAATCGCGGGATGACCGCCTTCCATCTCATGATCGGCGGCCTTGCCAATGTCATGCAAAAAGCCGCAACGGCGAGCGAGTGTCGTGTCGAGGCCGAATTGATCGGCCAACAGAGCGGAAATGACTGCAACTTCGATCGAGTGCTTGAGGACGTTTTGGCTGTAACTTGTGCGGAAGTGCAGTCGGCCAACGAGATGAACCAGACGTTCATTGAGTCCGGCGACGCTAAGTTCCTGGCAGGCCTCCTGTCCCAGCTTTCGGATGTGGGCGTCCATCTCTTTTTCCGTCTCCGAGACCACTTCATCGATGCGGGTGGGATGAATGCGCCCATCCTGAATCAACTTGACGAGGGCCAGACGAGCTGTCTCTCGTCGAACCTTGTCGAAGGCGCTGACGACGACTACACCAGGCGTGTCGTCGACAATCACATCAACTCCGGTCACCTTTTCGAAGGCCCGGATATTGCGTCCCTCGCGGCCAATAATCCGGCCTTTGATCTCGTCGTTGGGTATGTCGACGGTGGAAACTGTCAATTCGGATGTGTGTGTTGATGCACAACGCTGCGCCGCCATGCCGACGATTTCGCGGGCCAGTTCATCCTTCTTTTCATTGAGTTCTGCTTCCCACTTGAGGACTTCGGCCCCGGTCTCCTCCTTCAGGGTGCGCTGCAATCGTTCGAGAAGCAGTTCGGTGGCATTTTCGGTCGACAGTCCGCTGATCTTGTAGAGTTGTTCCTGTTCTTCCTGGAGAAGACGTTCGAGTTCGTTGTCGCGAGCGTCTAGGCCTTTCTGACGATCGGCGAGGTTCTTCTGCGTGACCTCGAGCATCCGCTCACGCTTCTTGAAGTCGGCTTCGCGTTCTTCTTGTGTGGATTCGCGTCTTTCCAGGTCAGAATCGCGTTGCCTTTGTTGGTCGAGGGTACGATTGTGATCCTCGTCCATTTCGGACCTCCGCTGTAACAACTCCTCTTTGGCGGTCAATTCAAGAGTCTTCTTGAGAGTTTCGGCCTCGCGTTCGGCGTTTTGGAGGATGTCCTCACGTCGTTGATTGGTGGCGAGGCGGCGGGCGCGTTCCATGAACCAGGAGCCCGCGACCCCTACGAGGAGAGCGACTAGGCCAATTCCGAGGGCCCACGGGACGGTGAGTTCGACGGCGAGAAGCATCGGGCTAACTCCTTCGCAATGGCAGCGAGGGAGAACCGTCAGGCGACGGCCGATCGCATTATCCGCGAGTCAACTGCGTCGGCGTGTTATCGCCGGCAGCCGTCCGTTCCCACGGGCCGGAGGAAAGACCCACCGGCAAGAAAGAACGGGAGAAAATGATCGACGTTGAGAAGCCTGGTACGAGGGACGTCATTGGAACGGGAAAACTGATCCGACGGGCAACGCCCCACCGAAGCGTAAGCCCACTCCAATGCAACGCCGATCAGCAGGATCAGCGCCCAAAACAGTATCTCAACGGGAATCACAGACATCCTGGGTGCCCAAAGGCGGGTCCAGCGGAAAATGACGATGCGACAGCGTTCTGACGAGTTCCAGTCGCTGACTGGATTGGTCTCTTGTATGGATGGATTGACTCGGTCATCCTAGCACAGACCGCGACTCGGTCAACGGTCCCCCTGGAGACAGGCTGGCTAGAATGGCACCGACCGATACCATGACGGGAATGCCCATGCCGTCCACTCAACAGCTGGAAAGATCATTTGAGGGGCGGATTGGAACCTGGATCGAAAGCCACGGGTATAGCGCAAGTACCGTGTTGGTAGGCGTTTCCGGCGGTGCCGACAGCGTAGCACTTCTACGGGGAATGGCCGCTGTGGGGGGGAGTCTTGGATTGCGACTTGTCGTCGGACATGTCAATCATGGTTTACGCGGTGAGGAATCGGATCGAGAGGCGGGTTGGGTCGAGCAACTGTGTGACGATCTCGCTGTGATCTGTGAGGTCGAGCGAGTCGACAGCGACGGTGATCTCTCCGAGGAGACGGCACGAGCACGAAGGTACGAGGCATTGATCGCAATGGCGGGTCGTCACGATTGCCGTGCGATCGCAGTGGCTCACACCCGCGATGACCAGGTGGAAACAGTTTTGCACCACATCGTGCGTGGCACGGGGTTGAGTGGTCTGCGGGGTATGTCCGATTGTGCGGTCATCGATGGCCAGCAGAAATTGATCCGGCCTCTTCTGGACGTGTCGCGTGACCAGATCGTCGAGTGGTTGACTTCACTTGACCAGGAGTGGTGTGAAGACCAGTCGAATCGTCAGACGCGTTGGACGAGAAACCGGATCCGTCATGAGCTGATCCCGACACTGGAGCGAGAATACAATCCGCGCGTGCGCGAGGCGGTTGTGCGGTTGGCTCGCCTGGCCGATGAGGCTGATCAGATTGTCGCGGCCCAGGTCGAGCGGCTGTTGAACGCGTGTGTGCTCGAGCAAACGGAAACCCTGATTCGTCTCTCGATCGTGGATCTCGCCGACGAGCCAGAACCATTGATTCGGGCCTGCTTGAAGCAGTTGTGGGTCCGCCAGGGATGGCCTCGCCAGGCGATGGGGTTTGACCGTTGGCAAAGTCTGGCCGGGGTCGTGAGAGGCGACGCGGCCGCCGATCTCCCCGGCCACGTACTGGCCCGCCGCGACGGTTCTGTTGTGCGGCTAGAATGCCGGAGTCCTGCAACCGTTTCGTCGGCCGACTAGGTGGCCGACATTTCGTAGACCTCGTAGGGGCGATCACACGGTGTGCCGCGTGAGACGTGCATTCTTCGGGCAGAGGGCTCAATGATGACCGAGAAAACGGTCGTCCAGAATCCCGTCTCGGGGTCGGTGTTGGGGTGTCGGCAGATGGAATAGGGATGTCCGTCGTGATCGCGGAGCGCGGTTTTGATCGCCTCAATGCTGTTCCCAGCGCCCGCTGCCGAAAGTAACGCGTCGATCCGCTTTTTGCGTGAATGCGACTGGATCAATTCGGGGAAACGGTCATTGATCGGCAGGAGGTCGGGATGCAGGCAATGGTTGGTGTGTGTGACGTCGAGGTCGGAGGCCGAGGTCAGTACGTGCACGTCGTCGATGGTCACCTCCAGGTCGGCGGGTCCCTGCGGTGTCGCCAGGATAATATTGGCCGGGATTGCCCTCTGAGCCCGCCTGATCGACTCGATCGCATCGGCAAGAGACGTCTGTTCGTAGAGATCTCTTAGCGTGAAGTAGTGCGGGACGCCGGTTGCACGCGACGGGGCAGGCAGGGTGTTCAGGCAGGCTCCGATACCGGAGTCGTTGAACCCGATGTAGGCAATCAGGCCTGCCTGTGTCAGCGTGGTCAGGGACGGCCGATCGTTGGGATGGCGGGTGAGAACAATCGTGAAATCGTCGAGTGCCGGGTCATTGTCCCAGTTCTGGGCAACGAGATTCGGCTGAAGCGACAACGATGTGCAGCCGGATTCGGATTCGGCAGTCAGCTGATTGCGGACCTGCAAGAGCATGAGGTCAATCAGTTCGACACCGGCAGCTTCGGCAGTTCCTTCGAGTTCATCGAGCAATGGAGAATTGTATCGCCGGGCAATATCCAGGCAGGAGGCGGCGACTGCGTGGGACTGCTCGCGTGTGACATTGGCGGTCAGGTTGATTCGTTGGAGCGCGATGTCACAGAAGGCCCGGATCATTTCGCGGGCGGCTTCGCCGATCTGCCGGCCGAGTTCGCGAGGGGTTCCCGAGACGGAGATTTCAGGGTAACGCTGCGGCGTGGTTGCCATCTGTGTTTGCTCACGACGAGTGTGGTTGGACTTATCGTGGCCTGCGAACCCGGTGGGATCAAGTGGGTTCCCTCCGGGACAATCACGGGTTGACACCCGGCAGAGAATCCTCAAAATTCGCGCCCCAACAGACAGTGCGATGACACCAGGTCAAGGAAGGCAGCGGCTCGCGGCTGTCGAAGACCGAGTCCGGTGGCGGCGATCGCTGGCAGGGAGGCCTCTGACGTTGACGATCCGCGATATTTGTCGGCCGGCGACCGTCAGTCTACGGCGTTTGTTACCGGTCGCGAGTTTTGTCGGCTGTGGTGACGTTCGCGTGAGGGATGCCACCGATGAAAGTGGTGCCTGCGTCCCCGGGACGCTGTTTGCTGCAGTACGTGGAGGCCGGCATGATGGACTGATGTTCGTCGACGAGGCCTTGCAACGTGGCGCGGGAGCGTTGTTGGTGCCACGGGCATTACCGAAGGCGAAGGTTCCGCAGTGCGTTGTCCCCGACGTTCGCTGGGCCTATGCGCGGGTCTGTCAGTGCATTGCCGGGGAGCCGAGTCGTCGGCTGAAGCTGGTCGGAGTCACCGGCACAAACGGCAAGACGACCGTCAGTTGGTTGTTGCGCTCGATTCTGCAGGCGATGGGCCTGTCGACGGGTCTGCTGGGCACGATTGAGTATGACGATGGTGGTTACACGCAACAGGCGGAATTGACGACGCCGGGACCCCGAGCGTTGTCGACCTGGTTGGCGTCGATGGTTTCGCGAGGGACAACTCATGCCACCATGGAATTGTCGAGCCACGCACTCGACCAGGATCGTGCCGCCGGCGTGGAGCTCGAGGCGGCGGTCATAACCAATATCACGCAGGATCACTTCGACTATCACGGTGACGCGGCGAGCTACATGTCGGCCAAGTCGCGAATCCTTGGCATGTGCAGATCCACCGGCTGCGTGGTCTGGAATGCTGAAGATCAATCGGTGTCGAAGCTGGTGGATGCAGCGAATGGATTGGGGCGACAAGTGTCGTTTGCGATCGCGGCGGAGGCCGATGTGAGGGCTGAAATCGTATCGGAGTCAGCGGAGGGAACCCGATTCGTGGTGCGGCCAAGCGGCGGGCAAGCCCTGAAAATGGTTACGCCGCTAGTTGGCCGACACAACATCCTGAACATCCTGGCGGCAATGATTGTCGCCGAACATCTTGGTGCTGATCGGGATTCGATCGTGGCGGGGATTGCCCGGCTCGGGAGCATCCCCGGTCGTATGGAGGCTGTCCGTTGTGGGCAGCCGTTTGACGTGTTTGTCGACTATGCACATACCGACGATGCGTTGCGTCGCGCGCTCGTCGAATTGCAGGGCGTGACCAAAGGGCGAGTGATCTGCGTGTTCGGGGCAGGCGGTGATCGAGACAGGTCAAAGCGGCCGCTGCTGGGAGCGGCCGCGGCCACCGCGGATGTCTGCATCGTCACCAGCGACAATCCGCGATCGGAGGATCCCCGACGGATCCTGGCCGAAGTGTCCAGCGGTGTCGAAGACGCTGGAGGGCAACCGCTGGTGGAGGAAGATCGACGGGTGGCGATTGACAGAGCCTTGAGCCTGGCTCGTGCCGGTGATTGCGTGCTGGTTGCAGGCAAGGGGCACGAGACACACCAGACCGTCGGCGGAAGAAGGCTGCGGTTCGACGACAGGGAAGTCGTGCGGGCGGCACTGTCGAGACATCCGTGGCAATCCCGGAAGGCCGAGAAGCAATGAAACCGATCGGCCTTTCAGAAATCGCCGCCGTGATCGAAGGAGAGGTGGAACCGGCTGGCCATTTGGATCCGATGATCACCGGGGTCGTCACCGATTCGAGGGCCGTTGAAAAGGGGGAGTTGTTCGTTGGACTGCCGGGGGCGAGATGTGATGGTGCCGATTTCGTCGACGATGCTGCTCGACGAGGGGCCGGTGGTGTGGTGGCGAGTCGAGGATTGAAAACGCGATGTCTGGTACCGCGGATCGTCGTGAGAAATCCGCTCAGCGCGCTGTGGGAACTGGCGTCGTGGAATCGCGAGCAGTGCCCAGCGGTGCGGGTTGCGGTCAGCGGCAGTGCCGGCAAGACGACCGCCCGGCAGATGATCCACTGTGTCCTGGAAACGTTGGGAACCGGCAAACAGAGCCCCGAAAATTTCAACAATCACGTGGGGCTTCCGTTGAGCCTGTTGAGGCTGGATCCGGAAGATCGATTTGCGGTCTTGGAAGTTGGTGTGTCGGGACCAGGTGAGATGGCTCCCCTGGGAGCCCTGGCCGCACCGCGGGTGGTGGTATTGACCGGCACCGGTCGCGCCCACCTGGGCGGATTCGGCTCGGTCGAGATGCTGGTGCGAGAAAAGGCTCGATTGCTGGAGGCGGTGTCGGATGGAGGACTGATGGTCGTTCCCGACGCCTGTTCGGGGTTGCTGGAGTCGGTATCGGGCCGGGCGGTGGACGTGGTCAGGGTAGGTGAAGGGACGTCGGCTGACATCAGCGCGTGTGACGTATCGCATGAGGGGGACGTTCTTGAGTTTCGCATTGAGCAGCAGGAATTTCGATTGAATGTGGCGGGACGCCACTTCTTGACGGCGGCTTTGTCGGCTGTGGCAGTCGCAAGGTGGCTGGGAATAGCTGATAAGGACTCGGCGAAAGCGCTGACAGGGTTTCGGACGGCGAGGGGACGATGCCGGGTGGAGTGGGGCCACGCTTGGACGGTCATCGATGACACCTACAACGCCAGTCCCGAGTCGGTGCTGGCGGCCTGCGAATTGTTGGGGAATTGGAGAACCAGCGGTCGTCGAATCCTGATCCTCGGTGACATGGCGGAACTCGGCGACGAAGCCGAAGCGTGCCACGCCGAGATCGGTGGATACGCTGCCCGCTGCGGGATAGAGCAATTGTGGGCCGTGGGCGTCTGGGCCGACCGGATTGCTTCGGCGGCAGTTGAATGCGGCATGGCGCGAGATCAGGTCCACGCGAGCAGATCGATCGGCGCATTGAAAGACGGGTTGGGGCAACGGCTTGAGGCCGGAGACACCGTGTTGATCAAGGGGGCGCGTCGGGAGCGGATGGAGCGTGTTGTGGCGTGGCTGAAGGAGACGGAGGACTCGGCATGAGGAAGAACACGAGGTCCTGCCGCTTGCTCAGGGTTTGCGGGAATCCGTGGCACTGTCGATTTCAGAATTGGCAGGAGCACTTTGGGCAATCGAGTTTACGTAGCGTTTGGGTCCGTTACGTCGGTTGTCGCTCGGTGGCAGGGCCTCCTTACATGTTTGCTTGGCGGTGGAAAGGCAATCCCGGGACGGTGGGCCAGGTGCGAAGATGTTGGTATGGCTGCTGAATCGGTTCAGCCCGCTGCTGGACCGGATGGAACTGTACACGACCGGCGACAGCCGCGTGTTCTTGACGGCGCGGACGGCGTTGGCCAGCGTGACCGGTTTTGCACTCGCTTTGCTGTTGGGACCCTTCGCGATTCGGTGGCTGAAGGTGCGATTTTGCGAACGCGTCGACAGTGATTCGGAGCGGCTCAACGAACTGCAGTTCAAGAAGAACAACACGCCGACGATGGGTGGTTTGTTCATCGTGGCTGCCGTTGTCATCGCGGTGCTGTTGTGGGGCGACTTGGGGAACCGGTTCGTGCAGTTGTCGGTGCTGACGGCGCTGGGCTTTGCTGCGTTGGGTGCGGTTGATGATTGGATCAAGCTGAGTTCTTCCCGGAATGGATTGCGGGCCCGAACGAAATTTGTTCTGCAACTGGTGCTGTCGCTGGGTCTGGCATGGGGGTTGTACGACGTCCTGGCTGAACGCCCCGGTGGATTGGTTTTGATCTGGCCGATCGGTGATTCATCGATGTGGCTTGGGTCCGGATTCGTGGCGTGGGCAATGCTCGTACTCGTCGGCAGCTCCAATGCCGTGAACCTGACGGATGGTCTCGATGGATTGGCCAGCGGTTGCATGGTGATTGCGTCAACGGCTTTTGCGGCGTTGTGCTACCTCTCGGGACACAGCGTCATCGCTGAGTACCTGAGCATCCCCTACATGGCCGGATGTGGCGAGTTGACCGTCGTGATGGGCGGCCTGGTTGGTGCAATGCTCGGGTTCTTATGGTTCAACTGTCATCCAGCGCAGGTCTTCATGGGTGACACGGGTTCGTTGCCGATTGGGGCATTGCTGGGAATGGCGGCGTTGGTCACCCGGCAGGAGTTGTTGTTGGTCGTGGTGGGTGGAGTCTTTGTCGTGGAGACACTCAGCGTGATCCTTCAGGTCGTGTCGTTTCGTCTGCTCGGCCGCAGGGTGATTGCCTGCAGTCCCCTGCACAATCACCTGTTGTTTCGCGGGGAAAACGAATCCAAGATCGTCGTGCGTTTCTGGATTGGATCGGTGTTGCTGGCGGTAGTCGCCGTTGCCAGCCTCAAGGTGAGATGAGGCGAAGCGAAGTTGTGGCATGGCGTCCAGGAACAAGTGGCGAGGAAAGACGAGCTGCCGGCCAGGGGAGCGGTACCGAGTGAGCTGGGACCGTTGCGGCGGCTGTCGGTAAAGAGAAAGGGGTGTGCGCCGAATGTCGATTCCACGATACTCCCGCGGCGAACTCGGTGGTTGGAGGATGCGGTGTGTCCGAAACGGCACGTGTGCTGTTTGCCGGCGGGGGAACGGGTGGACACTTGTTCCCCGGGATTGCCGTGGCAGAAAGACTGATGGGCGACGTGGCGAGGATCGGGTTCGTGGGAACCGGGTCGAAACTTGAGCGGTCGCAGGCCCTGGTCCGGGGGTTCGACTATTTCGACGTGCCCGCTGTTTCCTCGAGCGACTTGCGCCGTCGTCCGCTGCGTTCACTCTGGTGCGGTTGGCGGTCCTGTCGTCGGGCCTCGACGGTGATCGAACAGTTCAGGCCCACGGCGGTCGTCGGTCTCGGTGGCTACGCCAGCGCGCCGTTGGTATGGGCCGCATTTCGTCGACGGATCCCGATTACATTGTTGGAACAGAACGTGGTTCCCGGTCGGGCAACGCGATTGTTGAGTCGCTGGGCTGACCGGGTGTGCGTGTCTTTTGAGGAAACCCAACACTGCCTGCCGCGAACGCGGGACTGCCGCTGGACGGGCAACCCGGTCCGTTACTGCCGGGTCGACACCGAAAAAGTGGCCGGCGACTCTGTCGTGTTGGTGCTGGGTGGCAGCCAGGGTGCCCGCTCGTTGAATGGGGCCATGCCTGAAGTTCTGGCCAAATGCCTGGTGGTGCCGTCGGGTTGGCAGGTGGTGCATCAATGTGGGCGAGGTGACACGGCGGCGATACGCCGCGCCTATCGGGCCGCCGGTGTCCGGGCACGCGTCGAACCATTCCTGGAGAATGTACAGCAATGGCTGGAGTCGGCCGATCTGGTGGTGGCGCGGGCGGGGGCGACCACACTGGCCGAGATGGCCTGTGCCGGAAGCACGGGTATCGTGGTTCCGTATCCCTTGGCGACTGACAACCATCAGCGAGCGAATGCGATGTGGTATGTGAGGCGAGGAGCGGCGAGGATCGTCGAGGAGACGTCTGGTCGAGATGCGCTGATCGAGGGGCTGGTGCGAGAGGTGGGCGTCCTGCTAGGTTCACGGGAGGATCGCCGGCGACTGGGAGAAGCGATGAGAAACATCAGTCAACCCGATGCGGCGGCGGCTGTGGCCAGCGTGTTGAGCGAAGATCTGTCTGTGCTGAAGGCGGCATAAGCAAGTGTCGACGAGGGTTGTTTCCGGCGACGGCAACCGTGTGAGGAGCAAGTGATGGAGCTGGGGGCAGGGGATCGCGTTTTGGTGACGGGTGCGACCGGACTGGTCGGCAGTCACGTGGCCGAACGGGCGGTGCGTGAGGGACTCGAGACCCGCGTGATTGTCAGGCAGCCAGCGGCCGCGGGATGGCTCGACGACCTCGGGGCTGAAGTCGTGTCAGGGGACATGGCCGACGGCGAGTCGCTGCGACGGGCTGTCGCGGGGGTTTCGGTGATCGTGCACTGCGCGGCGAAGGTGGGGGACTGGGGGCCTGTTGAGGATTACCGCGAAGTCAATGTCCGAGGAGTCGAGAGGCTGCTCGATGAAGCCGAGGCCGGTGGGTCATTGAAACGTTTCATTCACATCAGTTCCCTGGGTGTCTACGAGGCGCGAGATCACCACGGGACCGATGAAACTGAAGAGCCTGATCGAGAAGGGATCGACGGCTATACGCTGACAAAAGTTGAGTCCGAAGACCTGGTGCTCGCAAGATCAAGCGGTGGCTGCCCGGTCGTGGTGCTCCGGCCAGGTTTCGTCTACGGAAGTCGCGACCGGACGGTGGTGCCGCGGTTGCTGGAGCGACTGCAGGCCGGGGCGGTGAAATTTCTCGGGTCCGGTGAACAACTGATGAACAATACATATGTCGGGAACCTGGTTGATGCCGTGTTCCTGGCGATTTCCCGGGATGATGTGCTTGGGGAGGTTTTCAACATCACCGATGAACGACTTGTTACCAAGCGAGAGTTCATCGGGACGATTGCCCGGGAAGCTGGATTGGACGAGCCGACCGGTTCGGTTCCGCTCTGGTTGGCCAGGGCTTTGGCGCGGGGCATGGAGCGGACGTGGCGTTTGCTCGGAAAGACAGAGGCTCCGTTGCTCTCGAGCGCCAAGATCAAATTCCTGGGGCTGAATCTCGACTTCGACATCGGCAAGGCGCGGCGTGAGTTGTCGTATGCCCCCCGCGTGGAATTCTCCGAGGGGATGGCCGAGACGATCAACTGGTGCCGCAAGGAAGGGCTGCTCTAGGGGCGCTCCGACTTTGGGTGTCGTCGCCCACGAGTGCGGCGACCCGTACTCCGCGAACCCCGTTTGGATGCCGTCGGCGAACCGGTGTCGGGGCCATGTTCGAGTGTGCGGATGCGGTCACGGATCTCGGCGGCGCGTTCAAAGTCAAGGTCCTCGGCGGCCGCGAGCATCTGCGCCTCGAGTTCCAGGAGAAGTTCACGGGAGGTGAATTCCTCGTCGGTCGACGACCCGGAAGTCCGCATCACAATCTGCCGTCCTTCGACCTCTTCCTCGATTCCACGACGAATCGCCTTGTGGATCGACTCGGGGGTGATGTCGTGTTCGGTATTGTAGGCGAGTTGTCGTTGACGGCGCCTGAGCGTTTCGTCGATCGCTTTCTGCATGCTTTTGGTGACGTGGTCGGCGTAGAGAATTACCTCGGCATTGACGTGTCGTGCCGATCGTCCGATGGTCTGGATCAGGCTCGTCGCACTGCGAAGGAAGCCTTCCTTGTCGGCGTCGAGGATGGCGACCAGCGAGACCTCGGGCAGATCAAGACCCTCACGAAGCAGGTTGATGCCAACGACAACGTCGTGGGTCTTTTCTCTGAGTTCCCGTAGGACGGTGACACGTTGGATGGCGTCCAGTTCCGAATGGAGCCAGGCAGCCTTGAGACCCTGCTCCTTGAAGTAGACGGTGAGATCTTCCGCGAGACGTTTTGTCAGGGTCGTCACCAGGACACGTTCCTCCCGGGCGGCGCGTTTCTGGATCTCCAGTACCAGGTGATCAACCTGCCCACGGGCGGGCACGACGTGCAGGACCGGATCGAGAAGGCCGGTGGGACGGATGACTTGCTGTACAATTTCCCCGGCGGTGCGTTCCAGTTCCCAGTCCCCGGGAGTGGCCGATACATAGATCGATTGTCTGCGGCGGTTATCAAACTCGTCAAACTGCAGCGGACGATTGTCCAGGGCCATCGGCAACCGGAAACCGTGTTCGACCAGCGTGGTCTTGCGGGAGTGATCGCCGGCAAACATCCCCCGGACCTGCGGGATCGTCACGTGTGCTTCGTCGATGAAGAGCAGGAAATCGTCGGGGAAGAAGTCGAGTAGTGTGCTGGGTGGTTCCCCGGGGCGGCGACCGTCGAGAGCGCGACTGTAGTTCTCGATGCCCGGACAGAAACCGGTCTCGCGGATCAGTTCCAGGTCATAGCGGGTCCGTGCGGAAAGTCTTTGGGCTTCGAGAAGTTTTCCGGCGCCGCGAAGTTCTTCGAGTCGTGTGTCCAATTCAGACTGGATTTCATTGGCCGCTTTTTCAATCCGTTCGGGCGGCAGCACGAAATGCTTGGCCGGGTAGATGTACATCTGGTCCTCCCGGCGCAGTTCGTCCCCGGTCAACGGGTTGATCCAGGCCAGCGTTTCGATCTCGTCACCCCAGAGTTCAATGCGGTAGGCGATTTCCTCGTAAGCGGGCCAGCACTCGACCACATCGCCGCGGACACGGAACTTCCCCCGGGCGAGTTCGAGATCGTTGCGGTCGTAGTGGATGTCGACGAGTTTCATCAGCAGGCGGTCGCGATCGATCGTAGCCCCGACTTCAAGCGGGACCATCATTTCCAGGTAATCTTTGGGCGAGCCGAGGCCGTAGATACAACTGACGCTGCAAACAACAATCACGTCTCGGCGGCTGACCAATGCGCTGGTGGCTTGCAAGCGGAGGCGATCGATTTCCTCGTTGATCGAGGCATCCTTCTCGATGTAGATGTCACGCTGGGGGATGTAGGCTTCGGGCTGGTAGTAGTCGTAGTAGCTGACGAAATAGGTGACGGCGTTGTTGGGGAAGAAGTTGCGAAATTCACTGTAAAGTTGCGCGGCAAGTGTCTTGTTGTGCGAGAGGATCAGGGCGGGGCGATTCAGTTCGGCGATGACGTTGGCCATCGTGAACGTCTTGCCTGAACCGGTGACACCCATCAGAACCTGATCACGTTGTTCGGCCTGGATCCCGCGAACGAGTGCGTCGATCGCCTGGGGTTGATCACCGGCCGGTTGGAAATCACTGACCAGTTGAAAAGCGGTCATGGAGCGACCTCGGAATACCGTCGGCAGTGTCACTCGCCGTCGATTGCGCCGGGTGGGGCCGGCGGTGATGTCGATTGGTCGGTCGGGCCGGTGGTGCCTTCCGGAGAAGTCGCCGGCTCGAGAGGCGGCAGGATCCAGATCTCACCATATTCGGAGGATTGTTCCGCTCGAAAAGCCTGGTGTCGGAGCAGCTCCAGGATGGCCAGGAACATGCCGATGATCTTGCTGCGAAGCGTGGTGTTGGTGAACAGTGAAGTGAAGGCGACGCGGCCTTCGCTGCAGACCCGGTCACCGATTTGCTGTGTATACACAGTGATCGGTGTGTCGTCATAGAGAATGCGGGCCTCTTCCTTGGCCTCGATGTTCTTGAGCACGCGTTCGAGAGCACTGACGAGGTCCCAGAGTTCAACGCCCTTGATCCGATCCAGAGAGACGTCACGGTCGGCCGACGGGCGATCATTGGAGAGCCGGGGATAGCGCTCCTGCCACTCGGCAGCGCGCTGCTCGAGGGTGCGGGCCGCGTCCCGGAACTTCTTGTATTCCAGCAGTTGATGGATCAGGTCACTGCGAGGATCCACCTCAATTTCCGGTTCAACGTGTTCCTCGGGTCGGGGAAGGACCAGGCGACTCTTGATCTCGGTCAACGTGCTGGCCATCACGACAAAATCGCCGGCGAGATCGATGTCGATGATGCCGAGGACATCGAGAAATCGTTGGAATTGGTGGGCTATCTCGGCGACCGGCAGGTCGAGAATCGGGACCTCGTTACGGCGGACCAGATAAAGCAGGAGGTCGAGAGGCCCGGTGAACAGGTCGTGCTCGACGCGGTAGGAGAGTGTATGCATCGTGCGGGACTTTAACGTTGTCTGGGCGAGGGATCAAACGGAGAATCGACGCTTCCCGGCCGAGGTGCTATTCTGACACCTCGTGGGAACCGCGGAAGGGCCGGTGGCGGGTTCGCCGGCCAGTACGGATTGACAAAGAGGACATCATGCCGACGTTTCAGGCCGATCAGTTGGGAGTGATTGCTTCGCGAGTACTCGAAGCGGCCGGAGCCAGTCCCGAGGACGCCCGGTTGGTCGCTGCCGAGTTGCAAGGGGCCAACCTGGTGGGCCACGACAGTCACGGAGTGATGCGGTTGATGCAATATGTGGAGTATGTCGAGAAGAAGGTGATCCGCCCCGGTTCCCAGATGGAAATCATCAAGGAGGGAGCAGCGTTCCTCCACATTGACGGTCGTTTCAATTTTGGCCAGGTGACGGCTTCTCAGGCACTGGCTCTGGGGATCGCCAAGGCCCGTGAGGCTGGCACGGCGACGATCTTCATCCGCAACTGCAACCATGTAGGCCGTCTGGGCTCCTACACCCAGCAGGCCGCCCACCAAAAACTCGCGGCGATGATGGTCGTGAACGGCCCCGCCTCGGGTGGCGTGGCCCCGTATGGGGGGATGCAGGGGCGAATGGGGACCAACCCAATCACGATTGCAGCGCCCTGGGGAGACGATGCGATGGTGTTGGATATGACGTCGAGTGCGACTGCCGAGGGTAAGGTGCGGGTCGCATACCAGAAGGGAGTGCCCGTTCCGGAAGGACAGTTGATTGATTCCGAGGGACAGCCGACAACCGACCCGGCGACCTATTATGCCACGCCGGGAGGTGCGATTCTGCCGCTGGGCGGGAACCTGGGATTCAAGGGGTACGGGCTCAGCGTGATGATCGATGTCTTCGGCGGCATGCTCTCCGGATTTGGCGTCTGCCGGACCGACCTGCCTCCCGGCACCAACGGGGTCTGGATGTACCTGGTCGACATCGAGACGTTCATCGGAATCGATGAGTTTCAGCAACACCTCGAGAAGTACATCGCACACATCAAGGGCGCAAGGAAGTTGCCCGGAGTCGACGAAATCTTGATGCCTGGTGAGATCGAGATGCAACGGATGGCCGAACGGGCCGCCAACGGTGTGGAAGTGCCCGACGAAACTTGGCGTCAGATCCAGGAGCTGGCCAGTGGGCTTGGTGTGTCGCTGCAGGATGTCTAGGCCAGGAGGATCCCGACCGAAACGGCTGGCTGGCGTCGGTCTGCGGTTTGTGCTAATTCAGAGGTCCGGCGTCGGTCGGTGCAACGGGGCGAACTGGGATCAATGGCAATGAGCGAATCCGTGGAAGTCGCGCTGACCGGATGGGGGACACTGGACAACATTCTGTTGGCGCTGTGGCAGATCGTCGAACAACTCTATCTGATCGTGGTTGAGCTTGGCGGCCTGATTCTTACAACGCCGGTGATGCCGCTGCTGATCTGGTGTGTTTTCTGGCTGTTCGCCGTCGACTGGACACGTTTACGACAGGTGATGCTCCGGGGGGGCTGGATCGGAATCGTGCTGCTTGGCGTGGTGATGGTCGTCGCCTGGCAACAACTGGATCCCGGGGCCGCCGATCCGGTGTTGGGCCTGATGAACCTCAACGGCTACATCGAGAAGATGATGTATGTCACGGGACTGTTCAGCCTGATGTTCATCTGTGGTGCGGTGCAATTGACGGGCTGTTGCGGTCCGTCGAGGACCGAAGCGGCCGAAGCAAACGGTCATTGACGGCGGTCGCTGATCGGCTGGAAGTGCTCTGCGAGGCGATCGACCAGTTTGACGGTCTCGGTCCCATTCGCGGTGAACTGGAGTTGGCGACTGGTTTCACCGGTGACCGTGATTCTCAGGTGAAGATGATTCGCCGGAAGGCAACCGCTGATTCGATCGGCCCATTCGATCAGAGTGATGCCGTGCCCGAGCCATTCGTCGGTTCCCAGGTCGAGAAACTCGTTCTCCGACCTCAAGCGGTAGGCGTCGGCATGATGAATCGGAAGCCGAGCCTCGTAATGTTGCAGCAGCACGAAAGTCGGGCTACTGACGTCACGAGGCGAACCGCCAAGCCCGTCGACGACGCCGCGGACGAAAAGGGTTTTCCCGGCTCCCAGTTCTCCGGAGATGGCCACAACGAGACCGGTGTCGGCAAAGTGGCCGAGAGAATGGCCCAGGCGATGCGTCTGGGTCTGGGAATCGGCGTTGTAGGACCAGGTCGTCACGGGTTTGCCGAGGAAAAATGAGGGGGGCCGGCGGGAAGACAGCATGCTCTCTTGGAGGGGTTGAATTGTAACGAGTCGTCAGATCGGGGGCTTTGTTGTTCCGCGAATAGGAATCTGAGACACTCGATGCGAAAGGAGCTATTCTACGTGCGATTTGCCTCTCGGATCTGGCGGGCGTTGGCTGGTGAACGCCGCCTGATGATTTTCTCGGTCGTGTGCGGGCTGGCCTTTACGGCCCTGGGACTTGTCCCTCCGCTGCTGATACGGCAGATGATCCTTTGGCTGGAAGCTCCGTCGACTGCGGGCAGTTTCTGGTTGCTCGGCAGCCTGATCGCCGTGATGTATCTGCTCCGCGGTGTGACCCGCTACCTGTACGGGCTGTCCTCGCACGTTGCGGCCTACCGGACTCTGCACCGGTTGTCGCTGTCGGTCTATCAGCACCTGCAGAAGATGTCACCGAAATACCTGGGGAAGCGGCATTCGGGAAGCCTGGTAGCGCGGACCATCGGTGACGTGGCGGCGATCGAAGACTACATTGCCCACGGCATTCCGGAGACGATGCTTGCTCTGGTTGTTCCGATGGCAATGAGCACCGTGTTGTTCATGATCAACCCAGAATTGGCTGCGGTTGCCCTGCTGCCGGTGCCCGTGATTGCTGTACTGGTGTTTGTGATCACCCGTCGCAGTCGCAATCTATGGCGAGGTGTTCGAACGCAATTTGCCGAAGTCAGCGCCCGGATCCAGGATCACGTTTCGGGGTTGGCCGTGATCCAGTCGTTCCGACGCGAGACTCGGATGGCCGGACAAATCGAGGATGCCAGTCGTGAATATCGTGACCGGATCATCGAGGCAAATCGCTGGTCGTTGGTTCCGGCAGGAGTCATCGAGATGGCCAGCGGTGCGGGGCTCGTGTTGATTGTCTGGGCCGGCGGCTGGATGACGACCGAACCTGGAGCAGGGGGCGGATTGACCGTTCCGGTGGCCGATCTGGTCGTATTCCTGATGTACCTGGGACGGATCGTGCAGCCGTTTCTCAGGTTGGCCTCATTGACCGACAATCTGCAGAAAGCTGCCGCGAGTGCCGAACGCGTGTTCGAGCTGCTGGAGAAAACTCCGGAAATCGTTGACCGACCGGGTGCGGCGATACCGACCGAACCGCAGTTTTCGATCGAGTTCGACGAGGTGTCATTTGCCTACGAGGAAGGCATACCCGTGCTGTCGGAGATCTCGTTTCGCGTCGATGAAGGCGAGACGGTTGCGCTGGTCGGGATGACCGGTGTTGGAAAATCGACTGCCTGTCAATTGTTGATGCGGTTTTACGAGCCAGGCGTTGGGTGTGTGCGGATCGGCGGAGCCGACGTGGGCAACCTGCCCATGGCATGGCTGCGCGAACAGATCGCGATGGTGTCGCAGGATGTGTTCCTGTTTTCGGGCAGTATTCTGGAGAACCTGCTGATCGGACGACCCGAGGCGGATGCCCAGGAGATCTCTGAAGCGATTCGCGTGGCCGGGGTCGAGGCATTCGTGGAATCGTTGCCGGATGGGCTGGAGACACTGGTCGGAGAACGTGGGGTCCGTCTCTCGGGGGGACAAAAACAGAGGATCGGGATTGCGCGGGCTTTGTTGAAAGACGCACCGATTCTTGTCCTGGACGAGGCGACCAGTGCAGTCGATACGGAAACGGAATTGAAGATCAAGGAGGCGGTCAGGCGGGCCACGGAAGGTCGAACCGTTCTGGTCGTGGCACATCGACTCTCGACGATCATGGCGGCCGACCGGATCGTGGTGCTCGAGGACGGGCGGGTGGTAGAAACCGGAACGTATGCCGAGTTGTTGTCCAACCAAGCCCAGTTCGTGCGATTGTGTCGGGTCCGAGAAGACATCGCGTTATAGGAGGCGTGTTGATGCGAATTGTCAGTGGTGGAATCCAACACGAAACCAATACCTTTGCCACAGTTCCGACAACGCTGGCGGATTTTCAACGGGACAGCGACTGTGGGGATGAGCTTCAGGGCGGCGACCTGTTGCGGGAAATGTACCTGGGGACGGGAACGGTTCATGGCGGATATCTCGACGAAGCCGCCGCCCGCGGAATAGAGATTGAGCCGGTGATCAATGTTCGGGCGCAGCCGGCCGGGCCTGTCGAGGGGGCTGCGTTTGAACACATGTTGCAGTTGCTGCTGGATCGGATCGCCGCCGCAGGTTCCTGTGATGCCGTGGCTTTGGACCTGCACGGAGCGATGGTCACAGACCAGGAGGAAGACGCGGAAGGCGCAATCATCACCGCCGTTCGAGAGCTAGTCGGATCCGAGATGCCAATCCTGGTGACACTGGACCTGCACGCCAATATCACACGGACAATGGCGGAGAAATCCGATTGCCTGATTGGCTACGACACTTACCCACACGTGGACATGAACGAGCGTGGCCGGGAGGCCATCTCGGTGTTGCATCAGATCGTCTCGGGTGAAGTACGCCCCTGCCAGGCATACCGGCAGCTGCCGTTGTTGACGATGCCACCGATGCAATGCACGCTGCGGGAGCCGATGGGCGGCCTGATTCAGGAATTGCATCAGCTGGAGCAGGGAGAGGGCATCGTCACCGCGACGATCGCGATGGGCTTTCCTTTCGCAGATATCCGTGACGCTGGTGTTACGGCATTGGTGACAGCCAACGGGGATCAGGCTCTGGCAGAGGCACGAGTTGAGGAGCTGGCTGCACGTTTGTGGGGATTGCGAGATGATCTTCAGCCGGACTTGACCACGGTCGAGGAGGCGATGCGGTTTGCGAAAGAGACCGCAGACGGGTTGGTGATCTTGGCAGACGGTTCCGACAATCCCGGCGGCGGTGCTCCCTGTGACGGGACCGTTGCGCTGTCGGCGATGATTGACGCCGATTTCCAGGGAGGTGTGGTTGGTGTTTTGTACGATCCCGAGACTGCAAGGCGGGCCCACGAGGTGGGTGAGGGAGGCGAGGCCGAGTTCGAAATCGGCGGCAAGACGGATGCTTTTCACGGGGAGACCGTGAAGGCGCGTTGCCGTGTCAAGAGGCTCGGAAACGGTCGATTCCAATTTGGCGGTCCGATGCGACGCGGTTGTCCAGGTGACTTGGGTGCGATGGCCGTACTGGAAATCGGCGGCGTGGAGGTTGTCGTTGGCAGCCGCAGGATGCAACTGCTGGACAGGGAGATGGTTCGGATCGTTGGTGTGGAGCCGGCCGAGAAACGACTGCTGGTGGTCAAGAGCGCGGTTCATTTCCGAGCGGATATCGGGCCGTTGGCCGGGACGATCTTTGATGCCGACACGCCGGGAATCCATCGTCCCGACTTCGCAGCGTTCGACTATCGCAAGCTGCGTCGTCCGATTTACCCACTCGATCCGGGCGTCGTTGGCCCGGGAGAAATGGGATCGTCGGTTCAATGAACCGTTATCTGCCGTTGATCTGCCTGGCGTTGATTCACACGGTCGTCGACACCAGCGCGCTGCTGGTTTCACCGATCTGGAACGAAATCACCATCGAATGTCGATTGGCCGGGGCCAGCCTGGTCGTGGTAATGCTCTCGCAGGCAATGCCGACTTCCCTGGCGCAGGGTGTCTTCGGTTACCTGCGAGATCGTCGGCGGATGGGCGCGCTGATCATCGGTGCGCCCTTGCTCGCCGTGGTCTGTCTGACAGCAATCGGCCCGGCAGTGAATCCCGGCAGGGTGCCGTTGCTGTGTGGTTTGTTCATTGTCGGTGGTGTGGCTGTGGGGGCGTTTCACCCGGAAGCCGCCGTCACCGTGGGGAGCTTGCTGCCGGAGAATCGTACGCGAGCATTGTCGATCTTCATGCTGGGTGGGTCGCTGGGCCTTGCCATCGGACCCACTCTCAGCGGGCTGGTGGTGAAGGCCTGGGGCTTGGATGGACTGGCGCGACTGATGCCGGGCCTGGTGTGTCTGGTGCCACTTCTTTATTGGGGAATGCGTTCGCGGCTGAAAGGCCGTAGGTTGCCCCCGACGACGCGAGCGGCTCTTAGTGTCAAAGAGATGTTCGACGGGCGGCTCGGCCTGGCTCTCTTCCTGCTGCTGGTGTGTTCCCTTCGCCTTGTGCCGAACATGGGACTGGCCAAGATCGTGGCCTTCACGCTGGCCAATCGCGGTTTTGGTCCGTTGGAGATTGGCTACGTTCAATCGGCGTTTCTGGTTTCCGGAAGTCTGGGGATGCTGTTGATGGCGATGCTGTTTCGGCAGGGTTGGGAACGGAGTTTCCTGATCGCCTGTCCGTTGATCGGATTGCCGTTCCTCGCAGTGTTGGGTTGGCAGGAATGTCCGACCTGGTTGTTCTTGACGATGCTGTTTCCGACCGGTCTGGTATTGTGGGGCACCACGCCGACGATGGTCTCCTATGCACAACAGATGTTTCCTCGCGGAGCGGGGTTGGCCTCGGCAATGACGATGGGCCTGGCCTGGGGCGGCGGCGGCTTGATTGAGGTCGGTTTCACCGCGCATTTTCGCGACATCAATGCTCCTCAATGCGCCGTGTGGGCGTTCATTCCCTTCGTGGCAATCTCGGCACTGGGAGCATGGTTTCTGCCGGATGCGGTGGCCGACAGCAGCACGCTGCAGCCCGTAAACCCACCGTCGACATGCGAAGAGGATCACTTCGGCGGAACGGCCACGTCGGAAAACGAAGAAGAGAAAACTTAACGAAAACGCAGACTGCTTCTTGACCCTCCGGGATTGCGCGGTAGCATCTTCGACGTTGTCAGTTGCATGGAAGTGACTGATTCGACGGCAGGATGCCGTCAGGCAGGGAGCAAGGGAATGCCAGCTTACGCCCAACGGCTGTTGCCGTTGTTGTCACGGCGCTGTCGCAGCCGGGGTTGGAGCATACGTGCGTGTATGTTCGCCGCGGGGTGCGGAAAGTTGGTCGAACCGAGGCGTGGATGCCGTCGGTTCTGGTCTCGGCTGAACACACGGCCGCCTGGTCCGGATGGGCAGCGGCTCAGTTGTGGTCGTTTGTGTCGCGGTCGGCATGGCGACGACATTTCTCGGTGCGCAGGGAAGCGCACGATTTCTGGAAGGAGCCTTGGAGATGAGTGGAAAATCATGGATCGGGATCAACGGCGATTATCGGGCAGCGAAGAAGGAGCCGAGAGCCGGGGCGTTGAGTTGGTTCAACAGCGGCTATTACGACAGCGTGGCCGCCAGCGGTGGGATACCCGTGCTGATTCCCCCCCTGGCCGAAGACGCCGATCTGAAACAACTGCTCAAGAAACTCGACGGCCTGGTGCTGTCAGGTTGTTCATTCGATCTGGATCCGATCCGACTTGGCATCCAGCCTCACCCGATGTCTCGTCCGATGGTCAAGCGTCGCGAGGATTTCGATCGGCGACTTTGCCAGTTGGCCGTTGACTTGCGTTTACCGATCCTCGCGGTCGGGGCAGGAATGCAAACGCTCAACGTGGTCTGTGGCGGTACGCTGCACGCACATGTCGCCGAGGACGTGCCGAAATCCATTCTGCATCGCGATGCGGTAGAATCGACACTGCGACACGTCCTGGAGATTGAGCCGGGAACGCGGGTGGACGCGATCTACGGCCCGGGTGAGATTCGCGTCAACAGCCAACATCACATGGCGATCGAACGGCCTGCCGAGGGATTTCTCGTGTCAGCACGAACCCCCGACGGAGTGGTCGAGGCGATCGAGGTCGACGATGAGCGATGGTTCTGCCTGGGTGTGCAATGGCATCCCGAGAATGAATCGGCCAGCGCGCTGGACATGCAGGTGTTCGAGGCCTTTCTGGACGCGGCCAGCGGAGCACCGGCGGTTGTCCCATTCCAGCGGAAGAAGCGTTCGCCGGCGCGGATCGCCGGAAGGCGTGCCGCCTGATCGGCGTGGGGGGGGGCAGGGCGGTTCGGCACCCCGTGGGTGACGAACCGCCGGCCAGGGAGAGCGAAACGTCGGCGGCGGTGTTTTTCAGAAGGGCGCGACGCTGCCCAGCCTGCGCGTAAACCGCTATTCTCACATCGGCGGAGCCGCCGATGATGGTCGATGATGCTGGCTTGTCGAGATTCTGGTGTAGATGTGTCACTGATCGTCCAAAAATTCGGCGGCACAAGTGTCGCTGACCCGGCGCGGATACGAGCTGCGGCGCGCAAGGCCGTGGCAACGCAGGCCGCCGGCCATCAGGTGGTGATGGTGGTCAGTGCGAGGGGAAAGAAGACCGATGAGCTGGTGCAACTGGCAGCCGAGATCACCGACTCGCCCTCGGCGCGGGAAATGGACATGCTGCTGTCGACTGGCGAACAGGAATCCGTGGCGTTGATGGCGATGGCAGTCGCTGCGGAGGGGGCGGAGGCGATCAGCCTGACCGGTGGGCAGATCGGAATTCGAACCGATTCGGCTCACACCGAAGCCCGGATCATCGAGATCTCGACGCGGCGGATGCGGGAGGCACTGGAAGGCGGCCGGATTGTCATTGCAGCTGGCTTCCAGGGTATCGATGACGATCTGAATATCACGACGCTGGGGCGTGGTGGCAGCGATACCACAGCGACAGCTCTGGCGGCGGTGTTGCAGGCGGATGTCTGCGAGATTTACACCGACGTTGAGGGCGTGCTTTCCACGGACCCGCGGTGTGTGCCGGCGGCGCGGCGACTGGCACGGATTTCTTACGACGAAATGCTTGAACTGGCCAGCCTTGGCTCGGGTGTGATGCACGCCCGGTCGATAGAGTTCGCCAAGAAGTACCAGGTGGCAGTTCGGGTGAGACCGGCCCACTGCGATGGCGAAGGGACGTTGATCGCTCCGGAATCCGAGGAAAGTCCACCACTGGTGACCGGTGTGGCGTTGGCCCGCGAGGAAGCGCGTGTCGGATTGGTCGGTCTGCCAGATCGACCAGGTGTGATGAGCCGGATCTTTTCCAGATTGGAAGAACAAAAACTTCCCGTCGACATGATTGTGCAAGACATCGGGCGGGGTGGCCTGGCGGAAGTCTCGTTTACCGTTCCCGAGGCGAATCTGCCGGTCGCACTGGAAGCGGCAGGGGCTGCTGTGACCGACATCGGGCAGGGAAGCGTCGAACACGTGTCGGAGATGTCGAAGGTTTCGGCTGTCGGACGGGGGATGCGATCACACACGGGGGTCGCCGCTCACATGTTTCGATCACTGGTGGAGGTGGGCGTGAATCTGTTGATGATCACGACCAGCGAGATCAAGGTGTCGGTGCTGGTGGATCGTGACTGTGGTGAACAGGCAATCGAGGCAGTACATCAGGGATTTGGCCTGCACGAGGAACAGCTCGAATCACCCGCGGTCGGCTTTGGGTTGGAGAAGGGACCAGGCGGTGGCGATGTCGGGCGAGATGAGATTGAGCGAGAGGTCGTGTCTCGACTGGCAAGGATGGAAGATATCGTCGTCAGCGAAGTGGTTCTCGATGATGAGCAGAGTCGGATCACCGTGCGGGATGTTCCCGACATGCCCGGGGTTGCGGCAACGTTGTTTTCGGCCGTGGCCGAAGGCGGCATCCTGGTCGACCTGATCGTCCAGAATCAGGCCGGTGCAGGTTCATCGCGAGAAGACGGGTGTGCCAGTCTGTCGCTGACCGTACCTCGCCGTGATCTGGATCCAGCCTTGCTGCTGGTGCGGGAAGTCGCCGAACAGTGGGAGGCGACTGTCGGATTTGAACGTGACATCGCGATGCTGTCGGTGATCGGTATTGGGCTGCGAAGCCACACCGGTGTGGGGGCGAAGATGTTTCACGCGCTGGGTGAGGCGGGAATCAATATCCAGATGATCAATACCAGCGAAATCCGCGTCAGCGTCGTGGTGGATCTGGCAGACGGCGGTGAGGGACATCGTTGTCTGGCCCACGCGTTCCAGATTTAATCCCACCACCAGTGAGCGGTCGTCGCTATTCTTGATCGCGACGCGGCGCGTCTTGCAGGCAAACGTCGATCGATCGTGCCGAACTTCGGGTTCCCAACCGGCGCGGGTTCGATCTGCACACCACCGCTGATGCTGAAGATCCAGTTTCGTCCCCGGGCCTTGCGAACCGCGCCCAGTGAAGGCACCTGTCTTGGCGTGGTCCGGCGGGCGGGCCGGTAGCGATCCGGATCAACCAGAACACGTGAACTCCAACGCCCCGTGGTGTCGCCGATCGGAGCGTTGAGCAGGATCTCGGCAGCGACTGACAGGCGAACGAGGTTCTGCAGTTCGAAAAAGACAGGTGTCAGTCGGGAGAGTTCCGGAAGTGCTTCGGTCAGGGTCGATGCCATGCGACGGGCAATCGGTGTGGCCTTTTCCTTATCCTTGCCGCCAGATCGCGCGGCAGTGCGAACCGCGAGCCCGGGGCCGGTAAATTGCCAGGCCAGTCCATCAGGTGCTCGCGTGAGATCATCGTAAGTTGCGACGAACCAGAAACGGTGCTGTGTCCTGGTGGCAGCCCGGTTGGCACGGGAGAGCAAGTCCATGTAACTGGTAAACCCCTTGACGGGGACGTTGTCGAAACCCATGGCGATGCGTTTGAGTCGGTAGTCGGCTGCAACCAGCTTCCAGGCGAATCGGGTGTCTGCGGGGACACCAAAGACTCGCACCTGTTGGTGGCCGATGCTGTGCTGCATGCCAGCAATCAATGTACGGATCCGGGACGCGTCCAGGCGTCCGGAAAGTCCCTTCATGTACTTCGCATACCGTTGCAGTCCGGAGAGGGTGGGGTCGATCGAGCAGCCAATGAAACCATCCTGTGTCGATGGCGAGTGCACAAAACGAAGTGCCAAGGCGAGGTCGTCAAGTTCCAGGAGGGGCCTGTGGCTGTCGGTACCGACAAATTCTCCAGATGGCAGGCGCTTCCAACCACCGGCGGGACCGACGAGCACGGCATCCTCGAGTTCGGGATACAAGAGCACTTGGTCAATCCGCTGTAGACCACCGAGAAATCTCAGTTCCGGGGGCAACGACTCGCCGCGTTTGACGTGGACAGAGATGGCCTGTTCGAGCCGTTTCAATGAGAGTGCGCGTGTGGTCGACGGCCTCGCGAGAGACTTTGCAGGACGCGAGAGTCGACGTTCGGCTGCCGAGACGGTGGCATGCCGAAGGACACCCCGCGAATCGACTTCGATTCCGCCAACCTGAGACAAGGCGTTGTCGGGGAAGAGGCAGCAGAAGCTGGCCGTCAACAGGGCAAGACACGTGGTGTTGTTCGAACACATCCTGATGTCAGTCTAACCGTCATCGACGCCGGCGAAAGCCGAGGAATCGGATTCCCGAGAAAATGTCTGACGAGGACGCTCGGGCGGTCGAGTGGTCTAGGGCGAAGTGAGTCCGGCCGGGGATCGGTGAAAGTGAACGTGCTGCCAACGCCCGTCGAGGTGGTGCCAGACCCGCGTTTCTTCCATGGCATCGGTCGCGTGAACTCCCTGGCCGTCTGTCGTCTGAAGGAGTCGTACATAGCTGACGATGGCTACCTCTCCGAGGCGTCGCACATGAGGTGTACTGATGGTGGATTGCCTCGTGAACTCGTCGGGGCCGTCTGAGAGATAAAATTCGTGAAACGCCATACCCTCGACGAGGTGGCCGCTAGCCTCGGGTTCAAAGGCCGTCAGGCTTGGATCGCAGAGTTCCTCATACGCCGGCAAGTCACGCGCGTCGATGGCATCGAGGAGTTGGCGGCTGAGCTGGAGTAGTTCATTTGACGACGAATCGGTCACGGTCGGAAGTTCCTTGCGGGTCGGGCGAAAAGCAGGTCAAGCGATCCATTCGGAGAGGCGTGGCCAAACCTTGGCGACGGCCGTGTAGAGAGCCATGGCAAGCAGCAATACAAGGCCGCAGCAGGCCAAAATGTTCGTGCCGGGGCGGTTTGTATCTTCTCCCATGATGTCTTTCCGATTGGTCATCCAGATCAAAGCGCCGGCAGTCAACGGGGCAGCCAGAACGGTTACGGCCTGGGCAGCGACTACGGCCGGCACCGCATTGAAGCCGGCTTTGATGACAAACAGGGCGACAGCCATGCCAATCAGGAGAACGGCGATGGTCATGATCCGCGGTGCCGGTTGTTCCGGGCGACTGCCCAGGCCCAGCCCGTCGGCGAGAATAAAACCACCGATCATCGAATTGATCAGGAACGAGGAGTAGGCAGCGGCAAACAGGCCGATGCAAAAGAGTGGACGACCCCATGCGCCAAAGAGTGGGGCGAGTTGAGAAGAGACCTCCGTGTAATTCTGCAACTGCTTGCCCTGGAGGACTGCGGCGGCCGTACACATGATCATCAGGGTGATCAACGCCATTAGTACAGAACCGACACGAGCATCTCGCATGCCGTCTGCAACATCGTCTTTGGTCCAGCCCTTCTGTTGAACCAGGTAGCACTGGTAATAGGCGGCGGTGATGACAAATGTGGTGCCCACCAGCCCCAGCAGGGAAAAATCAAGCAACGGTTCTTCCGCGGCCGGCGCAGCAGCCTCGGCCGGGATGGTCATGTTGGCCAATGCAAAACCGAGATTCAGAGCAAAAGAGGCCAGCATCACGCCCACGAAACACATCATGAGCCGTTCGAGGGCCCGGTAGAGGTTTTTGAATGCCACCAGGAACGCAATCGCGAACCCGTTGAAGGCGACAATCGTGTAATCGAGCCAGGGGGCGACAACGGCCTGGGTTTCCAGGGAAAAGATGTCCTTGGAGAGTTCCTTGAAGGCGGCATCGACACCGAGGTTGTTGCCGAATTGGAAGGAAGCGGAAATGAAGAAGGTGCCGATGCCGATCAACGCGGCCAACCAACGGCCGATGCGTTCGGTAATAAGGTCGGCAGGTGATTGCTCGGAAACCGCACCGAGTCGGGCACCCAATTGCATGAAGGTCAGCATGAAGACCACCGCCACCAGAACGACCCAGGTCAACGAAAAACCGTGAGTCGATCCGACCTGGGAGCTAGTGGTGATGCTGCCGGGACCGATCACGACACAGGCGGTGATCAGACCGGGACCGAGGCGGCGGTACCATTTTCCGGATTGACGCAATCGCAGCTCCGGCAACGGGCTCTTGGCGGTGGGTACCGGGTTGTTCATTGAGTCGTCTCGCTGCTATTCGGAGAATTGTCCAAGAAAATCCGACAGGTTGTCGTCGTCGACTGGCTCGTTGTCATCAGTTTCGTCGCTGGTTTGATGGAATTCGAACGAATCGTGATCGTCGTCATCTTGTCCTGCGGCGTGGTCGTCGGAACTCTCTTCCGAGGAAGAAAGAACTTCAGGATCTGGGGACAAGTCCTCTGCCGGGGGATCCTCGCCGACTTCCTCAATCAGCTCATCCTCGTCGATCGTGTCGTCCTCGTCCGCGGACGGCTGGCCGCGGCGGAACAGTCCAAACAAGGAACGGGACTTGTGGGGCGCCTCGGCGACATCCGCAGCGTCTTCGCCATCGGTGGCGATGGGATCCTCGGGTTCATCAGCTGACGAGTCGGGAGGTTCTGTTTCGTGGTCAGGAGACGCGCTCAATTGAAGGTCGACGATCGAGTCTCCCTCGTCGTCGGGGCCGGCTTCGTCGACGAGGGGAACATCCCGTTGGATTTCCGCAGGGGGCGGTGACGGAGAGGCAGCGTCCGCCGGGGATGCCGGGTCGTTCTCATCGGCGACAAGATTGGTGTTGTCGGTTTCGAGTTCAGGGATGACGTTGAATTCGGCCGTGTCCTCGAGACTGACGGGTGGGATGTTCGTTGGGGATTGTGGCGAAGTGGTCTGCGAAGTGTTGAGGTGGACGACGAAAGACACTGGGCCGACGGTGATGGTGTCTCCATCAGAAACCAGCAAATCGCGATCGGCGGGAATCCGCTTTCCCTCGAGCGTTGTGCCGTTGGAACTGCTGAGATCTCGCAGCAGGAGTCGCTCACCGTCGAAACTCAGGCGGCAGTGTTGTCGGCTGACCTCCTCGACGGGGATTCGCAATTGGCAATCGCGACCACGGCCGATCAGCGTGTCACGATAAAGTGACACCTCGCGGTGCCGCGCCTGTTCGTGGAGGACCTCGAGGCGGACATCCATGGTGAGTTGTTTGGATGTAGGAATGTGGAAGAACCGGGCGCACCCATGATAGCGGGTGGATCCGCGGGTCCACAAACGCAGCCCCTGCTCGGCTCAGGCAGCCGCCGAATCATCCTGCTGGGGGAACATGTGTTCCTCGCCACGGACCATCTCGGCCGTCAGTTCATACTTGCGACCGTCTTCCTGCTCGGGCAACTCGAAGAGAATCTCAAACATCGCCGCCTCGATTACACTCCGCAGGCCGCGCGCTCCGGTGTCCTTGGTCATTGCGCTGCGTGCGATTTCGCGCAGGGATTCGGGGGCGAACGTCAATTCGGCATTCTCGAGTTCGAAGAACTTCTGGAACTGGCGTACAAGGGAATTCTTCGGCTCGGTCATGATGCGGACCAGGTCCTCCTCTCCGAGAGGAAGCAGGCTGCTGAGGACCGGAAGGCGACCGACGAGTTCCGGGATGAGACCAAATTCGAGGATGTCGTCGACGGTGACATCCCCGAGCAACTCGCGGCGCTGCTGTTCAGCCACATCCTGTTCGATCTGCTGGCCAAACCCGATCATTCGCGTGCCCTGTCGTTTGGCGATGATATCTTCGAGACCAACAAACGTGCCGCCACAGATGAACAGGATGTTTGTCGTGTCGATCTGGATGTATTGCTGCTCAGGGTGTTTGCGGCCTCCTTGCGGAGGAACGTTGGCCACGGTTCCTTCGAGCATTTTCAGCAGCGCCTGCTGGACGCCTTCGCCGGAGACATCCCGGGTGATCGAAACGTTGCTACTGGTCTTCCCGATCTTGTCGATCTCGTCGATGAAGAGAATGCCCCGTTGTGCGGCCTCGATATCGAAATCTGCTGCGTGGAGGAGCTTGAGCAGGAGATTTTCGACGTCCTCGCCCACATAACCTGCTTCAGTCAAGGTCGTCGCGTCGCCTATGGCAAAGGGGACCTGCAGAAATCGTGCGAGCGTTCGGGCCATCAGCGTCTTACCGCACCCGGTCGGGCCGATGAGCATGATGTTGGATTTTTCGAGTTCGACGTCGTCGTCGGACTGCTCGTGATGTAGCAACCGCTTGTAGTGATTGTGGACTGCGACGGCGAGCGTCTTCTTGGCATGCTCCTGGCCGATGACGTACTGCTCGAGATGCTCAACGATCTGGCGGGGCGTGGGGACCTCGGTGAAGAGGCGGCGGGGGTCGCCGCGTCGGCGATGTTCCTGGTCGAGGATCGACTGGCAGAGTTCGATGCACTCACCACAGATGTAGACATCGTCGGGGCCCTCAACGAGGGGGCCAACCTCACGATAACTCTTTCGACAAAAAGAACAGTTCGCGTTCTTCTTGCCGGTGGATCCGCGTTTCGTCGGCGTGAAATCTTGACCGGAAGGCATTTCCTGTCCTGTGTGTCATTCGGAGTAACGGTAGCCCGGTCTGCCTGATCGTCAAGAACTGCCTAATCGTGAGCTTCTTGGCGTGATTCGCGTTCGCGCGAGAGAAGCAGCCGGTTCTTGATGGATCGGAATTCTTCGGGTGTGAGGTCACCCTGACGGCGCATTTCTTGGTACTCGACGAGCATTTCCTCGATTCGATCGTCACCTGCGACTTCGGATTGACGAAATCGCTTTCGGATCGCAAAGGCAATGATCAGAAGAACGCACAGGATGCCGACAAGGCAGGCGATCGTCGGCAGAAAACTCCAGATTGATGAAGTCGGGCGAAGGGCTAGTAAGGAGACAGGTTGTATTTGAGGCGGATAAAGGTTCATGGTGATCGCGGACGTGTGTCGGGGCACTCTTTGAGATTATTGAGGCCATTGTGCCAGGCGGCAAGTTCTGGCGGGTCGATTGAGTAGGCTTGATCCAATCAGAGCAGCAAAACGCACTGTGTGCGGGCCGTTGCAGGCGGGTGGAATGGATTCTAGAATCACGGCATTTCCCGTCATGAGAGAACCGGATTGATGGATTTTCAGGAACGACTTCGGCAGGCGGTACAGCGAGGTGAACACGCCCGCGATGCGCGAGGACGTGAAGAAGCGAAGAAGGCGCTTTCGGCTGAGGACCGCAAGGCGCTGCATTCCCAGTACCGACTGGAGCTGTCGGAGCGAATCGTGGAATGCCTGCAGCGCCTGGCCGATCAGTTTCCAGGTTTCCGATATGAATCGATCGTGGGAGAAGAGGGCTGGGGCGCGTCGATCAATCGCGACGACATTTCTGTCGGAGCAGACCGCAAGGCCGCTAACCAGTACAGTCGCCTGCAACTGTTGATCCGTCCACTATCGGACGCAGCTATCGTGGAACTGGTCGCCAAGGCCACCATCCGCAATCGCGAGGTGTTCAATCGGTCGCGTTATCAGTTGCTGGGGCAAGTCGATACAGAAAGTTTTGCCGAGAACATTGATCTCTGGGTTCTGGAATATGCCGAGAAGTACGCGGCATGCGAATGAGAAATCGGAAACGAAGGGAGACCGGGTAATGAGCCGTCAGAGTGACTTGCAGCGTGTCCTGGACGGCGGAATTGTCGCGATCATCCGGGCCTCCTCTGGTGAACAGCTCGTCGGTGTTGCCGAGGCGTTGTACGCCGGAGGAATCGACGTGATCGAAGTCACCTTTACGGTTCCCGGAGTCCTCGAGATCCTCTCCGCGGTAAAGCGGTCGCTGGGCGAGAAGATCCTGCTGGGGGCCGGCACGGTGCTCGATCCGGAGAGTGCACGTGCGGCGTTGTTGGCCGGTGCCGAGTTTATCGTGGCGCCGAACGTGAATCGGGATGTGATCACGTTGTGCCGTCGATATGACAAGGTGGTTATGCCCGGAGCGCTGACACCGACGGAAGTCGTAGCGGCCTGGGAATCGGGTGCCGACATCGTGAAGGTGTTTCCGGCCGACGTGGGGGGGCCCGGGTACCTGAAAGCCTTGCATGGGCCACTTCCGCAGGTTCGACTGTTGCCCACCGGAGGGGTGAATCTCGAGACAATCGGCGACTTTATCTCGGCGGGGGCGTGCGCCGTGGGCCTGGGCAGCGCACTGGTCGAATCGCAGGCCGTCGCCGACGGGGATATGGAGCGGATTCGATCACAAGCGGAAGCTTACGTCGCAGCCGTGGCGACGGCCAGAGCCGCCAGCTGAGTGGACCGTGATCAGGCCAGCGTATCAGGGTCGGAGCGATCGGCCGCAGCGGTGTCGCTTGGGTCGTCGTCGGCTTGGTCGTCGGGTTGGTCGTCGGGTTGGTCGTCGGCTGCGGTGGAATCGTCGGGCAGGCTTGCGGCTGTCGGCGGTTCGAACTTGGGTGCCGAGACGTTGTCGAGGGAATCATCGGTGTGGGGACGGTCGGCCGTCGGGTCCGCGTCGTACGAGGCTGAGTTGTGGACGTCTTCCTCGATTCCCCGCATCCCTTTCTTGAATTCCGTAAGGCCTTTCCCCATGTTGCGAGCGACTTCGGGCAACCTCTTGCCGAACATGAGAAGAGCGATGACAAGAAAGATCCCGATTTCCCACGGACCCGGGCTAATAAAGGCGAGGGAAGTGAGCATGGTGAGTCTCGTCTGCGTGGTGAGGTATGCGGCGTGAAGTTCAGGACGGGGTGGGTGGGTCAGAATCGGCGTTTGAGTCGGGCCGGTCATCGGCTTCTGGTTCCTTGATCCCCTTCTTGAACTCGGTGATACTCTGGCCGAGTGAACGCATCGCCTGTGGGATCCGTTTGCCGCCAAAGAGCAGCAGGATGATCGCAAGGACGATCAGCATTTGCCAGGGGCCAGCGATCATTGTGGCGTTGCCTTGCTAGACGTCAAATCTCGGTGAAGTGTTGCGGCGCCGGTCTGCCGACAGCCCGACGATACCACAGGCGGGGGGCCGCTCTCCGATGCGGTCAGCACCATGGAGGTGAACAACCGGTTGCCCGCGGCTCTTGAACCCCTGGTTCAAGGCAGGATCCCAACGGATGTCCACTCGATTGACCCACTGAAGCAGCAGGGAAGTTGAGCGGAATACACGTATTTTAGTCCGCTCGAAGGGATTGTCAACGCAAATTGGCACCTTGCCAATCGGGGGGCATTGACGAGTCGCACGAAGGCAGGACTCGGTGTCGGGATTGAGCTGGTGGCCGATGAGGATTGAGTTCCACGTGGTTGCCCGTATGCTTATACGTACCGCTTTCGTTGATTGCGAACGAACGGAACAAGGGTCAGGCGCTGGAGTGTGATACCGGTTGGGGTGTCGACTGCAGTCTTTTTCGCCGGCAGGCGAGACAATTCCACTGGGGGACGGGTCGCAGAGGATGGCGTCGTTGGCCGACGCGAGCCTCACGGTGACGCTGGACGATGCAAGATTTCTTGACCGGATATGAGGTCAATGCGCCGACATGGTTTTACCTGTCGCTGCTGTTGATCATCGCGGTCTTTTTCCGTTTTGGCCGGATCTGGTCGTTGCGGAACCTGGATATTTTGTTGCTGCTTAGCCTGGCCCCGGGGCTATTGCTCTCTGAGCCCGAGCGGCTGGGGATCAGTGTCGACGAATGGCCGGATCGTTACCACCTGTTGCGGACACTGGGTACGAGTTGGCTTTTTGGGATCTCGGGACTGGTTTTGGTCCGGCTCCTCAGCGATTCACTGTTTCAACGACGGCCGTTGATCGAGCCGAATCTCGTGGCGCAGGGATTGGCGTTTCTCGGTGTTTCAGCCTTTGCGTTCGTGATGTCGAAGGTGATCGTTGATCCGCCGTCGTCATCGGCTCGGGCCGCGGTGACCCAGGGAGAAGGTGTGTTGCGGGGTCAGGACATTCCGCCTGCTGAGGGGGGGCCGACAGCGGCGGCAGCTGGCGCGGCAGCCGCCGCGGTGGCGAAGTGGATGGCGCCGGATGCCGCTGAACTGGCGGCGCGGATCATCCCGGTGATCGGCCATCTGGCCGTGGTGATTGGACTGTACCTGGTTGGTCGCTATCACTTCGGGGATCGCCGGCAGGGGGTGGCGATGGCGACACTCTATCTCCTGATACCGTGCACGACCTATGACGTGGGTGAAGTGAATCACGTGTTGCCGGCCGCGCTGTGTGTCTGGGCATTTGTTTGTGTCCAACGTCCCCTGCTGGCCGGAGCTCTGATGGGCCTGGCCTGCGGGTCACTGGTACTACTGCCTGTATTCCTGTTTCTGTTGCCTTTGTGGTGTGTCTATTACGAGAGGAAACGCGGCTTTCTGTTTGCCTTGGCTGTGGTGGGGGTGGGGGGAACGTTACTGGTCGGTGTCGTGGCATTGACCTCGCCAGATGTGCCCCTGTTTTCGCTACGGCTGGGTGCTGCGATGGACGGGGTGGTCAGAGAATTCCAGGGGAATGAGATTACCGAAGGGGGGGCGGTCGTGGGTTTCTGGAATTCGGGAAACCTCGCCTACCGGATTCCCGTGATCGTGGTCTTCCTGGTCTTGCTGGGCGTACTCACGATCTGGCCACGTCGTAAGACGCTCGAACATCTGATTTCACACACTGCGGCGCTGGTGGTGGCCACCCAGTTCTGGTATTCGCACCAGGGCGGAATCTACGTGCTCTGGTATTTGCCCCTGTTGCTGTTGGTCGTGTTCCGTCCCAGATTGGCCTCGGTGACGGCCCGGGGTGCTGGTGATCCGGGCCCAGGTTGGTACGAGCCGATCGGATCACACGTGCCGGTTGGCACCGGACTCGGCGAAGATGTTGGTGGGTCGTCTCGACACGACCGGTGACGTCGCTAGGATGAGGGAAACGGTAGCACTGGCTGTTGGTGCCCTTTGTGTGACAGGCGGTTCGACACGATGCGCATCACTGAACTCGAACTGATTCCGTTGACCGGAGCCACCGTCGACGGGGGTTGGGTCCAGGACCTCGCGGCCGAAGAGAATCTGCACACGCTCGTTCAACTGACCAGCGAAGACGGGCTGGTCGGGATGGGCAGTTGTTTCACCTCGGGGAAACTCGTCGAGGGCGCGGTGGAACTTCTGTGGCCGATACTGAAAGACGAGTCGGCCGTGGAACCGGAACGGGTCAGCGACAGGCTGCGTGAATCGACTTTTTGGCAAGGGCGGGGCGGATCCGTCGAGCACGCCATCAGTGGCATCGACATAGCGCTTTGGGACCTGATGGGACAGGCTTGCGGACAACCGGTCTCACGGTTGTTGGGCGGAAACTTCCGCGATCGAATTCGTCCCTACGGTTCGATCCTTTTTGATGAACCGGGGCCGCTGAAAACGGCACTCGAACAGACGGTCGCAAGGGGCTTTCGGGCGATCAAACTTGGCTGGAGGCCCTTTGGGCGGCGGGATCGCGCCACCGATGAATTGCTCGTTCGAACCGCGCGTGAAACCGTGGGCGACGAGGTGGCGTTGATGGTCGATGCCGGCGGCAGCGAACANTTTTGGCCTCACGGGGTCAACTGGGCCCGCGAGACAGCCAGNATGCTGGCCGATTATGGGATCGAGTGGTTCGAGGANCCACTGCCACCGGACGATATTCAGGGGTTCGTCGAACTGACCCGGTCATCGCCTGTTCCGATTGCCAGTGGCGAGGTGCTGACTCGAAGGCAGTCGTTCTTGCCCTGGATCGAACAGCGGGCCGTCGACATCATCCAACCGGACACGACCAAGTCCGGAGGCCTGAGCGAGTCGAGGAGAATTGCCCAATGGGCCTACGACCACAACGTCCAGTTGGTCTCACATGGTTGGAATACGGCTGTTGGACTCGCAGCCGACCTGCAACTTGCCGCCGCCATTCCCGTGGCGAGATACGTGGAATATCTGACGCCGTGCGCCTACATCGAAGACCTGCTGGATCGACCCTTCGAAGTTGACGACGAGGGGTACCTGCCGATCCCCGCCGAGCCCGGTCTGGGGCGACGACTCGATCCGGACCGAGTCGATCGTTATGCCGGCCCGCGCCGCGTCTTTCGATAACAGTGCTGGCAGCGTGGGGTGAAATGTCTCTGCGCGGGACAACCGCGACGCAATCACAGGCAACCTTCAACGGGCAAGGCGATGAAGTTGATCCACGGCACCACTGACACCAGCGGTTTCCGCGGCGGGTTCGTTTCGATCGGCAATTTCGACGGGGTGCATCTCGGGCATAAGGAAATTGCACGCAAGTTGGTTGCGCGAGCCCGGAAAGCCGGCACTGCGTCGATTGTGATGACCTTTGACCCACATCCGATTCAGTTGCTTCGGCCCGACGAAGTGCCCCAGCAGTTGAGCACAATCGAGGATCGGGCGGGTTGGCTGGGCGAACTGGGAGTCGATGTCCTGGTTGTTGCGCCGACGACGTTGGAAATTCTCTCACTTGAGCCGCACGAGTTCTTTTCGCAGGTCGTCTGTGAACGATTCGGTGCCAGCGGGTTGGTGGAAGGCGAAGATTTTTGCTTCGGGAGGGAACGCAGCGGCAACATCGAGAGTCTGACAAGGCTGTGTGGTGATTCCGGAATCGGATTGGATGTCGTCAGCGTGCGGACTGTCGGTGGCGAGTCGGTATCGTCGAGTCGAATTCGTGGTTTGTTGCAGGACGGGGATGTCTCGGGAGTCGGCGTGCTGCTCGGTCGCAACTTCTCGATTCGCGGATGTGTCGAAGTCGGTCAGCGACGAGGAAAACAACTCGATGTGCCAACGGCCAACCTGGGAGACATTGCCACTGTCGTTCCAGCCGATGGCGTCTACGTTGGGGGAGTGGAGGTAGAGGGACGGCGGCTTCCCGCTGCGATCAATATCGGTGGCAACCCCACATTTGGCGAGCCGGCCCGCAAGGTCGAAGTGCACCTGCTGGCTTTCGAGGGAGATCTTTACGGACAGGAACTGGTCGTCGAATTTTACGGGCGGCTTCGGGCGACAAGGAGGTTTGAATCGGCGGAGGACCTGCGCCGTCAACTGGCTGACGACCTCGAGTCAGTGTGGCAGTACATCGAAGATCATCCGTCCGTCGCCGTGTCGGGGCCGGAGAGTGGGGGGGGACCACAAGGAGAAACTGGCAGATCCGGTGGCGACCGGGTATCCTGATTTGTTTCTCGCGGGCCGGCGGCAAGAGGGGACGATGGCGATCGACTGGCAACCGTTTTGCGATGTGGTGTCGTCGCACGAACGTTTCGTGTTGACTAGTCACGTACGGCCCGATGCCGACGCGATTGGGTCGGAGATCGCGTTAGCCGAGCTTCTGGAGTCGCAGGGTAAGACGGTTCGGATTATTAATCCGTCACCGATCAGTGAATCGCTGCGTTTCCTGGATCCGGATGCTCGCGTGCAGTCCCTGGGCGCAGAGTGTGACGCCGAACAGGCCCGTGATACGGATGTTCATGTTGTACTCGACACCAGTGCCTGGGCGCAGCTTGTCGACGTCGGTGATGTGTTGCGAAATACCGCGGCGCTGAAGGTGGTGATCGATCATCACCAAAGCAGCGACGAGGTCGGTGACGTGGAATTCAAAGATGTCTCGGCCGAAGCCACGGGCCGTTTGGTTTTTGACCTCGCCGAATCGGCAGATTGGCAACTCTCGAGGATTGCGGCCAACGCGCTGTTTTGTGCCATCGCCACCGATACTGGCTGGTTCCGTTTTCCTTCCACAAACGGGGGAACTCTGAGAGCTGCCGGGCAGTTGATTGACCTCGGCGCCCAGCCGCACCTATCATATCGGGAGCTTTTCGAGCGGCAGACGCAGGCCAGAATTCGGCTGACCGGGCGGATGCTCGAGCGGATTGAGTTGGCATGCGGAGGTCGCTTGGCCTGGCTGACGGCCCGCCGGGACGATTTTTCCCGTACCGGTGCCGTGCCTGCCGACACCGAAGACGTTGTCAATGTGTGTTTTCGGATTGTCGGCGTCGAGTGTGCTTTCATCGCACACGAACAACAGGATGGCCAGGTGAAGGTGAGTTTTCGTAGCCGCGGACACGTGGATGTTGCTGCGGTTGCCGAACAATTCGGAGGCGGGGGCCACCGCGCCGCCTCGGGAGCACTCTTGCCGGGGCCATTCGAGGCAGGTCTGGTAAGGCTCGTTCAGGCAATGACCAGCGGACTGCAGTCCTCAACCCCCCCACAATGAAATTCCCTCAGTCAAACCATCCCCCCCCAAGAAGTCCTTCCGAGTGTTCGCCGGTTCCGGAAATCTGAAGGAAACCGGCGATTTTTCAGAGACTCCCAGACGCCAGATCAGATAAAGCATTTCGTTGTGGCCGATCCGTGAGTGGGCCGGACGGGCGGAATCCAGGAGACGAGTGATGTTCGACGAAACGCCCTTGATCGACGGCGCCGGTTCCGAGCCAGAAGAGGAACCTCGCGATGAGGAAACGTTGGAGGAGAACTCGGATGAAGCGGAAATGATGCCCGAATCCGACGAGGTGGCACACGAGGACAGAAGCCGCCGAGATTTCATGACGCAGATTTTGGCAGGTTCGATTGGCGCGATCGTCGGATTGGTGCCATTTGTCGCCGGACTGGTGTTCTTCCTTGACCCGTTGTTTCGAGAAAAACGAGCAGTCGATGAAGAAGGGACGGGCAGCCAAAGCGGCGTGGCCAAGGACTCACAGGGGTACATCAAGCTGCCGGTAACAAGGTCAGCGTTGCCGATCGGGGGGAGTCCTCAGCTGGTAACCATCAAGGATGACCTCGTGGATGCCTGGAACAAGTTCCCAAACGTCCCGATCGGTACGGTGTGGCTGAGACGACTCGCGTCGGGCGAGGTAATTGCCTTCAACACGATCTGTCCTCACCTGGGTTGTTCCGTCGAGTACCGGGGTTCCCAGCAAGACTTTTACTGTCCGTGCCACTTGAGTGCCTTCAAGCTTGACGGGCAGAAGAACAATCCGATTCCACCTCGTGACATGGACCGTCTGGAAATCAAGGCGGACACCGGTGACGAGATCTGGGTGCAGTTCAGGAACTTCCGTGGCGGAATCTCTGAGAAGGTAGCGACATGATCCGCAATCTGCTGAGTTGGCTTGACGACCGTACGGGCTACCGCGAGATCCTGCACGAGGCGTTGTTCGAACGTGTGCCGGGAGGGGCGCGCTGGCGTTATGTCTGGGGCAGTACGCTGGTGTTCACGTTCAGCGTCCAGGTGATCACGGGCCTGTTTCTCTGGACAGCCTACAGTTCCAGCGCTCAGACGGCCTGGGAGAGCGTCTACTACATTCAAAACGAAATGACTTTCGGCTGGCTCGTCCGCGGGCTGCACCACTTCACCGCTCAGGCGATGGTGATTCTGATGGCCATCCACCTCGTGCAGGTCATCATCGACGGAGCATACAAGGCGCCCCGCGAGGTCAATTTCTGGCTCGGATTGATTTTGATGCAGATCGTGTTGGGCCTGTCGCTGACCGGATACCTGTTGCCGTGGGACCAGAAGGGCTACTACGCAACCAAGGTGGCGACCAAGATCATGGGAGCCACACCGATCATCGGCGTCCAACTGCAGCAACTTGTGCAGGGAGGCTCAGAATACGGCCATCACACGTTGACCCGTTTTTTTGCCATGCACGCGGGTTTGCTCCCGGGTGCGTTGATCGCCTTCCTCGGTCTGCACATTTACGTGTTTCGCAGGCATGGCCTGACCGTCAAAGATCCCAACCACGCTCCCGATACCATGTTCTGGCCCGACCAGGTACTCAAGGACGGCGTGGCCTGTCTGGCCGTGCTGGCACTGGTCCTGGGGTTGGCAATCTGGAAAGGGGCGGAACTCAGTCCGCCGGCGAATCCTTCGGAGTCATATGCCGCGGCGCGACCCGAATGGTATTTCCTGTTTCTGTTCCGGTTCCTGAAGTTCGAGTTCATCGAGCATTTCGGCCTGGCATTCGGCGCGATCTATCTCCCCGGATTGATCATGCTCATGATCGGGGCGATGCCATTGATCGGGCGTACAGCCAGAGGACACAGGTTCAACGTGAACTTTACCTGGGCATTGTCTATTGGGATCGGCGTTCTGACACTGATGGCGTTTTCTGAGGACGGGTCCGACGAGGCGCACCAGGCCGCAATTCACGAGGCCCACCGGGATGCGATCCGAATTCAGGAGCTGGCGGGCGGGCCGAACAAAATTCCGGTGTCCGGAGCTGTCACGCTGTTGCGAGAGGACCCTTTCACACAAGGACCGCGACTGTTCGCCAAGCACTGTTCGAGTTGCCATCAATACAACGGGCACAATGGACGCGGTCGTCTCGTCTACGAGACTCGCGATGGGAAACAGCAAGTGGCACTGCCAACCGCGCTGGATCTCGGAAATTTCGGCTCGAGCGAGTGGATGCGAGCCGTCGTTGTGGACTACAGCAAACATTTCGCCCCTCTGAAAAATGCACCGTGGTTCAAGGCAGCCAAACCTGACGACGAGATTCTCGACCCCGATGAATCGGAGATGGCCGATTGGTCGGGCGATGCCGAGTCACTCCGCAGTGACGAGAACAAACAGAATGTCGAAGCTCTGGTAGCATTTCTTGTTGCCAGTGCCGGCTACAAAGACCCACCGAAGAACAATCTGGTGGCCCGTGGCCAACGCCTGGCCGTCGACGGCGACTGGGCCGGTGCGATCAACGGCACCTCGTGTGCCGACTGCCACAGCACAATCGGCCAGGCATTCACCCCTGTTGCCGACGACGATGCCGACGAGGCCCCAAACTTGTCCGGATACGGCTCGGCGGCATGGCTGAAGGACTTCATTTCCAACCCGGGTGCTGCTCAACACTACGGGAGCAAGAACCAGATGCCGGCCTACGGCAAGCGTATGACGTCCGAGGAACTGGAACTGCTGGTCCGCTGGCTGGTGGGCGATTACACCCCGACGTTGGTCGAGCCGTACGAGGAGCGTCGCGCCCCCGGCACAGCCGCGAGTGTGGCCAAGTGAAGGCCTCCGGTGAGCTAACCGGAGGCAGCGAGCTGCTTGAGTTCGGGCTCGAGCCGGCGAAGCCCTTCATCGACGGGGACGATCCTGCGATAGCCGAAGTCCCGGGTCGCCGCCGCGATCGAGTAACTGTGAGAACGTGAGAGTTGCGCGGCGAGAAATCGAGTCATCGGGGGTTCGCCTTTGAGTCGAAACAGGCGCCACGTGGCTTCCAGCAAGGTCCCCAGCCGATGGGCGGCGGCGGCGGAAATGGTCGCGGTGACCGGCGGGAGATCGGCCAGGCCAAGCAGCTGATTGATCCAATCCCAGAGGTTGACGCTTTCGGGTTCGTTGATGAAATAGGCCCGTCCTGCGTGAGTCGCATCGGGGGTGAGGAGGTCGGCTGCCTGCAGGTGAGCGGCGGCGGCGTTTTCGACATAGGTCATCGACACCCGGTTGTCGCCTCGGCCGACCTGTCGCAGGCGGTGCGCGAGGGTTTGCTGGATCAGGCGGGGAACCAGATGATTGTCGCGGGGGCCCCAGATCAGGTGAGGCCGCAGGGCGACCGTGGCCATGTCGCTGTCGCCGTTGGCCTCGAGAACGGCGATTTCGGCTAATGACTTCGATCTTGAATAACCGCAGAGAAACTTCCGGGGGTAAGGCAGCGTTTCGTCCGCATCGAGATGATCGCTGCCGTCAAAAACAACGCTGGGGCTGCTGGTGTAAACGAAGCGTGTTGCCGAGACCGAGCGGGCGGCGCTGAGCAGGTTGAGAGTGCCACGGGTATTGACTTCGTGGAAATGGGACCAGGGGCCCCAGATCCCCGGGATCGCGGCGCAGTGAAAAACGGTCGTGATTCCCTGGCAGGCCGCGGCCACCGCCTCGACATCCCGGACGTCGCCCCGGTGCCATGAAACACGGTCCAACGTAAGGCCGTTGGGTTCGTGTCGGCAGAAGACACGAACCGGTTCTCCCCGGGCGACCAGTTGTTCAACGATGTAGCGGCCCAGGAAGCCGCCTCCACCGGTCACAAGGTTGCTCATGTGTGGTGCATACCCGGTTGTTCTTGTGCATCGGGACTGCATTGTCCGGTCGCCCAGAAGGCCAACCGCTCGCGGTCAATCTTGACGTTGTGCCGGATGTCAACGGGAAGGGACGGATGGAAAAGGATGTCATGGATTCGTGCGGTCAGCGTGTGTGCCGCCCCCAGGGCAAGCAGTTCGGCCGCCAATCGGTCGGTGGGATCGCCCACCCCCGGGGTCAACTCGACCACGATCACGGGAGTTTGCCGAGGACGCGGGCCGAGACCAACCAGGGCACTGCGAAACACTGACGGGTGTTCGTTGTAGATTGACTCACAGGGGACGCTGAACAGGAGTCCCTCGTCGGTTTCCACTCGATGAGCCTTGCGACCGCAAAACCAGAGTCTGTTCTGGTCGTCCAGGTAGCCCAGGTCGCCCATCCGGTGCCAGACCGAGGAGCCGTCCGGGACCTTGGCGAGCGTTGTGGCCTGATCGTGACGAAAGTAGCGCCGTGTCACCGAGGGACCACGCACGAGGATTTCGCCGATCTCTCCGGCCCGAAGTAGCTCGAGGTCTTCGAAACTCGAAATCGGGGAATCGTCGATGGGGATGATTCGAACATCGATTCCAGGAAACAATCGGCCCACGCAGGTCCCCGAGCCCCGGGCGGAGCGGTCGGCTGTTTCGGTGTCGATTTCCTCACCGCTGATGACCGATACGGGCAAGGCCTCGGTGGCCCCGTAGGGGGTGTAGATGTCGGCATTGGGGGCCTGGAGTACGTTTCGGATCGAGCGGACGACCCGGGGAGGCACCGGGGCACCTGCCGATAGAACACGTACCAGCGAGGGAAGTGTGATCCCCTCTGACTGGCAGTAGCGACCCACGCGATCCCAAAGTGCCGGTGAGCCGAAGGCCTGGCTGACCTGCTGGACCTGGATCGGCGCGATGACGTGTCGAGGATCAACGGCGGCCGGTCGTGTGGGGTCAAATGAGGGGAAAACCGAAGTGACCCCCATCGCCGTGTTGAACATCGCAAACAGGGGAAACGCCGGCAGGTCCTTTTCTCCGGGTTTGATGTCGAAGTGTTCCCGTAGCAGGTCGGCCTGGGCACAGAACATGCCGTGTTCGTATTCCACACCTTTTGCAGGTCCGGTGCTGCCACTGGTAAAGATGATCGCGGCCGGGTCCGTGCCGGTGATTGTCGGAGGCTGAAGTTGGCCCGGATCGGATAAAGCGAGGCGTCGATAGCTGAGCGACGAGGGGGCCCACCCCCCAACATGGACATTGAGCCGGGCGACGGGAAACTTCCGTTGCCAGTACCAGCGGGCCCATTGCACCGAGGGCACCGAAACGAATCCTCGAGGGCAGATCCCCTCGAGACAGTCGATCACGTGTTTGAGTCCCATTCCGGGATCGATCAGGACGACGACGGCGCCGGCCCGAAAGAGGGCGAAGACGAGTGCGAGAAACTCCTGGCCGGGGCGCACCATCAGAACGATTCGGTCACCAGGAGCCAGGCCATTTGCAATCAGCCCAGCGGCCAGGCGATTGACGAGTTCATCGAGGCGGCGAAACGAAATTTCGCTGCGGGATCGACCGTGCGCGTCACAGACGATTATCGCCGGCCCGTCCGGGGCCAGCTTGGCTGACTCGGCCAACCGCTGCGCCACGTTGCCACCGAGTTCGCGTGGCGGATCGCCCATGGAACTGCCAGGACCGTGTGGGAGGGACTAGTCAGAACGTACGAAAATCTCACCCTTGCCCGATTCCAGGAAGTCGCCGTTGTAGCACCGATACCGGGCGTCGATTGCTCCGTCGGGAACTGGCCAGCCGGATCGTGCGAGGTGATCGATATAGACGCGCAGGAAGGTGGGTTGAGCGGCACCGGCCGGGCGAAAAGTCGGCAGCAGGCTTGGAGGTGCGCCGGCAGCAAGAAACGCAATGGTTCCCCGTTTCATTCCCGCGCCGTGTCGGATTCCCGGTTCGCGACCAACGAGAATTGTTCCGGCGATCATGCCCAGCCCGGTGCCATCACCGACGCGACCACCAATTGCAATCAGTCCCCGTCGCATGGAATTGCCGACCTCATTGCCGGCACTTCCGTCGACAAGGATCTCGCCGCCAGTCATCCCGCGCTGTCCGCCCCGGTAAACTGCTCCGCAGAGATGGCCGACATCACCCCGGACATGGATGTGGCCTCCTTGCATTTCTGCACCAACCCAGTCGGTGGCATTACCCTCGACGATGATCTGGCCGCCGGTCATCTCGGCACCCAGGTGCATCCCGGCTGTCCCCTCGACCAGAACGGTTCCCTCGGTCAGGCCGGCGCCGATCAACTTGACGCGGTGACAGTCTCCTGACCAGACCAGCGTGTTGTCTTGCTCCGCCGATCCGGTTGCTTCAAAAAAGGTGCCGAGGGGCTCCTGCGTGTTGCCCTGATACACGGGAGTTGCCAGGACCTCGGCAGGGGTCTGAGACCTGGCCACTTCGAGTCGAATCGAGTCGACTTCGATGGGGACGGTCATCGTGGATTTCAGTGTCAGCCGCAGCGGCATGGCAAGCCCGGTCAGGTGGTTGAGCGCAGCCGGCAGGCGGCGATACAATGCGGCAGAATGCGTGACGGACGAACCCGTTTTAGCCGGGTGACTACGGGACATCAACCAAGGCTCACGAGGCTTGTACAAAAAGGGGAAGCGACGATGCAGGGACTGGAAGGACGTGTGGCTCTGATTACCGGTGCAGGACGAGGGATCGGTCGTGCAATCTGCGTCGCCTATGGGCAGGCCGGGGTCAAGGTCGCGGCAGCGGCACGATCGGTCGACGAACTCGATGAGGTCGTTTCGGAGATCAATGCGGCGGGAGGCACTGCAGAGGCCTTTGTCGCTGACCTCTCGGATGCGAGTGTGCCCGGTCAAATCGTGGCTGAAGTGGCCGGGTCGCTGGGGCCAATCGAGATTTTGGTGAACAATGCGGGGGTGGGCAGCAGTGCAGATCCCAGGCCCTTGAAGGACTTCAATGACGACTTCTGGGATCTGACGATGCAGGTCAATCTGAATGCGCCCTACCGACTGACGAAGTTGGTCCTGCCCCCGATGATCGATGCGGGATTCGGTCGCGTGATTACAATTGCCTCGATCAACAGTCGACAGGCCAGCCTGCACGGCGCTGCCTATGCTGCCAGCAAGCACGGGGTGCTGGGACTGATGCGGACGGCCGCCGTCGAGACCGCCAGGCAGGGCATCACCGTCAACTGCATTTGTCCGGGACCGGTCCGGACACTGATGAACGATATCCGAATCGCCTATGATGCCGATCGGTTGGGGAAGGCGTTGGATGATCACGAGCCGGGTTTGACGCCAATCGGAGGTCGACTCGAGCCCGAGGACATCGCTCCGATGGCCGTCTACCTGGCCAGCACCGCCGGTCGGATGATCACCGGGCAGGCCTTTAATGTCTGCGGCGGTGTCAATATGGCCTAGGGCGGATTACTCGAGGTTCTCTTTCGAGAATACGGCAATCGTCTTGCCCAGAAACCGGAGGATTCCGGTGCCCAGGGTGGTCTGGCCGATGACTTTCTTGCCGCGGCGCTCGAGCGTCAGTTGGATTGTGTCGCCACCGGCCTGGAATGCGTCCAACGCCAGTTTGCGATCGGCAACGTTGCCCTTGCTCCCCAACCGGCTGTCGAGCAGTTTCAACCACGGCCCCACTTTCAACTTCAGGTCGAGAAAACTCTGGTCCGGTGTTTCTTTCGGCTTGGCTGCAGCAGAGATCGCTGCCTTGAGCAGGGTCAGGGACTCAGGGCCGGCTGCACACCAGGCCGCGTCGGAGCTTGTGCCAACGTAGATTGTCTTGGATTCACCGAAGAGCGACACAAAATCATTGTGCAGATCCGCGGGGACCGTCACCGAGTGAATCTTGACGTCGCCGGCTGTTTCGACATCGAGCGAGACGTTGAGTTTGAGGGTGGATTGCGGCAAGGCGGCAATCGCCGCCCGCAATCGCTCGCCTCGCACGGTACGGATGCCGCCGACCAGCACGTTGCCACCGTTGCCGCTGGGCTTGACGTCAATGAAACTGTCGAGAATTCCCTGTTGCAGTCCCGAGGAGGTGACGGAGACGATGACGTCGACGAGTTGGGAACTGGCAGCTTTTTGAGAATCCGTCGCCGAGGTGTTCCTCTGTATGTCGGCGTGGAGAGCCGAACGGGCGGATGCCAGCAAAGCCTGCAATCCGGCACGGCGGAACGGATCGAGTGGATGGTGAAGTCTTCCGACGAGAATGGCGTCGGAACTGCGAGGGATCGATGAGAAGTGACTGGGCGTGGTCGCGAGTTGCTGGATGGACGCGTCGAGCGAGCTTCCCGTGAGTGCCGTGAGATCGAGATCGAAGTGTGCCTGCTTTCGAATCGGGTCGATGCGCAGGCCCCCGGCCACACTCTCGGACTCAACAAAGAAACGTTCGACGTCATCAATCTCGAAAGTCAGGATCTGCTTGCGAAGCGCAAATTCTTCTGGGTGTTCCCCCTGTCGCGGTTTGATTGCCGCGAGGAGGTTCTTTTTGACTGGAAGGAAGGCCTTCCGGCGGGAGGCCTGGTTGGCCGCGGTGTTCGTGACGGAGGCACCAAGCGAATATTTCCGTTGCAGCAAAGTGGCCATCTCTTGCCGTGGATTGATGACGACATTGACGTCGGAACGGATTTCACCAATCGTGACGTAAGGTTTGGCGAATCGCATGTAGCCGAAGGTCTCATCTTTGTCGCTGAGCTTGAAAAGATTCACGCCGACCTTGCGGGAGTTGATTTCAAAGCCGCCGAGATTCTCGTCTCGGAAGACCTTCAGGCTCGTGATCGGCAGAGCCATTCGCAGCCTTCCCTGCTCACCTCCGCCGAGCATGACCTGGAGGCCGATCGGTTTGCTGCCATCAATCCCGAAGAGGAAAGTTTCGAGGATTCCCTCGATGTTTTCCCACTGAGTCTGCTCGGTCTTGTTCGTCAGGTCCGAGAGAAGCTTCAAGTCCTTGATGACCTGGTTGGCACTGAGAACGACCGCGTTGACCTTGGGGACGGCATCCTGGCTGAATACCGGCAGTGGAAGGCAGGCGGTCAGGAGCAGAGCGTAAGTGAGTCGGTATGCAGGCTTCACGTCGCGTTCCTTGCAGGCAGCAGAGATCCCGTGGCGGAGTTTCTTGGTGGCATTCGGGGCACGAACTCTATGGTCGTCGCAGCGAGGCAACCGTGCAGATTTTAGACCGACACGTCGACTGTGCAAGCTCACCGCAGTGTCGTACCGTTTTGAGCAAGGCAGACGGCCGACAGGGAATTCGTCGGAATTGCCGGTAGCCCCGCTTTACCAGTGATTCTGGGATACTCCTTGGTCGGTGTGACCGGGAGCGACGTTGCGATCGCTGGAGCTTGCGCAGATCGCCTATGTTCCGGCTGCGTTAGTTGCGAGGCCTTCCAGCAGGCCGGCGAGCAGAGCGATCCGTTCGGTGGAGGGACGATTCGAGTTCATGGCATGCTCCCAGACGATTGCGTGCAATCGATTGGTTGCGAGGCGTGCGGCAGTCAGTCGATACGCGTCCTCTCTCCAAAGCGCCGCGCCCGAGTCGCGAAAAGCCGCAATGAGATCAAGGGCGCGGGCGGGTTGCCGGGATGCGGCTGCTTGGCCAACCAGATGAAACATTAATCGTCGTCGTGAAAAGCGAGCGGTGCGCTTGCGGCGGGCATTCTTGTCCTTGTTGATTGCCAGGACACACGCGGGGAGGTCGCCAGCGACCAGGGCGGCCTCGGTCTTCTGCCGCAACAGTTCATCAAAATCAGTTGGTACATCTCCGGGGAATGCTGTCTTCATCTGTTTGAGGCCATTCTCATTTCCCGCAATCTTGAATCGGAGGAACAGGAACGACGGCAGGGTCGTGGTTGAAAACAAATCCCGCTTTGTGATGTCGTTGCTGCGGGCGACCGTACGGACATCATCCCAGGCAGCCTGGATCTGGCCGAAATGAACAGCCCAACGATGCAGGCGTGCGAGACAATCGGCTCGTTGATCGGCCAATGCGAGCCAGTCGGTGCAATGCCGGCGATAAACCTGGACGGCTTGCTGGGCCTCGTCGTCACCAGTCAGGTCGAGCGCCGTTTTGACCACCTGTAGGAACCGGGCGGTTCCTGCACTCTTCATGTCGCGGATACGACCGCGGATATCACCCTGGGTGGGGCCAATGCAGCGAGCTGCCGACAAAGCGGCCTGAAAATGGGAGCCAGCTGAAGTCGTGTTGCCTTCGAGAAAGCGAGTTGCCACGAGGCAGGCGCGAGCCTGCACCTGTAGCCACCAGTCGGTGGGATCAGAGACTTCTTGTTGGTAGGTCTGTCTGAGGTCGCCAAGAATGACGGGTCGGGGAGCAGGACATTCTTTCAAGGCGGCCTCGGCCGCTGCCGCCAGTTCGGCGGCCAGGGTTTGATCGGATGTTGAAAATGCCATCAGGGCCGTGCGGGCGAGGACACGGGCGCGCAGCAAGGCCGACTCATCAGCCAGGACACCCAGGATGCGGGAAACGGCGTCACGTTCCGTGGCGCGGCATTCGGCACCAGCCCAGGCCGCAAGTCTGTCGCCCCGGGTCAGCGGCAAAGAACTGCCTTGTGACCAGGCCAGAGCAGATGCCGAGTGCCCACGCGCGACGAGTTGGCGGATGATCAGCGTGTCGGGGGACCTGGCGGAAGCAAGAAGCGTGCGATGGCGTGAAGAGAGCGGGAGCCTGAAGTCGAGGGTCTGCCGAGCGATGGACTGGTCGAGTCGCAATCGTTGTGGTTCGTCGTCAAACCAGAGTCGATCGATGGTTTCGCGGGCGAGAGCGTCTTGGTGCGAAGCGACCAGGGCCGCTCCCAGGGCAATGGCGGCATCGACGGCATAGGTGTCACGCGAGGAGAGGTTGTTCGAACGCTGCAGTGCCTCTTGCAGATACGGATTGTGAGCGGGTTGTCCATTTGCCTGCCTGGACCACCACAACGCTACCAGGGGGGTGATGTGCAAGTGAGGAAGGCCGTCCCCCACCTTGCTTAGCTGTTTTAACTCGGTGAGAGTTTCAGGTTCGGCGCCCGCGGCGGCGAATGTCTCGGCGTTGAGACGGCGGCAAAATGGTTTGCTACGGTTCTCAGTTAGAGACTGGGCGGCGGCAATCATGGCCTCGTAGGCCCGGGCCCGAATCTGGGCGGGCGTGAGTGAGTTGGGGGCCTGGGTTGCCGTGGCTTCGTCAGTGACGCTTGGTGTTTGAGGTGGCTCGCCAATAGCGGGCTCATCTGCTGCAGAAAGCTGGCCGAATTGGGTCGTCGTGGACAAGCCAGTCGGTGGTGCAGGCGACGGGCGGCCGGATGGTTTCCAGAGCAGCCATCCGACGCCACCAGCCAGTCCCACGACAAACAACAGGATGACCACGGTGAACAGTGGCCTGCGAGTCGAGGCTTGCTGGGATGGGATCTCGTTGGTGGGCTTGGGTGAGTTGGGGGCTGCGGGTGCTGTGAAGAGCGGCACCAGGCAGTCTGGGTTGGAGCAGGTGATTTCACGTCCCGCGGCCTTGCGTGGTATGTATCCAGCCGTTTCGCACATTGGACACACGACCCGCCAGGGTCGTTGCTTGGATGGTCTCGGTGCGGTGGCCAGACCACGGTGTGCGACCGGGGAGCTGATCTCAAAGGGGTCATCGGTCGTGGCACGCTCGTCGGAGGCCTCGGTACTTGCGGGCGCACTCTCAACCGGAACACTACCCCCGTCGCCGCTCATCGAAGCGCCGCAAAACGGACAGTGCGAGGCACCGTCGTCAAGCACCGATTGGTTACAGGCGGGGCAACTGGGCAGGTCCATGGGCGCTGTCTCCCTGGGAAATCCGGAGCGAGCCAATCGCGGGTAAATGCTGGATTTGACAGAGGCAGGCCGGACGTGGAGCACGAGAATAGCACGGTGGTGGTGGCGGTCGCCAGTGGGGTGTGTTGGACTTGGCGGACGCTATACTGTGGCCCACAACCAGCAGGGTTCCTCCAGGAGTGAAATCAGGATGGAGCGAGACGACAATCGAGTCTCTGTCGAAGCCGCGGTGTTCCGGCGCTATGCGGCGGCGGCCCGCGAAGTGGAACCGGCCTTGTGCTGCCCGGTCGAATATGACCCGGGCCTGCTGGAAGTGATTCCGGCGGAGGTGATTGAACGGGATTATGGTTGCGGTGACCCAAGCCGTCATGTGCGTGAGGGTGAAGTCGTGTTGGACTTGGGCTCGGGCAGCGGGAAGGCCTGTTTCATCGCTGCTCAGGTCGTGGGCGCTGAGGGGTGTGTCTTTGGTGTGGACGCAAACGATGAAATGCTGTCGCTGGCCCGGGGGGCACAGGCAGGTGTGGCCCAGCGGATTGGATACGACAACGTGAGGTTTATGAAGGGGAGAATCCAGGACCTCTCACTTGACCTCGACAGGCTTGAGTCCCGGTTGGCCGAGCATCCCGTTGGGTCCATCCGCGAATGGCAGGAACTGGAGGGCGAGATTGAGCGTTGGCGCAACGAGCAACCACTGGTGTCAGACGGGTCGATCGACATCGCCGTTTCCAATTGTGTTCTCAACCTGGTTCAGTCATGTGATCGTGACAGGCTGTTTCGGGAACTCCTGCGAGTCCTGAAGCCGGGAGGCCGCGCGGTGATCAGTGACATCGTCTGCGATCGCGATGTGCCCGAGCACCTGAAGGAAGATCCAACGTTGTGGAGCGGGTGCATCAGCGGCGCATTCCGGGAAGACGAATTCCTGGAAGCCTTCTCGAACGCGGGATTCGGAAAAGTGGATCTGCTCGACCGACAGCAGACTCCGTGGACGGTTGTCGAGGGGATCGAGTTTCGCAGTGTTACGGTGTGTGCGTGGTCGATGGGCGGGACATCCGACAGGGGGCAGGCAGAGATCTTTCCGGTGATTCAGGGGGGAAGCAACTGTTGCGATCCTGAGAAGGGCTGTTGTTGAGGCGATGGCGAACAGTGCTGGTGACTTCCGCGACCGATAATTCCCAAAGCCGATTCCAGATGATACGATCACGATGCGTATTGATCGGGTCAGGTAAAATCGGCACAGGCAGATGACCAGGTACTTCAGTCCATTGTCGTGGTCGTTCCCGGTGGGAACGTGGTCCGGAACCCGGGTCGCGGTGAGTGTGTATTTCCCACTTGCGGTCCTGGTGCTGTGCCTGCAGATGCAGACTTGGTGGTACGGTCTGTTGGCGGGGATGTTTCTGTTGCTGAGTTCGCTGGCTCACGAGATTGCTCATGTGTGGGTTGCTCGGGCCACCGGGGGCTGGGGAGACGACATCCTGGTGTGGCCACTGGGAGGGTTGTTGCATCCCCAGCCAGCCTTGGATAGACGGTCGCGTGTGATGACAGCTTTGGCCGGGCCGGCGGTCAACGGCGTCCTCTGCCTGTTGGCCGGGATTGCTGTCTGGCGAATGGGTTTGTTGGGTGAGGCGATCAACCCACTGAAAGGCTGGCCAATATTGCCGTCGGGAGAAGGGACACTGGGCCTCTTTCAGTCCGCAGTCGTCGTGTTGTTCATCGTCAACTGGGTGCTGCTGGTCATCAACCTGATCCCGGTGCACCCATTTGATGGAGGTCGTGTCCTGGAGTGCGGGCTGTCGGGATGGCTGGTGGAGGAAACGGCCAACTACCTGCACATGCGACTGGGCGCCGTGGTCGGTGTGAGTCTGATGATTGCCGGTCTACTGGCTGACCACCCGGGTTGGCACGGTACGTGGGTTGTGTGTCTGGGGGCAGTCGTTCTGGTCTTGAACCTGCAGGAAGTCGCCCAGCGGAGCGCGGTTGATGACCTGGAGAGTGCGTTGCTGGACTACGAACTGGCCTTGGACGACGTTGACGGGGAATTCGATGTCGACGAACCCGACCCGGGCTTGCTGGAGCGTTGGCGTCAACACCGCGAGGAAACTCGCCTGTTGCAGGAAGAAAAGCAACAGCAGGAAGCAGAGCGGCGGGTCGATGTCCTCTTGAAGAAAGTCCATCATCACGGATTCGAGGCACTCAGCGAAGCCGAAAAGCGTCAGTTGCGACAGGCAAGTCAACGGTACCGAGATCAGGCAGCCCGATCGGAGGAGACGATCTAGTGAAAGGCGGTTGTGGTGTTCTGCTCGCGGTTGCGATTGCGTGGCCGATCGGTTGCGGCGAGGCCGACCGGCCGAAGGTTCCCGTACGAGTCGCCGGTGAGTCACTGACCAGGCCTCTCGACGATACCGCGACGCCTGCTGACGCAACGGCGCCTGCTGCAGTCTCCCCGGCCGAAAAATCATCCAAGACGGCAGCCACCCGGGAACGAAAGCTGACGGGGATTCGCTTTGACGTGCCCACTGGCTGGTCGGAGCAGGCCGAGTCAGAGTTCTACGAGGCCAAGTATGTGATCCCCTCTGAACACGGGGAAATGACCCTGACGCTGACAACAATGGGGGGTGGGATCGAGGCGAATCTGAACCGATGGGTCGGGCAATTTCGTCTGGCTCCGGGAGAAAAACCGCGACGCGAGACTCTGAGCGTGGATGGCCTGAAAAGCGAATGGATTGACGTGCGAGGCACGTTTCGCAGCCGCGTCGGCAACAGTCCTGGGCCTCATTCGGACTGGCGACTCTTGGGGGCGGCTATTCCAACCAAGCCGCGGCCGTTCCTGTTGAAACTGATCGGTCCGCGGTCAGCCGTCGCGGAATTTGGCGAGGAATTTCGCAAGTTCGTCCGCTCGGGACGCGTTGATCGTTAGCCCCTCGCGTGTCACGTCCGATGGCTGGTGCGGCAGACCGCGTAGAGCGATCCGCCGGCCAGGAGTGCCACGAAGAAATAACCGAGCGATTTCTGGAAGGTCCCGGTTCCGGTGGACACCAGTTGCGGTTGGTCACCCCGGGGTCCGTCAGCGGGCGCGGCCTCAAGGGCAGGGGCAGGAACTTGCGCGTCGGTGGTGTCGATCACGGAGAAGGCAACCGCCAGACCCACCAGGATGCCGAGCACCGTGGAGCGACGGGGTGTTCGGGCGGGCATCACATTCTCCGAGCGGGATTGGTTACCGCGCCCCATCATACGCCGGGGTCGACGACTCGCAAGCGGGGACTCAGTCGAGGATATCGAGGATGGTTGGGGCGAGGTTGTCATCGGAAACACGATGCTGCTCACCTTCTCGCAGATCCTTGATCTGCCAGGCGTTCTCGCCGAATTCATCGGCTCCGGCAATCACGGCCAACCGGAACCCCTTGCGGTCAGCATACTTGAGTTGCTTGCCCAGTGGGCGAGCGTCGGGAAACACTTCGCAGGCGATTCCCTCGGCTCGCAGACGCCTGGCGATCGCCAGGTAGTCGAGTGAATGGTTGGCATCAAAGAAGGTCACCAGCACAGCTGCCGTCGAAGTGCCAGCGGGGGTGAGATGAAGTTCTTGCATGGCGGCCAGGAGTCGGTCGAGTCCAAGGCTGGCTCCGACGCCGGGCAGGGCTTGCGAGGTGAAGAGTTCGGCCAGGTCGTCGTAGCGACCCCCGGAACAGACACTGCCGATTCCAGGAAGTGCATCCAAGAATGTCTCGTAGATCGTACCGGTGTAGTAGTCAAGGCCCCTGGCGATTGTCGGATCGAGCGTGACACGGTTGTCGGGAATCCCGGCCCGGGCACAGGCTTGGAAAAGCTCCCGAAGTCGCTCGATCCCCTCGACGCCGGCCTCACTTGCCGAGATGCGAGGTTGCAGGTTGTCGAGGATCTCGCTGGAAGTTCCCTGGCAGTCGGCCAGGGACAGCACGCCTTCGGCCTGCGCGGCCGTCACGCCGGCCACCCGCTGCATTTCCACGGCGACTCGATCGCGACCGATTTTTCCGAGCTTGTCGAGGCAGCGGAGAATCTCGGCGGTGGAGTCCTCCAGCGCGAGAGTTTCGAGGAGTCCGTTGAGCAATTTGCGATTGTTGACTCGGATCGTGAAGTCGGTGAATCCCAGTCGTTCCATCAGGTCATGAATGACGAACAGGGTTTCGATGTCGGCGGTGTTGGATGTGGTACCGATCGTGTCGAAATCGCACTGCATGAATTCCCGGAATCGTCCTTTTTGAGGCTTCTCGGCCCGCCAGACGGTAGCGATGTGGTATCGCTTGAACGGTGTGCCAATCTCCTGCAAGTGTTGTGCGGCGTAACGAGCCAGGGGGACGGTCAGGTCGAACCGCATGGCGACGTCACGGTTTCCCTGGTCGGTGAAGCGGAACAACTGCTTGTCGGATTCCTGGCCGCCTTTCCCCAAGAGGATTTCGCTGTATTCCAGGGCGGGCGTATCAATGGGAGAAAATCCGTAGCTGCGGTAGACCGATCGCGCGGTGTCGATCAACCCTTCGCGGGCAAGCATCGGGCCGGGCAGGTGGTCACGAAAGCCTTTCAGAGTGGCTGGCTTGATGCGAGGTGTGCTCACGATACGGCTCCGAGGACGGGCAACGAAGCAAGTTGTCCACGACGGCGACGGCCAAGTAACGCGTCGGCAAACTCATCGATTTGCTCGGGGTGCTCGAAGAGGCGGTCGTAGCATGCGTCCTCTTCGAATTCGCAATTTGCAGTCGAATAGCTGCGGCAGATCGCCGGTCGGTCGGCGTAGATGCCGCAGCGATGGTCGGCACCGAGTTGGTCGCAATCGTTATGGATCAGCAGAAACCAACCGTCGTCCTCGACAAACACGGAAACGTCCCCGTGCAGCAGATACCATCGCATGTGTTCGAAATCCTCACGAGCAGTTGGTGTCTCGATCGGTAAGGCAAAGTAGCGACAGCACCGGGCCGGGCAGTGGTCGCAAAGATTCTCACCGCTGGCCAGGTCGTTACGACGGAACGGGGTGGTGGTCATCGAGAGAACCGCGTGTGGGGGACGTCCCGGGTCAGCGGCGAAGGTTGTTCTGCGCCGGGTGTTTGATTGTAGTCGAGACTTCGGTGACAGGGTATCGCGGTCCCGACAGCCATCGGAGGTACGGAATTCGTCGGATGGTGTGGGTTGTAGTGTCGATAATGATTACCGTCGTCGCAACATGCCGTCATTCTGCTTGACCAACCCGGAAAATCTGGCATAAACTTAGTGCGCAGGGTGATTTGGAGACACGGTGAAATGCATGTTCTTGGCAAGGTTCTGGCGTGGTTTGCCGTTATCGGCGCAGGTGCCGCTGTCGCCCTCGGAGCGAGGACGTTCCAGGTACGGACGGCGTGGCAGAAGGAGTTGAAGACGCAGAAGGAGGTGTATGCCGAGAAGGCTCAGGAACTGCGCCGTGTGAAGATCGAACGGGAAGCTGCTGTCGTCGAACTCGCCAACCTGAAACGGGGTTGGGGAATGGTCTGGGAAGATGTTGATGTTCGGACGCAGCGGAATGGTGACACGTCGGAATGGCTGCTGCTGACCAACGATCAACAGACGCCGGGCATCGCGGGGCTGGCCGCGGCCAGTAACCAGCAAGTGCCGTTGTCGATTCATGCCTTCAAGAAGACTGCTGACGGAAAGGACTCGGCGTTCATCGGCAGTTTTGTCCAGACAGGAGTCCAGAACGGGGCTCGCGGTTGGAAGGCCACATGGCGGGTTCGACAGTCGGACGTCGCCGAGGCGTGGGATGGGGGGAAGTGGCGGTTGCGGACGATGATCCCCTCTTACCAGAAGAGCCGATTCATGAACCTGGAAGTCCTGTTGACCGGAGCCGATCAGGCGGAAAAGGACAACGAGTACAACTCCGGCATCAAGACCGAAATCAGCAGCGGGGCGGACTTGCAGTTGGAAATGAGAATTGCCGAGTTGACTGGCAACAAGCGTACTCGTCCTGAAAATAGTCCGCCGTTGCCCGTGCACATGATCGAAGGATTGGTCCGCGTGATTGCTGATGCCGAAGAGGGGCGTAACCAGGCGGTCGAAGTGGTTGACCAACTGCGACGGGACCTGAAGTCAGCTCACGATCGGGCGAATCTGCTCCTGAGGCAGAACTCCGACCTCGGACGCAGCTTGCCGGGATCGGCGGTGACCACCAAGGTGACCCGCAAGTAGAGACCGTCGGGAGCCGCGTCAACGCGACGCTCCTCTGACGAGGGGCAGTCATCTGGGGGGCGAGGCCGGCGAAGGCTTGGCTTCGGAGAGAGGGAATGGGAATCCACAATCGCGAGTACCTTCGCGACGATCTCCCTCCTCAAGGTTCTTTTGGCTCCCCGGGGGCCCGTGGCCCGCGTTCTGCGGTGACAATCCTGATCATCTTCAACGTGGCGGTGTTTCTGCTGACCTGGATGGAGCCGCGACTGGGTGAACTGCTGGAATTGCCAGCGACGTTTTTTGTCGCCGGACAAGAGGGAGCCGAGTTGCACAGGACCGCACCGCTGAAAGGTGTGTCATCCTGGGGGACCCTGCCTGCCGGCCGTTACCTGTTGCCGGTGCGGAGTGGTCAGGTCGAGTTCCTGCGACTGCAGCGGATTCCTGAAGTCGCCGACAAACTGACCGACGAGTTTCGGGCGAACCCGGCTGGGTACACGACAGTTCAGTTCAGGCGTAAAGCGGCAGGCGAATCAATCGAGAATGTCGCTGGCGTTGTTCGTTCCACGGAAATCCAGTCAATTGCCTGGCAGTTTCCCTGGCGCGTGATCACCTATGGATTCTGTCACGACCATTCCAGCCTTTGGCATCTCGCCTTCAACATGATGTTGCTCTGGGTGTTTGGACGGATGCTCGAGTCGATCCTCGGACGGCGCGAGTTCTTCTGTGTGTACCTGCTGGGAGTGTTGCTCAGCGGCCTGTGCCACCTGGCACTGCAACTGGGGCTGGGGGACGTGGTGCCAATGGTGGGGGCGTCGGGGGGCGTGATGACGTTGATGGTCATCGCCGCGATGCATTTTCCTCGTCAGAAAGTCCTGTTGATGATGATCTTCCCGATCGAACTTGGAGTGCTGGTGATCGGCCTGGTGCTTCTTGACGTTTTGGGGCTGTTTGATACCGGGTCCCACGTGGCCCGTGCAGCTCACCTGGGTGGAGCCGCGTTCGGGTTCCTCTACCAGCGAAGCGGGCTGCGAATCTCGGATGCGTGGGGAAGAGTTTCGGTGCGGGCAAGGTTCTGGAAGCAACGGGTGGCACGACCGAAGATCCGGGTGCATCGGCCTTCAGTCGATGGCCTCGATGACCAGGTCGATGCAATCCTCGCCAAGATCGCCCGGGAGGGAGAAGCAAGCCTTTCGGAAAGCGAACGAGAACTCCTGATGGAAGCAAGCCGCCGCAAGAGAAAGCAGCGTTGACGCGGCGAGCTGCAACTCAGCGACTACCCTCCCCCCCGCTTGTCGGAGGAGTGTTTGAGCAGCCAAGTGTAGATCTTTGGGTCTCCGTAGGTGGCGTCCCAGCAGTTGTGTCCCAGTTGCGGGTACAGGGTGAACCGGATCGGAGCCCCCTTGTCTCGTAATTTGGCGACGGTCTCCTGGAGTTGTTGTACGAGACTGGCTTTGTCCTTGCCGCCGACGGTGACCCAGGTCGGTAACCGCAGGAAACGCTTCTGGTCGATGGGGGCCGTGCCACAGATCGGGACGATGGCTGCAAATCGCTTCGGCGCAGCATCGGCCGTAGCCCAGGTCCCGGATCCTCCCATGCTCAGACCGGTCAGGTAGGTGCGATTGGGATCAATGTTGAGCCGAGTCTGCAGCTCGTCGAGGAGTTCGAGCAAGAGTGGAGGCTCAAAGCGTTTTCCCTTGGCACACTGGGGCGAGACGACGACAAACGGGAAATCGGGCTTCGTTTCGACGATTTTCGGCGGCCCGTGCATTTTGACCAACGCGAGACTGTTGCCTCGCTCACCGGACCCGTGCAGAAACATCAACAACGGCCATGGCTTGGATTTGACGGTGTAGGACTTGGGGAGAAAGAGCAGGTAACCGGTCGTGTGGCCTTTGTTCTTCTTGCTGCGGAAGTGTTGAGTCACCTGGTGTGCCGGCGCGGGAGCGGTGTCGTCGGCAGAAAACGCGAAACCTGAACAGAGTAGAAAGCCGAGAACTCCGAGAAACCGAGTGATAGTCGTCATGCCGCACCGCCCTGAGATCATGGCTTCCACTCCTGAAAAGCGTGACGTGGGAAGTTCATTGAACGAACGTCAGGACCAAAATGCAAATCGCTCCGGGTGGGCCATTGCTGGCGACTGGCGGGCGGACTGGGATAGACTGAACCCGGGTTCCAGCAACAAAATGGTCCAGCGCTCCATGTCCGACGAATCGGTCCTCGGTGACCTGCTCAATCGCGCTCGAAACGGTGACCAGGCGGCACGCGAACTGTTGTTTGATCGTTGTCGAAATTACGTGTCCCTGTTGGCACGGATCCAGGTCGAGAGCTGGTTGCAGGCCAAGGTCGATGCGTCCGACCTTGTTCAACAGACGCTGTTGGAGGCATACCGTGGCATTGGGGACTTTCGCGGCGAAACCGAGGGCGAGTGGCTGGCCTGGTTGAAACAAATCCTCAAGCACAACGCCACCGATTTCATCCGGCGGTACAAGGGGACGGCCAAGCGACAAATTCAAAGAGAGACACCTCTGGAAACGCCCGGACATGGATCGAGTCTGTTTCGTTACGATCCGTCCGACCCCGGCGATACACCCAGCCAACTGGTGTTGCAGCACGAGGACCACATCGAGTTGGCTGACGCGGTAAGCCAACTGGCCGACGATTACCAGGAGGTGATTCTGCTGAGAAACGTCCAGCGATTGAGTTTTTCCGAGGTGGCCGAGCGGATGGATCGATCACGACCGGCAGTACAAATGCTCTGGTTGCGTGCCCTGAACAAACTCAAGGATCTGTTGCAGGACCGCGGTGATGCCTGAGGTTCCGGAAGAGAACCAGCTGGAACCGGCTGACGAGCAACTGTTCGAGGCCTTGGACGGGTTGGTCGAGGCAATTCATTCCGGCAGCGGCGTTGAGGAAACCGTCCTGCTGGAGTCGTATCCGGAGTTGCTCGAGTTTGTCGAGTGCCTGGAACGGCTCGAGTCACTCTCGCCCAACGGCGACCCGGCGGCGGCAACCGAGGAAAACAGCGGCGGCCGGACCGGCACACAATTCGGTCGATACGAGTTGTGCGAACGGATCGGACGGGGCGCGATGGGTGTCGTCTACAAGGCACGGCAGGTCGATCTGGACCGTGTCGTTGCGTTGAAACTGATCGAGCCGGGACGGGATGGCATCGATTCGAATGTTGACAGGTTCTACAGCGAAGCGCGAGCCGCCGCGAGATTGCGGCATCCGAACATCGTGGGCATTCTCGAGGTGGGAGATGTCGACGGCCAGCACTATTTCGCAATGGACTACGTTGCGGGAGGCAGCCTCGCCGAGCATCTCCTGGGTCTGGAGGACTCGGGGCTTTCTGGATCGAACATTGACGATTCGGTGATCGTCCTGACCGCTCCGATGGGATTGTGGAGACGGTCGGCCGGGCAGCGGCGTGTTGAAGCCGACAGGGCGGCCGAGTGGTTGGTCGAGATCGCCCGGGCGGTGGATTACCTGCATGCTCACGGAATCGTCCATCGTGACCTCAAGCCGGCCAACGTCCTGCTTGACGAGGGCCAGCGACCGTTGGTGACCGATTTTGGACTGGCCCGCGTGATCGGTGACGCGGCGACCCGGACAGCAACCGGCATGATCGTGGGGACACCGGGGTATATGGCTCCCGAGCAGGCCAGCGGAGAAAACGAGGCGATATCGTCACAAAGTGACATCTTCAGCCTGGGCGTGATTCTCTACGAGATGTTGACGGGGCGAGCCCCATTTCGCGTCGCTAACCCGCTGGATACGTTGGTGCGGGTGATCGAGGTCGATCCAGAACCACCGAAGAAACTGGAACCCTGGTTGTCGAGAGAACTGGAGAGAATCTGTCTGAAGTGTCTCGAAAAAAGACCGCGTGATCGATACGCATCGGCCGCGGAATTGGCCGACGATCTCGAACGCTACCTGCGGCGCGAGAATGTCCAGGCGCATCCCGGTGGGTTCTGGCACAGGTTTCGACGCTGGGGGCGGCGACAGCCCGCACTCGTGGCCCGCCTGGCGGCCGTGGGACTTGTCGGCGGTATCGTGGAACTCGCCTACCTGATCGGCGATGATCCCGATGTCGGCCTGTACCTGACGGTGATGTCGTTGCTGGGTGTGTGGGCGGTGGTGTCGGGTGGCTTTCAGTCGCTGTCGCAGCGGCCGCAGTTCGAGTCGCTGGCTCGTTACTGTTGGAGCGTGGGTGATGCCACGTTGCTGACGATGATCCTCTGCCAGATCCCGGAGTCACCGGGACCACTGCTGATCGCATATCCCTTGCTGATCGTCACGGCCGGGTTGTTCTTCCGGGTTCGGCTGGTGTGGTTCATGACACTGTTGTGCCTGCTGGGATATGCCGCACTGATCGTCGCTCGGCGTTTTCAGTATCCCGGATTGGCCGAGCCACCCTGGCAGTTCCCGGTGATCTTTGCTGTGGGGTTGGCCGTGGTGGGGTTTGCCGTGGCCTACCAGGTTTACCGGGTACGGGTGCTGAATCGCTATTTCCGCCGGGGCGGTGGTGAGTGACAAGCACGAGTCGTGCCGTCAGGCGACTCGTAGCGAGGGCGCCGGGTCGAAAGCCGCGGGTCTGAGCAGTTTGTCGAGGCCGTCGCACGCGCTGGCGGCGGCGATATCCTGCAGGCAGGCCAGTTTCCGCGGCCCGCGGTTCGGGCAACGGCGGTTGTAGGTGCCAGCACATTCGACGGTTGATTCGATCAGCACGTGCGGGCCTGGCGGAGGTCCCGACCGCGTGGCACTGGTGCACGTGAATAGACCCACGACCGGCGTGCCAAGAGCGGCGGCCAGGTGCATTGGTCCGCTGTCGTTGGTGACGAGCGACTGGACCGAACCGAGCAGGGCGGCCAACTGCTTCAGGTTGGTTTCTCCGGCGAGATTCCGCACGCAACCTTCGGGGGCGAGGCGAAGGGCCAGTTCTTTGAGTCTTGATGCCGCAATGCGTTCCTCGGGCGACCCGACCAATACCACCGCGGCGTTGTGATGTCGGATCACGTGGGCGGCAACGACGGCAAACTGCTCCAGCGGCCAGCGTTTGGTTTGCCAGCGGGCACCCGGGTGCACTGCCACGACCCGATTGCCCAGTTCGCCGATCAACTTGTCCGCCCAGCTGCGATCGTCGGCTCCGATGGAAAATGTGGTTTCGGGACGCCGATTTCCCAGGCCCAAGAACTCGGCCACTCGCCAGTAGCGACGGTGAGCGGGTACCGCGCGCCCCGTGTCGTTGAGAAGGGCGTGGCAGGCCAACCCCGACCCCTCTCTTGCGGTTTCGAGCCCGATTCGGACCGGAGCCCCGGTGGCATGCACCATCAGGCCGGTACGAAGCAGACCCTGGAGATCCAGGGCAAGATCAAAGCGGCGTTGTTTCAGGCAAAGCAGCAGAGATCGCCAGGCGTGCCAACCCTCGCCACGACGATATCCGATCCATTCAAACAGGTCCGGGTGACCGGAAACCAGTGGAGAGAGGCTGTCGCGAATGACCCATGAAATCCTGGCGGCCGGAAATCGTTCCCTGAGTACCGGGAGCAGCGACAACGACTGTACGACATCTCCCAGGGCGGAAGGCTTGATTACCGCGATGCTGCGGACATCAGTGGAATCAAGTCGTTGCTTGAGCCGATCGAGCCGCATGGGGCTGTTGTTTCCGTCCGGAAATAGGTGCAACGGCCCGGCATGATACTTCCGTTAGGACATCGGCAACAAGATCATTCGATGCCGTCCCGGGATCCCGTCCGATCGTGCCGTACCAACCGGATTGATTGTCCGGCCGCTTCCAGGTCGGTCCAGACCCCGCATTCTGCACCGGCGAGCAGGGCCGCACCCACGGCAGCCTCCTGGGCATGCTCGGTCATGTACACCGGGCGACCGAATCGACTTGCCAGAGAGTCGATCAATAGACGATTGTGACGCAGGCCATTTCCAGAACCGACGATTCGTTGGCAACCACTCGGTCCGGCTTCCCCGGCGTTTTCGAGGAACCAGGCAAATCCCTCGGCGATACCCGACAGGACGGCACGGGCAACGTGACCCGGTGTGAAATTGTCGAAGGTGATCCCCTGGAAAAGTCCTCGATCCATCGGCCCACGGCGGGTTCCACGAAAAGACGGGGTGCAGATCAGGCCGTCGGCGTCTGCGGGGATGTCGGCGGCGAGGTCAGACAGGCGATCGTAGATCCGGTCCGGGCTGGGTGCCTCGCCGAAGGTGCTCAGCCAGTTCCCGACAGTGCGATTGACCCAGGCGTAGGCATCACCACCGGCCAGTCCGGCGCCGACAACCAGGAACCGGTCGTGTGGAAGGTAGCGAGTGTCCATGTCGGGAATTCGCTGGAACCGCGAAATCGGCCAGTTGATCTGACCGCCGGTACCGACGTTGATCTGGATCGCGGTTTCGTCGGAGGGCAGGCTGCCCAGCACGGCGGCCTGGTTGTCGCCGATGGCTCCACAGACGGGTAATCCGGTCGGCAGTCCCGTCTTGGCCGCCCATTTCGAGACCAACGTCCCAATCACGGTGCCACTTTCGACCACGTCGGGCAACCAAGTCTCGTCGAGTCCACCGGCGGCCAGTAGTGACTGGCTCCATTGGTCCCCGACGAGATCAAAGACTCCCGACGCCGCGGCATTGCTGCGATCGGTGACGACAGGGGTGTCGGTCAACTCGGCGGCCAACCAGTCGGCCGGGAATGAGGCGCGGCAGGCGCCAGTCGGGATCGCCCCGGTTTGATTGAGTATCGAGAGCGTGACGGCGAGGTACCCGGGAGCGAGTCGGCAACCGGTTCTCTCGAGGTCCAGGTCACGGCATTGGGCAAGATAGTCCGTCAGCCAGGTAGTGGTCGGGGCGTTGGGATCGGCCTCGGTCGGGCGACACGACTGATTGGCACGTCGATCCTGCCAGGTGATCAACGGCGAGAGCGGGTTGCGCGATTCATCGATCAGCAGCAGACCGTGCATCTGGCCGGTCAGGCCCAGGCAGGCCGGGGTGCCCGGCAGGTCGCAGGCGAGTTCCCGCAGAACGTCGATGGCAATGTCGCGGAGTTGTGAGGGATCCTGTTCCGCGTGATGGACCGGAAGGTCTGGCAACGAGGCCGTGTTTGGAGCCTGGACGCTGGCGACAATCCGGCCGTCAGGAGAGACAGCGACGGCCGCGATCGACGTGGTTCCCAGGTCAACTGCGAGCGAGAGCAGCATCAGGTAGCGACTTGTTGGCTGGGGTGGGGAAACGGGGGGAGCGGATCGGCGTGAGATCGGGCCGCGGTCAACGGGTGTGTTGTCCGACCGCTGATCGCGGCGTAGAGTGACTATAGCAATTCCGACCAGGAGCCCCATCCATGCAGTACTGGAAGATCGTACTCGTGCCCATCTGCCTGGCGAGCCTGACGGTTCAGGCAGCCGATTCCCCATCGTTTCGTGGTCCGCGTGGCGATGGCCAGTCGACCGAACAGGTCCCGTTGCGGTGGGGGCCACAGATGAACGTCAAGTGGCGGGCGGCGTTGCCGCATGCCGGTCATGGCAGCCCGGTGATCTCTCGCGGCAAGGTCTTTGTGACCTGTGCGAATGCCCAGGGCACACAGCGGGGCCTGTATTGCTTCGATCGTAAGACCGGTAAGCAGTCCTGGTCGCGGGTCGTGGCTTTCGAGAAAGTCGAGCCGACGCACAAGACGAATCCTTACGGCGCTTCGACACCCGTTTCCGATGGCCAAAGGGTGGTGGTCTGGCACGGGTCGGCCGGTTTGTTCTGTTATGACCACGAAGGACGCCCGCTCTGGAAACTCGATCCAGGCGATGTCAAACACATCTGGGGCTATGCGTCGTCACCGGTCATCTACGCCGATCGGGTTTTCTTACACCATGGACCGGGGGTTGAAACGTTTATGCTGGCCGTCAGCATTGCCACCGGCAAGGTGATCTGGAAGACACCCGAGCCGGGAGGGGCCAATGATCGAGATCCGCGGATGGTTGCCTCGTTCAGCACACCGGTGCTGGCCACCGTTGGGGGCACCGACCAGTTGATCTGCAGCATGGCGACCCGCGTCGTCGCCTATGATCCGGGCAACGGCAAGGTTCTCTGGAGTGTCGATGGCCTGCCAAGTCCCCGCGGTGACCTCGTCTACACCTCACCACTGATCAGCGGCAACATCGGTGTGGCGATGGGGGGCTACCAGGGGCCGCGAATGGCCTTTCGATTGGGTGGCAACGGAAACGTGACCAAGACACATCGCCTCTGGCGGGTTGAGGCCAAGCAACCGCAACGGATTGGTTCGGGAGTCATCGTTGGTGACCATGTCTATGTGGCCAACGCCGGTCCCGGAACCGTGGAATGCATTGAAGTGAAGACCGGTAAACTGGCCTGGCAGGCACGGTTGCCGTCGGGTAATGCCTGGAGTTCAACCGTTCGGGCCGGGGACCACCTCTATGTGACCGACCAGGGCGGGACGACGCACGTGTTTCGCCCCACACCGAAAAAATTTGATCTCGTGGCGAGCAATTCGATCGGAGAGAAGAGCAATGCGACACCGGCGTTCTCCGACGGGGAGATCTTTCTGAGAACCGAAGCGGGATTGTTCTGCATTGCCGCTCCAAAGTGAGACGGTCAGTAGGGTCGGCGAGACTGCCCGAGGCCGGCTCACTGGGGACGATTGACTCGGACCAGGACCGCCACGCGGACACCGTCGACGCGTAGCTCCCAGTCGGGAGCCCCGTGCAGGAAACGAGTGCCCGAGGGGTGAGCACGGGGATCGACCACTCGTCCCATGCGGCCATACATCAGCATGTACTCGGCCTCGGTGGTCGAGACAATCTGGAGGTCCTTTCTCAGGTGACCCCATTTCTGAAGGAGGTCACCTCCGTAATGCTCGGGAAAGAAGGTCACCCGAGCCCCCTGCGGCAGGTGTTGTTGCATGTCGTCGAGAGCCCTGCGGTTGAGCAACTCCCACCAGTAACTGATCTCATGCAACGGTCGCCGTGGTTCGGGCAACGAAGGCCCCAGCGGGACCGTCCGGGATGCGCCAGCGAAACCACCAACGAAGCTGTTGTAGTAGGAAAGTCCTGCGGGTTGGGCTGCGAGAGTTGTCCAGGTGGCGAGAACGGCCAGGCTGGCGGCTGATGTCGCGGTCAGCCAATGGCGACGGTCACTGAGCCAGCGTTGACGAATCCTCTCGAAACCCGCGGCAACCAGCAATGCGACGAAATAGTGCGCCGGGCGGTACAACCGGGTGCCGTCGTGGGCCGGCGTGCCAGGCAGCATCACGATCAGGGGGAGAATGGCGGCTGCCATGAGCCACAATCCCTGCAGTGCGATCGCCCGGTTCTCACTCGCCGTGTCCTCGGATGGGTCCGGGACGGGGTGATCAGTTGCCCTGTCGGCCCGGGCGGTCAACACGGCCAACAGCAAAGCGAGAATCCAGCCGATGACTTCCACGACGAGCAGCACCAGGATCCAGGGGGGAGTGGTGATGGCCGTCAGGAGCGGGACACTGTGCCAGGGAACCGGAATCGGGGCGACTCCCGGGGTCAACTCGGTCTGGAAAATGTGGCCGAGGTAGTAGACATCAATTTTCCATCCGGCCGGATCGTTCAGCAGCAGGTCGAGATAGTCGAGAAATCCAGCGAGCGGATTCGTCCACCAGGGAGGCATCAGGAACAACGCCGAAAGTGGGGCCACGATCACCAGGCAGACTCCTGCTCGCCAGAGACGTCTGGGGCCGGTGAACGCGGCCCAGATAATCCAGCCAGGGACGATCAGCCAGAATGTCGGTTTTGACATGGCACCGATTCCCGCCAGTACTCCGAAGAGGACCGGCCAGGTCCAGCCCCGGTGGTCGCGACTCTTCCAGAGCGCCCAGCAGGAAAGGACCTGAAAGGAGGCCACCAGGGGGTCGATGCTCATCAGCTGTGCATGCGTGAAGACACGGGGCATGCCGACCAGCGCGGCCACGGCAACCACGGCGGCCGGGGGCGAGATTTCCTCTCGGATCCAGGCAAAGACGACGCCACAGGTCACTGCCAGGATCAGCAGGTTGCCCCACCGGTAGGAGGCAGGTTCCGAGTCGAACCGGCCCACTGTCAGCCTGCCCAGCGACCCAACAAGACTGACCAGGGGCAGGTTCTTGCTGTCGGGACGGGCGTAATACCACCCGTCGGCCAGTTGCTGGTGCTGGAAGGCCACGCTCGGACCCTGGTCGACCAGTTGACCAAACCACGAGTGCAACCGTTCGGTGTTCTCGATGTATCGAGGTTCATCGGTGGTCAGGCCCGGTTCACGAACCGACCAGGCCGTCACCAACAAGCACAGCGCCGCCACGGCAAAAGGAGCGGCTCGCCCTGGCCAGGCACGTTCCGGCAAAGCGTGTGGATGTTGCTGCTGCGTTGCCGCCAGATCACTGGACCCTTCGAGTTCCCCAAAACGGGTGTCGGTCACGAAGACGGCTCCGGATGGGAGGTGCCTGCCTGCTCGGAACCCCCGACCAGTCCCTTGTCAAAGTAGTTGATCGACATGCCGGCATCGATGACCAGCCCCTGGGCATTGATGCCCGAGGAGCGTGGCGACAGCAGAAAGGCAGCCGTGTTGGCCACTTCTTCGGTCTGAACGGCTTCGTTGCGCAGCGTTGCTCGTTCAGCGTAGAGGAAACTGTCAACGTAGCCGGGGATTCCGGCCGAGGCCGACGTTTTCAGCAGGCCGGGACACACGGCATTGAATCGAATGCGGCTGAAGGCAGAGAACGACTTGGCCAGAAAACAGACCGACGAATCCAGGGCCGCCTTGACCGGTGCCATGTAACCGTAGTTCTCGGCGGTCATCCGGGTCGTGGAGATCGAGATTGTCACGACACTGCCGGATTCGGGATCGATCAACTCGCGGAAGGCATCCGAGACGGCCAGGAGCGAATAGCAGGAGATGTCGATCGCCTGCAGGAATGCCGCGCGAGGCGTCTCGTGAAAGGGCAGCCAGCCGGCCGAGTAGTCAGCAAAGGCGATCGAGTGAACCAGCCCGTGCAGGCTGCCACAGGTCGCCGCGACCTCGTCGCGGAGCCGCTGGATTTCCTCGGGCTTTTCGACGTCGCAGACGAGCACCGGTGCATCTGTCCCAACCAGGGCTCGGACGGCGTCGGCGCGTTGCGGACTGCGAACCCCGTAGATCACGTGGGCGCCAGCTTCGGTCAGGACCTGGGCGACGTGCCACGCGACACTCTTGCGGTTGGCAACTCCCAGGACCAGCACGTGGCGGCCGGCCAATTCGAGAAAGTCCGACGGCATGATGCGCGACACTTTGACAGAATCGGCTCGTGAACGCAACGGGCGCCCAGCCCGTTGCTCGTCGAGACCAGTTCCCAGAGGGCATCGCCTCGACGACGTCGGCGTTGACGATCATCGAAGCCGACCCAAGAATCGTGGTTGGTGGTTCGTGGGCAATCACGACGATCGGATGAAAGTCGCCGCGACGGTCAACGACGAGGCAAAACACAGTGTTGGGACCACAGATTCGCAAGAGCGCGTTGGCTGTCGCCTGTCGCAGCCTGTCGACACTGCTGCATTCCGGCGTCGCGGTGATCCGCGCCCTGGAAGTTGCCGGAAGGAAGAGTCGGGATCCCCGCTGCGACCGCGCACTGAGAGAAATGTCGGAGTTGGTCCGTCAGGGTGAAGAGGTCTCGGAGGCCATGGCTGCCCAGGTCGGGCGATTCCCGACGCTGATGATCGACATGGTGCGAATGTCCGAACACAGCGGGGCCCTGCCGGAGGTACTCGAACATCTGGCCGAACATTTCGAGAACACGGTGAGATTGCGACGGCAGTTTGTTTCACAGATCACCTGGCCGGTTGTCCAGTTCGTCATTGCCACGCTGGTGATTGCTCTGCTGATTGTCGTCCTGGGGATGATTCCCGGTGGTGAGGCACTCGCGGTCGTGACTTTCGGATTGCGCGGCGGTGGCGGCGCCATCATCTGGTTGGCGATCGTCTATGGAATCGTCGGGCTGCTGACAGGCGGCTACCTGTTGGCCGCGCGGACGATCGCGGCCCGTCGCGTACTCGACCGCTTGCTGTTGGGGATTCCGGTCGTGGGGTCGTGTCAGCGTGCGTTTGCGATTTCTCGTTTTTCCTGGGCTTACTACCTGACACAACAGACGGGGATGCCGATGCGTCAGAGCTTGACGGCGTCTTTTCGGGCAACCGGTAACGGAGCGTTCGTGGCAGCCACCGAGACGGTCTGTCGCAGCATCGAGGCTGGTGAGTCGCTCTCCGAAGCCCTGTCCGATGTCGGGTTGTTTCCCGAGGAGTTTCTCGAGATTGTCCACGTCGGAGAAACGTCCGGGACTGTTCCGGAACAGTTGCAGCGGCTCAGCCCGGAGTTTCAGGAGCAGGCCCGACGTTCTCTGTCGAGGATGTGTGGCGCTTTCGCCTGGGTGATCTGGGCAACCGTTGCGGGGTTCATCGTATTCTTTGTGATCCGATTCTTTTCGTGGTACGTCGACCAGATCAACAAGGCCCTGGAAGGAATCTCGTGAATTGCTCGGCCCGTGCATTTGAATTCGAGATCTTGGCAACGAGTTCCGGTACCGCGGCGCGGTGCGGAACATGGAAAACGCCTCACGGGACCGTGCAGACACCGGCATTCATGCCGGTGGGGACGTGTGGGACGGTCAAGGGGCACTGGCCCGAGGACTTGCGAGAAACCGGCGCGCAGATGGTCCTGGCAAACACCTACCATCTGGCCTTGAGGCCGGGCTCGGATGTCGTCGAGGCGTTGGGAGGCCTGCATGAATTCATGCAATGGGACGGACCAATTCTGACCGACAGTGGTGGCTTCCAGGTTTTCAGCCTGGCGCAATTGGCAAACCTGACCGAGGAGGGGGTCTCCTTCAAATCGCACATCGACGGGGCCTGGTTGGAGTTGACGCCCGAGAGAGCGATTGGCATCCAGGAACAGTTGGGCGCCGACTGCATCATGTGCCTTGACGAATGTCCGTCGCATGATGTGCCGATCGAGACGCTGCGGCATGCGGTGGAACGAACAACTCGCTGGGCGACCCGGTGCCGCGATGCGCAAACCCGTGACGATCAGGCCTTGTTTGGCATCGTTCAGGGAGGAACGAACCCGGCCGAACGGCAACGATCAGCCGACGGGTTGCTCCCGCTGGATTTCCCGGGATATGCGATCGGAGGATTGAGTGTCGGCGAGTCTCCCGATGCCATGTACGACACTCTTGACGTGACGGTACCTCTGCTGCCGGTTGACCGGCCGAGGTACCTGATGGGGGTTGGTACGCCACGGGACCTGTTCGAGGCCGTGGTGCGAGGCGTGGATCTGTTTGATTGCGTGATGCCCACTCGCAACGGTCGCAGCGCGTCAGCATTCACCTCGGAAGGAGAAATACGGATCCGCAACAGCCGTTTCAAGACCGATCGCGGACCGCTGGATGCGAATTGTCGTTGTCGGGTGTGTTCGGGATTCAGCCGGGGTTACATCCGGCATCTCTTCCAGGCCAAGGAGATGCTGGGTCCGATCATGTTGTCTTACCATAACCTCATGTTCTACCAGAACTTCCTGCGATCCCTGGGCGAGGCCATCAGGATGGATCGGCTCGATGAGTTTCACTCTGTTCACCTTGCCGCTTTGACAACATCCGTCTAGGATACGGGCTTGTTTCTCCCTGTTTTGTCGGTGAAATGGCCCGTCGTAGTGGCGGTTGGTCTTCGTGGAGCGGGTTTGGCTTGTGCCCCCGGGAGGGCAGCTGAATCAACGAAAACGTCGCCGGTTGGGAAGAACCACGGTCGCGGGCCGTTGTTGATCTGTTGAGTGGCGACGGCGGACCGTGACCAGGAGACGAGGAGCCGGGCGTTATGTTGTGTCAGCGTGAAATTGGAGTCGTCGGCCTGGTGGCCGTGGTGGCGCTGGCACTGTTGATGGTGTTGCCGGTTGCCGCCCAGAAGAATGTGGCGCCTGATTCGGCTCCCGCCGATGTGGCGCCTGATTCGGCTCCCGCCGATGAAGCGGCACCGGATGCAGATCCCAAAAAGGACCAACCACCGGGCCTGATGGGCAACCCGATGATCCTGATCATCGGCATGGGGCTGCTCTTTTATTTCATCGTACTTGCACCCCAGAAAAAAGAGCGTCGGAAGCGGGAGGCGATGATCAGTTCGCTGCAAAAACACGATCGTGTTGTCACCGCGGGTGGCATTGTCGGGACAGTCGTGTCGGTCGATGAAGGTCGCGATCTCGTGGTCCTGGAGGTCGACCGTGACACGCAGCTGCAGTTTCTGCGCCGCAGCATTCAGGGGCCGATGGGGCCTGACAGCGACGGGGAAGGAAAGTCGTCAGGTGACGATTCCGGCGACTGAACAGCCCAGGGTCTGACAGTATTTTCAGGTGATTCCAGACGGAAACGGGATTCAGATGAACGCGAGTCATCCGCTATCGGTTCCCCTACTTTTGGCCGAGGTGCCGGCCTGGGTGTCGGCGGCTTACTTGGTGATCGCCGTGGTCGGCGGTGTGTTCGTGTCCCGGCGATGTGCCAGGCAGGAGGCCTTCGAGGATAGCTACATCACGATGGGTGTCCTGGGCTTTGCCGCGATGATGGCGGTCGGCGCACTGGTGCCCGGGCTGGTCGTTGAACTGGACACCGGCACCCGGGTTCTGCTGGGGTTGATGCTGGGGATCATCGGCCTGGGCGGATGGATGGGTTCGCGGGAACAACTCCCCGGTCGCCTGTTCCCACTGATGTGTCTGCTCTATGTGTTTCTGGCCTTGGTCGTGTTCGCATTTCGACCGGGACTGTTCTTCGACAGTGAAACGGGCACACGAGCGTTGTTCCTGATCGGGGCCACCTTCGCCGTTCCACTGAGCGTGGGCCGGTTGGTGGCGATGAAGCTGGGGATGGAAGAGGCCTCGTTTCGGTTTGGTGTCGTGGCGACGGCAGTCACGCTGGGGATTTGGCCGATGGCCAAGGAACTGGTTGTGGATGCTGCCGAAGAACGAGCCTACAGCCAGGCGATCGATGAGTACGACAGCCAGAATCGTGAGTACAGGGTCAACGAGTCGATCAAGACCAGTCTTGATGTCCCCGGCTTGACGGTGATCTACGACCAGCAGCCCATCGCGACGATTGGTACCGACGGATCGGACGATTCCGACGCCGCGCCGAAAGAATAATCAGATGACAGCCGTGAGTAGAGAGACGATGACGGAACGTGCCGGAGACGGAAAAGTGAGTCGTTGTGTTGCCCTGTGGTTGGCGTCGATGCTTGTGCTGGTGGGCGTGACCGGCGGGTGCAGCGACAATGATCCGGCGATTGCCCTGCGGCGTGCCGGAGCAGTGATCGAGCAGGACGAGGATCGAGAACGGATCGAGAAGATCACGCTTCCGCAGTCTGCCGGTGATCCGGAACTCGCGGAAGTCGGACAACTGGCCAGGGTTGTCGAACTGGATCTGTCGGGAACATTGGTGACCGATGCGGGCCTGGTGCACCTGGAGAATCTCGATGAACTCAAGACACTGGATCTGAGCAACACCAACGTCACTGACAACGGGTTGAAATCGCTGAAATCGTTGACCGGTCTGAAGACGCTCACGTTGTCCAATACCAGGATCAGCGCCAAGGGCCTGATCGAACATATCCCCGGATTTCCGGCGCTCTCCACACTCGTGCTGACTCCAGCGGTCAAGCCGCAGCCTCCCGTCGGTGGTGACGGGTCTTGGTTGAAGCGTCTGTTTTCAGGAGTCAAGCTCGGGATTGACCTGGCCGGCGGCGCGAACCTGGTTCTACAGGTCGACGAGGTAAAGGCGACGGAACAGCAGAAAGAGCTGACAAAATCCGTGATGGCACAGATGGCTACTGCTATCAACAAGCGTGCCAACCCCGGAGGCAACAAGGAACTGACCGTCCGGCCGCTGGGTACGAATCGGATCGAGGTGATCATACCTCGTGCCGATCCCCAGGTTGTTGAGCAGACAAAACGGATGATGACGCGACTGGGGAGCCTGGAGTTGGCAACCCTGGCAAACGGTCGTGACCACCCGACGTTGGTAAGTCGTGCCCGCGATCCACAATTGCAGGGCAACCAGATTCGAAACGCCGAGGGCGTTCTCGAAGGTCAGTGGCACCCGGTCGATCCGAACGGACAGGTTGATGGCAGCTACGATGTCCAGATCATGGAGCGGTCCGGTTCCGACGGAAACCAGGTTGACCATGTGCTGGTGATGTACGAGCCGGAAACCGGACGCGTAACCGGCGATCATCTCTACCGCGTCTACGAGACGACCGATGACAGCGGTCGCTTGGCCGTTGGCTTCACTCTGAACATGGCCGGGTCCAACCGGTTCAGTGACCTGACGGGGAAGAATGAACCCACGGCCGACAAGAGCTTCTACCGCCGGCTGGCTATCGTGTTGGATGGCAATGTTTTCTCTGCGCCACGACTGGAAAGCCGGATCAGCAGCAATGGCATCATCAGTGGTGATTTCACCAAGCAGGAAATCAACGAGTTGATTGGTGTGCTGGATGCGGGGGCACTCGAAGTGCCTCTGCTACCAGAACCGGTCAGCGAGCTGAGTATATCGCCGACCCTCGGTGAGGATGTCCAGAACAAGGGCGTGATGGCGATCGGCATCGCCGCGTTGACCGTGATCGTGTTCATGTTCATCTACTATCGCCTCTCGGGCCTTGTGGCGATTGTCTGCCTGTTGCTGAACCTGGTGCTCGTGCTGGGGACGATGATATTTATCGAAGCAACGTTCACGCTGCCGGGCCTGGCCGGACTGGTATTGACGATCGGAATGGCCGTTGATGCCAACGTGCTGATCTTCGAGCGAATTCGTGAGGAACAACGCCGGGGCGGTGCCGTGCGAATGGCGATTCAAAACGGCTTCGCGCGGGCGCTGACGACGATCGTCGATGCCAACGTCACCACTTTGCTGGTCGCGGCCGTGCTCTATGCAATTGGGACCGACCAGGTCCGTGGTTTTGCGGTCACGCTGTTCATCGGCATCGTGATGAGCATGTTCACCGCGCTGTACGTGGGACGGTTGCTCTTTGATGTCTGGGAAAGTCGCAAGCACCGTGAGCGGATCCAGATGAACTCGTTGCCGGGTATTTCCGGTCGTGAGTTCAACTTTATTGGCCACCGAACGATTGCTGCCTGCGTGTCGGTGCTCGTGATCGTTGTCGGCATGACGGCATTCTTCTACCGCGGGGTGAACAACCTCGATATCGACTTCCGAGGCGGACGCGCCGTCAGTTTTCAGTTTCGGGAAGCCCATGACAGCGATGACGTAAAGGAGAAGCTCGAGCAGGTGCGGGCCGCGAAATTCTCTGAGGAGTTCGACGATTCATTTACACTCGAGAAGCTCACGCAGATCGAGGATGAAGCCGGCGCGGAAGCGGTTGCGGCGGCTGGTTCGGGGTTTCCCTTCCGGCTGAGGACGACGACCAAAGCCAAAGAGGGCGACGACGACCAGCGTGGCACGTCACGAACCGAAAGCGTCAACGAGAAGATTCAGTCCTGGATCGCAGAATCCTTCAAGGACGATTCCAAGTTCAGGCTGACAACGATGTCGGTTGATTTCGACACGGTTCGGGAAATCACCGATGCGGCGAACAAGGATTTCTTCGGCGGTCACCAGGCAGAATTGAACTTTGGCAATGCCGATAAGGTGGCACGTGAAAATGTCGTGGCCTATGTGGCCGGTGGATTGGAGAAAGGGCTCGCGCTGGCCAACCTCGATCCGACAGCGATCGAGGGCCGATTTGAAGTTGAACCGCTCGAGGATGACAAGCGGGCCGAAACCGCCCTGAACTGGGTTGTCAGGTTCCGGCCGATTGTTGTGAAGGCTGATGTCGTGAAGGCTCTGGAGCAGATGAAGTCCGATCAGGATGGAACACCACGGTTTGACGAAGTCACGTCGTTCGACAGTGCCGTTGCCGTGGAGATGCAGAATTCGGCCCTGTTGGCAATGCTCTTCAGCCTCGTCGCCATCGTTGCCTACATCTGGTTTCGGTTTCAGCGAATTGATTTTGGATTGGCTGCCGTGGTGGCATTGGTCCACGACGTCATGGTCGTACTGGGTGGAGTGTCCCTGGCGGGACTGGCGGCAAGCCAGGCGGGCTGGGAGGGCGGGCTGCTACAGTTGCAGGATTTCAAGATCAACCTGCCGATGATCGCCGCTTTTCTGACCATCGTCGGCTATTCGCTCAACGATACGATCGTGGTGTTTGACCGCATTCGTGAAGTCCGGGGAAAGAATCCGTCACTGACGCCGGAGATGGTCAACCTGAGCCTGAATCAGACGCTGTCGCGAACGTTGCTGACCTCGTTGACGACGTTCATCGTCGTCGTGATCCTGTACTTCGGCGGAGGCGACGGTATCCACGGCTTTGCCTTCTGCCTGGTGATGGGCGTTGTTGTCGGTACCTACAGCTCGATCTTTGTCGCCAGCCCGGCGTTGTTGTGGATGATGAACCCCGACAGCGCATTTCACCGTTTCGCCGGCCAGATCCTGGGAACGAAGTCACAGGCGCCGCGGCGTTCGACGGCAACCCACGCCTAGTCGCGCGGCAGGCGGGTTAGGCGGTCAGCCCTGGCACTACGCCGACCAGGCCTGGTGGCCCCCATCGACGCGGAGGGCCTGGCCGGTGACAAACTCTCCGAGTGGACCCGCGAAGAACTCGACGACCCGGGCCACCTCATCCACCGTGGCGATTCGCTCGAGTGTTCCTTCGGTAACCAGTCGGTCGTCAGCCACCTCGCGTGTGTTGAGAAACCGGCCAGTGCGGGTGTCGCCGGGCGCCAGGCTGTTGACGGTGATGTTGTGGGGGCGCAACTGTTGTGCCAGGCAGCGGGTGTAGGCCACCTGCCCGGCCTTGGCGGTGGCATAAATCGCACCCTGATCGTTGCCACGGAAGGCGGCAATGGAACTGATCGTGATGATCCGGCCACGGTTGCGGTCAATCATTCCCCGGGCCACACAACGGCAGACGAGGATCGTGCTGAGAAGATTGCGGTCGAGCACGGCCTCGACATCGTCCTGCTTGATCATCACCGCGTCATTGGGGTCGGGCTTTCCACCGGCGGCGGCGATATCACCACCGGCATTGTGCACGAGGATGTCGATCGGACCCAGGCCGGTGGCCACCTCGTTGACAGCCCGCTCGACCTGGTCGGCATCGGTCAAGTCGGCAAGCACTCGCAGTGTCTCAACACCGGCCGTCTCACCGATTTCTGCTGCCGTGTCGGTCAGCGTGGTTCCCTCGCCGTACTCGCTGGGCCCATGTTCCCGCATCCCATGAACACCCACACGGGCACCGGCCGCGGCAAGGTGCTCTGCAAACGCCCGCCCGAGGCCACGTCCGGCCCCGGTCACCAAGGCCACCTGGCCATCGAGAAATCCAGTCATCGTTGTTGTCATCCTCGGGCTGCAAACTGTCAGGGAATTCCGGGTTACGGCGCTACGACTTCTTCTTGGCCTGCTTCTTGACCGCGGCCTTCTTTGGGGCGGGCACGCGAAGTGTGCGTATTGTCTTTGGCTGGACTCCGTCGAGCATCACGTTGGCCAAAACCGGTCCGTTGTCTCGCATGGTGACCCAGACAAAGTGGTCAAACTTGCCATCGGCGACGCCGGTGAGAGCCGAGCCGCCTCCGGTGGTCGCCAGCATGTAGTATTCCTGGCCCCGACGGATGTAACGGGCGTAGGTGTGTTTGTGACCGGAAAAGACCGTGTATTTTCGGCCGGCCAGGGCGTCCTCAATCTGGGTCCAGCCCTGCGCGGCCAGGTCGGCGTCGGGGTACGTCCAGGTGGGTTTGTGCATGATCACAAAGGTCCAGCGGACGTTGCGGTTGGCCTTGAGGACTTCGACGGCCCAATCCCGTTGTGGCTGGGTGAAATGAAACGGACCCTTCTTTGGTGGGTCTTCCGTGTTGAGTACCAGGAACAGGCAGTTGTGGTATTTGAAATGGTAGTAGCTGCGACGAAAGCGGCGGATCCAGTCCTTGCCCATCGGCAGATTGCTGATGTCATGGTTGCCGGCACAGAAGAAAAACGGCATCTTCAATCGATCGACCAGACCCTCGAATTCCGACCACTCCAGGGCCCACTGGCCAGGATCCTCGGTGTAGCCTTCGATCAGGTCTCCGACAGAGACGACAAATTCTGGTTCGAGCAGGTTGATCTGCTTGACGGCACGCGTGAAGACGCCCGGGCGGCGGCCACCAGTACGATCGGTGACGATCACGAACTGAAAGTTCTCGTTCTTGTCGTTGAATTTCAGGTGTGTCCACGGATTGTTCAGGCCGGGTGTGATCTCCACGTGTGACGGAGTCGTTGCGGGTTTTGGAGCTGTTTGTGAAACAGCGGTGACGACGGCCAGGATGAGGGATGCGGAGATGGCCAGGCAAAGATGTTTCATCGGGCGGCTCTCGTGGATTCTCGAGTCAGGTGAGCGTCACAGCCTAGCCGACGTCCCGTCTGCAATCCAGCGAGCGCACCGTCAACGGACCTGCTGTCCATCGATGATCACCGCCTCGACGGAACCGGGAAACGTGACTCCTTCAAACGGCGACCAACCGCAGCGGGTGGCCAGTTGTTCTCGGCAAATCGTCGTGGGTCGGACCAGGTTGAGGACCGTCAGCGAGGCGACATGGCCGGGGGCGATCCGTCCGAATCGGCGTGGAGCCGTGTAGCGGTTGACGAATCGGCCGGGGTTGGCCGAGCAGACCGTCGCCACTCGTTCGGGAGAGAAACCTGCCTCGAGGATCATCCACGTTACGAAAGCACCATAAGTGTCCAGGTGAGGTTGCCCCGAGACTCCGGAGGCTTTTTCCTCCAGAGTGTGCGGTGCATGATCTGTGGCAAGGTAATCCAACGTCCCATCGCGCAACGCCTCGAGCATGGCCCGGCGGTCGTCGGGATTGCGCAACGGAGGGTTCATCTGCATCAGTTCACGATTGCCGTCGGTGATCGAATCCGAGTCGTAGTAGATGTGATGAGGTGTTACTTCACAGGTCACCGGGACGCCGCGTTGGCGGGCCTCACGGATCAATGGCAGACCTTCACCAACCGAGTAGTGGCACAATTTCCCGGTCAGGCGGTGTTTCTCGATCATCTTCAGAGCAAACCGCGTCGCCGACACCTCGCACTCGGGTGGGCGTTGCTGTTCATGTGTCGCGGCCGCGGCATGGGTCCGCAGCAGTTCGGGATCCTCGCAATGAAAACTGACACAAGAGCCGCGGTAATGCGAGAGCGTCTCATCGAGTTGAGCGAGTGAGTGGAAGAACAGGTCGCCGACACTGGGGCCCATGTAGGCCTTGTAGGGGACCGGGTGCGACAACGGGCGGGTGTCGGGACCAATGCCGGCGTACAACGTGACGTGTACCGGGGGATTCCGTTGAGCGAGATGGTTGCACTTGGCCGCGTAGGTCGCATCATCCACAGGCGCGGCCGGGTTGTTGGGCATGTCAGCAACATGGACGACGCCCCCGTTGATCGCCGCTTCGCCAGCGGTGACGAATGTCTCCTTGTGGGTTTCCTGCAGGCTGGTGTCATCGCGAGCGTGAATGTGGATATCGCCCATTCCGGCAAACACCAGGCAATCCTCGGAAAACACGATATCGGGTTCGCCCAACGATGGCCCAACTTCGACAATTTCAGCTCCCTCGAGCCGTACCTGTCCCGAATGGACTCCGTCGGTATCTGCCAGTCGTCCTGCGATGATCATCGGTGTCCTTGTTGCCTATAAGATCTGGTCGTTCTGCCGGTTTGATCTCGGCGGTTGGCCAGAATACGCTATGGGCGTCCGGTCGCCAATCGGCCGGGACATCCGGTTGATCGTTTGTCGGAGATCCTTGCCATGAAACACCTGGCCACCGCCTGTCTTGTCCTGCTTCTGTTGACCACCACCGTTTGTGCCGCTGGCCCGGCTCGCGTGTTTTCCGATGGTCAGGTCCCCGGCGATCGCCGTTTGCAGCCGGCCAGGACTTTGCGTGATGGCTATCATCCCTGGGTGCCACCCACGACACGGAAGGGCTGGAAACGCAGCGCGCAGATCATCCGGAATCAACTGAAGGTTTCCAACGGGTTGTGGCCGGCTTGGCCCCGTGGTTCGATCAAACCGGTGATCCACGGGAAGATCCAGCGAGATGGTTACACTGTCGAGAAGGTCTTTTTTGCGAGTCTGCCCGGACACTACGTTACCGGCAGCCTGTACCGGCCCCGCCAGGCCAAGGGCCGCCGCCCGGGAATTCTTTGCCCACATGGGCACTGGGCCAACGGTCGCTTCTATGATGCCGGTGCCGAAAAGGCGGCGGCTCAGATCAAGAAGGGGGCCGAGACGTTCCCAGCGGGGGCCCGCTACCCGTTACAGGCCCGGATGGTACAACTGGCCCGGATGGGGTGTGTCGTCTTCCATTACGACATGGTCGGATATGCCGACAGTGGACCGTTGCCTCACCGAAGTGGCTTCGGTGATGTTCAGGCCGTGTTGCGGCTCCAGAACCTGATGGGATTGCAGACGTTCAATTCGATCCGGGCGATCGATTTTCTCGAGACACTGCCCGACGTCGACCCAAAACGGATTGCCGTGACCGGAGCCAGCGGTGGAGGCACGCAGACCTTCATGCTTTGCGCGCTCGATCCACGGCCGCGTGTTGCCTTCCCGGCGGTCATGGTGTCGACAGCAATGCAGGGGGGCTGTGTTTGCGAGAACTGCTGCTACCTCAGGCCGGGCATCAACAACATCGCGATCGCCGCCCTGTTTGCTCCCAAGCCGATGGCACTCAGCGGGGCCGACGATTGGACAATCGACATCGAAACCAAGGGACTGCCCGAGTTGAAATCCGTCTATCGACTCTTCGGTAAGGCCGAGCTGGTTCAGGCGAAGTGCTATCCGCAGTTTGGCCACAACTACAACCAGGTGTCCCGCGAGATGATGTATGGCTGGATGAACAAGCACCTTGCACTCGGACTGGACCAGCCGATCCGCGAGCGGGATTTTCGACCCGTGGCCCCGGCCAAACTCAGCGTGTTCGATACAGAACATCCCCGGCCCCGGGATGCACTGACGCTTGAACAGTACCGGGCCCACCAGGATGGCCTGGCACAGCGACAGTTCAGCGAACTTCTCGAAGCGGCAGAGGCCGGGAAGCCGAGCAAGAAGCGAGGGCTGGCTGCGTACAGGCGGGTGGTCGGTGTTGCTGCCGACGTCCTGCTGGGAAGCGGTCGGGAGCCAGCGCCGAAGCGGAATCGGGTAGCCAGAGGAAGGTTGGCCGGGGGCGGTCGGTATGAAACAGGCACGCTGACGGCCAGCGGTCGTGGTGAGACGATTCCGTGGACCTTGTTGAAATCGGAAGGCAAGTCCAGTGGCAGCCTGGTCGCCTGGTTTGATGGCCGCGGAAAATCGTCTTTGTTCGACTCCGCGGGTGTTCCGGTCAAGGCCGTCACCAGGCTCTTGAAAGCCGGCCACGCGGTGCTCTCGGCCGACGTGTTTCTCACGGGTGAACTGGTGCCTGCCGGCAAGCCGGTGACCAGCGTGGCGACACATGGCAGTTTTGTGGGGTACACGTATGGCTACAATCTTCCGCCATTGGCTCATCGCGTCCAGGATGTCCTCACCACGGTGGCTGCCCATTCCCAGGAGATCGACAGCAGGCGGGTCCACCTGGTTGGCACCCGAGGGGCGGGGTCCTGGGTTTTGTTGGCACGCGCGGTGGCATCGACGGGCAAGAAATCGGGGGGATTAACGATTGCGGATATCGACGGGTTTGGTTTTTCGCGAATCACCAGACGGGATGACCCGATGCTGTTGCCGGGGGCCTTGAAATACGGTGGCCTGGGTGGGTTGACGGCCCTGGTCGCACCCTCGCGTTTGCTGGTTGCCGGAACCAGAGGTGTTCCGAAGACCGAACTGGATCCGTTGCGGAGGATCTATGCCGTTTCAGGCGGGCGGTTGGTCATGCAGGCGGATCCGCTTGAGTTCGAAAAGGTCGCGGACCTGATCCTCGACGATTAGTCCTGCGGTCAACTTGTCGACGCGGCGCGGCGAGTCTCCCGGTTCTCCTCGGCCGCACTCCTGCGGAGGTAGAACGGTTCCAGTGTTGCGATCTCGGCGTGCCGGCCGGCCTGGTGATCTCTCCGACCGAGTGTGGCAATCGCCTGGGCGCGGGGAAGCGAGGTTTCGAGAGTTATCGGACGGACATGGTCGGGAAGCTGGTCGAGTATTGACGACAGGGCCGGACCGGCGATCGCGTCACCGGGTTGGCGAGACCGGCACCAGGCCTGCGCCGACTCGATCGCGAACTCTCCCGTTGGCGTCCACTGTCGGTCGGCGCCTCGTCGATAATGACGAGTAAAGAGTTCCTGTCGATGGGCATCGGCGACGACATACAGCGAATCCACGTCGTCTGGCGCATCGGTGGCGATCGCTACGAAGGTGTCGACTGGCACCAGGGGACAACCGGTTGCCCATGCCAGGGTCTTGGCAAACGCCATGCCGACGCGCAGGCCGGTAAAACTACCGGGGCCGTGGCTGACGGCCAGGAGTGCGAGGTCATCGATCAAACGGCTGTGATCGCTGAACAGGGCGGCAACAACCGAAGGCAGGGCCTGGGCGTGTTGCTGGTTCGGGAGTTCGAGTGGGCGCTCATCCAGGCAGGTGCTGGCATCACACAACGCCACGGTCCCGGGGCGCTGAGAGGTCTCGATTCCGAGAACGAGCATGATGTCACCACGCGTCAGTCGACGGCGCCCTCGAGCCTCTGGCGTGCATCTCGGAATCTCGCGACCATTTGGCCCGACGAGGCCCATCGCGACGAGGGATCTGATTCGAGTCCCCGCATGATCGTGTCGGCGACGTCGTCGTCGATCTCCGGAAGGAACTCACGAATGTCGGCGGCCGGCGTGTTGATCCGTTGCTGCATGAGGTCGAGTGTCTCGGTGGCGTCCCAGGGAAGTCGACTGGTGAACATCTCGAAACAGGTCATCGCGTAGGAGAAGATGTCGAGACGTTGATCGGTCTTTTGCCGCTTCATCAACTCCGGTGCCATGTAAGAGGCCGTACCGGTCCGGTTTCCGGGTTGCTGAAACGGTGGCGTGTTGGGGACGACCAGGCCGAAGTCGATCAGCTTGATGTGATAATCCTCATCGAGCAGGATGTTCCGGGGACAGATGTCGCGATGGATCAGGTTCTTCGAGTGAAAGAACTCGATGGCTTCTCCCAACTCCACCATGAATCGCAAGCGGCCGTTGTGCATGTGTTCGTTCTGGGTATCGATCAGGAAGCTCAGGCTGACGCCTTCCACGAACTCCATGACCAGGAACATCTCGTTGTCGATTGTCCACCCGTATTCGTAGGTCTTGACGATCCGAGGATGATCCAATTGCAGGGCCACTTCGCCCTCGCTGGGGCGATCGAGTCCCTTGGCGAGAAATCTGCTCTCGAGTTTCTGGGTCTTGACCTGGTCGAGAACCTTGACGGCATACATCCGGTTGGTGCGGGGGTCCTTGGCGCGAAACACCTTGGACATGCTTCCCTGTCCGATGCGGCCGATCAGTTCATAACGGGATCGCAAGTCGACCTTCTCGACCTTCGGCTTGCGTTGGAAGAGCTCTTTTAAGAATGCAAACATGGGCAGGCCTATTGACCGCAATAATCGATCAGTCGAGCGACTTCGCTGCGGAGGTCGTGACGGCGAATTATGCGGTCGACGAACCCGTACTTGAGGAGAAACTCGCTCGTCTGGAAACCGCTGGGCAACTCCATGTTCACCGTATTCTTGATCACACGCGGTCCGGCGAAACCGACCAACGCCTTGGGTTCGGCGAGCACAAAGTCTCCCAGCGAAGCAAAACTTGCGGCAACTCCGCCCATCGTCGGATTGGTCAGGACGGAGATGAAGAGGCCGCCGGCATCGTCAAAACGGCCCAGTGCCGCCGAGACCTTGGCCATCTGCATCAACGAGAGAATTCCCTCGTGCATGCGCGCGCCACCCCCGGAGCCACTGACGATCACCAGCGGCAGCTCCAGCCGTGTGGCTTCTTCGATGGCCCGTGTCAGCTTTTCGCCGACGACCGATCCCATGCTGCCCATGATAAAGCCGGCATCGGTCAGGCCGAACACGAGCGGTCGACCTCGCATGTAGGCCCGGCCGACGACACAGGCCTCGGTGAGGCCGGTCTTGGCCTGCTCGGATTTCAGTCGCTGGTGGTAGGGTTTCTTGTCGGCGAACTCCAGCGGGTCGGAGGGGCTCAACTCCGTATACCACTCCTCGAAACTGTCTTCATCGAGCAGTTGACGGATTCGTCGATGTGCTGAAACGTAGAAATGATGCTCGCACTCGGGGCAGACGTCGAGATTGTCTTCCACCTGCTTGCGGAACACCGTTCCGCCGCACCCATCACAGCGCAACCACAGCCCCTCGGGAACACCACGCTTCGTGCGTTCCTCGTGTTTCAACCAGGACTTGACGTTGGACTTAGCCATTCTGACGACCCCCGTGTGTTTCGGAGAAAGTCAGCAGGCTGCCCGTGGCGGACATTGTCCGCCACGGCTGTTTCGGATCGGTTCGGGGCAGACGTCCATTGGTCGAATAGATGGCAACGAGGTCCTCTGAACAGCAGCAACCGGCGACCGAATCGAATTCGGGCTGTGTTGCCGTGATAGCGCAGCCCAGCAGTGTGGCTAGCGGTTCCGACGTCACGACGGCGATCGACTCCTCACGTTTTAGAGGCTTTTCCAGCACCTTGAGCGCGCGGGCGAGGGCCTCCTGGATGGTTTCACCTTCCGGGGGGCGGACCGTCTCCGGCGATTCCTGCCACTGCTTGAGGACCTTGGGTGAGGTACGCCGGATCTCATCCAGTGACAGTCCTTGCCAGAGTCCCTGGTCGACGTTCCTCAAGTCCTCATGAAATCGAACCGATACCTGGAGCTCCTCTCCGATCGACTCCGCCGTTGTTCGGGCCGGGTCCAGTCGTGACGTGAGAAGGGCATCCAGCGGCCAGGGCTGAAGCTGAGTGATCGTTGCGGCAAGTTGATCCCGACCACGATCGTTCAGCGGCAAATCCAGGTTGCCCTGGATGCGACTCTGTTCGTCAAAGCCCGTACAGCCTGGCCGGACAATCGCGATGATAGGCATCGGCTCAACAAGCCTCCTGGACGGTCGTGACGGAGGTTGCTGCGCTACGCAGCGTTTGCAGGGCCGCGGAGTAGTCCGGGGCGTCGAAGATTGCACTCCCACAAACAAACATCCGTGCACCGGCGGCGTAAGCCAAACCGATGGTCTCCGGGCCGATCCCTCCGTCAATGGCGATGATCTTGTCTGTTTCGCTCAGCTGCCGGAGTTTCTCAAGCGACTCCACCTGAAAGGCCTGCCCACCAAATCCCGGTTCGACACTCATGATCAACACCTGGTCGGTGTGGTTCAGCAGGGGCTGGATTTCGGTGATCGGAGTTGAGGGATTGACGGCGATTCCGGCAACCGCACCGGCGGCCTGGATCCGTTCGAGAACGTCAGCCATCGCAGTTCTTGAGTCTGAGAAACACTCAACGTGAACAGTGATCCCGTCGCAGCCGGCGTCAAGGAACTCGTCAAGGTATTGTGCCGGATCGCTGATCATCAGGTGTGCGTCCAGCGGCAATCGCGTCAGCGAACGAAGTTGTCGGATGACAACCGGGCCGTAGGTGAGGTTGGGAACGAAATGGCCATCCATCACGTCCAGGTGCAGCATTGGGGCTCCGGCCGCCGTGAGCAACTCCACCTCGCGGTGGAGGTTGCCGAAATCGCACCCAAGCATCGACGGGGCGATGACCGGTGTGGCAGATCGATAGATCTCCAAGAGATCCTGGCGGCTCATGGACGTTTCCATCCGGCGTGGACACCGGTGCTGCTGGGTCAACGTGACGGTTGATCATCCAGCCAAGTAGTGATGAGTCGTGGCGGTTGGCCCCCGCGTTCCCTGCGGTCGCTCGCAAGAACCGGTACTCCAGGATCGACTCGGGTGATTGAACCGCCGATGCAGTCGCCGGAGTGAAAACCCACGCCAGGCGATCCGCGACGACGCCATTCTGACCGAGGTGGTAAAGCGCGTCCAGTGGAATCCTGAAGAGGAGTCCGGGTTGGATTGTGTTTTGTGTGTGGAGACGCTCAGAGAGTGGCCATTTTGGCAATCAGGTCGGCGGTTCGATTCGAGTAACCGTATTCGTTGTCGTACCAACCCAGCAACTTGACCATGTTCTGTCCGATCCGGGTGGTCCAGCTGCCATCAAGGATGCAACTGTGGGTGTTTCCGATGACATCGCTGGAGACAATCGGGTCGGTGGTGTATTCCATGATTCCGGCCAGGGCTCCGTTGGCAGCATCCTGCATCGCAGAGTTGATGGCTTCGACGCTGGCATCCTGGTCGAGGGTGGCCACCAGGTCGGTAATGCTGCCCGAGAGGACCGGGACCCGCAGGCTGATTCCGGTGAGCTTGCCGTTGAGTTCAGGCAGGACCAGGCCAACGGCCTTGGCGGCACCGGTCGATGTGGGGATGATGTTGGCCGCGGCGGCACGTGCCCGACGTGGATCACTGTGCAACTGGTCACTGATCCGCTGGTCGTTGGTGTAGGCGTGCACGGTCGTCATCAGCCCATGATCGAGACCGAAGTTCTCGTGCAGGATCTTGACCATTGGCGCCAGGCAGTTGGTGGTACAACTGGCATTGGAAACGCAGAGATGATCGGCCGAAAGCTGATCATCGTTGACGCCCTGGACGACGGTCAGGTCGGGCGCATCCTTGGCCGGGGCCGAGAGCACCACCTTACGGGCACCGGCAGCCAGGTGACTGTCGTAGCCAGGTTTGCCGTCGGCGGCACGGTTCGTGAAGAATCCGGTCGATTCCAACGCAACATCGACACCCAGATCGCCCCAGGGCAGATTCCCGGGATCTCGTTCGGCACAGATCGTGACGGTTCGCCCGTTGACGATCATCGAGTCCCCATCGACCTCGACGGTGCCTGGAAAGCGGCCCTGGGTGCTGTCATATTTCAGCAGGTTGGCCAGTGCGGAGGTCTCGCCGAGGTCGTTGATTCCCACGACCTCAAATTCGTCACCTCGGGCCGCGAGTGCCCGAAACGTGATTCGACCAATCCGACCAAAACCGTTGATTCCCACCTTCACTGTCACGGCCAAGACTCCTGGATACTCGGAAAATGTCGCGGAAACCCTCCAGTCTAGTGAGGGATTCCACGACCGACAAGGATGCTCGAGCGTGGCCGATTCAGGTGAGCAGGCCGCGTTGGAGATCACCGGTGGGGACCACGCGATAGGGGCGGTCCAGGCGATCGTAGATAATCCCGTCGTGGCTGATTCCCAGGCAGTGGAAGATGGTCGAGATGATATCACCGGGAACCAGGGGGTCGTTGTTGGGGAACCCCCCGATGCGGTCGCTGCTTCCGTGAACCAGGCCCTTCTGGAAGCCACCGCCAACCAGCATCAGGCTGTAGCAGTAGTTCCAGTGGTCACGGCCGGCTCGTGGATTGATCTTCGGCGTTCGTCCGAAATCACCAAGGATGGCGACCAGCGTTCGATCGAGCATGCCCCGATCCGACAGGTCCTCGATCAGGCTGCTGGCGGCGGCGTCGAATTGCGGCAACAAGCTGCCACGGAGCCTCTTGAAGTTGCTGGTATGGGTGTCCCAGGTGGCATTAGCGTCCGGGGCCCAGGAAAGTGTCACCATGCGGGTTCCGGCCTGGATCAGCCGACGGGCCAGCAGGGTACTCTGGCCGTAGATGTTGCGGCCGAATGCGTCACGCACCTTGTCGGGCTCCTCGACGATCCGAAAAGCCCGTTGCGTGCCCTCGGAAGTCAACAGGTCCAGAGCGCGGCCCTGGAAGAGGTTCATAGACCTCGCCGGACGGTTACCGGGCCCGAGTCCGCTGCGGCGGTTGAGGTCATCAAAGAGACGTCGCCGAACCGAGAGTCGTTGTGCGGAGACCCCCGCCTGCAGCGTCAGTTCCGGGACGCCAAAGTCGGCCGCGTTGGGGTCGCGGAGGACAAACAACGGATCGTGAGCCCGGCCAAGAAACCCTCCAAAAAATCCGGGCTGGGGTGGCCCCCCCCGTCCCTCCTGGGTCATGTAGGGCAATGTGACATGCGGGACAACCACCTGCTGGGGCGGTCGCAGTGCCGTGACGATCGAACCGGGCGAAGGGTGATCGGTCTGCTTGGTGCCACCGCCCTGCTCCCCGCGGTCGTGACCGGTCAGTGAACAGTACACGGCGGCGGCGTGGGAGTTGTTCACGCTGTGGTGCATCGACCGCACGATGGTCGCCTGGTGCATCTGTCGCGCAAGTTTCGGCAGGAGTTCCCCGACGCGATATCCCGGGATCGAACTGGCGATCGGCGAAAACTCGCCACGAATCCCCGCCGCGGCAAGAGGCTTGGGATCCCACATATCCAGGTGCGGTGGGCCGCCATTGAGATGAATCAGGATGCAGGCGTCGGCCGAAGGGCGAGCGCCGCGGGCCACCGTCGATTCGCGGGCGGCAAGCAGACCGGGCAGGGTCACGCCAGTCAGTCCGAGGGCCCCGACACTCAAGAGGTCGCGGCGTGAGACGAGTGCTGTGGAAGGAGAATCCATCACTGCATTAGACCACACCGTCGGCGTGAGGAAAACGTGAAACCAGCTAGTCCGGCTGGACCGAGACACCCACGGCCCGGTTCAGGGCCGGCATCAATTCGTTGGCGAACAGGTCCATGCTTCGCAACCAGGAAGCCTTGTCGTCCCAGTCGTAGCTCATCAGGACCAGTGTCCCAAAGTCGCCGACTTCCTCCCACAGTTGCAACAATCGCTGCAACGCGGTGTCGACATCGCCGGCAATGATCTGCTCGGTCATCAGAAAATCGAGATTGCATTCGGAATCGGGCATGTCGAGATCACGCTTGTAGATCTTGCGGCCGAGTCCCTTGTCAAAGAGTCGCCCGATGTACTCGTAGTTGCGGCCGAGAGAATTCGTTCTCGCCAGTTGTTCGGCTTCGGCGGTCGTGTCGGCCAGGAAGATCGACCGCGCCACCTTGTAGTCCCGTCGTGACAGAGTGCGTCCGGCTGCCTGGCCGGCTTCTTCGTAGGTATCCCAGAAATCACGGAGGACGTTGCCGGTGACCAGGCAATGTCCAAACGGCTGGTATCCCGCGGCTCCGGCCAGTTTCATGCTTGGCGAGTTGCGGCTCATCGCGGGGATTGCGATCGGGGGATGTGGTTGCTGGAGCGGTTTGTGGATGTAGCCGATCCGCGTCTCCGGGTCGACGTGGTCGACCAGCCGGATTGGCCAGAATTCACCATCAATCTCGTAGGGTGGATCGCTGCTCCAGAGTGTGAGGATGGTGCTGATGGCTTCCTTGACCATCCGGGGATTGTTCTTCGGATCGACCCCGAAGAGTTCCATGTCGGCCGTTACGCTGCCGGGTCCGAAACAGAGGTTGAGCCGTCCCTTTGCCAGGTGATCGAGAAAGGCCAGGCGTCCGGCCACCGCGGCGGGATGATGGTTGTTCAGGCAGACAGGGGCCGGCCCCAATCGGATCGTGCTGGTCTCGCCCAGGGCACGGCAGATAAACATCTCGGGGCTGACGATGTTCTCGTACTGCATCGTGTGATGCTCGCCGATCCAGAATTCCGAGAACCCCAGTTCCTCGGCACGCACGATCAGCTCGAGGTCTTCGTCGTAGCACTGGCCGAGGGGTTTGTCGGGGTCATGGAAGGGCATGATGAACATGCCATAGTCGACGGCTGTCCTTGACGGATCGGGCATGGTGTGACTCGTAAGAAGAAGCACGAACGTCCCGAGCGTATTTTGTGGAATCGGGGGTCGGCGTCAAACCATACACGGAAGTCAAACCCGCGGAATGTCGCTTGAACAACCATTGCCCGCACGGTATGCCACAGGACGGATCCGGTCCTGGATGTAGCCTCGGATCAGGCGACCACGGTCAAGATAACAGGGAGCACGACATGTCGCGGGTCGGCCAGGGGGAGTTTCAGTTCGACGTGATTGCTGACTGGGCCAGGTTGCCGGAAGGATGGACGTTCGGCTGGGTGCCGGGTGTGGCCGTCGACAGCCGGGATCGAGTGATCGTCTCCAGTCGCAGCGACCACCCCCTGGTGATTTTCGATACCGAGGGGAATGTCCTGGAGAGTTGGGAGGACACGGTGCTTGTGCCGGAGAATGCCCATGGCATCTACATCGACGGCGACGACAACGTGTACCTGACCGAGTGGCTGGGCCATTGCGTCTACAAGTTTAATTCCGCCGGCGAGTTGCAGTGGACACTGGGAACACCGGGGGTCCCACGTCCGCCCGGCCGACCGTTTAATCGCCCGACCGACCTGGCCATTGCGCCGGACGGGTGCCTGTTCGTCAGCGACGGATACGTCAACCACAAGGTCCACAAGTTCTCGCCCGATGGTGTGCTGATCAAGAGTTGGGGAGAGCCGGGGACGGGGCCGGGGCAGTTCGACCTCGTCCATTCTGTCTGGGTTGACAGCGACTATCGGGTCTACATCTGTGACCGTGAAAACAACAGGATCCAGTTGTTCGATGGTGAGGGGACGTTCCTCGAGGAGTGGCCCGGTTACCTTCGTCCCGACAAGTTGTGGTTTGACCAGGACGAGACGATCTACATGGCCGAGGTCGGCCATCGCGTGACAATTCTCGATCGCAACAACAACGTGCTCAGCCAATGGGGTGAGGCTGGTGAGGCCCCCGAGCAGTTCGTCGCGGCGCCCCACGGCATCTGGGGGGACAGTCGGGGTGACCTGTACGTGAGCGAAGTCGCGACCGACGGCCAGCTGAAGAAATTTGTCCGCGTGCGTGATCTCTAGCGGAGAACACGGCAGCCGGGCAGCCTTTGGCGGAGGTCGCGGATGGCGGGTCCGGTTGTGGCGGTGTCCTGCAGGTCGAGGCCCTCCAATGCCGGGACACACTCGAGGTTGATCGACTGTATCCCGCGGTCGGTTACCGACGTGCCGTTGAGCCGCAGGAACTTCAGTCGGGGCCATTGCCCGCTCCCGAAACCGGCCAGCAGCGTCTTGTCGTTGATCCGTGGGCAACGCCCCAGCGACAGTGACTCGAGTTGTGTTCGAGCAGAGAGTGCGATCAGAAACTTGGGTCCGGCTGAGGTTCCGTCGAGTGTCAACTGACGAAGCGATACCAGTTGTGACAGCACGGCCAGTCCGGGGTCGGTCAGCTGCCGGCAGCCGGAAAGGTCAAGTTCTTCCAGGCGTCCCAACCGCTTTGCCAAGGGGGCCAGTCCGCTGTCGGTGATGGCGGTACCGGCCAGGACAAGGAACCGCAGTCGGATTAGCCCATGCAGGTGGACGAGTCCCGTGTCGGTGATCCGGGACGGCAGTTCGAGGCCTTCCAGTTCGATGGCGTCGTGAAGCCGGATCAGACCCTCGTCACCGATCGCGGTTCCCGAAAGTGCCAGCTTGCGATCACCGAGCACTCCGTGGCTGGAATTGATCTGCAGCGTGCTGTGTTTCTCCGAAAGAGCGATCAACGCTGCCAGTGACATGGCGGTGTCCCTGATGCTGAATTCCTCGAGTCGGGCGAGAGCGGCGATGTGAAGGAGCCCGGCATCGGTGACTCGATAGGCCGAGTCGAGCAACAGAATCTTCAGGTGCGGCAACGCGGAGAGGTGGCGAAGTCCCTCGTCGCCGATTCCGGTGCGATTCAGGGAAAGTCGCCTCAGGTGCGTGAGCTTGGTGAGCGACTCGAGGTCGGGATTGCCGAGCGAGGATTCGTCGAGGACAAGGTCTTCGATGGAATCAATCCTGGCCAGGCGAGTGAGATCGTTGGGGCTCAGCGACAGACCCTCCAGTTTCATCCACGAGGGATGTCGTGACCGGGAGTCAAAGATCGCGCCGCGTCGCTGAAGATGGTCGAGGTCGTTGGCACGCTGCCATCGTGGCCAGGCCCACACGGCGACAGCCACAAGCAGAATCGTGGCTGTCGCCAATGTCAGTGTGCGAAACGGTCTTCTCCAGCGTGGCATGGCGGTGACCGGCGGTGTTGGTCCGTAGAGAGTTCAGTCCAGACTAACGGCCTTGCAAGGACGCGACCACGGCATGATCGATCTTGACAGGTGTTGGAACACAGCATGTAATCCCGCATCGTCCCGGTTTGTGCGATCCTTGGGAAAGGAAGTCTCGCCCGAGCGCAAATCGTTCTTCTGACGTGAGAGCAGGGAAGACGTCCATCGTGCTGACGACCTTCGACCGCTATCTACTGAAGCGGTTCTTTTATGCCTTCCTCGTGTGCTTTCTGGGCACCCTGGGCGTGTTTTTTGTTTTCGACGCGTTCACGAATGCCGACGAGTTCTTGAAGGTAAGTCCGGAAGGTGAGATCTGGCCGATCGCCAAACGGATGGGCGTTTATTACGCCTGTCAAGCGATCTTGTTCCTGGGAACCGCCGGGCATGTTCTGTGTGTTCTGGCGGTGATGGTCGTACTGTCGATGGTCCAGCGAACCGGTGAACTGCATCCGTTGCTGGCCGCCGGTGTCCCGCTTTATCGCGTTGTGCTGCCTCTGGTGCTCGGGGTGGTGATGGTCAACGCCGCGATGATTGCCAATCAGGAATGTCTGCTGCCGAGAATTGCACCAATGCTACAGGCACCACGTGGTCGTGACGTGGAGTACGGTGTCAACGTTCGTCCGACGCGGGATTTCGCCACGCATGTCCTGATTTCAGCGAAACGGCTGTTTCCGGCCTCTTCGCGTCTGGAAAATGCCGAATTCGTTCTCCCGGTTCCCGATATCGTCGCTCGTCTGACAACGCTGAAAGCGAAGCGGGCACGTTTCCTGGTCGACGGTCCCGACGGTCAGTCGGGTTGGCTGCTTGGTGGGTTGACACCCAAACCCGACAAGCTGACTTTGACGGGGCCGGGGCGAGACGTGGTTCGAGTGGGGGCTCGTCGCACGACGGTTTTCGTTGTTTCCGGTGTCACTCCCGATCAACTGAGCGACAAGGCTGATACGGGCCGGTTTCTTTCGACCCCCGACTTGTACCGGCGTGTCCGCAATCCCTCGCAGACCACACGATCGGCTCATGGACAGGTGCTGGCTCTGCACGCGAGGTTGACACGACCCTTGCTGAACGTGTGTGCGGTCTTTCTGGTCGTGCCGTTCCTGGTCCGCCGTGAAGGATGCGGGCTGGTGGCCAACCTGGCCGTGGGTGTGGTGGCGATGCTCGTGACCCTCGGCCTTGGTGAAACCTGCCTTTACCTGGCCAGCATCCACATGATTTCCGCCGATGTTGCTGCCTGGTCGCCAATCCTGGCCTGCGGCACGTTTGCGACGTGGTGTGCTCCGAACGTGGAAACCTAGCCAGCGTCACGCCCGCCAGCGGGCTAGCGAACGGTTCAGGCGGCACGCCGTTGCGGCCTGCAGGCGAGAGGTCCCTGGGCGCCGTTTGGCCGGCCCTCCCATTGATGGGTCGCGACAGAGGAAAGGACCTGGTCGGCGGCTGCCATCGCTCGAATCGCTTCGAGACCACCCACCAACGGCGGCTTGCCGGTGGTGACGCAGTCGATGAAGTGTTCGAGTTCGGCGGTGAGCGCGTCGGCGTCGGAAATGTCAGGGGTGTCCACCTGGATGAACTCGCCGAAAACCTGCTGTTTGAGTTCCTCGATGTCCGCACCGGGTTCGTTCGCCTGTTGTGTTGGCGACTTGCCAAGCAATAGTGCCTCGGAAGGACAGTAGGAGGTTAGTTCCCGAGAGTGCAGGTCGACCTGGACGCATCCGGAAGCTGACCAGGCGACCAGCGAACGCCTCGGCTCGGGATGAACCCGGCTGGCGATGAGGTCGGCGATACAACCGTTGGCAAAGCGGAGACGGGCGTTGACCATGTCTTCATGGCCTCCCATCAGGCCAATGCCGAATGCCGACACTTCCTCCAGCGGAGAATTGACCAGGGCAAGTACCAGGTCCAGATCATGGATCATCAGGTCGTGAACAACACCGATGTCCATTGAACGGAACGCAAACGGGCTGAATCGTTCGGCGCGGAGATAACGCGGACGATCGATCCGTTCAAAGGCTGCGGTGACTGCAGGGTTGAACCGCTCGACATGGCCGACCTGCAGCAGGGCGTCGTGGCGGTCGGCCAGCTCAACAAGACGGGCCGCATCATCGAGACTGCCGGCAATTGGTTTCTCGATCATCACCGGCAGTCCGGCAGCCAGGCAGTCGCCTGCGACGGCCAGGTGGGCACTGGTCGGCACGGCAATCGTGACGGCATCGACACGGTCGAGCAATTCGTGGAAGTCGGTGACATGGTCGCAACCGCAGGCAGACGCAACCGCGCGGCCGGCTTCGAGATTCATCTCGGCCACGCCAACCAGATCGGCCGATTCGAGGCCGCCGAGAATTCGGGCATGGTGACGGCCAAGGGCACCCACGCCCACCACGGCAAGTTTCAACGGATTCATGCGGCCTTGCGATTCGTTAGAGCTTGTGAGTGAGGTGACTTGTAGGGGTCGCGTGCGCGGAGCATGTGGCCCTGATTCTGCTTCTCGATGAAAGACAGCCATTCGGTCAATTCAATCGGGAAGAGGTCCTCGAGGTTCTCCTCGAAGTAGCGACGGACCTCCTGGATTCCACGACGCTCGCGGAAATGCAGCTTGTAGGCTTTGCGGATGATCTGCGTCGCGTTGTCAGAAATACCGGCCCGGCGCATTCCGATCGTGTTGAGTGTCTTGATGCTAGGGTTGTCGCTGCCGGCGGCGAGCATGTAGGGAGGCACGTCGTGAGGGACACGGCAGCCGCCGCTGATGAAAGACAAAGTGCCCAGGGTCGAAAAATGATGGACAACCGAGTTGCCCGACACGATGGCACGGTCGTGAACGTGAACATGCCCACCCAGCAGGACTCCGTTGACGAGAATCACGTCGTTGTGTACGCGGCAGTTGTGGGCGACGTGCGAATTGGCCATCAGCAGGTTGCGATCTCCGATCCACGTCGTGCGGTCCTCCTTCTCGGAACCGCGGTTGACCGTGACTCCTTCGCGGAAGAAGTTGTTGTCGCCGATAACCAGTCGGGTACCGGTATCGCGATAACTCTTGTCCTGCGGTTCTCCTCCGATGACGCAGTAGGGAGAAAACCGGTTTTCTGTGCCAATCTGGGTGTTTCCTGTCAGCACGACATGGCTCTCTAGCACTGATCCGTCGCCGACGACAACGTTGGGCCCGACCAGGCAAAATGGACCCACCGAGACGTTGGTCCCAAGCTGGGCTCCGGCATCGATCTGCGCGAGTGGCGAGAGAGTGGTCGGCATGATCGGCGATTTCCGGATGTGAGGGGGAGACGAAGCGGGAAAGCAGATTCTCAGGCCGCCTGGGCCGTGTTTGTTGATCGGGCTGCTGCCCGGGAGATCAGGCGAGTGGCCGCGTGATTCATGGTGTGACCAGTGCAGCAGGCGTCGATGTGGCCGGCAAGATCGGCACCGAGCAGGGCAAAGTCACCGATGCAGTCGAGGATCTTGTGGCGGGCGCATTCATCGGGGAACCGCAGTGGATTGTCGATCGGGCCCTGCGGGCCGAACACAAGCAGATCGCGGTGCGTCAGTCCGCGGCCGAAACCCTGGGCCTGGAGGTTGGCCACTTCACGATCGAGGACGAACGTACGGCAGGCGGCGATGTCGCGGGCAAAACCCTCCGGCGACAGACAGAACGTAAGGTTTTGCGGATGAATCGGAGATTGATGACCGTAGTCCAGGTGATAGGTCACGGCCAGTCCGGGTGAGGTCAGGGGGCGGATCGTCAGGTCGCGTTCTCCGCATCCCACCTTGAGAACGCGATCTATCATCAGGCACATCCGCGGTCGATCCTGATCGACCACACCGGCGGCGAGCAGTTCTTCGACGATCGGCTGGCAGGATCCGTCGAACCCGGGCGGCTCGGGGGCATCAAGAGTGATCCGGCAGTTGTCGACCTGGAGTCCGGCCAATGCAGCGACGACGTGTTCGACAAGTTCAATCACTACGCCGTCACGCCCGATGGCTGTGCGCCTCTGCCGGGGCAGAACGTGATCCCGGGTGGCGGGGACCGGCGAGGTTCCGGGGCAGTCGAGCCGTTGGAAACTGAGCCCCGAGTCGGCCTCCGATGGGTGCAGCGTCAACGTGACATCGGCGCCGGTCAAGAATCCGACACCGCGGCACTGCACACTGCGGCCAATTGTGTGCTGAGGACGAAATGTGCGTCGCGTCAGCGGGGGCAGAAGGTCGCGGGAGTTGGCAGGCATGCGGCGGGATGCGGAAGGCAAAGGTCGAAATCCGACCGAATGCCGATCAACCCCAGAGGTGGCAGGCCCGCGGGTTGACCGGCATCTGTGGCCGGGCGGGTTATCGCCGAGTCTTCTTCTTGGTGGCTCCGGCAGGCTGGGTGCCGGTTGGCGGAGTGGGACGTTTGACCTGGGCCGAGTATTGCTTATTGAGATACTCGACTACCGGTTGCGTGATGTCATCGTCTGTTCGGTAGAAAACGACCTGCCTTTGCAGTTGCCCCACCACGGTGTTGGGATTGCTCGAATTGGAATTGTCGCTGTTGAAACGCAGGACCAGGGTGTAACCCCAGGCTTCGGCAGCGCGTTTCACGACAGCCTTGATCTCGCCGTGAATCGTTTTCAACAACTGGGCTTCCAGCCTGAGGATTCTTGCGCGTTCGGACTTCTTGAAAGCGTTGAACTCGGCCTCGAGCTTCAGTAACTGCTTCTCGAGCTCCACGGCTTTTGCACTGGCGGGTTCAATGTTTGGCGCCTTTAGCTTCCCCTTGAGTGTTTCACTTTGCTTGACCATCGCTCTCCGCGTTTGCTCACTCTTGGTGATCTCGCCCTTGATCTCGGTTCTCAACGAATCGACCTTCTTGTACTCCTTGAGAACGCGACTGATATCTATCAAGGCGATCTTGTGTGGCGAGGCACTGGGCTTGGCTTCTTGTGCCTGTGCAACGGCCAATGGTCCGGCAAGCAGGATGGTGGAGACAAGAGTGATGATGAGTCTGTTCACGGCCAGGACACTCCTTTTGTTGGCAGAGCCTGAAGAGAAGCGTGTCCGGAAGACCAACAGTCGGCTTCCGTGACTCGAGTCCGCTCAGGCGAATCCGTTCAGTTCGCTGTGGGGCGTATATATGGCAAAAACCGAAATCACGTCAAGACGAGTGTCTCGGCAGTTTGCCTCCTGAGTGAAAAAATCGGTTCCGGAGGCAGCACAGCTGAATTCCAATTGCGCAAAAGTGGCAGATTGGGGGAACTTTCAGGACCGTGCCGATCGTGTCGGTCAGGGGGTCCAGAGCGGGGCCAGTTGCTGGTCGGTCGTGCGATCGCGACGCCGTGCCTTGATTCGCACGTAGGGCGGAAGAAAGCGACCCCGGTGCCGGAAATTCCCCGGTTTGGCGCGGCGGTCCGCCCTCAGAGGTTCCCGTAGGTCTTCGATGACAAATCCCGAACTGCAGAGAGTCCCCACAAGTTCTTCCCAGCGATGGAGGAATTCGACGGTTCCAGTTTCTCGATAGGAGCGGTCGGGAACTTCTGGAAGAGGCCCCTCGTGGTAATACTCGAGACCGACAACATAGCGGTCGCGACGATCACGATGGGTGATCTGCAGGCTGGTGGGTTGTTTGTGTTGGCTGACATACAGTCCGCCGTCGCGAAGAACCCGGGCCGTTTCGCGAAAGACAGGTTCCACGGATGCAACGTAACAGGTGCTGACCGGCTGATGCACGATGTCAAAAGTCTGGTCGAGGAGTGTCGAGAGGTCGTCCATCGAGGATTCGACGGTGTTGACCGACAGGCCGCGGCGATCGGCTTCGCGTTGGTCCAGGGCCAGCATCTGCGGGCTGAGATCCACGACGGTGACCCGTGCCCCGGCGGCGGCGTAGAGGATTGACTGCCAGCCACCGCCGGCGGCCAGGCACAGGACATCCAGGCCCTCGACCGATGCCGGCAGCCAGCCCCGACCGTCGAGAATTTCCAGTGGCCGTTGCGCTTCCTCGTCGGTGGCGACTTGAGAGAAACTGCTGTCTTGTCCGGCCAGGCGATTCCACGCTGCTCTGTTGTGCCGCAGGTGCTCCCGGTCAGGCGACGTCATGACGGGTCCGGTTGGTTCAGTCGTTGGAAGCAGCGGTGGCGGTTGCGTCGCCGAGCATCGCTGCGGTCCAGGTCACCAGGTCGCCGCGGCCACGAGCCGCATCGCGGAGCAAGTCGAGACGATCGGCGGTGTGGCAGAACTCGGCGAAACTGAATCCGCTGGATTCGTCCACGTGCGCCAGGTGCTGGCTGGCGAGGTTGATGGCCTGTTCTTCAAGATCGATACGACCGAGCAGGTCGACCATCACATAAGCGATCATCTGCTTGTCTTCCTCGTCGGCAGCCGTTTCGAGTTTTCCCTGGAAATACGCGATTGCCTCGTCTCGGCCGTCGTCGAGCAGGGCCCGGAAGAAGTGTGCGTGGGCTGGATAGAAATCGTCGAAAGGCGGCTCGGCGGCATACTGGAACTGGGCGTCGAGCCGCGATCCATATTCGGCCAGTTCGACTGCCGATGAAAGTTCCGGGTCATCGGCCTTCAGCGAGCGGGCGAAGCGTACCACCGCGTTGAGGTGTGAAACATCGATGTGGTAATTGCCCTCGGAAAACAGCCAGTCGCGGTCTCCGCTGATCAGCTCGCGAAGATTCTCGGATGGGGACACCAACGGAATTCGTTGGGAGATCTCGTGATTGAGGGTGTGGCACAGGTCCCCGTAGATCTGGCGAACGAGAAGTGCCGCTGCCTGGCGTCGGTCATCTTCAGGCAATTGCATGATCTGTTGGTCGAGCGCGGTGATCGTGTTGCAGGTGCCGTGGCTGGCCAACATCAATTCAAGCCCCTTGACCGGGTGGGCACCCTCGTACAACGCGACGTTGATCAATTCCTCGCAGCGATCATCAAAATCGGCACCGACGGCAACCTGGTCGAGAGCCTCACGTACCGGAGCTGGTTCACGGATTGTCTGGAAATAGACCCAGGCATCTCCGAGTTTTCCCTGTTCGATCAACAGGTTGCCGACCTCGCGGGCAGACTCGACGTAATGCTGTTCGAAGGTGACCCTGTGTTCTTCACCGACATCATCAAAGGAGGTCGGCTGCACCAGAGGTAAACCAAGTTCGAACTTCTTCTGCATCAGGAGGACGTCAAAGAGCTTGTGGTAGTTCTGCTCTTCGGTAAGGACCTCTGCCAACCGTTGAAGGGTCGCCTTGGCTCCCTCGGTCTCTTGTATCTGCTCGAGCGTCGTGAATGTGTCGGTCATCGGTGGTTCTGTCCTGGCCGGGCTGTAGGAGGGAAATGCCGGTCGGCCGATCGTGCGGCCACGTCGCCCCATTATGGCGGGGACGATGGTGGCGGGGAAGCGCGGCGGAACTGAACTGTTCGGTCAAATCCTCCGGCGGCAAGCCAGTGGCTAGTTGACGATCACCAGTGGTGTGATATCGCCCCCGGCTTCGATCTCTCCGATGAGCGTCTCATGCGGCGTGTGCTGACCGAGCACGGCACGTGAGGCGGCGGCAGGAAGCAGGCTGCGATACAGCAGGAGTTGCAGGCCGCCAATTTTCAGCCGGTGCCCGGCGGCCTGGGCAGGTGACACGACGCGGCGGTCCTCGGTGATCGTCAGGGAATTCCATTCCACGGCGCGGCGGCGTCGCGAACTGGAAAAATCCAGGACCAGGGGAAGATAGAGGGTGGGACCGCTACTGCTGTGGCTCCATTCCAATTGTTGGTCAACACAGGAAAATGTGGCCGGGCCGGATTCCAGCGGGCTGTCGGGCATTGCTAACGGAAAGACGCGAGCCGCCGTCGTGCGACCTCCCAGTCGCCAGTCGCGGTGACCACGGCGTTGATGGGCCTTGATGCCTTTGGACAAGGACAGGCCAGACCGGCAGTGGACCGGGGCCTCGGCGGTGCCGAGGACGGCATCGGCTAGAATCAGCAAGTCTTCGGTCCGCGACAACAAGATCTGCCGGTCAACGCGAGATCCATCCGGAGCCGTGGACTGCAGTTCGAGATAGTCGGCATCCGCGTCGCTAACCCAGCAGACACAACGCCACTCGGACAGCTCCCAGGAACGGCCCTCGCAGGTGACTTCCAGCGACCAGTCGCCGCTAAGCAGGGATCGGCCGGCCAGTGAAACGTCGAGTCGGGGACGCGGCCCCTCATGGGTCACGACAACGGCCGGCGCCACCGGTGACCAGTCGCAACGAAGCATGGCGACCTGGGCCCAGTCGGACTGGGTCACCGGCAGGTCGTCAACGGCGGTCGCCTTGCGGGATGCGCGACGGTGATCGGCCAGAAACCTGCGGGCAGGATCAGTCGTCGGGAGGTCGGTCAGTCGAGTGGCCGCATCGAGCAACGCCCGGACGCCGCTGGTTCTGATCGCGGAAAATACCATGCGGTCGCCCTCGCGGTAGAGCGAGGCCACCAGTTCGACCAGCAGATCAAAGCGAGCAGATCCGTCGCGGTTCCAGGGCGGGGCGCCATACCGTCGACCCCAGCTGGCAGCTCTGACCAGCGTGCCCAGCCATTGAGGGAGTACCGGGAGCAGGTCGGCGTGGGGTGTGCCGTCGGTGTCGGTGCGGTCGAGCAGATCTTTTTGGAGCCAGGCGATGCCGTCGCGTCGGAGGCGAGAGGTTCCCTTCAGGGGGGCCAGCAGCAAGCCGGTGGTATAGGCCAGTTCTCCGGCGAGTGGACGTGATGACACGAGTTCGACAAGCCGTCGCCAGGCGCTGAACCAGGCCCTGGCCTGGTGTGTCCGCACCGGCATCGACACGATTCCCAGGGCGGCCAGCAGGTCGCCGTCGGTTGCGTCGGGTTCGAGTGTGGCAACCGCTGAGTAGGGGCGTCGAACTGATCGGCGGCCCCCGATCGCCCGGCGGCGGCGGTTGGAATTGGCGAGGAACTTCCAGGCAGAGAGCAAGGACCGCCGCGTCGAGGTCCATTCGTAAGCGCGTTCGGGCAGACGGCAGCGGGGCGCCGCGACTCGGCAGGAGAGCTGTTTGACCCAGGCCCGGGCGAAGGCTGTTGTGTCAGCGGCTGCCGAGCTGCGGCGAAGGTCGGATGAGGCACCGCGGTCAAACAGCAATTGCGAGAGATAATCCGTATCGGCGAGTTCGTCGAGCCCCTGCGGAGAGGCAGTGGCTGGGTTCTGGGCTTGAGCGTGCATCGTCATGGGTCAGTCAGGCCGGATGCCAGTGTCCGTTTTGCAGGCTGCCGGCGATTCGGCCGGATTGCAGGATCGATTGCAGGGTCCATGGGGTGGAGGCTGGCAGCGCCACGGCGACTGCAAAAGCCTTCTTGCCGGGAGTCAGTGATCCCAGGTTGCTGCCAAGACCCAGTGCCCGGGCTGCCGCCTGGGTCGCCATGGACAACAGGTCAGTCGGGGACAAGGCCGAGGTTGTCCGTGAGAGGAATTGTAGCTCGTTCCACACCGAGAGGTCAGGGTTGGAGGCCCGACTGTCGGTTCCCAGGATCACCGGTGTTCCTGTCTCGAGCAGTTGGAGCCACGGGTGAGGAGGATGTCCGAAATGGGCATGGCTGCGAGGACAGTAAACGACTGCGACATGTCGGTGGTCTGCGAGCCAGGCGAGCTCGGTGTCGTCGAGCAGGTTGCCGTGGATGACAAGCGGCCGGGAAAGCAGGGCCAGTGGCCGAAGATAATCCAGCGGGCGGCTGCCGGAGGCGATGGCATTGTCCTCCCAGGCATCGAGTTCTTCGAGAAGGAGCCGCAGTGGTCCACTTCCATTCGCCAGCAGCAGCAGTTCTTCAGGAGATTCGGCAAGGTGAATTGCCAGCGGGGCATCGTGGGTGTTGGCGAGTCCGACGAGGTCGCCGAAGAGATCCGGGTGAACCGAATAGGGGGCGTGGGGGCTGATTCCACGGAGGCAGTCGTCGGCACGCTCTTCGGCGAGGAAGTCCCGGGCGAGCGCCAGGCGGGCCGAACGTAACGTGGACCGCAGGCCGATGATCTCGCGAAAGACCACGCGGGAGGGGTCGCCGGGGCTGGACTGGGTCGATGCCGGGCCTTCGGTGGTGATGTCTCCAGCAGCCGCGGTGCCGCAGGCTTGCAGTTCATCCAGTCCTGCCCGCACCGGGTTAGCGCTGGCCGGCCGCTGCCCACGCGTGGCGACAACATTCCGGAGCCAGGGAACCAGGCCATCCGGGGCGGGCAGTGGCTTGGCCAGCCCGGAAAATTCCAGGTGTGTGTGGGCGTTGATCAGCCCCGGGATCAATGCGAGATCCCCGAGATCGGTCGCAGAAGGGTCTGGACCAGCAAAGACAGCCGAGATCCGGCCCCCGCAGACTTCCAGGACACCGCCGGGAATGGGAGGTCCATCGAGGGGTACGAGCAGGCGTGAGGTGAAACGCCGGGTGTCAGTCACGTGGTCACGCTGGAGGTTGCCGTCTAGGAACCACTCGCAACAGCAGCAACAGGCTGGCGGCGGCTATCGCCAGCAGCGGCCAGTCGTATCTCAGCGAGCCCGCTTCATCGATTGACAGTATCCAGTCGAGTGAGCCGGGGATCTCAGAGGAGATTGCCAGTCGTTCCCGAACAACGGCGATGCCATTGAAGGTCGCGTGAAAGGCCAGGCAGGGCCAGAGGCTGCCGGTGCGAAGGGCGAGGGTCCCCAGGATCAGGCCCAGAAGCGTGGCGTAGAAGACCTGCTGAGGAATCATGTGGATCGCGCCGAAAGCCATGCTCGAAATCACGATCGCCGCTCGCTGGCGACCGGGGCGGTCCAGGCAAGAAAGGACGTAGCCACGAAAAAGGAATTCTTCGCAAACTGCCGGAGTGATGGCTATGGCCAACAGGATCAGCCAGGCGGGTTGGGAAGGGCCGAGAAGTTGTTCAAGGAACTCGTGGCTCCCCTCGGGAAGTCCCGGCGGAAAGAACCACTCGAGGTGCTGCATCAATTCCTGTATCAGCGGGTGCAGGGCCAGCGCCAGGCCCACGGCGACTGCAACCGCCGTTGTCGATGCAGTTCGCAGACGGAAGGTGCGGCGAACGTCTGTCAGCAGCACCGCTCCCAGCAGGAGGGCGGGAGTCAGGATCAGAAAGATCTGTTGGCCGATCAGCAGCCAGATTGCTGCCCCGGGACGATCGGCGTCGGACAACGACGCCAGCCAGCGACTTGCCGGCTGCATCAGCAGAAGCTGTCCGAGCAGGGCAATGGTAAGGCAGCAGATTGCCCCGCCAGGGCCCGGCAGGGCGGGCTTGTTGGTCCAGAGTCTTTTCAGCCAGAGGCGAAGGTCAAACCGCTCCGCCTCGCGAAAAAGAACTTCTTCACTGTGGAATTGTGCGACGGCCCACCACAGTGCCAGGCCGGCGTAGGTGAAACTCGCGACGAGCACCGGTGCCAGGTAAACCAGTGTTTCGGTTCGGGTGGGATCAATCAGCAGTTGCTTGAGCAATAGGGCAGGGCCGATGACCGGCAAGACCACGTGAAATGGCTGCAGTTCAACGCCAGGTGAGGCGGCCATTGCCACCAGGATCGAGGTTACGATCATCAGCGGTGTCAGGTAATACTGTCCCTCGCGCGTGCTCTTGGCAAATGTGGCCAATGCCAGGCACAGGGCGCTGAACAACGCCGCCAGCGGGATCAGCATCACGAGGATCCAGGCCAGTCCCCCGGTGGGGGGAGGGGCGAGACCGCTGCCGGAAGCTGGAGAAGTATTCCCGGCGAGCCCAACCATATAGCCGGCCGTCAGTCCCAGACTGACGAGGTTGAGTACGGCCGTCGCGAGGCTGAAAACGAGAATCGTGAAGAACTTCGCGAGAACCAGTTCAATGCGTCGGGCCGGACTGATCAGCAGCGTCTCCATCGTGCCGCGTTCCTTTTCGCCGGCCGCCAGGTCCACGGCCGGATAAAAAGCACCCGTGACAGTCATCAGTACCAGGATCACCGGGTAGAGTTTGCTCCAGACGAGCGCCGATTCCTGATTGTCGCCGCCGACTTTGACCACCGTGGCTGCGACGGGTGAGGGCAGGGATCGCGGCAGCCCGGCAGCCTCCAACCGCATCCGCAACAACTCCTGCTCCCAGGACTCGAGGACACGTTGCACGCGGCGTGAAGCGATCAGTGATTTCTCGTCACCGCTGACGAGGATCACCGGGCGGGAGTAATCGGAAGGATCCTCGGGACTCAGCTCACGATTGGCGATCTGGCGGTCGATTTTTCGTAGATTGTCGGCGAAGTCCGGAGGGATCACGACGAGCACGTCGATCGCGGCGTCACGGAGAGTAACGCTAATCGTCTCGTTGATCCGCTGCAGGTCGGTCGACAGGCTTGGCGAAGAATCAGGACTGGAATCGAGTATCTTGAGGCGGTCGCGGTAGAGTTGTTGAACACGTTGGGCAGCCTCGAGTCGATTCTCGCTGGCCGTGTCTGCTGGTGGCAGGGTCCCGGTTTCGACGGTCAACCGACCGACGTCGGCCTGATTGCCGAACCAGCGCGGTGCAAAACCGTTCTCGACGAACAATTGCGGCTCCGGCAGCGACTCGGCCCCCAGGAGAACCACTGTCCGTGGTTTCTCGCTGAAAACGACGGCCATCTGGAGCATGCCGATGCCCAGGGCGGGATACAGCAGCACCGGCAGTACCATGACCATAAACAGGGTGCGGCGGTCACGAAGCTGATCCCTGAGTTCTCGACGGAAGACGATCAGGACCTTGCCGAAGTCGATCGGAGTGCGACCGGTCATGGCGCCACCCTCGGGTTGCCGTTGGGCTCGCGACCCGTTTCCGTCTCAACCTGCGACACCAGATCAAAGAAGAGTTCCTCGAGTTCGCGGTGGCCGGAGGCAGCAAGTAACTCGGCCTGGGTTCCGCTGGAGAGAATGCGGCCGCGATGAATGATCGCCAGTCGGTCGCACAGTCGTTCGGCCTCGCGCATGATGTGTGTCGAGTAGATGATGCACTTGCCCTGCTCCTTCAAGGCGGCGATCGTGTCGAGTACAGCGCGGGCCACGAGGACATCCAGACCGGTGGTCGGTTCATCGAAGATCAGTACCGGTGGGTCGTGGACCAGGGCGCGGGCGATCGAGACCTTCTGCCGCATCCCGGTGGAAAGTCGTCCGGCGAGCGTGTCGGCAAAGTCATGCATCTTCAACGTGGTGAAGATCTGATCGATTGATTCAGCCAGCGCGGATTCGTCCATCCCGTAGAGGCGTCCGAAGTACTCGACCGTCTCGCGGGCCGTCATCCGGTCGTAGAGGCCTGTCGTGCCCGAGAGGAATCCGATGCGGGCACGGATGCCGTCGGGGTCTGTCACGATGTCACGGCCGTCGATGGTGGCGGTGCCGGCCGACGGCGTGAGGATGGTGCTGAGGAGTCTCAGGCAGGTTGTCTTGCCCGCACCGTTGGGTCCGAGTAACCCGAAGACCTCGCCAGGCGAGACGTCAAAACTGACCTGATCCAGGGCGATGATCTCACCACGCCGGAGATCAGGGAATCGCTTGGAAAGTTGGTGGACGTGGATCATGCCGACGACTCGAGCGGTGGCGAGGTGGCCGTCCTTGTGGTCAGAACAGGCGTGTCGAGGTATTCGTAGAAGATGTTTCGTTGTCGAGGGATGTAACCGGCCTCTTCGATGCATCGGCGAATGGTTGCCAGTGACAGGTAGTGCACTGTGCCGGCCTCGGCCACGACGTTTTCCTCGATCATCAGGCTCCCCATGTCGTTGGCGCCAAAGAACAGGGCGGTCTGTCCTATCTTCTCTCCCTGGGTCACCCATGACGACTGGATGTTAGGGATGTTGTCGAGATAGAGGCGGGCGACGGCCTGTGTCTTGAGGTATTCGAATCCGCCCGCGGCAGGAATCGGGGACATGTCAACGCCGTCACGGCGATTGCCGAACCAGGGCGGTTTCTCGGGGGGCTGCATCGTCCAGCAAATGAACGCGGTGAACCCTCCTGTTTCATCCTGGAGGTCGCGGATTCGTCCGAGGTGTTCGATTCGTTCCTCGAGGGTTTCGATGTGGCCGAACATCATCGTTGCCGAGGAGCGGCCCCCGAGTCGGTGCCAGACGCGGTGGACGTTCAACCAGTCGTCGGTCAGACACTTGCCACGAGTGATCTGGCGACGGACGCGATCGACCAGGATCTTACCTCCCCCACCGGGCAGGCTGCCCAGGCCGGCTTCCTTCAGTCTCGTGAGAACCGACTCAAGCGGTTGCTTGCTGATCTTGGTGAAGTGATGAATCTCGGGCGGACTGAAGCCGTGGATGTTGACTTGCGGGAAACGTTGCTTGATACCCCGGAGCAGATCTTCGTACCACTCCAACGGCAAGGTCGGGTGCAAGCCGCCCTGGAGCAGGATCTGATCGCCGCCCAGTTCCACGGTTTCGGAGATCTTGGCGTACAGTCGAGCGGGCTCCAGGACGTAGGCTTCCGGATGGTCGACCGGACGGTAGAAGGCACAAAAATCACAGACCGCGGTGCAGGCATTGCTGTAGTTGATGTTGCGGTCAATGTTGTAGGTCCGATAAGGCTCCGGGTGCAGTCGCCGGGCGACAGAATCCGCCGCGGCGCCCAACGCGAGCAGGTCTTGCTCCTGCAACAATGAAAGCCCTTCGCCGGGAGTCATTCGTTCACCGGCAACACTCCTGAGAAGTCGTTGGTCAAGAGACATGTGTTGGCCGGGTGCGCGAAGGGAAGGGACCGTGTCTTTGAAGGAGTCAGCCGGGAATGCCGCAGTCGCGGAAAGCCATCTCAATTTCGCCGGCGATCAAGCCCTGCGCAATCGACAAGCGTCGGAACAACGCCAATCCCTGACGCTCGCTTGGGCCCAACCGGAAGTGCAGGTTCCGGGTCAGGTAGTTGACGGCGGTTGACGGTGCAATCCCGAGGGCGCCGGCCTCCCGGGCACCGATCTCCGACAAGCGTGTCAGCCCACGGTCACGGGCCGTCGTCAACGCCTCTTCGACACGTCCCAGCGGTGTTCCTCGCCGCGTGGCCCAGAGAGCGAAGACGAATGGCAGGCCCGTCCAGTCGCTCCAGACTTCACCCAGATCCCAGGTCTCGACGAAGTCCGCCTCGACAGGATGCATTGCCCGATCTCCAATCAGTAACACCGCGTCGGCATTGCTGGTAGCGATCGAGCGGCCCAGTGGCAACAAGTCCAATTCGGGCCGAACACCAAAACGCTCGGACAACAACAGCCGGGCGAGGGTCGCACTCGTGCGAGATCCTTCATCCAGTGCCAGACTGCCAATGTCTTCGACCGGGACACGGCTGTAGAGTTTCACCGACAGGACCGGGCCGTGGGCGGCGACACAGGCGTCGGTGACAATCTCGTAGCCCGGATCCCGCAGACACTCGACCGACGGGATCAAGGCGACGTCGAGGTGACCGCGAGAAAGATCGTCGGCCAGGCGGCTGGGATAGTCCAGGAATAACTCGGCCTGTGGGGCGACCGTGGCCAGTTCCGCTGTCAGGCCTTCGATGAGCGGCTTGGAGTTGAGGTAGTTCACCGCGCCGATCCGTACGCCGGCCGGGTCTGTCAGTGCCATGTCACGCATCGGGTTGCGTCCGGTCGCCGGCAGGGAATGAACTGAATGCAAGAGGGACATTATAGGCTCCCGAGCTTCGTGGCAAAAACCAAACAACCGAGACCTTCCGAGGTGATGTTCCGTTGATTGGGTTGCCGGGTTAACGCCCAAATCGCCGAAACGTGGCAGCGAGTCACAAGAACCCCCATCCGCTGAGAATGTGGGCCGCGAGATCGGGTTGTCTTTGATAACCAATTATCCCGATACCATTGGGTGGCGGGCTGGTGATATCAGCTGCGGCTGATGCAAGTTGTTGACTCGGTTCCCGGTGGAACGTAACATTCCGTCGAGGACTAACGTACAATTAGCCCCGCCCGGAACTGTGGACTGGGCGAGAGGAAAGGCTCTGGGGAGTTTGACGATTCACTGCTGCCTGATCAGGCCCAGGCGGGACGGATTCCGCGTGGTTCAGGTGGTTGGGCCGAGAGAAGGAGACGTTTCATGCTGACCTTGACGACCGATCGGCGATATCGCGACTGTGACGGGGCAACCCGCCGGGATTTTCTGAGGGTTGGTGGGCTGGGTGCGATGGGGTTGGGCGGGCTGATGCAGGCCCGCGCTGCCGCTGCTGAAGGCAATCAGCCCGTCAGGGACACCTCGGTCGTCTGGCTGTGGTTGGGCGGCGGACCGACGCACGTTGAGACCTTCGACCCGAAGATGACCGCTCCGAAGGAATACCGTAGTGTCACCGGCGAGGTGAAAACGACGATTCCCGGTGTGACGCTTGGAGGCAATTTCTCTGGAATGGCTCGCGTTGCCAAACAGATGGCTTTCGTGCGGTCATTTCATCACGGCAACAGTGGTCACGGTGGGGGCACTCACTGGGTCATGACCGGTTACAACAACCGAGGCATCGATAATGGCGGGTTACCGTCGCGACCGTCGATCGGATCAATCGCCGCGAAGTTCCGTGGACCGAATCATCCGTTGACCGGGATGCCCACTTATGTGCGGTTGGGCGGAATCAGTTCGGATGGTCCCGCGTTCCTGGGCACCGCGTTTGCGCCGTTTGGGACCAGTGGTGAGGCACGCAAGAACATGACCCTGCAGACGAAGGTCGATCGTCTGGAGGACCGTCGGGGACTGCTGACTGGATTGGACCGGTTGCGGCGAACTGCCGATCGCCAGGGGGTCGTCGACGGCCTCAATGCTTTCGAGCAGCAGGCCTTCAACCTGGTCCTGGGCAAAGCGCCCCAGGCGTTTGATCTGAAACTGGAAGATCCTCGGACCGTGGCCAAGTACGGCGGCGGGCTGGGCAGCAGCATGCTGATGGCCCGTCGGCTGTGCGAAGCCGGTTGCGGCTTCGTGACGTTGTCCTACGGCGGTTGGGACATGCACGGCAATATCGCGGGTGGAATGAACTCGCGAGGCCCCGTGGTGGACCGTGCCGTCTCGGCTTTCGTCGACGACGTACATCAACGCGGCCTCTCCAAGAACATCCTGCTGGTCGTGACCGGCGAGTTTGGCCGGACTCCTAAGATCAACAAGAACCGGGGAAGAGATCACTGGGCGCCGTTGTCGACGCTGGCGTTGGCCGGGGGCGGCTTGAAGATGGGGCAGACTGTCGGGCAATCCGACGACAAGGTGTATCGTCCCAAGAGTAATCCCGTCACGCCCCAGGACCTGATGGCCACGGTGTTTCACGTCCTGGGAATGCACCAGAAGCTGCAGTTCATCAGCCAGTCGGGTCGGCCGGTCAACATGATCGAGGGGGGCAATCCGGTTCCCGCGTTGATCTAGGTCGGCCAGCTGTGGAAGACGCCGAGGTCCTTTCCCGCCGGTGACGCGGGAAGGGGCTTTTTTTGTTGGTTTGCGATGGGCAGTGTGACTGTCAGTGCCGCCGGCAGTCCCTCAATGCGGCAAGGCCGACCAGCAGCAGGAGCAGGTTGCCGATCCACATTGCCCAGGCAGGGTTGACGAGCCCCGTTCGGCTTTGATTCATGCACAACATCACAATGGGATAATAGATCAAGGTGATCGGCAGAAAACAGGTGAGGAAATTCGTTAGCACCTGCCGCCGGGCCTGTGAAATAGCGAACGGGGCGCCAACCAGGACAAAGAAGAAACAACTGCTCGAAAAGGCGATACGCCCGTGGAGTTCGGTGCGGAGACGATTGTGGGTCTCCTGGGCGGCTTCCCGGGCCCGTGCCGGCTCGCCGTTTCCGGAGAGGGCCAGCTGGTCGAATCGTCCTGTTGTCAGATGGAAAACCGTGCGGATTGCCTGGGCGTCGGCGAGATCCACTCGCTCCGCGAGACCTTGCTCCAACTCCCGTTTCAAAGTGTCCAGGCTCATGTGCCGCGGCTTGGCCTGCTTGCGACTGCCCGGCAGCGGCAGCGAACGTGTCACCTCGGCAAACCAGAAAGACCCCCGTCCGGGAATGTCGAGATGGCAATCGCTGAGTGCCAGCAAGATTCGTCCGTGTTCCAGTTCAAAGGCGAGGCGAGCCTGACGGGCCTGGGCGGTGACGGTCTGGCCGCCGGCGGCGGTGTATTTCAGGATGGGGCGGATCAACGTGCGGCCGGCGACGCCACGTACCGAGATCGACATGCCTCCCTTGGGCAATACAAGCTCGTTGTGGGTCTTGAGCATGTCCAGGACGATGTCCTCCATCGTCGAGGCGACCACGCGGCGAATGTTGCCGACCGACCAGGGGATCACCTGGTCGGTCAATAGCAGTGACCCGGCGCTGAGAACGCCTCCCAGGAACAACGCGGGCCAGAGCATGGTGAGGACGGGGATGCCGGCCGCTTTGGCGGCGGTGATTTCACGATCCGCGGCCATCCGTCCGAAGACGATACAGACGGTCATCAAAACGGCGATCGGAATCGCGAACGGCAGAAGGCTGGGGATGATATAGGGCAGGATCTGCAGCGACTGAAAGATCCCCAGACCATGGGCGCTGACCTCGCGGAAGACGCCCCCGACGATCATGACGATCGTCAGGACTGCCAGCACGGCCATGAAGACGCGAAACAATTGGCCGAGGATGTAGCGTTGAAGCAACGGCACGGCAAGAGACCAACCGGCGGGAGATCGACATCGTGATCGGCGCGTATACGGCAATCAACGCGTAAGGGTCAAGGTCATTTCCGCGAGGCACAATCGGTGGAATCGGCTTAAACGCATCCCCGGCCTTCGTGTTGCAGACGGCCAGCCCAGATCGCCGACACCCCAAGGGACGAGAAGCGCCTGGTCCCACTCGCCGTTACGATGTGTCCGATTCCTGGGAGAACTTGGCCATGATGGAATTCTTGAACACGGCCACCGACAACGAAATGGCAGTGCTGGGCTGCCTTGCCGCCCTGGGAGGATCATTGGGAGTGATGCTGCTGTCGGGGACGATTTTTGGAAGGCCGCAACGAAAAGCCACCGATGCCGGCAGACGATCTGCCCATCTGCGTGGTGAAGCAGGTCGCACGGTGGTGGGACGGGGAACCGTCGACCAGGAAGCCGCCTGAAGAAATCCGCTATTGCGGACTGACGATGGCAGTGAGAGGATTGAAAGAGTCGCTGGTGTCTGGCGAAGATGCCCGATGCCTCGGCCGGGAAACACGCGGCCCGAAAATAGCAGGAGAGACGACGGATGCGAAAGATCAGTAACGGCCTTGTGATGTCGATCGTTCTGACCGCCGGTTACGTGGCCGGTAGTGTCGGTATGTTCTCGGTGCAGGGACTCTCAGCACAAGACAAGGCCGACGAAAATCAGGGCCCCTCCAAGGACACGGCGTTGAAGATTACCGCCAGTCTCGACGCGATCAAGGTCGCCGCCGATGCCCTGAAACGTGAAGGCCGCTACGCTCCGGCAACACGTGGGCTGAACCTGTTCGGGGTCAGCGTGGGTGGCGTCAACGCCCGTGATGATCTGGAGAAAGGCCGCGGGGTGGATCCGGAGACATTTGCCGCACTCTACGCCGGCCAGGCCAGCGCCGAGGTCCAGGAACATATTGAACGCGATGACAGGGGCCGCGTGACCTACAAGGGAAAAGTGGTTCGCCTGTACCCAATCAGTCGGTTGACACGACTGTTCAAGGAACAGGCGAAGTACGCCGGGCAAGAAACGGCGCCCTAGTCGGGTTGCCAGGCCACGGTCAGCTGCAAACGAGCACCGGGGCTAGTTTCGATGCGGAACAGTTGTGGTCGCGTCGAATCGACCTGTGGCGAAACAAAAGCCGCCGACGTTCCGTGAAGCTGCAAGGCCAACGGAGCAGTGGCGTCCCAGTCGAGGACGCGAGGACCGTTGAACGCGGGATTGTCTCGTTGCGAGACGATCGCGACGCTCCAGTCCCGAAAGAGGACGGGAAAGGACGTGGCGGTGACCCTGGAGATGTTGGCGACTCCCGAACAGGGTGATCGCAGCAGGCGGGCCGCCAGGCCGGGACCATGTTGGTGGCGACACCAGTCCAGGAACAGAAAGGTCGCACCGCGGCATCCGTCGCAACGCCAGCGGCCAGCTCGAAAATAGTCGGGCACCACCAACGGGTAGAGAGACGGGTTCGACAAATACGCCTGGACTCTGCTGTGGATGTTGGTCGAACCGGGCTCGGCCAGGTGAGCGATCGCCTCGTTCAACCAGTCCTCCTCAGGGGGTCGACCAGTCGCGTCGCGTTGACTGCAGGCCAAGACGTGCTGGTACTCGTGAGCCAGGATGTCTCTGAGACGGTCGCCGGGGACCAGGTTGGCATTGAGGTAGATCATGTCGGCATGGTTGGAGCCGGGGTGAGATGGGTTGGTGTGAAAATCGGCTCCGCGGACGAACCCTCCAACAGAAGTTTGTCCACCCTGGAGTCTGTCGAGCCAGGGTGTGAGCAGAATGGCGAGCCGGCCGTCGCCATCGATGTCTGCAGGCGGGTCGTGGTTCTGATCGGCGACGGGCATGATCTGCGATTCGAGGAGATCAATCACGTGCCGGGCGAGTCTCCTGGAACTGCCTGGTGTGGTAATGGTGTCATCGGCGTAGATCGAGGTTCGTTGGCCGTGAGCGACGAGGCGTGCGCGGACGCGTACGCTGCCGCCGCGTCGGCCGGGTTGGCCGTTGAGCAGTGGGAGATCGAAGGTGCGTGATGTGCTGGGAAGTGACACCAGGGTGATGGCGGGAATCGGCGGCTGTCCCAGCGGCTGCGGTGGAAAGGTTCTGCGGTAAGGGCGTACAGGTCGAGTGAGGGCCTGAGAAAAACGGGACGGACGGGTGGAGTCGAAATCGGAGGCCGTCAATCGGATCTCGAAGCGACGGGAGGAACTACCCAGGCTCGCGACAATCAGCACGAACCGTCCATCGGTCGCCGGAGGCACGTGAAAGCTGGCCCGGCCGTTTCGGACGGTGATCGAACAGGCGGCGTCGTGACGGGGGCAGGCCATTTCCGGCAACAGAAGTTCGTCCCGGCCGGAAAGACCGAAAAGAAGCAACGGAATCAACCAGGGCGTCAAACGCATCTTCGTCGTCTCCCTTGGCCGAATCACGGCCACTCCCCATTGATGAAGATCGGCGTGAAATGGGTGGAGAATTGAGACGAACCGTTACGACCGGAATCAAAGTGGCCTGGAAGACCACCTATTCGGGGGGGCGTGGACTTCGCGGGTGGCCGCATACTTTGGCAGTGATTACGATGGACATTTCACGGTGTGGGGCCGTTGGAGTCGGTGATGGCCAACGTCACGGTGTTTTGCTTTCTTGCCAGCTATTCGGTCGCGTTGGTGGTGGAACTTTTGCGTCTGCAAAAGCAAAGCCCGACGCGATTCCTGGGCGGGTACGCCTTCGCCGCAGCAGGTTTCCTGGCGCACACGTTGTTTCTGTGGAACCAGGGGCGGGCGTCCGAGTTGCCGCCGTTGTTGAGTTCCAGTCGTGACTGGACACTGGTGCTGGCGTGGCTGGTCGTCGGCTTCTACCTGTTTGTCATCACCTTCGATCGACAGGTGTCGATCGGCGTCTTCCTGCTGCCACTGGTGCTGGCCCTGGTAGCCGCCTCGTACTTCGTTGTTTCAACTCCCAACGATGCACTGCTGACAGCGCGTCATGGATGGACAATGTTGCACGCGGCCTCGCTTGCGATCGGCATGGCGGGCGTGCTGGCAGGGATTGTCCTGAGCTTGATGTACCTGCTGCAGCATCGCAGGCTCCGCCACAAGTACTCCGGGGCCGATGGGCTGCGACTCCCGAGCTTGGAGCGGCTTTCGAGGATCAACTGGTGGAGCGTGATGGTGTCGGTGCCGCTGTTGACGCTGGGCATGGGGTCGGGTTTGGTGCTGAAGATGATCGGCTCGGCGGAATCGCTTTCGCTGGCAGACCCGGTGATCGTCGTCAACGGGATTTCCTGGTTGAGCCTGACGGGTGTCTTTGGTTGGATGTTGCTGACGCCGCGAGCCACCGGAAAGCAGGTGGCCTGGCGAACCCTGCTGGCGTGTGCGTTTCTGCTGCTGACGGTGGTTAGCCTGCTGGTGCTTCCACAAATCGGCCTCGAATCTGGCCACGGCGGAGTCGTGCTTCACGACGATTGTCTCATTTGCAGGGGAGACACGCTGTGAAATTGCAGGTGATCTACTGCAACCATCAGACGGCCCGATTGGATGTCCGGGAACGGCTGGCGTTTACCAGTGACGACCAGTTGGCTGAAGCCTACACCCAGTTCCGGGGTTCTTTTCCCGGCAGCGAAGCGGTTGTGCTTTCGACCTGCAATCGTGTCGAACTGTACACGGCGCAGGATGACGAGGGTGGCGCTCCAGGTCACGTCGAACTGGCCGAGTTTTTCTCCAGGTTCCACGGGATTCCCATCGAGGAGTTTTTTGGTGATCTGTTGACACACAACGGCCCGGATGCGGTGCGACATCTGTTCCGGGTTTGTTCGAGTATCGACAGCATGGTGCTGGGCGAACCGCAGATCGTCAGCCAGGTAAAGAATGCGTATCGCCGGTCGGAAGAAAATCAGGCGTGTGGCCCATTGACCAACGCACTGTTTCAAGGGGCAATCCGGGTGTCGAAACGTGTGCGGTCGGAAACACGTCTGGCCGAAGGACGGGTGTCGATTGCCAGCGTGGCCGTGGGTGAGTTCGCCAGGGGGATTTTTGACCGGTTTGACGACAAGACGGTGCTGGTAATCGGTGCAGGAGAAATGGCAGAAGAAACGCTGCGTTACCTGCAAGATGACGGTGTTCGCGAGGTACTGGTAATCAACCGGGATCCGCAACGAGCGGAAGTGCTGGCCCGGGAATGGGGTGGTTCAGGCTACGGGATGGAGCAACTGCACGATCTACTGGGCCGTGCCGACGTGGTCGTATCGGCGACCGGTGCCGACCAGCCGATCGTCGACGCCGAGATGTTTCGTCGTGCCAGGAGGGGAAACAGTGATCAACCTGTCTTCGTGCTGGACCTGGGCGCTCCGCGCGACATTTCACCGGACGTGGCCGAAATCGATGACAACGTATTTCTCTACGACGTGGACGATCTGCAGGCGACGTGCGAGCGAAATCGGAAACTGAGATCGCGCGAGATCGAACGGGCACTGGGGATCATCGACGAGGAATCCGACCGGTTCATGCAGGAGGTCTACCACAGGGCCACCGGTCCCATCGTCAAACGGTTGCGGGAACAGTGGCTTGAAGTCAGCGAGCAGGAACTGGAACGGTTGCGGACCAAACTCGGTCATCTCGAAGAGGAGGACATGGGCCAGGTCGAGCAGACCATACAACGGATCGTCAACAAGTTGCTGCACCCGCCACTGGAGACGCTGCGGAACGAGGCGCGGGAAGGCACGCCACACGGGTTGCTCGAGGCGTTAAGGCGACTGTTCCATATCCACGACTGAGGCGACGATTCTGTTATGCTACTCCGATCGAGAAGGGTCGATCGGGGGAGCGGACGATGCAGGTGGTGTTGACGTCGCTGAAAACCGCGGTTGTTGTGGCCGTTGCGTGCGGTACGCTAACAGCAGAGGAGGTCGCCAAGGAGCGCCCCCCCGCCAGTCCATTGAACCCGGTCGCTGCCCTGGCCGAGTTCCGTCTGCATCCGGGTTACCGCATTGAGATCGCGGCAGCTGAACCACAAGTGGTGGATCCGGTGGCTGTTCGTTTCGATGAAAATGGTCGGATGTGGGTGGTCGAGATGGGGGATTACCCCAACGGCCCTCCCAAGGGGGAACCGCCGCGGTCCCGGGTTCGTTGGCTGGAAGATACCGACGGAGATGGACGCTACGAGACGTCCCGGGTGTTTGCCGAGGGCCTGTTGTTTGCGACGGGGCTTCAACCCTGGAACGACGGAGTGTTGGTGACCGTGGCCGGCGAGGTGCTCTTTCTTGCCGATCGTGACGGGGATGGCGTCGCCGACGTTCGCGAAACGTGGTACTCGGGATTCAAACAGGAGAACCCGCAGTTGCGGGCGAACCATCCAACCTTTGCGATGGACAATCGCGTCTACGTGGCCAACGGGCTTCGCGGAGGAATGGTGACGCCGCGGCGGGCGGTGAAGGGCAAGAAGAGCAAGGCCGTTTCGATCAGTGGCCGGGATTTTCGGTTCGACCCTCTCGCCGGTGGGTGTGAACCGGTCAACGGCAACGGGCAGTTCGGCCTGACATTCGACGACCTGGGCCGCAGGTTTGTTTGCAGCAATCGTAATCCCTGCCGTCACGTGGTGCTGGCGGGCCGTTACCTGGAAGGCAATCCACACCTGGCGGTCGCGGCGACCGTGCATGATGTTGTAACACCCGGCGCCGTGTCCCGGGTGTTTCCCGTGTCGCGGACCTGGGTCACGTCGACACTCCACGAAGGGCAATTCACCGCCGCCTGCGGTGTAACCATCTACCGTGGCCACCTGCTGGGACCCGATTGTTCTGGAAACGCCTTCGTCTGTGACCCGACCGGAAATCTCGTGCACCGAGAGCGTCTTTCCCGCGAGGGTGTGACTCTGGCCGGTTCGCCAGGACGTCGGGGCGTGGAATTTCTGGCGTCACGGGACGAGTGGTTCCGGGCAGTCAATCTCGAAGTTGGACCCGACGGGGCACTTTACGTCGTCGACATGTATCGGGCCGTGGTCGAACATCCCCAGTGGGTGCCTGAAGAACTGAAGAACCGGCCGGACAATTACGCGGGAAACGACCGGGGCAGGATCTATCGCATCGTCCCTGTGGGTCATGTTACCGCGAATCGCGACGAGGCGGCGCCGGCACTGGGGCGTTTGTCGGGAAGCAAACTGGTTGCGGAATTGTCACACCCGAATGGGTGGAGGAGAGATACCGCGGCGCGACTGATTTACCAGCGACAGGATCGTGGGGCGATTCCGGCACTTCAGCGATTGGCCACTGCTTCAAAGGACGTGATCGGCAGAATTCACGCCCTGTGGGCTCTTGACGGTCTCGGCGAAACATCGGCCGAACTGATCGGCACCGCGTTGTCAGCTGCCGATGATCGCGTCGTGGTACAGGCATTGATCCTGTCGGAAACGCTGCTGCGGGAACATCCGCAAATGCTGGGTCAGGTTGCCGTCGAACGACTTGCCGCTGCACCGCTGCGATTCCAATACCTGCTCAGCCAACGTCGCCATCCAGATTGGGACGATTCGCAAACGGCCGTGCCACTCGTAAAGGTGGCCGTCAACGCGTGTCTGCAGACGCCGATGGACTCGTGGACCCGCGAAGCGGTTGTGGCCGGTGCGGGCCGGTTCGGATCCGTGTTACTTGCAGAACTCATCAAGTCAGCCTCTGCAAAAGACGAGTGCCGGTTCAAGGAACTGCGACTGTTGGTGAAATCGATTGCGGAGACGATTGGTCGGCGGAGTGATTCGCCGGAAGTTGCGGCGACACTGAAACTGCTGTCACCACAATCGGAAATCGCCGAGGGCGAAGAGTGGGCTCGCGTGCAACTCTCAGGCCTCCAGGGGCTTGATGACGGTTTGCGTTCCGGGGGGCGATCGCTGGCAAGACTGCCGGATCCTGTTGACCGGGACCGATTGGCTCGACTGTGGACAACGCTGCTGGAGTGGTTGGCAGCTTCCCCGTCCGGAGACGTTGCCAGGGAGGTGACGGTGCTGTTGCGGTCCGGGCCTCCAGGGCGGGTTGTGGAACCCCTGTTGAAGAGATTTCGTGGCGGTGACATCGAGGCGCTGCGAACGTTGCGTGACTTCGCGGGTGGCCGGATCGGCCAGGTGGTCTTGGAAAAATATGCCGGGATGACTGCGGCCTCGCGTCGTCTGGCACTGGACGTGTTGATGTCGGATCCGGAACGTGCCGCGTTGTTGCTGGAAGCAATCGAGAAAGGGCGGATTGTCAGGGCCGACATCGATCCGGCGCGCGTCACTCGACTTCGGGACTACAAGGACAAGGGGATACGCGAACGGGCACGACAGATACTGTCTGGCCTGGTACCGGCGGCGAGACGACTGGTGATCCGCGAGTATCAGGAGGTCTTGAAACACGCCGGGAATCCGAAGCGTGGGCGAGAAATTTTCCGGAAGAACTGCGCGGCGTGTCACCGTGTGGAGAAGATAGGAGTTGACGTCGCTCCGGACATCGCCGATTCGCGACGACGGACCCGCGAGCAACTCTTGTTATCGATCCTGGATCCCAACCGTGCCGTCGACAACAACTACTTCAGCTATTCATTGGTGACCAACGCCGGGCGAGTTCTGACAGGTATCGTGGCCTCGGAAACGCCGACAACCGTGACACTGCGACAGGCCGAAGGCAAAGTGGTCCGCGTCCTGCGGGACGACATCGAGGTGCTGAAGTCCAACGGAATCTCTTTGATGCCCGAGGGACTGGAGAAGAATATCAGCCAGGCCCAGATGGCCGATCTGCTGAACTTCCTGAAGAACTGGCGTTACCTTGACGGTCGCGTGCCGATCAAGGTTCCCGGAACCGGCGGTCGCTGAGGCCGACCATCCGCGCCGCCGGTTGGCGAGGCCTCGGGTCACCGTGCCTGATCCGAGCAGATCCCAGACTGCAGGGAGGCTGCGGTGCCGACGGTGGCCCTGCTATTGCCGGGGAACGATCGGGTTGAAGTTCGCTTGGCTGCGTTTGCCGAACGGTTCGACGCTCGGGCCACCGCCGGGAGTGATCCGGATCAGGTTGGCAAACCGGGCGAACCTGCCAGCGTCGCGTGCGTGTTGTTCCTGGGTTCCACCACTGCCGAGCATGCCAGAGAATCCAATTACGCCGACCGGGTTCCAGTTGTCCTCGTCGTCGAGAAAACTGCTCGACCCGTATTCGGCAAAAGACTGCACGATGTTCTGCCATTGGCGAAAACTGTTATTGCCACTGGAACCGGTGACGGCAGTCGCCCGTTCCTGCACCTTGGCAATCTCGTAGATCGGATTGCCGAAGGCGTCGGTCAGGAGCGTGCCACCGGCGGGCGTTCGCTCTCGCCGCGTTCGTTCCTCGATCGACGTGCCAGAAATGCTGCTGTCGTAAAACTCACCGTCGTGCTCAATCTGGGGGACACCGTCCTCGTCAAGTCGCAGAAAGGCGTCACCAACATACTGGTTCCAGTGGTCGTCGAGGCCGCCGAAGACGGTCTGCCGGTTCGAGAAAAACGCCCGGTCGCGGTCGGTGGCGCCGGCGACCGGATTGCGAGTGTCAAACTCCAGGGGCAACTCGTTGTCCTGGGTCCACATCAGCGGGATTGGCTTGGTCAGATCGCCTCCGAAAAAGACGTCGTCGCCGTTACGGTCGACGAGATTGCGGTTGGCAATATCGTAGAGGCGGTCGAGGTGATAGTGGGAATCGGAGTTGGACAGCCCGGCCTGACGCAAGCGGCGGTCGGCGACCAGTCCCTCGGGGATCGCGGGAAAATCGCCCAGCGGATCGAGTGATGGCAGCAGCCCATCATCGGCAGCGTATTCCTGGTTGAAATCGTGAAAGCGACCGTGGTAGTTGATGTCCTCGACCGTCAGGTCAGTATCCATCGTCGTCGGATCACGCCCCGACAACGCAGCCTTGATCGACTGAAAAGTGGCCAGCACGTTCTGGTAGATGGTCGGGTCAGCCTGCTTGTCGAACCGCTGCACGCGATAGATGACGGCCTCTTCGAGGTCGACCGGAACGGGTTCGCCGTTGGGATCAAGCTCGATTTCCTGGTCGTCGTACTCGTCGTCGTGAGTGATGTCGTAGACACGGCGGACGTACCCTTCGTCGAGAGTGCCGTCGGGCAGTCGCTCGGCAATGAACAGCCAGTCTCCCTTTTTCAGGTGTGATCGGAATGCGACGTGGGGGGGATCCGGAGGTGAGGGTGGGCTGGCGTCACCGGCATCCTCTTGCTCGATGATGTAGTCGCCGTCATCGATGTTGCCCAGGCCAGAGATCGGATTGGCCGAGAGAATGGCGACTTCCTTCATCTTGGTGATCGGACCGTAGACCTGGTTCCAGAAGGGATCGATACCGGCGAGGATCTGTCGCCGATTCGACTTCAGGTAATCAATCGCCAGGTCGACCTGTTGCTGGGCAATCCGATGGGCGATCAGGATGTCATTGGCTCGGTCAGGCAGTTTGGCGAAGTTGCCCTGCGGTGCCAGGTAATCATCGAAAAGGACCTGGTTGCGGTACTTGTTGGGTACCATCAGGAACGGATCCTGGGAGAACCGCGACTGGCTCTGGGCCAATGCCGGAGAGATCAGTGCTGTAACGGCAGCCAGAAAAACAGCAATCGAAGTGATGCGAAGGAATTTCATACCGATTACCTACATCAACAAAATCCAGGGAAGCCCGCTCCGTGGCGCCCAACTCCATGTAGACCCCCCATACTATCTGGGTCGCCGACCTTGCGTCAAAGTGAATTCCGACCCTGTTGGGTCAAGTTCCTCGAGGAAGGGCCTGGGCGCCGTAGAATCGGCCCAGTTGCTACAGGTGATCTTACAGGATGAGCATGGCATCGCCGTAACTGTAGAAACGATAGCAATCTGCGATTGCATGGTGATAGGCCTCGCGGGCCAGATCTGGTCCACAAAAAGCGCAGACCAGCACGAAGAGCGTCGAACGGGGCAGGTGGAAATTTGTCAGCAGGGCATCGACAGCCGCAAAATGGTGGCCGGGGCGGATGAACAGGTCGGTCGAACCATCAAATGACGTTAAACGGCTCCCGTCAGCAGCCGATTCCAGTGTCCTGACAACCGTCGTTCCAACAGCAACAATCCGTCCTCCAGCGTGTCGAACCGCATTCAATTTGTCGGCGACTTCTGACGCCAGCCGACACCACTCGGAGTGCATCTGGTGCTCATCGAGGTTTCCTACGTTGATCGGGCGGAAGGTGTCCAGGCCGACGTGCAAAGTGAGTTTCTCGATCCCCAGTGGACGATCGCGGCACTCCTGCAGTAGTTGGTGTGAGAGATGCAGGCCGGCCGTAGGGGCTGCGACTGCACCGGCGTGCTCCGCATAGACCGTCTGATAACGTTGACGGTCCTCGGCCGTGGCGATCGGGCGGCGGATGTAGGGAGGAAGTGGCATCGTGCCATAGCGGTCGAGGATGGTCTGCACGGCTTCTGGTGGCTGGGGTGTGGCCACCCAGGTGCCCGACGACTCCTGCTCGATGAGGGACAATTCGCATGGCGGGAAGGCTTCGGACTCGGGGTGGGCCGGCGTCAGAGCAATTCGTTCACCGGGCTGGAGTTTCCCGCGCGTCTTGCCAATCAGCCGCCAACGACCTGCCGGATCAGACCCGAGGAAGAGACCTTCCCAGTGCCCATCGGTTGCGATCCGCCGCCCGAACAGGCGGGCAGGCAGCACCCGGGTGTCGTTGAGAACCAGACAGTCATCGGCGGCCAGGAGTTCCGGGAGGTCGGTGATGAGCCGGGAGGCGATCTTCCCGCTGTCGCGATCGACGAGTAGCATTCGGGCCCCATCCCGACGAGCGGGAGGCTGCCGAGCGATCAACCTCTCCGGCAACTCGTAGTCGAAGGCCGCCAGTTCATCGGATGAAACGGGTTTACTCATGAAACTCCAGTCGATACAAACCCGTCATGATCAACATTAGGCGCCAGCGACGCAGCGTGCTGGACGTATTATAGACCGTGGGATCACCTGGCACCTCCGCCATCACGGGATGTGTCGCCTGGGGCCAGCAGTCGAAGGAGTGTTTGTGTCGGTGACGCCGTGCCCGCTGGCGTTTTGTATCACCGAACTCGACCCCGGTGGGGCTGAGCGGATGCTGGTCGAGTTGGTGTGTCGACTCGATCGACGACGCTGGCGACCGACAGTGATTTCGCTGGGCAGTGGTGACGGACCGCTGACCGAAAGACTGCGGGATGCGGAAATCGATTTTCGCTGCCTGGGCGCACGTTGTCGCTGGGACGTGATGATGGTCTTCAAGCTCGTCGGCGAACTGAAACGGATTCAGCCACGTTTGCTGCAAACGTGGCTGTTCCACGGAAATGTTGCCGGATGCTTGGCTGCGCGTTGGGCCGGTGTCGATGACGTGATTACCGGCAACCGTGTCGCGGAGCGTCGCCGACGCTGGCGCGCCTGGATCGAGCGATTCTGCGTCAGGAGAGCACGACGTCACATCTGTGTCAGTCGAGATGTCGCCGAGTTCTGCCGGAAATGGACGCGTCTCGAGCCGGTCCGGATCCGCGTGATTCCAAACGGCGTCGATACTGCCAGATTTGATCGTGCGATCGTCTCCGATCTGTCTGGATTGGGCATCGCTGACGATCAGCCTGTGATCGCCAGTGTTGGCCGATTGGACCCTCAAAAGGACCCCCTGGCTTTGATTGATGTGATGGAACGCGTCCTGCAGTCACACCCGGATGCACATCTGGTCCTGGCCGGCGACGGTCCGTTGCGAGCGAAGGTTGAGCAAACGATTGAACGAAGTGGCCTGGCAGGACGAATTCATCTGTTGGGATGGATTGCTGACGTGGAAGCGCTTTTGGCGCGGTCCTCGGGTGTGCTGCTGACGTCACTCTGGGAAGGAATGCCCAATGTGGTCCTGGAGAGCATGGCTGCCGGGGTGCCCGTGGTGACACGGGCCGTTGAAGGTGTTGCAGAACTGGTCGAGCATGGGAGGACCGGCTGGGTTGTCCGGGACGGCGGGATTGATGGTCTTGCCGATGCGGTTGAACATTTGCTGGATGATCCCGAACAGGCGTTGGCCATGGGGCAGCACGCCCGTCGAAGGGCGATCGAACACTTCTCGCTGGATGTGATGGTGCAGCGTTACGAACAGATGTGGCAGGAAGTGATTGACGCAGGCGATCTGGATCCGCCGGCGGCGAGCTAAGTGGATGCCAAAAAGGCAACCACCGCAGAATTCCCCTTCGCGCGTCCCGGGCAAAGAACTAGAAGACCCGCCTGTTCTCAGGAATCTGTTGTTCCATGACTGAGCGATCCGGTGCCGAAGAACTGTCACGCTCCTGCCATGTCCCGGTACTCGTGGCCGAGGTGCTGCAATGGCTGGAAGTTCAGCCGGGGCAGACGATTGTTGATGGAACGGTGGGAGGCGGGGGACACTCGGCGGCAATTCTGCAGCGATTGGGTCCGGGGGGTACGCTGGTGGGACTCGACCGCGATCGCCAGATGCTGGGCCGGGCCGGCGCCGTCCTGGAATTCCCGAACTGCTACCTGCACCAGGAGAGTTATGCATCCCTGGACAAGGTGCTGGCTGCCGATGCGCGGATTCCGAAAACTGTCGACGCAATCCTGCTCGATCTCGGAGTCTCCTCCGACCAGTTGGCCGATAGCAGTCGTGGCTTTGGATTTGAACACGACGGTTGCCTCGACCTGCGGTTTGATACCTCCCAGGGATATCCGGCGGCGGAATGGCTCGCGAAAGTCGACGAAGGCGAACTGGAAGCCTGTTTACGGAAATGGGGAGAGGAACCGGACAGTCGGCGGATTGCTGCGGCGATCGTTGCCAGACAACGGGTCAAACCTGTCCTTTCCGGACGTGCATTGGCGGATGTGGTCCTGGAAACGGTGGGCCGGCGTCGCGGGCGACGGCATCCGGCAACGCGGGTGTTCCAGGCCTTGCGAATCGCCGTCAACCAGGAGTTGGTTCACCTGGAAAAGGCACTTGCCGATATCCTTCCGACGTGTCTGGCCTCCGGTGGTCGAATCGTTGTGATCTCGTTTCATTCACTGGAAGACAGAATCGTCAAACAAGCATTTCAGGACCAGGAAATATGGATGGCACTGAGCAGCGGGCCAATCCGGCCCTCTCCGAGGGAACAGCGGGTGAACCCACGGAGCCGCTCCGCGCGTCTACGGACTGCGGTACGCATGTGAACAACGGTGCCGAAGATTATTCGGAGAATGATCAGGCATTTTTTGGATTCGATCGGACAGAAGGAGGAACGGCGATGCGTGGTTGGGGTAGGCTGCTGCAGTGTCTCTTCGGGCTGGCCCTCGTGGGTGGTGTCATCTACGTGTGGCAAAGCAACCGGGATGGAACCGACACGTCAACAGCTCCTGCCAAGGACGAGACGAAAGTCCCCGGGGTTGTCGTGGCGTCATCGGAGAACGGTGCCGGATTCGAAGACGCCGTCTACGATGAATCGGCGAGGCGGCAGTTGCCACAAGGCGATGGTCCGCTGGCGGCCGATGCCGGCGGGCAAGGGTTCGGCAATCAGCCAGAACCGTTCCCCTCACGAGATGAGGCGGTCGGAGTTTCGGCACCTGTCAACGACCTGGCCGATGGCCTGGATCAAAGTCGTTCGAGTCGCATTCCGCAAAGTGAACCTGAACCCCTGGGGGACCCCCCCCAATTCGACGAGACGGCCGCCTCCACCCGCGGCGAGCAACCAGCGTTTCCAGAAGAGAACCGGGTGGGTTTCCGGCCCACGGGCACGGGTTTTTCCCAGCCGAAGGCTGCCACAACGCAGTCGAACTCCTTCGGGCCCGGGGCAGAAACTGCGGGCGTCGCTCCCGCCGCGACCTTTGGCGGTGAACCGGCGATCGGAAACGCAAATCCCGCCTTGCCCTTCTCCGAACCGTCCGACGGTGCGAGGTCCCGGGCTCTTGCCGCTGATCCGGAAGTTCCGGTTCCGGACACGACCCAGCCCTATAGGCCACGGACCCTCGAGAGCACGAGCTCCGCGCGTCGAATTGCCGTCGAGGGCCAATCGACTGACGCATTGGGTTTGGATAGACGAACCGAAGGAGCTGCGATTGGTGTTCACGAGGTGGCAAGTGGCGACAGTTACTGGACGATTTCGCGCCGTCACTACGGCACTGCGCGGTATTTCCAGGCGTTGGCTGAGTACAACAGGCGACGGATAGGCGATCCTCAACGAATGAAACCGGGGATGAAGGTGTTGATTCCCTCCCGTGAATTGCTCGAATCACAATTCGCAACCCTGGTTCCGCGGGCGGGAAACTCCCGTGCCGCGGCGACAGATTCGGCCGGTTTCTCGATCGGCTCCGATGGTCATCCGGTTTATCGGGTGGGGCCAGACGACACGCTGACTGGGATTGCCGAAAAATATTTGGGACGAACGTCGCGTTGGATCCAGATCTTCCGGATGAACCGGAGCGAGTTGCCCAGTCCACACAAACTGAAGCAGGGAATGGTTTTGAGGTTGCCGTCCGACGCCGCGCGAGTGCAACTGGCGCGCGAAGCTGACTCGCGACGATACTAGGCCATGGTCATTGGAACCATTCGGAGGCCTGCAGCGATGTTCTTTCGATTTTCCTGTGCCGTCGTGATGGTCGCGATGATTTCGTTTGCCGCAGCGATGCTGGAATCCCGCATTCAAGACTTCCGCCAAGAGTTGAATCGGCAGGCCGAACGGATGGTGGCGGTGAAGAGTGAATATGCGCGGCTCCGGGCCGACACGCGGCAGTTGGGGGCACCGGCCCGGTTGCTGCCGCCGGCGACGGCCGGAAAGGCGACCACGCCGACACGGCGATGACCGTCGTTTTCGGTAGACTGACGTGAGCCCCCAACCCGATCTCCGGGATTTCAGGACGGCGTTCGCCTTGGTCCGCGCCGGGACGCTTGATTGCAGGCGGGCGTTGGTCGGTGATGACTTTCGCGGGGATGGCGACGGTCATAGAATACCCCGATCATGGGGAAGTCCAACGACACGAGCGCCGGGACTGGTGGGATCTCGGGCGAGTTGATTCGCCGCTTTCAGGCGATCGTCGGTGACGACGCTGTTCTTTCGGCCACCGATGAACTGCTGGTCTACGAGTGCGATGGGTATGTTGTCGAAAAGAAGCTACCCGATGTCGTGCTCTTTCCAGGCAGCACCGACCAGGTGGTCGAGATCGTTCTCGCGTGCAATGAGTTCGATGTGCCCTTCGTGCCACGAGGTGCAGGGACGAGTCTTGCTGGAGGCTGCCTGCCCGTCGGCGGCGGCGTGATGATCACGCTGACGCGGATGAAAGAAATCCTCGAGGTGAATCTCCAGGATCGTTTTGCCGTGGTGGAACCAGGCCTGGTCAATCTGCACCTCACTCAGCACCTTGCGGGTACCGGATTTCATTACGCGCCGGATCCTTCGAGCCAGGGGGCCTGCACGATCGGGGGAAACGTGGCGACCAACTCCGGCGGACCGCACACGCTGAAGTACGGAGTGACGGTCAACCACGTGCTTGGCCTGGAAGTTGTTATGCCCGACGGTCGTCTGGTCGAGTTGGGCGGAGCGACCGAGGGCTTGGCCGGTTACGATCTCACCGGTCTCTTCGTGGGCAGTGAAGGGACTTTTGGGATTTGCACGAAGGTCATGGTTCGGCTGACGCGGGACCCGGTGGCCTATCGGACGATGTTGGGGATCTTTGAGACGGTCGGAGATGCAACGCGTGCGATCAGTAGCATCATTGGTGAAGGGATCATTCCTGCGGCGCTGGAGATGATGGATCAGGGGATAGTCGAGGCCGTCGAGGCAGCCTATGGATTCGGGTTTCCGCTGGACGCGGCCGCGGTGTTGTTGATGGAGGTTGACGGGCTGGAGGTGGCCGTCGACGAAGAGGCTCGCCGGATCGTCGAGATTTGCGACCAGGCCGGCGCCCGGGAAGTTCGCAGAGCGGAAACGCAAGAGGAACGGCAGTTGCTCTGGAAGTGTCGCAAACAAGCCTTTGGTGCCATCGGTCGTCTGAGCCCAAGCTACTGCACCCAGGACGGTGTGGTTCCGCGAACAAAGCTGCCGGAAATTCTCGAATTCATCACGGCGGCAGGCGAACGTCACGGGGTGCGAATCGTAAATGTGTTTCATGCCGGCGACGGGAACATTCATCCGATCCTGTTGTTTGATGAAAGGGACAAAGAGCAGATTGCCCGCGTGTTTTCCGCCAGCGATGAAATCCTCGGGAAGTGCATTGACCTTGGAGGCAGCGTGACCGGGGAACACGGGATCGGCGTCGAGAAGATCAGCTTCATGGATCGGCTCTTCAGTAGCGACGACCTGGAAGTGATGGGCAGGGTGCGTGCTGCGTTCAATCCCAAGGGCCGTTGCAGTCCGGCCAAGATGCTGCCCGTTGCCGGTGCTTGTGGAATGGAACACATCGAACGTTCGCATCCGGGAAAGCAGGCCGCGCCGTGAATGATCCCGGGAAGCCAATCTCCAGGGCGTACGATGAGATCGTCCCGGCCACGGCAAGCGAACTGGCTCGTCTGCTGGAAAAGAACTCAAGTGGAGAACGACGTCCATTGTTGCCGGTGGGAGGTCGTACGGCATTGGGATTTGGATTTCCGATCGCCAGAGAGAGCCTCGAGGTGTCCCTGGGACGGTTGGATCAGGTCCTGGACTTCCCTGCCCGTGACATGACCGTCACCGTCGAAGCGGGTTGCCGGATGGGCATCTTGCAGGAACAGTTGCGGCAGGAGGGGCAGCGGTTGCCGATCGACATCCCAATGGCCCACCGTGCAACTGCAGGAGGTGTGGTTGCCTGTAATCCGGGTGGACCGAGGCGGTTTGGTTTCGGGACGATGCGGGATTACGTGATCGGAATCGGGGCAGTGACGGCCGGTGGCCAACCTTTCCGAGCCGGCGGCCGCGTGGTCAAGAACGTGGCCGGGTATGACCTGTGCAAGTTGCTGGTTGGTTCCGGCGGCAGCCTGGCGGTGATCTCCGAGGTGACTTTCAAGCTCAAACCGGTGGCAGCGGCCTCGGCGCTGGGCTGGGCGTGCTTTGATCAGGGTGCGATGGTCAACGATCTGTTGACCGATATGTCGACATCGCAGGCGCGGTCGGTCGCGATCGAATTACTGGGTCCCAAGGCAGCCAGGCAAATCTCCGCCGAGTCACGTCAGCAACTTCCGGAAGGACCATTGTTGGTAGGGGTGGGCCTTGAGGGGAGTCGCGCCGAAGTTGATTGGCAGGCGGAGGTCGTCGAACGGGAACTGCGTGCCGGCGGAGCCAATAACGTTGTGTGGAAAGAGGAAGCGGCGGCCGTGGCGATGTGGTCGGCTCTGACGGAATTCCAGGTCGGCGCCGAGTCGGCCGTGACGTTTCGGGCTTCCTTGAGGCCGTCTCGAACCGTCGAATTCATGACGGCCGCAATCGATGCGGGAGTCGCAGTCCAGGCGCACCTGGGAAACGGCGTGGTACACGGACACTTGCCCGACGACACCCTGGATGTGGGCCGGGCATGTTCGATCATCAAATCGCTGCGAGCGGTTGCAGTGTCCGGAGGTGGCCAGGTGCTGATCGAGCGTTGTGAACCGGGTTGGCAGCCGGAACTGGATCTGTGGGGGACGGCTCGTGGGGACTGGGAATTGATGGCAGCACTGAAGAAAGAGTTGGATCCCGGTGAATTGCTGAGTCCGGGCAGAGGCATCGACGGTGCCCGGGCTTCGGCGAGGCCCATTGAGACGAATGAGGTTGGGGTGGGGGGATGAGTGGACCGTTGGCCGAAACTGAAGGGGCGCCGCCAGCCGGGGGGTCGATCGACTACGGTCGTTTCCTCGACTGTGTCCATTGCGGACTGTGTACGGCCGCCTGCCCGACATACCTGGAAACCGGAAACGAGAATGACAGTCCCCGAGGCCGCATCTATCTGATGAGAGGGGTGGTCGACCGGCGAGTGGGTCTGACGGACAATGTTCGTCACCACCTGGACCTGTGCCTGGACTGCCGCAGCTGCGAAACGGCCTGTCCCTCTGGTGTCGAATACGGACGATTGATAGAACCGTTTCGAATCGACATGAAGGGCTCACGGGCGGTCGGCTGGTTTGAACGGTTCGTGCTGCATGGCCTGTTCCCGTATCCGCGACGGCTGAAGTGGGCGCTGGCCCCGATGCGATGGTTGCAGTTGCTGCGAGTGGACAGTGTGGCCCGATGGTTGTGCCTGGATCGACTTCTTCCCGGGACGCTGGGCCGGATGTATCGGCTGCTTCCGAGGCTGAAACCGGTTGCCGCCCGGCTTCCTGAAGTGTTGCCGGCTGTAGGGAAACGCCGGGCTCGAGTGGGTTTGTTCACCGGGTGCGTCGGCGACGTGATGTTCAGTCACACCAATCAAGCCACGGCGCGGGTATTGCAGGCGAATGGCTGCGAGGTGGTTGTGCCGCGACAGCAGGTCTGCTGCGGAGCGATCCATTACCACAGCGGCGCCGCGGAACCGGCTCTCGAGATGGCTCGCTGCAACGTCGCCGCGTTTCCCGAGGATCTGGATGCAGTGATCCTGAATGTGGCCGGATGCGGGGCGATGTTGAAGGACTACGGTCAAATGGCTGCAGAAGCCACTTTGAAGGACACGGCGATGTGCGAGTCGCTGGCCGGATTTGCCAGTCGCGTCAAGGACATTTCCGAGTTCCTTGTCGAACTGGGACCAAGGCCACCCCTCGGCGAGGTTGCCTGGCGCGCGACCTATCACGACGCCTGCCATCTTGCCCATGCACAGGGGATTCGTGAAGCACCCAGGAAGCTGATGGAGATGGTGCCGGGGCTGGAATTGGTGACTCTGCCCGAATCGGATATCTGTTGTGGCGCGGCGGGCAGTTACAACCTGACAGAGGCCGAAATGTCCGACCGGTTGGCAAAACGGAAGGTGAACAACATCCTTTCGACAGGTGCAGATGTGGTGATCAGCGGAAATGCCGGCTGCACTCTGCAACTGCAGGCAGCTTTGCGGCAGCAGCGACGTTCGCTGCAGGTGGTGCATCCGGTGGATGTGTTGGACCTGAGTTACAACACGTCGAATGCCGCGGACTAATCATCACTGAGTCCATCACCCAGGCAACGCAGAGCCTCGGATTCAATCTGGCGAACGCGTTCGCGGGTCAGGCCCAGAACGATTCCGATTTCCTTGAGTGTTCGTGGTTCTTCACCGTCGAGCCCAAACCTCATGCGGAGGATGTCTGCTTCGCGTGGGTCCATTCGCTCGAGCATGCGGTACACGTGACGCAGGTTGTCACTCTCGATCATTTCCTGGTCGGGAGTTTTGACCGCATCATCGACCACGAGTTCTCCCATCGCACAACCGGAATCCTCGTCGTCTCGGTGGGGAGTGGCGTTGTAGAGCTGGATCGCCTGACGGACGATGTTGAGTTTCTTTGGTGTGAGTTCCAGGACCGCGGCGACTTCCTCGTTTGTCGGCGTGCGGTCAAGTTCATCCTGCAATCGTGCAGTGGCCCGGCGCCACTTGGTCAAGAGATCGACCATGTAGGCTGGGATTCGGATGGTCTTGGCCGAATTGACGAGGGCACGCTTTATCGATTGTTTGATCCAGTAACTGGCATAGGTGCTGAAGCGGGTGCCCATTGTCGGGTCAAACCCTTCAACCGCACGCAGCAAACCAAGATTTCCTTCTTCGATCAAATCCTGCAGCTGGAGACCATTCCCGTTGTAGGCCCGGGCGATATTTACGACCAAACGCAGGTTGGCCCGCACCATCCAGTCGCGGGCCTCGAGATCACCCTTTTCGATTCGGAACGCGAGTTCACGTTCCTGTTCGGCAGTCAGGAGAGTCGTTTCATTGATCTCTCGCAGGTAGGTTTCCAGTGGTGCTTGGACTCGCGTTGCTCTTCTTGAAGTTGCCGGCATGTTACCCCTGTTTCTGCTGAGAAGCGTTCAGGTTCGGTTTGTCCGTGCAAGCTTCATCGGCGTGGGATGCGACCGATATCAAACTGAACAGGGTAGGTTGACCTGAACGGTCAGGTAGAGGGGGTAGTTAGCGCAAATGTAACGGCCCTTCAGCCTGTCAGCTGAAGGGCCGTTACGATCATGAGGTTTGTGACGACGGCAGAAAATGCGTAGCCGAGAGGGGAGGCTACTCGTCGTCGTCTGTCTTCGAGTCATTCTCGTCGGAGGAGGAATCGGTCGCCTGGGCGGATTCCGCATCGGCCTCACCTTCGCTGTCCTCGTCGGCGTCCGGTTCCGAGGCTTCCTCGTCGGCGTCCGGTTCCGAGGCTTCCTCGTCGGCGTCCGATTCCGCGGCTTCCTCGTCGGCGTCCGATTCCGAGACTTCCTCGTCGGCGTCCG